>NZ_JBXWMJ010000004.1:0-324803 GCF_059609805.1 Ruegeria sp. YTSC004
TGTCTCGTCCGGGCAAACCAAGCTGGGCACTGACCAAATAGACCAATAGCGCTGAACCAAAGACTGCTTTGCCGCGCATGAGTGTTATGCCCAAGGCATTAAGCAGCTTGCTCATTCGGCACATGTTTGCATCGCGGTTCGGGAAGCTGGCCCATAGTGTTGGAAACTCCCCGGTCGACCGTGAGTTGTTTCCGATTTTCTTTCCAACGGGGAAGGCGGCGCATTGGGAATGCCAGCAACTGACGGAGATTGGGCAACCCTTGGATTTGAATGGCCGCCTAAAGAGCGATTTTGTCTAAAGCATCGCGACGACCTACGAGGCCGCCGCCATCTCCATAAACAGGACGATGATACTTGTGTCCAAGGATGTCGGCGCGTATCCGGTCGTCTACGCCTGCGTGTAAAAGCGCATCTTCAACGTAGTGTCTTAAACTATAAGCAGTGTGGCGCGGCGTTTCCTTCAAGCCATTGTTCCCCATGTATTTGTTGACTAACGCTGACCAACCCGAAGCTTTGCGGACGTATTTCTGGATGCCGCCACGCGCTACTAATCGTCGCGCGGCCTCTAGGGACGCGCCCAGTAGCGGAATTTCGCGCCGTGTATGTGCAACTTTCAACTCGCGCCCATTGGGGGCAATTCTGATAAAAGGTATGTTTTCTTGAATACAGAAGTCCTCAAGGGGTGCGTCCGTGACCTCGGAGGGCCTTAGGCCAGTGTTGATCATGACCAGCAGGATATCGGCTGCCTCTGAATTTAAACCGTCAAACGCTCCTTTCGCCAATAGTCGGTCCTGAAGCCATTCTCGGCTGAAAGATGGGCGTTGTATCTCCTTTGCGCCGTCCAGAGCCAACTTGGAAAACGGGTTTTCAAGATGGGTCGCGGTTAGCTCACACCAGGTTCCCCAAATCTCTGCCAAGTGCCCAAAGTCCTTGTTAGCAGTTTGTGCTGCCAGGCCATCAGTCTCGATGCGTTTCGACCACCAATTCCGAAACTTCAACGCATCTGAGCGTGTGATTTGATCAATCGGCGGTGAATGGGATGGGAACACGACCGAGACGAAGTTCCTGACTGCCCGCTCTTTGGACAATTTCCAACGGCGCTTTTGCGCGTCTGATTTACTCAAGTGACGGGTTTTAGTTAGGTCGATGTACTCATTGAGGACACTCTCGAGATCAGGGCGAGTGACCGGCACAGTCCCAAGAACGGCTCGGACTACTTCGGGTGTTTCAAGCTTTTTAGGTGTGCCAAGGGAATTTAGTCGACCAACGATTTCTTCAATTGGCGAACTAAGTAGGGTGTTCAGTGCGCGATATTGAAAACCTCGCACTCCAGCAAGTTTCTTTGCCGACTCGTAGTGCGCGCGGGCCGTGCCGCTATCACCAGCGGCCAGAGCTTCCCATTCCGCCATTCGTGCGACCTCAATTTGGGCAGCTTTAGCCAATGCCTCAGCTTTGCTGTCTGTATGAAGGGCTTGTCGCACCTGGGTGATCGGTTGTCCATCTTGGCCGCGAACAAGTCCTTTGAAACGCTTGGGAACGCGCTTCACCCAATAGTAACGCCCTCGGGCATTGACGATCCCCATTGCAATCCTCTCGCGCGCTCCGTTAAACGGTTCGATTTAGTCTCTGTTGCGGGATTTCTGACGACAGTCAATTGAATTTTTGAGTAACTAACTGGAAAAAATAAGTAAATTTTTCGAGCGAGCTTTGTTTCGGTCCGATTTTGGAGGCGAGTACCGGAATCGAACCGGTGTACACGGATTTGCAATCCAGAAAAAGAGACAGCGAAAACAACAGGTTAAGGGTGCAAAACACCCCCTGACAAAAAGTGAACAAAAAGCGAAAGTTTCAAAGCCAATTTCGCCGGTTCAAAACGAAAAAGGCCCCGTCACAGCGGCAACTGTGAACCGGGGCCAAATAGAAAAAGCCTGTCAGCTTTCAAAGCATATTAGCATGAGCCAGTGCTGCACCGCAAACGCTCAGTCCGCTATTTCATGGCCTCTAACTGGCGAGGTGGTTCAATGAGCTGGCGCATCGCAAATGAATGCGCCGAGCGCCGCTTTGGCAGCGCCGCGCGCAAGCAGATCATCATGTTCCTGGCCGACAAGGCGAGCGATGATGGCTCGGGCATCTGGTGTTCCAAGGGGACGATCCAGCGCCACACAGAGCTTAGCGAAAGCACGGTGAAGCGCACCATCATCGACTTCCTGCGCGAAGGCATTCTGATCGAGACGGGGCGGCGGCACTGCAAGAACGGCTACACCGTCATTTACCGCATTGTTCTGGAGCGCGTGGCCGCGCTCGAACCCACGGCTGAGCCCGATATTGAGACGGGGGTCACTGTGAACCCCGTCCAGCCTGAACCCGGTACGGGGTCCACGGTGAACGGGGTACGGGGTTCACGGTGGACCCCAAACCATCCTAAAACCATCCATAAACCACCTACGCGCAGGCGCGAGGCGGCGGTGGAGGTTGAAGATCTTGAATCTGAGAAGATCTTGGCGGCCTATCCCGAAGACAGGATCCGAGACCGGCGGACCAGTCTGCGTTTGATCGCAGCAGCCGTGAAGGCCGGGGTGAAGCCCGAGGATCTGAAGCAGGCGGTCAAAGCCTATGCCAAGGAAAGCGAGGGCTACACGCGCAGCAAGGTCTGTTTCTCAGACAACTGGTTCAAGATGCGCCGGTGGGAGAAGGGACTGGCCCAGATCCAGGCCGACCGCGAGAAGGCTCGAGAGGCCGAAGCCAAAGTCCGTGCGAGCCTTGCCGAGTGGATTCACGAGCGTCATCCTCTGTGCCGCCACATCACCAACCGGCAGATCGAGGATTTGATCGTGTCAAAACTGGTGACGCCCGAACAGGTCCGCGCTGCGGGGCTGCAGGCATGATCCTACGACCATTTCTCGCCGCCCATAAAATCAGTTTTGCGACTGTATCTCCGATTTCCTCACGGATGGGGGCGGCTTCAATTATCTCTTTCTTATGCCTGGCGACATTCAGTTGCGAGGTGGAAAATCGATCAACGAAAAGGAAAAAGATATGGCAAACCCACGCCCTACGAATGGCCCGTCTACCACCGGAAACAAATCTGGTTCTGGCCGCGGAAACAATCCTCCTAAGGGAAAGTAAGGAACCTGTAGTCAGCTGTGCGCAGCATGCCGAAAGGCTGCAGCAAAAGGCATAGCCACGACAGCTAGTGAATAACTGATTGGGATGGTGGTTGTACTGCCATCCCGTTATCGAGGTGCAAAGTGTATTATTCAAAAGACAAAGAGTTGAACAAAGTGATTGCAGAGGAAGTGAAGTCCGGGGCGCGATATGTCGCCGGAAAGAAGCATGCTAAGCTTTTCTTGGCCGGTGGTGGGTTGCTGGTATTCTCCCGAACGCCGAGTGATCGACGGGCGTTTCGGAACGTGAAGGCTGAACTATCCAGGCTACATCGCCAACGAGCCGAGGTGTGACCGTGTCCGACACTCAGCCGATAGCTCAACTCCCGACGTCACACTCCGCACTCCTCTACGCTGTGTCATTGTTTTGCGCGCCCGATTGGCAGCACTCAGAACGCCGCCGCTACGCACGCTCGGAGATGCGTTTGGAGGGAGGGACGGACCGAACGCTTGAGTTATTTGACCTGCTTCGTCAGTCTTGGGGGCTCGAAGCTTCATCACGCCTTTGGGGCGATGCATTTGAACAGGTCTACAAGCAGATGGAGTGTCTGGATGCGCTCGAACTTCACACGCGGACATATTCGGCAACTCCGCAGCAGGCGCTTTGGGTGCTTCTTGCGTTTGACCTTATGCCCGCCCTTGGAAGAACGTGGGGTTTTTGGTGTCAGGATGAGCCGCTCTTGCCTCAGATGCCCGAAGACGACCTTTGGTTTTTGCCGCATCAAGATCCTGCAAACCCAAATCGTTTAATTTTGCCGGTCGAGGCAACGCTGTCGTGGTGGTTAGATAAAATTGAAGGCCCTTTGGTTAAGGTTTTTTCCAAGGAGGTTGATGAAGCTGGAAGCGAAAACAGCGACAATGCTGCAGGTGATGAAGCGAGTGCAAAACCTGACAGATGGATACGCAATGTGAGGAACTGGAAGTCAGGCCGGACGACACCAGCTATTTCTAAGATCATGGAATGGTTCGGTGACGATTATCAATTTTCATACAAGAACTCTGACGAAGTTCATTTGTCGACATCGCAGCTTCGCTCATTGTTGCTTTGGGCGCGTGCGATCGAGCAAAGCTACAAAGATCTTGTTGGTTTTTTGACGCCTGGTGTTGAGCCGAATGACGCGGATCCTATGCGCAACAAGGCGTTGCAATTGATCGAGCTCTTCAGGTGGAGCCACGAGGCCACTTTGGAAAGCCACGACCCTTCGGTAGAGCGAGAGAGAAGGAGTTTCTCTGAATCTTTCCCAAAATGGGCAAAGAATAGTGTGTTCTCCGCTATCACAAATGACAACAAAGGAAATTTGCCCGCGCCAGAAACTGTGGCGAAATTTTTATCCCTGCTTTTCAACAGTCTACCGGATGGCAATTTGTCGCCCGACATTTTTGACGACTTGAATGCCAGAACACACAAAATGTGGCAGCCCGACACAGAGGGGATGCAAGAGCGAAAGATCATTCAAGACATAATCGATGAGGTTATGGAAGACTGGGACTCCGACTGCTCGGATCGACAGTTCCTTGTGGCACGAGGAATTGCAAATTTACGAAACCAATCGCGTATTGCCGAATTTGAATCGGACCTCCTCTATCTATGTGCCCTTAACGCAATCTCGTCTGGCAATTTCGACGAAGCGCGCGAACATGCAAAAGCGGCCCTGGACCTGTGCATGACGCGATCTATCGGACCGCTAAAGCTGGAAATTGCAAAGCTCAACTTCTCACTCTCTGTTGCTCAGGATTCTTTCAACAGAAAAAGCGCAGAGCGCAGTTTCCGACTTCTTTGCAAGTCAGTCGAGCCTGAAGTAGTTGCTCGCTGGAAACTTGGTGAAGGCCCGATCGATTATTCAATGCGGTTGGCTGCCGCCGATCATGCCGCCTGGTTCTGGGGCTACATTGTTCGCCCATATGAAGGGGTGGAAGTCGAAGCGCCGCTTCAACAAGAATCCGAGATCATTCGCGCATACTCAGAGTTGCTTTGGTCGGGCGCTTCAGAGGATGAGGTGCGCGGGTTCATCAAGCAGTTTCGCGGCGAGCTCAAGCGCAAGTTGCGAGATGTGCGCGGCGACACGTTCTTCACTGTGACATCAAAGATGGTGCCGGATCTTGTGCGGAGGATGCGGCAAATGCCGACCTATTCCGGGATCCCCAAAGAACCCTCTGAACTGGCCAACTCGATGGCCGCAACGCATTTGAAGCTGGTCAGATTGCTACCCACAGACGTTTTGGATGCGCGAGACTATTTGAAACAGACTGCGCTGATGCTGGCGGCCGAGCGAAAAGATGTGGAGATGATCAAAGCACTCGTTGACCGTCATGTAGACATCGATGCGCAAGACGCGCTTGGTCGGACGGCATTGCATTCAGCAGCCAAGGTTGGAGCTGATCGATGTTTTGAAATTCTCCTTGCTGCGGGCGCGAACCCGACGCTCCAGACTTTCTCTGGAAAGACACCGGCCATTTTTGCCGCAGAATTTGGGCGGGCTACGATCTTTGAGATGAGATTGGCATGTACGGGATATCAAATGGGCAGTAGCGAGCTTGAGGAAGCGCACAAGCTGGCGCAGGAATCTGCGGAGGATTTCAAGGCAAAGCGCAAGGCATATGCCATTCAGGGATACGAGATCGCTGGACGGAAGGGCTTTCAGAGAATTGCTGCTTTGGCATTTGAGATGCTGGATGAGTGAGCTCCGCCTGTGTTTGTTTGGGGTATGGGGATTTTTTCCAAGTCATCCATTGGCAGATTTAGGGTTTGGTCACATCAAAGCTGGTGACGCCGGAGCAAGTGCCCGTTGCGGGGCGGCATACGTGAGTGTTGCTCAAGTATTACGCTACGGCGTAAATTGAGCATATTTACGTTGTAGCGTAATTATTTTTGATTTACGCTACGCCGTAAAAGGAGCCGCATCATGGACCTCACAGCACGAACGGCCGAGCAGATCGGCGAGGCACTCCGCCGGACGCGCAAAGCGCGCGGCTGGACCCAAAGCGATATCAGCGCGCGCACGAATTTGCGCGTCGCGACGATTTCGTCGCTCGAGAATGGCGACGCGGGAACCAAGCTCGCCACGGTGCTCGCTGTCATGGCGGCTCTTGGGCTTGAGTTCCGATTGGTGGAGCGCGGTGGCTCGCTTGAGATTGAGGATATCTTCTGATGGCCAAACGCGGGCGTAGCGGCACGATGCAGGTGCTTCTGAATGGAAGGCTGGTGGGGGCTTTGCGTCTCGCAGGCTCGGGCGCAATTAACTTCACCTATGATCCGGACTGGCTGTCGTGGGAACACGCCATGCCCATTTCGCTTTCGCTGCCTTTGCGTGAAGAGGCGCACCAAGGTGGCCCTGTTATCGCCTACTTGGAAAACCTGTTGCCCGACAATCAGGCGATACGAGAGCGCGTAGCCGCTCGGGTGCGTGCAGGCGGTACGGACGCCTGGCACATGCTGGAGAAAATCGGGCGCGATTGCGTAGGGGCCTTGCAGTTCGTCTCTGGTGAGGTCCCAGAGGACGGCACACTCGAGGGGGAGCCCGTGTCTGAGGCGCAGATTGCCGATATGCTGCGCAATCTCGCGAGCGCTCCGCTCGGCTTGGACGAGGAAGACGACTTCCGCATTTCTATCGCAGGGGCGCAGGAGAAAACGGCGCTGCTGCGCCACGAAGGCGCGTGGATCCGTCCATCGGGGCTCACCCCAACGACACATATCCTCAAGACGCAGCTTGGCGTTCTGCCCGCAGGGATTGATCTATCCGACAGCGTCGAAAACGAGTATTTCTGCATGAACTTTTGCCGCGCCATGGGCATGGATGTGGCGGAGGTCGAGATTGCCGACTTCGAAGACGTGCGAAGCCTTGTCGTGACGCGGTTCGATCGGCGCTGGACTAAGGATGGCCGATTGATCCGCCTGCCGCAGGAAGATTTTTGCCAAGCGCTGACTGTCCCACCCAGCCAGAAGTATCAAATGGACGGCGGGCCAGGGATCACCGAAGGGATCGGATTACTGACTGGAAGTGATGCCCCCGAGGCAGATCAACGCGCGTTCTTTCGCGCGCAGGTGCTGTTCTGGCTCTTGGGCGCGACGGACGGGCATGCGAAGAATTTCAGCATCGCATTGCTCCCTGGTGGTTTCCTTATGACCCCGCTTTATGACGTGCTGAGCGCGCAAAAAGCCGTGGATGACGGTCAAACCCGCCAGAACCGGATGCGCCTCGCGATGGCGGTCGACGGGCACTATCGGATCAATGAGGTGGTGCCTCGCCATTTCCTACAGGCTGCGAAGGCGGCAGGCTTTGGTGTGGCGCTGGCGGAAGAGGTCTTGTCGGACGTCGCGATAGGGCTTGAATCCGTCTTGGACAAAACACTAGCCGACCTGCCGGATGGGTTTCCACTGCCATTGGCGGAAGCCATTGTTGCTGGAGTACGGCGTCGGGCGGCTGCCTTCGATGCCGTATGATCCGCAGATCATATTTCCGCTTTATGATCTGTGGGTCATATTGAATGCAGAGCAATCTGCAAGCCCAGTACAGTAGTTGCAGCGTTCCAGGCCAGCTTTGACGGGCCAGCCCAGAGATTGATGACCAAACTCAATTCCTCAGTGCCGTGTTTCCGACTGCTGAACATAAGCGGGCAGCCGTGCTGGACGCGGTTCAAGCCCCGCTTCAACAAGAAAATTCCCCTGCGCCCGCGCATTCCTCGCGAGGCAAGTTTCTCGCTGACAGCCCCTTGGTGCCAGCTTTGGTCATGTTCATCGAAACACTCAAAGTGAGGATCAAAAAATGGCTACTCAAACTCTGAAACTGAACGTCAAATCCGGCGAAAAAGACGGCAAGAACTTCTGGGACCGCTGCGGCGCGCTCTTCGTCAACACGGACGACAGCGGCAACATCACGTCGATCAACGTCAAACACAGCATGTTTCCCTTGCCTTCAAGCATTTCCGCGATGTCATCAACAAGATCCCACTCATCGGAAGGTGGCAAGACCAAGGGTTGGTCCCCCCGCAAGAACTGCCCTGATGCGAGACGCTTTAGATCATCGATTTCCAAGGGCTCGAATTCCTTGGCCAAGTAAGCCAGCTTTTCGGCCATCGGTGTGTCGGCGGCAACATCCAGATAGCCGCTTGGCAAACCAAGGCTATGGGCAATGTCATCCAAGTCATAGCCCAAGACCTGCATCCCCTCGATGCTAAGGGCCGTCGCCGGACAACAGTCGTAAGGGAACCGCGCATGGCATTCCAGAAGCAACGTTCCGAGCTTTGCGAGATGTTCTGCGCAGGCAGACACCACGTCTTTTCCGACGAGTTCGCGGGGTACTGATACCGAGTTCCCGGCGAAACGGTGGGTCCACCCGTGCAAGGCAGAACCACCAACAACCGAAACGGGACCCTCCTTTTGCGAGATGTTCCTGAGTTCGAGAAAAAATCCCATCGCCGCATCCGACCTCATCGTCGACTGTTGTCCTTCGTACCACTCGGGGAAACCCCGAACGCGCTTCATGCTCTTCTGCAGCACGAAGGTGACGCTACGACCTGCGCTCAAGAATGCGTTGAGATGGAATTGAAACTCCGAACCGTCCTTGGTCGAAAGCTGTGCGAGGAAATACTCGGCCTCCTGGAGCCTTAGGAGCGGGTACCTAAGGGAAGTGAATTCATGGGGCATACCTAGCGCGCCTTTCACAATTACTGGACGGCCATCGTGTTGTGATTGGATTACCGGCAACCAGCGGAAATTGATCGATATCATATCGATGGCCGCGACCACCAATTACGCTCCGACACAATCCATGTAAGTGGTTTACAATTCGAACCTCTAAACCCTAGGGTTGCAAGAAAGAATTTTCATCTCTCGCGACGCCGACCAAGAAACGAGGCGCGCTTTTCGCAAAGATCACGAATGGAAGACCAAGAATACAATTCCGTAAATAGTGCTTTAAATGACTTTTTCCTCCAGGGGCGTTTCGAAATGCTCCCGGTCTACCTCGATCTCGAGGGCGATGCCGAGGAGCTGGTCGCCGAGGCCTTGGGCGTTGATGCGGACGAGCTTTGCGATTTCATTGGCCTGACCGCCGCACGATCCCTGAGGTTTGACAAGCGCGACCCTTACGTCGACCAGGCGAGGTGGTTGTTGGAATGGAGCCTTGAAGGCCGTCGAGACCCACCACCGTTCACGGCGCTGCTCTGCGCGCTTTCGATCGCGGCGGAGAGAATGGGAACCGACGAGAATTTTTCACCGAACAACTACTCGGAACGATTGTTCGAACTTCTCGGGGTCAAGGACGCGACATTCCAGCAAAAGCTTCGGCAATATGCCAAGTCCACGCGCCAGTTTTGGCGTGCCTTGAACATGTGGCTTGCGGAGAACGACTTCCAGCTCGGCAGGCCGACCGCGCGCGCGGTCATCGGCCATTGGAAATACGCGAGTTTCGGCCTGTCGCAAGCGCTCGTTCGGGACGCGGACAGGAAACGCCTCTCAGGGCTGTTCGAGAAATACGACCTCGAGCCGGGCGAACCGGTGCCGGATGCAGAAATGGCGTTGCTCGTGCACGATTGGATGTCTTCGCACGGGGCCACCGGCCCAACTCCTTGGCTTCGCAAGCTTTGGCAATCCAGCGACCTGAGGCCACGGGTTGTTTCCGCCGCACTAGATGCCTTCGAGACCTGGGAAAGGACGGCGGGCGTAACTGGAGCCGGTCCCCGCAAGGCGCGCCTGCAGTGGCAGGTTGGTTTCACCGGGTTCCCCAAGAAACGTGCAAGACTGTCCTTGGCCGTGTTCAGGGGTGGTGAGGCCGAGGCTCTGGAAGAAACCGGCGCTGGCACGGAGACAGGGGATCAACTCTTCCTTGAGGATGGATTGGAGCAGGGAACACGGTTCTTAGGGCCGGTTGGGTCTATCAACCTCGACATGCTCTTGTTGAAATCCCGGTCGTTCACGGGTGTTACTAGCGGCGTCAACTACGGCTACATCGCCAAGCCCATCGTGGCCCTTGCCCGGGCCCCGGACGGTCCCGTATACCGGGAGGTATCCCGGGTCAGCCTTTTCGAGGAACACGCGATCCTGTGCCACGAGGCCTGGCTGGACAAGGTAGAAGGACACCTATCCAAGTGCGCAAGACCGGGGCATTCAGTTCTTCGAACAAATGACATGGCCGGCATTCCGGAGGGTTGGTGCATCCTGCGCGGTGTCGAGGTCGTCCGGGCGGTCGACAATGCCCATGACAATTTCCACGCATTGAGTCCCATTGCCAGCGCCGCGGCAATTGCCTGCGTGGATGGCTTGAAGCTTGGGCATGGGACCTGGCACGTTGCCGCCCCACCCCACGTGGAGGCAACATCGGAAAAACTAGGATCGACGATCGAGGTCATTCGCGAACAATTCGGTAAGAAAGACGAGGTGATAGCGAAGGAAGGCGCCGTTGGTGACTTCATGGAAGCAAGCCTTGACGCTTCTTGCGTTGAAGCTGGAACGAACCTTCGGGCGGTCGTCAAACACAAGTCGACGGAACTTGCGGAGACGTCCTTTTCCCTTCGGTCCGCCGATATTCCACGACCGCTTGGGAGCAAGCGGCTTTACCACGCGCATCTTGGCAACGGGTTTGCATTGGATCCCGCGATCGAATTCGAAAGGGCGCCGGAAAACCTCGAGGGCTGTGTTCTGAACGGCGCGCTGGATGATGTTCCCGTTGGGGTCATCCATCACGGGGTAGGGACCGCTGGTGAAGTTCCCGAGGGAACATTGGAAGAGGCAAGCGACCTGGAATGGTGCCACTCGAGCGATGCGGCCGTGGTGGCAAGCGAAAGCTGCGTCATCCGGGGATACCATTACTGGGTCTACGAGGCTTTTGAGAAAGGGGACGACCGCTACGACGCCAAGATGGCAGAGTGCAAGGATTGCCAGGTTAAGGCGCTTTCGCGTACCCGGGAAGTTGCGAAGGGCAATGCCAAGAAAATGGCGCAGCACCAGGTTTTCGCCCCGGCGCGTCGCTCGGCGAAACGCGGGGAAGACACCGCGCAAGTCTCCGAAACGGGTCACGAGGGAGTTTCGGCGGACGCGGTACTCGATGGGCTTTGCTACCTGGGTCACGGCTCTTGGCCTGCGTTCCAACGACTCGCGACGGCGATATCGCCGGAACCGTGGTTTGCCCATTCCCTTGCAAGCGATCTTTTTTCCCTTGGGCATGTCGAGATGCGAGGACGCCTAAACGCGACAGGTGGCGATTGGTCAGTGGCGCCACCCGCCCTGGTCATAGGCATGGATGGCAATGGTTACCTTGCCGGGTTCCAGTCGGGCAATCTCGTTGAAGCGATGAGTTCTGCATTGTCGTCCGGGGGGGCGGTTCATGCACCTTGTAAGGACCCAAACCAGGTGACGGTGCACCGTTGGACGGGCCTTGGAGGGATGGACCTTGAGGCCTTGCTGGAGACCGTGGAAGACGCCCACGGGCGCAAGGTCGGAGTCGCACGCAACCTTGCCGCGTCGATCGCCCGAGGACTACCGTCGTTCATGGACGTGTTCGAACAAGCAACCCCGGTCCACGTTGAGCAAGCCGATGGGCTTGCCAAGTACGACACGGTGAAGGCTCGCTGGCGCAGGGTCGAACAACTGGACGGGCAGGGGGCCTACAGGATTGGGCTGCACGGAACGCGTTACGTTTTCCGGGACCGGGATGGAATGACAAGGCAAGTTGGCCATCAGGTCGCCAAGACATTCGCGGCGCGAGAAGAGGGGCGCTGGTTGCACGGGTACGACATGTCCACGGGCAGGTTCACAGCGGCCCTCGGAGTTGAACCCCCATGGCTATTCGCGCGGGCGCTCGTCGTTTCGGGCGGGTCCCTGCCGAGAAGGGACGGTGGGCGGGTTGTCTACGAGCGCGTCGACCCGCGGGTTGGCGCAGCCATCTTGGACAAGATGTATGGAAAGGACGATAGCATTGGGTAAAGCAACGCCGGGAGAGGTTCTCGACTACATCCAGGAAGCCTACCACAAGTATTACGACAGCGCGTTCTGGCTGCGTGACGAGTACCTCATGCGTGAACGGCGCGACTTGCTCGACGAACCCGGTTTGACCGCGCAGGAGATCCTGCTGGAAGCGGTGTTGGCCTACCCGTCCGAGGTGCCGGTTGCCGAGGCCTGCGCTGCAGCGGGCCTGTCGCCGGCGGTCGCGGAGCACCTAGGCAAGATCGTCTTTGGCGCCAACTACGATTTGCGCAAGCACCAGGCGCAGTCACTCGAAACATCGCTGGCCTCGAACTCGGCCACCAAGCGGAACGTTGTCGTGACCTCGGGCACGGGTTCGGGCAAGACCGAGAGCTTCCTGGTTCCCGTGATCGCGCGGCTTCTCAGGGAACGGTTGAGTGGCGTTGGCCAGGGCGGGTTGCACGAATGGTGGAACGAGAACTGGGGCAGCACGAGCACGTGGCGGGGAAGTCGATCGAGGATCAAGAACGGTCCCCAACCGGCACTTCGCGCGCTGTTACTTTACCCAACGAATGCCCTCGTGGAAGACCAGGTCTCCCGCTTGCGACGGGCGGCGACGCGTGCGCGGGACATTCACGGGGCGCCCATGTTCTTCTTTGGGCGATACACGGGCGCGACGCCGGGCGGTACGTTTGACCCGGGTGGACACCTGGACGCCAAAGGTCGCCGCATCGTCAAGGAAGTTGCCCGCGACATCAAGCAAATCGAGACCGAGGCAGCACGGCTTGCAGATCGAGACGAGGAGATTCGCGGCCAGTTTCAAGACCCTTCCTGCGGGGAGATGCTGACCCGGTGGGACATGATCGATGCGCCGCCCGACATCATGATCACCAACGTCTCGATGTTGAACGTGATGCTGATGCGCGAGCACGAGGCACGCTTGTTCCAACAGACCCGTGACTGGCTCGCGGCGTCGGCGGACAACCATTTCTCCCTGGTGGTCGACGAGTTGCACGGTTACCGGGGCACCGCGGGAACGGAAGTTGCACTCGTCATCCGCAACTTGTTGATGCGACTTGGGCTGGAACCGGGATCGCCACAGTTGCGCTGCCTTGGTACGAGCGCGTCGCTTGATGGCGAGGAGGGCAAGGAATACCTCGAGCAATTCTTCGGCGTGGACCGAAATACGTTCGAGGTTTTTCCCGGCGAGCCGCGCATTCCGGAAGCGACATTGCCGATCGACTCGAGTAAAATTGCTCCCCTGGCCGATGAGGCGATCGCGGGAGACGAGGACGCGCTCGACGAGATCATCGGCATTGCCTCGCCCCGGCAGGCGCTCGGGGCCGCGTGTCGCGCAGCCGGCAGACGGGAAGAAGACGACGCGATCGTGCCGGCGAGGCTTGGCGCGATTAAGCAAAGCCTGCTCGGTGAACATGGAAACGATACCGTCTTCCAGGCCGTCCTTCACGCGGCCGCGCGAGAAGACTCCCCGTCGTTCAAGGAGCCACATCCCTCGTTTCGTTCCCACATGTTCTTGCGTCAAATTCAGGGAATGTGGGCTTGTTCGAACCCCGACTGCGACCAGGTCGAAGACGCTTTCCGTGACCCGGAGCGCAAGATTGGCAAACTGTTCAAGCACCCGGCCATCAAGTGCGGCTGCGGCGGGCAAGTCCTTGAACTGCTGTATTGCTACGACTGCGGTGAAGCATATCTCGGTGGCTACGTGACGCCTCGGGCGGAGGGAGCCGAGGACGGGCAAGTCTTCTTGGAATCCGGTCCGACGGATCTTTCGAGCACCGTACCCGGGTTGGTCAACGAGCGGCCGCATTTCAAGTTCCGATGGTACTGGCCGGGCAAACAGGTGGATGCCGGGGTCACCCCAACCTGGCAGCACTCGGAGCCTAGCACGAAGAAACAAAAAACTTTTGGATACGCCGCCGCCAATTACGATCCGCTCTACGGGCTCCTGGAGAAAGCCCAGCGCGGAGACACGCCGACAGGTACCTTGTTTACCTGCCCGGGGGACGTGAACGCGCCCGCCCTTCCGGAGAAGTGCCCGGCCTGCGAGTCCAAGAAAAGTCAGCAAAGGATCCTCAAGGCCTTTTTCTCAGGGAGCCGTGTGAACAGCCCTATAAGAGGCCTTCGAACGGGTTTGAACGTCACGACCCAGGTAATTGCCGACCGTGCGTCAACCAAGCTTGGCACGCCCGAACGTACCGCACAGATGATCGCGTTCACGGACAGCCGAGACGATGCCGCGGATGTTGCCGCGGGGCTCGAACTCAACCACTTCCGGTCACTCTTAAGGCAACTTGTCTTCCGGGCCCTGAAACCGGGTGCCAACTTCACCGTCGACGACGCGAGATCAACAGCCGCGAAGATCCAAAAAGGTGAAGTCCTCGACAAGCGGGGGGGGGAAATAGCAACGGCAATCAAGGCGCAGGGGCCTGAGCTTCAGACCGCTTTGCTCATGCAATCGATGTCCATGTCGAACGCGGACCAGGACGCGCTCGTCAGAACCTTCGAGGAAAACGTCGTCAATGCCCGGGGTATATCTTGGAGTGCTCTTGTTTCCGGGGTCATGAACGATCTCCTGGCACTTGGCGAGAACCCCGCGGGCACCGACGCCTCCAAGCAAGAGATCGGTAACGAGCCATGGTGGCGTTACTTTGATCAAACCCGACCGGCTCCCGT
Organism: Ruegeria sp. YTSC004; assembly: GCF_059609805.1. NCBI lineage: Bacteria > Pseudomonadati > Pseudomonadota > Alphaproteobacteria > Rhodobacterales > Roseobacteraceae > Ruegeria > Ruegeria sp. YTSC004. The sequence continues at coordinate 14,758 of NZ_JBXWMJ010000004.1, forward strand.
GACCCGGCTTGACCCTTCTGTGGAAAACGAGGGCAGGCAGCAAATCAGGGAAACCTTGTCCTCGCTCATTGCCGCGGCCCTTTTCGATGCCGGTGGACGCGACCTGGAATCCCTTGGACTCGCCTTTGCCTGCCCGGTAGGAGACCACTCGACGAGGCTGGGAATGGCGGCCAACGATGCCAGGGACTTGCTGGCAAACGTGATCCGCTTGCTAGGCCAAGCGAGGCTCTACCAGGGTGGTGGCAGCAGCCAATCTTCGACCAACATCCCAACAGGGGTTCGGCGTTACGTCGAAAAGGTTGCCCCCTCCCTTAACCGTGACGCGTCCGATCTTGGCGAGATCATCGGAGCGTTGTTGCGCGACGAGGGTATCGTGAACGAGAACTGGGTCATCCAGGTCGGTCGCTACTCGAGCCTGAAACTGGAGCTTGTGCCCATTCTCGACGGCTTGCACCGGTGCAACAGGTGCTCACGGGTTTCGGCCAACGTCGCGCTCAAGGCGTGTACCTCGGTGAACTGCACGACCACGGGGTTCGAGCCAATCTCGGGGCCCGAAGACGACTACTACCGTTGGCTGTCGGAAGAACCAGCGCACCGGCTCAACGTCGAGGAGTTGACGGGCCAGACGAAACCGCTTTCCGTGCAGCGACGACGCCAACGCCTTTTCAAGAAGGCCTTCCTTGAAGACGAGATTGAACCCGTGCACGGGATCGACACCTTGAGCGTCACGACGACGATGGAGGTCGGCGTCGACATCGGTTCCTTGGAGCTGGTGATGATGGCCAACATGCCGCCGCAGAGGTTTAATTACCAGCAAAGGGTTGGTCGGGCCGGGCGCATGGGACAGAGTTTTTCCTACGCGCTCACCATTTGTCGTGGTGGCTCGCACGACGACTTCTACTACGGCAACCCGGAACGGATCACGGGCGATACCCCGCCGCAGCCTTACCTTGACCTTTCGAGGCCGGAGATCGTGAAGCGCGTCGCGGCAGCAGAGTGTCTTCGACGCGCGTTCTCGTCACTGGATGAACCGCCCGTTGGCTCGGCCAGCACGCATGGCGCCTTTGGCAAGGCCGCGGAATGGGAAACGGTCTACAAGGCGGATATCTCTGCATGGCTTACGGTCGACCACGGCGTCGACGAGGTGGTGGAGGCACTCTGTTACCTCGCGCCACTCGCGGAAGACCAACCTGCCAAGATAGAGAGCTATTGCCGGGCTGAGTTGGCGGATCACGTCTCCAGCGTTGTTTCCGACGGCCGTTACATCCAGGTTGAACTTAGCGAGCGCCTCGCGACGGCTGGGGTGCTTCCAATGTTTGGGTTCCCGACGCAAAGCCGGAACCTTTTCAAGTACAAGCGCGACGCACGTCTTGACGACATGGTGTTGAGTGACCGGGCACTGGACCATGCGGTTTGGGCCTTCTCACCCGGTTCCGAGATACCCAAGGACAAGCAAATCCACACGGCCTGTGGGTTCGAGTTGCTTCGGGAAATCCGTGGCCGGGTGGAAAGCGACCCCGATCCGCTTGGTCCGAGCCTCGAGTTTTCGAAGTGCAGCGATCCCGATTGCGGCCACATCATGCAAGGCGTCGAGGAGACCTGCGAGGTTTGCGGTCAGTTCGCGATGAAATTCGACCTCTACCAGCCGAAAGGTTTCATAACGACCCCGGGGCAGCCGCGTGACTACGATGGCCAGCGCCAACGTGGTCCCTCGCTCTCACCCCCGGTACTTGCCTTCAAGCCGAAGTACGATGACGGTTTCTCCCTTGGCCCGGCCCGCGTGGCGCTTGCATCGGACGAACCGATCGCACTGGTCAATGACAACGGTGGAGAATTCTACAAGTTCCGCCGGAAGTACAACGCGATGATCGTGAACGACGAGCACCTCTACCGCGATCGCCAACCTTATCCCGAGCTCGACGGTGATCCGGAAGCGGAAGGTGCCATTGGCGCCGTGTTCAAGACGGACGTCATGACGATGCTTCTCGAGAACTTGCCGGGCGTGGGCTACAATGGCGTTTTGGACGTCGAGGGCCAAAAAGCGGCCGGCGCGGCCATTACGTCTTTCGGTGAATTCCTGAAGGTCGCAGCGGCCCGGGAACTCGACGTGGACCCTGCAGAGCTTAGGGTTGGTACGCAGAAATGGCGCATGGATAGCTGCGTCACGCGGCAGCTCTACGTTGCAGATGCCCTTGAAAACGGGGCCGGTTACAGCCGGCACATTTGTGATCCAAACCGGCTTCGCGGGTTAATCGCGACCCACTACGAGGATGTTAAGAAAAACTGGCACGACCCTTCGCACGCCGATTGTGATCGCTCGTGCCCTGATTGTCTTCGTAACTACAATAACCGCTTTCTTCATGCTTCGCTTGATTGGCGTTTAGCGTTGGACGTGGCCGAGCTGGTCTTGGGCGGGCCCCTGGACACGACGCGTTGGCTCGAGGACGCCCGGGGCATCGGTCAAAGGTTTGCCGACTTGTGCAACCACCACGAGGGCAGCGTGCAAGTTGAGCAAGCCGATGGTCTCGTCGCGGTTACGGGCGGCAACAAGCTGTCGCTCGTGCTATCGCACCCGCTGTGGCACATGCGGGAGGGGTTGGCGCAAGATATCCAGAAGAACGCGAAACTCTTACTGGAAGCCAACCATGGCATGGGCCTCAAGGTCGAGTTCGTGGATATTCGAGACTTTGCACACCACCCGCAGACCTACATCGTCAAGATGCTGGAGGCCCAATGATCACGATCACCGGCGCTGAGGGGTCAAGCGAGTACCAGGCCGCGATCCTGGTAAAGAATGCGCTAGAGGCGTCTTGGCCGGGCGTGACGACGACGCCCAGGGAGGTTGACGACATCCGGATCGCGGTCAGCACGAAGCTCTCGGGCTACCAGGTACAAGACATCGATGTTGTCTTGGCTGGTCGGTTATCCAAGCCGCGCATGTTTAAGCCCCTGCGCGTTATCCGGGGATCCTCGGGGAACAAGCTAAACGCGCGCCCGATCATGGTCGAAAGCTTCGTGGTCGCGATCGAGGTCAAGGATCATGACGATCGTGGTGTTCGCATCATGGATGACCAGGTCGAGGTTAGGTACTCGCGTGGCGGTCCATTGCAATGGAAGAGCGCGACAGACCAAAACGTTAAGCAAATGCACGCCCTTAAGACATACCTTTCGGACATGCATGTCGATGTCTTCGCGCGCCGTTGCATGGTTTTCCCCAGTCTCGGCTCGATATCTGCGCCAAGCGCTGTCGCGGGTGCTTTCAATGGTCACCAGCTGATGAGTGCGATCGCGGCGTCCTCACCGCTCCTGGAACGCCGAGGACAGGGGCTTCTTTCGGCAGGTGACAAGGAAACGATCGAGAAAGCTCTAGCGGCGCCGATATTCAAGAAAGCGATCCCAACGCGCCTTGACCGCGAACGCATGGATCGCTTGGCGGCGAAGAACCCCGCGATCGACGGCATCATCGATACCCTGGGAGACGGTACGGTGTTCCTGCGTGGCTTCGCGGGAACCGGGAAGACGGCTCTGCTTCTCCAGGCGGCATGGAAACTCTTTCGCGCGGAAGGCAAGCGGACGTTGGTCTTGACCTACAACCACGCTCTGGCCGCGGACATGCGTCGCCTGATGTCCCTGGCAAGCATCCCGTCATCGGTGGAAGCGGGTGGCATTCGCGTCGGTACCGTGATGTCTTTCCTCTACACCTGGTTTTCGAAGCTTGGATTGCTCGGCGATGGACCCTTGGATTTCTCGCGGTACCCCGGGCTTTGCGCAGAGGCGCTCGATCTCATCAAGGCAGGGGCCGTTACACGGGAGGACATCGAGGCAATCATCTACGAAGATCCCGATTTCTTCGATTTCGATCAGGTGTTCGTTGACGAGGGGCAAGATTGGCCAAGCGGGGAAACCGCCTTGTTGAAAGCCCTTTACAACCCGACCCGGCTATGCGTTGCCGATGGCGTGGACCAGCTTGTCAGGGGCGCACGTGCTAACTGGCGTGCGGGTCTGCCCCGCGACAAGAGAAGCACCTTGCCATTGGGAAAGTGCTTGCGCCTCAAGCGTAACTTGTCGCTCTTCGTATCCGAGATCGCACGGGAAACGGGAAGCGCCTGGGAGGCAGAGCCTAACCCGGCCGCCGGTGGTGGTCGGATTATCATCCTGTCCAAGCCCTACGCGCAGGCAGCCGAGTTACACGAGAGACTCGTCGAGGACCTAAGGTCCGACGGCAATGACTGTGTCGATATGCTGGTCTGCGTTCCACCGGATGGTGTCATCGATGAAGGCCTTAGACAGATGAGCCTGGTCGGTCGCATAATGGAAACCCGGGGCCAGGAAATCTGGGATGGTGTTGATCCAACGGCAAGGTCGGATTTTCCTCGCGGCCCAGGCCAAGTGAGGATCGTTCAATACGCTTCTTGCCGAGGCTTGGAAGGGTGGACCGTTGTTCTCGACGGGTTTGATCGATTCCTCGAAGAGATGTTTGAAGCCAAGATCTCATCTGGTCTCGATGCATCCGAGGAGGAGGGATTCGTTGACCTGGAAAAGGCAGCGCACGGCGAGGCGTGGCGTTGGGGATTAATCGCACTGACACGTCCCATCGATACGTTAGTGATCCAGCTCGACGACCCCGGCGGACGGTTCGGCACCCAAGTCCTTGAAGCGGCGAGAAAGTTCCCAGATTTCGTTGAAATCTTGGGCGACTAGGCCAGCTTACGCGCGGTAAAGCAGGTGACGAAACGCCCGAATTGCCCCCAACATGTAGTAACTGCCTGGACAGCCCACTCCAGATATGCTAGCTATTTTCGAAAACCATGAAACTTGGCCGGACGATAGATGCTTCAGGAAACCCTTGCGAGAGACGTAAACGAAAACCCTACCCAGGCGGGAGTCCCCCGAGGTGAGGCGGCGCTTCGCCAGTACAACATGATCGATCTCTTCGCCGGTTGCGGCGGCCTGTCGCTTGGATTCGAAAACGCGGGGTTCACACCGGTATTCGTCAACGAGCTAAACGAGGATGCCCAGGCCACTTACCTCATGAACCGCCACCATTCACTTGGTGGGATGAAATTCTCGGATAACGACGCTCTACACTGCAACGACGCGCACGAGTTGCAGGGAAAGCGGCTGGAACAGTTGGTCAGCGACCTATCCCAGATTCCCGATGTTGAATTGGCTTTCGATACCGCGTCAAAGAAGAGCGGGGGCGGTAGCAATCTCGATGTCTTGACCGGCGGCCCGCCTTGCCAAGGCTATTCCGGCATTGGCATCCGCCGTTCGTATTCCGTTGACAAGAAGGACCTGCCGTCGAACCAGCTTTATCAGCGGATGGCCAGCGTAATTCGCCGGATGCGGCCCCGTGTTTTTCTTTTCGAGAACGTGCGCGGCCTGCTGACCTCCAAGTGGACTCGGGATGGCGACGAGCGCATTTTCCCGGATGTCCGGGACGAGTTTCGGGCCATTCCTGGCTACGAAGTGCGCTGGTCTTTGGTCTATGCCAAGGACTACGGCGTGCCCCAGAACCGGCCGCGGGTCTTGCTTGTTGGCGTGCGTCGCGACGTGTTGGAAGCCTGCGACTTTCTCGATCCCAAAGCCGATCCGGAAGACGCGGTCGCCTGCGGGTTCCTGCCGGCGGGAAGCCCGGGCGAGTTTCCCGACCTGAAAGACCTTCTCGGCGATCTCGTAGATGACACGGTGGCCGAGGTTCTGCGCAGTCGAAACTTCGAGCGCGGCACCTTTGAAACAACGGCTTATCCGCGACCCGCGCGCACCGCGATCCAGAAGTCCCTACGCACCGCGCCTTCTTGGTACGAGGGCCGGGGCATTCGCTTGACCGAGCAGGAGTATTCAAAGCACAAGCCGTCCGTGGTCGAGAAGTTTGACCACATGATCAGGAACGCGGGCGAAATTCCCGAAGAGTGGCGCACCAAGAAGTTTTCCCAACGCCTATTGAAACCGAGCTGGGGAAACCTGGAGCCAAATATCACGGCCACGTCTCTACCCGATGATTACGTTCATTACTCGCAGCCGCGTATCTTGACCGTGAGGGAGTGGGCACGCCTACAACTCTTCCCGGATTGGTACCGTTTCGCTGGTAAGCGGACCACCGGTGGAATTCGACGTGCGGGCAATCCGCGCGAGGGTATATTCGACCGCGAGGTCCCCAAGTACACCCAGATCGGCAATGCCGTGCCGGTTGGTCTGGCGGAACGCGTGGGGTCTCATTTTAAGAGAATCTTGGACGAAGCTATAGGGTAATGCTCGAAAAATCGGACACGAGCGTTGGAGAAGTATTAACCCTCTTCAACGAAACCGGCTTGGACGTGGGCCTGCTTGTCCCGACGCCGACTGGCTTGAAAAAATCGATCATGGATGCCACAGCAACGTTTCGGGATTTCCTGCTCGATGCAAAGATCCACGACTTTTCGACCCAAGCCCAAGGTCAAGAACACAAGGTCGTTGTCCCGGCGAGGATGGTTTTCGCCAAGGGATCGAAGCCGACGAAAGTGTCCCTTTACCGGCCCACCACTAAGAAGGGCGACCCACGTATCTGCGTTTACGGCCTCAAGGCGCACGCGGTTCCTTTCAACTTGCTAGCTCTGTTTAGCTGGGACGGCTTGTTGCACGTCGTAAATTGCAGCGATCCGGAAATTCTACGATCGATAAAGGACCCGGGTTCGCCGCTTGGGTCAATCGCGCAAGCCGCGCGACCGGGACTATCAGCCGAGGCAGGAGAATTGCTCGACCTGCTACGAGAAATTGGCGCCCGCGGTTGGATTCCGACCATGCGACCTGGCGATACGGGTATCGGGATGACGCTGGAGACTCTGTTGGGGATCGAGGCCAATTCGAGCAAGCTTCCCGATTTTAAAGGAATCGAGATCAAGGCAAAGAGGGCAGGCCGCAAGCGCAAGAACCGCGTGAACTTGTTTAGCCAAGTACCTAACTGGAAGCTTTCTCCGCTTGGGTCGAACAAGGCCCTGCTTGACGCCCATGGCTACGAGGTCGATGGCCGCAGGCAACTATACTGCACGATCTCTGGGAAGATGGCGAACCCAAATGGGTTCGTGTTGTCGATCGACGGCGAAAAGGATTGGTTGCGGCAGAACCACGTGGTGGCCGAGAGGATCACGCGCATGGCGGTTTGGGAGCTTGCCAAGCTAAGGGATAGGTTGACATCCAAGCATCGCCAAACGTTCTGGGTTTCCGCAGAGACGAGGGGTAAGGGGGCCAGCGAGGAGTTTCACTACGTTCAAGTCGAACACACCCGCGCACCCCGGGTGCGTAATTTCGAAGCCCTAGTGGAGGCTGGCGTGATAACCTTGGACTACACGTTATACCAAAGGGAAAAGGGTGGATCGGTTGGCGACCATGGTTACCTGTTTAAGGTGAACCCGAAGGACTTCAATGCGTTGTTCCCACCCTCTGAATACCATGGGCTCGTTGCCTGACATTCCAACCCGGGGTGAAAAGCGGAAGATTACGAACCTTGGCCGCTTCTTACGCGCGTGGTTCAAGGACAACGCTCGGGAATTTCCGTGGCGTGAGCCAGGTACGGGAACCTATGAAAGGATTTGCGTCGAGGTTTTGCTTCAGCGCACGAGGGCCCAGACGGTAGCCGCCGTCTATGATGAATTCTTTGCACGATTTTCTGACTGGGAAGAAATCTCCCTAGCTGACGAAAGTGCGCTAGGTGAATTTTTGAAGCCACTTGGGCTTTGGCGCAGGCGCACAAGTAGCTTAAAGCAACTGGCCAGTTACGCTGCCGATCGGGGCGGGGCTTTTCCTGATGCCACGGAGGAACTCTTCAGCATCCCTGCAGTTGGTCAATATGTGGCCAATGCCATACTTCTCTTCCAGCATGGTCAGAGGAAACCGCTCTTGGACGTCAACATGGCCCGGCTGCTGGAGCGGTACGTTCGCCCGCGCAAGCTAGTGGACATCCGGCATGATCCATGGCTGCAAGCCGCGGCCCACTGGCTTGTACGGGAGGGAAATGCAGTTGAAACAAATTGGGCCTGTTTAGATTATGCCGCGCAAATTTGTTCACCTGCTCGACCGCATTGTCTTGAATGTCACATCAAGCATCGTTGCCCTTACGATTGACTGTTTCTAGGTCAAGTACAGAAGCATTCATCATGTACGGTTGAGTTTGCTTCCTAGTGTTTCGGGTGCTTTTTGTGATATGTTGAATCGCGGCTGAACGAGCCAACGGCGCATTCAACCGCGATTGAGGCATCCTTCTTGGTTTGGTCCGCCCAACATCCCTGACCGTGGCGGTCAACCTTAGTCCATCCCCAAAATCAGCCACCAATTTCCCCTGTCTCGCATGCGAGCCATTCCTCGCGGGGCAAATTGGCGTCTGATTTTGGCGCAGACATTTTCTTCGCAAATGTGGCCGATTGACAGCCCCGTTCAGGGCCGTGGGTCGGGCTTTGCCCTCTCCCACTCTGTTCCGCCGAATACATGCGTATTCGGTCAGATCAGGTGGCCGAGGCGCAGCCCATCGGCGGAAGGGGGCGCGATGCCTCACCCGCGTCACTTTGATTGAGGAGGCCACAAATGGCACCGAAGTTTGATGTTTATGCCCATGTCACCGACAGCATTATTGCAGAGATCGAGGCGGGCACGACGCCTTGGCGCAAGCCGTGGACAGGGAGCGCGTCGGGCATTGCCCTGCCAACCCGACACAATGGCGAGGAGTATCGCGGGATTAATATCCTGATGCTCTGGGTCATGGCAGCAAAGCATGGCTATGTGTCCAGCCGCTGGATGACCTACAAGCAGGCGCAAGAGCTGGGCGGCCAAGTCCGCAAAGGCGAAACGTCGTCGACCGTGGTCAAATACGGGACGTTCACCCGAGAGAACGAACAGGGCATTGGGGAAGAACTGCCCTATGCGCGCGCATACCGCGTCTTCAATGCCGATCAGATCGAAGGTTTGCCGGAGGACTACTACATCCGACCCGAGGCCCCGCGCGATCTTGGCACGGCCGAAGATCCTGAGCTTGAGGCGTTTTTCAGCCGAACAGGGGCAGCGATCCTCACCAGCGACGACCCGCGCGCCTACTACAGCCCCGCCAAAGATCACATCCACATGCCGCCGATTGCCACGTTTCACGATGCGGCAGGCTATTATGGGACATTGGCCCATGAGCTTATCCATTGGACCGGCAGCGAAAAGCGGCTTGAGCGGATCAAGAAATTTGCGAACCGCGAAGCCTATGCCTTTGAAGAGCTGGTGGCGGAAGTCGGCGCTTGTTTCCTTGGGGCCCAGATTGGTGTCGCGCCGGAATTCGACCAAAGCGCCGCTTATGTTGAAGGGTGGTTGAAAGCTCTCAAAGAGGACAAGCGGGCGATTTTTCGCGCGGCGTCCGAGGCACAGAAGGCAGCCGATTTTATTTTAGCAGCCGCAGGTCAATCGAAAGCGGCCGCAGCGTGAGCGGCCCCGCAATCCTGCCCCCTATGGCGTGCCGCAAATGCGGTGCGTCAAACCCAGTGATCTTTCTCGCGCCGGTCATCGTCAAAGGCAGTTGCACCTGTATTTGTTTGGATTGCGCCGAGGCCCGTTCGTGGCTGGACCCGGACGGCAACTTGAAGCCTGGTGTTGAGTTTTGAGCACCTGCGCCCCGCCAGGAGTGGCGGGGCGCAGGCCTTGGGGGATGAGATGAGAAATTGTGGCCCGTGCTGCTGCGCACGGGCCGCCCTGAGAAACGGACTGTGCGGAGGATCGACCGGCTTTCAGCCCGCTCACCTCCTTCAGGCTTCTTTCAATTTGATTGGTCCGCCCAACATCCCTGTCGCGTCCCGTCAATGGGCAAGCGCCGCGCGTGCGCGTCGTCAAATCCTGCACCCGTGTCCTCGCGCGGGGCGCGCTGCGGGCCGCACCAGTTGCTGGCTTTGACCCATTGACTGGCCGCTCCTGGGTCGTGGGTCGGGCTGTGCCCCCACCCACTCTGTTCCACCGAATACATGCGTATTCGGTCAGATCAGATTGGCCGGAGTGCAGCCCATCGGCGGAGTGGGGAGGGAACCGGAAAGGCTCCGGGGGAGCGTTTCCCCGAGCCACGAGCCAAGCCCCTACCGCAGCACCCAAGAGGAGGCCACAAATGGCTCACAAATATCAGCCCCCGAAATTCTGGACCTGCGACTGTGATCGCACGACCGGCGGTCACATCATCGACGGGCTCTATAGCACCTGCGTCTATTGCGGGAAGCATCGGCACGAGCTGAAAGAGATCGTTGTTCCGTCGGGTTTGGGCGGCGTGTTCTGTGTCGAGATCCTCAGCGTTGAGGATGATTGCGCCAAGGTGAAGGTGGTCAAAAGATTGAACGGCTTTGACGCGCTGCCGCCCTTCACTGTGCCGCTCCAAGACATCGCCCCGCGTTGGAAGCAAAAAGCGGGAGAAATCCGATGACCCCAGACTATCACAGCGATGATTTCGCGACCGCGCGTCTAGAGGATACCGTCAGTTTGCGAAGCGCCGCCCGAGAGGCGCGCGCCACGCTTTACGCGGTGTTGAACCGGCTGGAGCTGAACGATCTGGACGGCGAAGAACAGCCCTATATCGACGATTGCCTTGGGGCTCTCGCAATCCTTGAGGAGGCGTTGCGATGACGTTGGAAGGCATCAAGGCAGCAGTGGACGCGGGCAACCGCGTTCACTGGGTCAACAGGGGGTATGCGGTGACGCGTGATGACCTCGGGCAATACCTCATCACTTTCACGCGAAACGGGTCGGCTATCGGCTTGACCGGTCGGGATGGCACCCGCCTGAACGGCGAGCCTGACGAATTTTTCATCGAGGAAAATGCCGAGGATCGCCATGAAGTATTCTGACATCAGGCAAGCGGCCCGGGAGGGCCGCGCCAGCGTGCATCTGCATGGGTTCTGCAATCTGCCCGATGGCGGGCAGGAGTATTGTGATGATCCCGCGCTGATCGATGGCTGGGCGATCTACGTGCGAGTTGAGACCCCGGACGACCCGCAACAGCCCTTTGATCTACACGAGTTGCCGGATCATCAAACCTATGCCAGCGCCGAAGACGCGGCCCGCGCAATAGCGCTGCAATTGCTTGGCGATGCTGAGGCGTGGAACCACGACTAGTGGTGCCATGCCTTGCGCATGTGGCCGGGCTTTGCCCGGCGGTCGCAGCCTATGGCTGCTCCAAACGGAATACAGGCAGTTGATTCAATATTATAATATTGAATCAATTATGGCGAAATGCCATAACAGGGCTGCCTGTATGATGTTGGCAAGAAATAGGGGTGATTACTTCACATGGGCCGACCGCGCGCATCACGGCACAAGCGACTGACGCAAAACCAGCGATTTGCCATCGTGCGCAAGCGTGCTGAGGGGGTGGCGATTGAGGACCTGGCCCGCGAATTCGGCGTCACGACCCGCAGCATCTTCTACACATTAAAGGCCGATCAAAGCCGCAAGCTTGATGCGCGCGTGCGCTCCGAGTTGGTGAATGTCAGGCTCACGCCCAAGGAGCTGGCGGGCTTTGATGCGGTCTTGACGCGGCATGATATCGCCAGCCGCGCGGAGGGGTTGCGGCGGTTGATCCATGCCTCAAACGATCTCTTCGTTCCCGACGATGAACTGGCGAACCAAATGCAGGGGCTGTCGGCCTCGCTCAATCGCACCGGCAACAATATCAATCAAATTGCGCAGCGCCTGAACGATGCAAAGCGCCAGGGTAAGACGCCGCCCTATGGCAATTCTGCCCATGGCCAAGTCCGTGCCTTGGCCGGGCTGATCTTCGACATCGCTGACCAGGTGCAGGACATGGCGCAGCGCCGACGAAGCGCGCTGTCCGGCGAGGTTGCCCGCGTTCTGGGAGGTTTTGCCGATGGCCCGGAATAGCGCCGTTGCCGCCGCGCAGGAGGCTTTCTTTGATCGCGACTGGAGCCGCATTCGCGGCAGCGTCCCGCGCGCCCGTGCCAAGCAGATGGCCCGCGCGGCCATGGGACATTCACCCGCAATCTTCAAAGCCATTCGCGACGGCGGCACACACACAAAACCGCAGCTGCGCAACCAGCTGGAATACCTGACCACCAAGTCGAGCTTCATCATCGATAGCCGTGGCACCTATGACGGCCAAAGCGTTCTGTCAGCCAAAGAGATTGAACAAGTCACGCGCCGGTTTTCCGCGCAGTGGAATGAGGGGTTCCACCCGAAGCTGGGACATACCTCACATCTCTTGATGGCCTTTCCGATTGGCACGCGTGGCGAGGATGTCGCGGAGATCACCCGCGAGATTTGCGAAAGGTTCTTTCAGGGTGAAGGCAGCCACTTTGATTACATCGCCGCCGTGCATGAGGACCGGGACCACCCACACGCCCATATCGTCCTGAACCGGCGCAGCAAGGACGGTGAATTCTTCTTTCTGAAAGAAGGGCACCATTTCAACTACGACAGTTTTCGCGAGGCGATGGTCGATGTGTCGGAACGGTATGGGCTGCGCCTTGAGGCGACCCGAAAGCTCGAGCGTGGGATCACGACGAAGAGGCCAAGCGATGTTGACCAGCGTCGCGCAGAAGTCACGGGGCAGAAGCTGATCGAGCGTGAGCGCGTGGGGCCGGAGCTTGACCGTGCCTTGGCTGACGTGGCGCAGAACGCGCGGCTTTATCGCGGATTGGCGGCCGAAGCCTCGCGCGAGAACCAGCATGACATTGCAGCAGCCTTGGGCAAGGCCGCGACGCTCTTGGCGCAGGGTAAACCGATTGAAGCAGATGGAAAGGTATATGGTATGGCCGAAGAACAGCACTCGTTTGATGAGGTCGTGGATGCCTTTCACGACAAGATCAACCAAGCTGAACGCATCGTAGCGAACGCCCCGGCGGAGCGGCGCGCGGCGCTCGAGTATGAGCTGAACGACATCTATCGCTCTTTGTCACATCTGAGCCCATTGGGAACGCAGTCCCACACATTGCTCGAAGACGCGTCCCAAAGTGGGATCTATTCGGCTGCGAATATACGGGCCCAGGCCCAAGGCGCTTTGCAGGATTCGGCGCTTGCCGAACGCCTCGAACAGGCTTTGAAAGGCACCGGCATTGACGCGCGGGAGGTGACACGTCGTGTCGAAATCGGCGCGGGTAATGCCGCGCTCGAGCGGCAATGGCTTGGACAGGATCTGAATGCGATTGCCCAGAAGGACGGCTTTGATCTGTCACGCGCTGATGAACTCGAGAAAGCGATCGACCGCCTTGACCAGGTGCACAGTGATCTGGGCCGCTTGTTGGCCGACGCTGAGGTTCTCAAAGACAGCGGGATGGTGGAGATTAACCGGCAGGAAAGCATGGTCGACAGGTTGCCGCCGACCACTGCTGATATCCTGAGCCGAATGAGGGGCGACCCAACTGCAGATCCTTTCCGCAGCGATCTGGAACGCGAGACCTTGCGCTCCGAGATGGAGGAACTGGTCGGTGAAGAAAGCACCCCGGACTTGGCGATTGGCGATGAGACAACGCTGGAGGAGCATATCGAAGATCGCCTGGACCGGCTCTATGCGGCCAAGGCCTATCTTCAGAGCGATGCCGCTCTGGCGAACAGTGTGGCGATGGAGCATGTCCTAGACGAAATCGCCAATGAAGAAATTGATGGTCAACGCGAGCGGGACGTCGATGCCGATAGCGAAAAGGGCATGACACATGGGTAAGACGCGGATCGCTATTGGCGTCATGAGCTTTGCTCTTCTGGGAGCGGTGTTGGGCTATGTCCTGGCGTCGGCCTTTCTGACATTCCGCTGGTTCGGGGTCGGGGCGGACATCGATTTTCTGATGTTGGCACGCAGCTATGGGGTTCTCCGAACGACCCATCCGACCGATATGCAGATTGTTCACCTGATCGTGGGGATCAGCACCGGTGCCGGTGTTTTGCTCAGTGCGGTCTTGATGAACGATGCGCTGACCAAATTTGGGGAAACCCACTGGCAGCAAATGTCCGAGATGAAGCGCAGCGGTTTCTTCGGCAAGCCTGGCCGCGGCTTTGTTCTCGGTAAAGTGGGTAAACCCAGGAGCCGCAAACCCTTCGTGATGTCCAAGGTGTTCCCCCATGCCCTGATCGTCGCCCCGACCGGACGCGGCAAAACGACGGGTTTCGTCATCCCGAACCTTCTGACCTACCAGGGCAGTGCCGTGGTGCTGGACGTGAAGGGCGAAAATTTCGAAGCCACCGCGCGCCACAGGGCCACGCAGGGCGACAAAGTGTTCCGGTTCGCGCCCACTGATTGGAAAGACGGCCGCTCGCACCGCTACAATCCTTTGCTGCGCATATCGGCGCTCGAAAATGTCGACCGCCAGCAGATGGAGCTGCAACTCCTGGCCTCGCTGTTCCTTCAGGCTGATAACGACCGGGTTCAAGGACTTCTTGATGGGGGCATTGATCTATTCGTGGCGGCGGGCCTTTTGGCGTTCGAGCGTAAGCGGCCGACCTTGGGCGAAATCTACCGCATCACCGCGTCTGGCGGGGACAAGCAGAAGGAATATCGCCGCCGTGCAGATGAGGTGGTCAATCCAGCTGCCAAGCTGATCTTCATGCGCATGGCCTCGACCAACAACGACACGCTGACGTCTTACCTTTCGCTCTTGATGACATCTGGCCTCAAACAATGGTCCAACCCCGCCATCGATCGCGCAACCGCGACCTCAAACTTCGATTTCCGCGATATCCGCAAGACGCCGTTTTCGGTCTATCTTGTGGTCGAACCGCTGATGGTGAAACCCCTCGCACCGCTGATCCGCCTGTTCTTCTCGGACTTGCTGGCATCGCTACAAGACCATGAACCTGGCAAGGATGAGCCTTGGCCGGTGATGATTATGCTCGATGAGTTCAACCGCCTCGGCAAAATGCCGATCGTTCTGGACAGCATTGAAACACTGCGATCTTACCGGGCGAATCTCGCGATCGTCACACAGACGATCCCAGCTTTGGATGAGATCTACGGCGAAAATGCCCGGCGTGCCCTGCAGGGCAACGCGGGCATCAAGCTCTATCTCACGCCCTCAGATGAGAAGACCATTGAAGAGCTCAGCAAAGCCGTCGGCAAAACCACCAAACGGGTTGTGACCCGCTCGCGCTCGGTCGGCCGCAACCCATTTACCGGGCGCAGCATGTCTGAACGAACGGAAGAAACCGCGTTGCTGCCAGAGGATGAGGCGCGGCGCATGGATCTTGATGATATCGTTCTGGTGGTCGACGCGCAGATGCCCGTGCGAGCCAAGCGGATCAAATACTATGAGGATCGGTTTTTTAAGCAGATCTTCGACAAGCAGACCGGCGATCTGCCGTACCCGTCCGCCGGGGACCAAATGCGTGGTCTGCAAGGGCAAATTAAAGCGCTGGAGGAGAAGATTGGGGCGCTTGAGGTGCCGAAGGTGATGCCTGCTGAGGGATCTGAAAGTAGCGGGAAGCGACGTGAAGAGATCGATGATTTGGCCAGAGAAGAGCGGGAGGTGACGTCAGGCAACAAGCCTAGTCGGGGCGAATATCAGGCGGGAACAGATCGGGTGGAGAGGTTCATTGCGGGGGCGGCTGACCGATGAGTGTAGGCGGCAGAAGCATCCTCTCTTGGTGCATATTCCAATCAGAATTCGCCGTAATAGATGCACATCGCGCAGGCCCTAAAGCGGCATCTTAGGCTTTTTCTTAAGGTTCAGGTTAACAGAGTTGCATGAACACCGAAGCCCTTCTGGTGCAGTGCCTTTGGGAGTAATATACAGCCATGATCCGCAGTCATCGCATTGTGCGCATGCCAGCAGATCCTTGAACGCCTTAACAATAGGCATAAAGTCGTTGGGACTAAAGTTGGCCCACTCGTTGAAATGTACGGCCTTATTGACGGTCCAGTCTTCCTCGCCCTTGTGAGTATTGGCTGCCTTGAGACGTTGCTTGCGAGCCTGCGCTTTGGACTTTTGGTCCTCGTTGCCCCAGGATTGCGCCGAGTCGACGGCTTTTCCTAGGAGATCTGACAGTCTAGAAAAAGCGCTCGGTAATAGCCCCCCTAGATCGTAGCTGTTGTCTGCTCTGAAGACCGTTTGCGCCCCCAGTTGATCCGCAAGGAGTCGGGCTACAAACTCCATGTGACGCCGCAAAATCGGAGCGGCAACTTCGACCTTACCCTTAGCCAAAGCTGTATCGATTTCCGCCCAAATTTCTGGGTTCGATTCCACCAACGGACCGGTGTCCACAGACCAACTATCAAAGGCCATAGATGTTTTTCGGGTCACCAGCTTTGCCGAACGCATCTGCTCTGCCCAAACTTTGTCATGGGTGGCAATCACGAATTGCGTGTTTGCGAATTCTGCCATCAAAAGTTTGCAAAATTGGTAACGATGGTCTGCATCGACAGACATCACAACATCATCGAGCAGCGCGACGGTAAAACGGTCACCCAAGAGCCGCTTCATCAATGCAAGGTATAGGCATACACCCATGCCATCTTGGTGACCTTCGCTATGAAAAGCACCTGGTGGGAAAAGTCCCCGCTCGTAGAAATTCACATCAAAATCGAGACGCCCTTCAGTTGCTTTAAAGCGTGCGACAAATTTTTGCTCATCGCCGTCATTTAAGAGGCGATAAAACTTGCTGAAATCATCTTCGACGGCCTCGTATAGCTCGTCGAGTTCCGACTCCATCGCTGCGCACCAAGCGTCATATGCGACTTTGCTGGCGTCTCGTGCCTTTTTGGAAGCTGTCTCGGTGAGACGTGCTGCTTTGTAGTCCTTGAACCGCTGTTCAGCATTGATCAGAAAACTCTGTGCGGCCAACGAAGCAGATTGATCAGGCTTCGCGCGAATAGTGCTCATAAAGTCCGCCAGTTTGGCCCCAAAGCCTTCCGGAATGGCTGGCCATCCACTGGACAAACGATCCTTCAACTCCAAGATTGTTGCGAAAGACTTTAGTTGTTCCTGAAAAAACGCCAAGTCTTTGCCCCATGCGACGACGCTGGACAGCATTTCAACTGCGCTCTCAATCTTGGCAATACGGTGAGTTTCGAGCAGCAGCGCTTTCAAGTTTCCCACTTCCGTCGAAAGTGATGATGCATGCTCAATGAGCTTTTGCTTCAGCTCTCCTGCCGCTTGCGATTTCTGTTGCTTGGCATGTAGGTGCGAAAGAAGATGTGCTTCATCGGGCCATTCATGATCGCACATCGGACATGACGGGCCGTCCACCAGCTTCAAGCCACTCTCCACCAACTCCCGTTGTTGCAACGAAACGAGGAGCCGTGCGTCTTTTTCGAGTTGCTCGATCTGATCGATAAGAGCTTCAGCATTCGGAGACGGAGATTGCCCAAGCTCGACGATCTTCTTGTTAAGCTTGTCCAGTTCGATCAGTGCTGCGGATTTATTGAGCGATTGTTCACCGGTAGGTTCCGCCAAGCCCTGGTCGATGATTGTATCAGCCGTCATTGCGTCGTGGATTTCCAGTCCTAGCAGCTTGCGCTTTGCATTGACCGCTTCCAGCATTTCAGCTGCAGACAAAGACGTGATGCCTAGGTGCTGCAACAGCGTATCTCTTTTGTCCTGCGTATCCTTTTCCGCTGCAATCGCTGCCCGGTTGAGCTTGCCGTATGCTGTGTTCAGTGCCGAACGGGTCTGACCCAACTCATCGATCTTTAGAATCTCTTGAATCTGTGCCGATCGCTTCGTTGGTTCAACCAAGATGAATTTCAGAATTTCTCTTCTCGCCAAAGTGATTTCGGGATGCTGAGAAACTTCGTCCAAAATTTCCACGATGTCCGGATCGTTCGGTTCGATACTTGGCTTCTTGGGGGCAGAAACCTTGCGAGTGAGCTTGGCTTTTTTGCCAAGTGTCGGGAAGGATACCTCCAGCTCTACAAATGCAGCATCTGGGAATTTGATATGGTCTACATGAGGACCATGATCTGCTAGTGACAGCCCTTTGGTTCCGGTTCCGGTCAATCTGCCAATCTGACCAGTTAGCGCAAATTCGATGGCGTCAATGACCCCACTTTTTCCCGAGCCGTTCGGGCCGGATATCGCGAAGGTCTTCTCAGCCAAGTTGATGTCCAACTTACGAATTCCACGAAATTCTTCGATGTGTGCTGAAACGATCTTGATCACAGAACTTCCCCTCCGTCTGGAAGAGTGAAAATCGCGGCCAGATCGTCGGCCTTAATTTTTCGACCTTCTTTCAGGAGCGCTTCAAGCTTCGTTGTTTTGGATGAGTCAAAATTTTCATCATTTGAAAGTGTTTCGAGAAATTTGTTTGCAACTGAATCCTGAAGCGACGCCATTTTACACCAAGCTTGTTTAACCTGATTTACTATAGGTTGAGTGCCAGTTTCTCGTAAGGGGTCTTGTTTGGAAAAGTTTGAAATCTGACACCATCCGAAAGCTTTGACTGATGCATGGCGCTTATTGCAAGACGCTGTCTTGGCAGGCTTTCTAGCAATAACTTTCTAACTTGAAGCAGCTTGAAAAGGACCAATTCACTCCAGCCGCTTCGCCCGTTCTGCTACCCGCTGAACCATCGAAACGGTCGCACCACCTGCCTGACGTATTCCAGCCCCAGCGATCTCAGCATTTGACCTGGTCCCAAACCGTGCCCGCGCCCGTGACCCTTTGGTGCCAATTAAGCCCTTTGCGAACCCGCCGGGACCGGGAATGCTCGGCGGTCCAGCCATCATAAAATTGCCTGAGATTGAGCGCACGATCAGTGGGGTAGCGATTATCATGCCGCCTGCGAGGAACATCATCATGAAGAAGGGCACCAGCGCGCCAATGTTGCTTGCGCCGGAGGGGT
This sequence comes from Ruegeria sp. YTSC004, assembly GCF_059609805.1. Taxonomy (NCBI): domain Bacteria; kingdom Pseudomonadati; phylum Pseudomonadota; class Alphaproteobacteria; order Rhodobacterales; family Roseobacteraceae; genus Ruegeria; species Ruegeria sp. YTSC004. The sequence continues at coordinate 33,526 of NZ_JBXWMJ010000004.1, forward strand.
CTCCGAGTTCGGTCATGAGTGAGCGCGACATCCCGACGACGGTGGAAAACACCCCTGCAATCACGAGTGGGTAGAGCGCATAGGATACCGTGCTGGACAGCCAGCGATGGAAATAGTCCTTGCTGACGTCGAAAAGCGAAAGCGCGATCATGATTGGGGCGATGCCAATCATGAAGGCCAGCATGATCTTCGCGAAGATCAAGACAAGGCCGCAGAGCGCGCCGATGACACCCAGAAGGAATGCACCAATTGCGCCGATCAGGGCTCCGGCCATCCAATGCATGTTGTCACCGGCCGCGTTCAGGTAGTCGCCAAATTCCTCGATGAGTTCGTCGAAGGCCTCAGCAAAGTAAGATGCGCCTGCACCGCCACCGCCAAGCCCGGCCACCATGCCGCCTGCGAGCTGGTCGAGCCCGTTAATGAGAGCGCTGGCGACCGCGTTGAATTGGACCCAGTTCATCGCAAAGAGGGAGATCAGCATGAGCTTGAGGGCGAACCAGAAGGCGGTCCGCCCATCCATGGATTTGTACTGAAACACCATATTGAGGAAGACGCCGATCACGGCGAGCGTTGAGGCTACGGCAATGACGCCGCCTAGCTGACCGGCGACGTTGCCAAATGTGGTTTGGGCCGCATCGTCCAGAAAGTTGTCGGTTGTCTCTACCATCCAGGTGACGACGCCCATCGTGTCCTCCTCGGGTTGGCTTTAGGCGCTCGCGCCCGTGCGCCGCTTCAGGAAGGCCTTCAGTATGTGTTCGCCGTCAAAATCCGGCACGACCGAGACCAACTCCTAGCCATCCTGACCAAGGGCGCTCAGCTGCGCTTCGATCTTCGGGGGCTTAGTTTTGGCGGTGTTGATCAGTTCAATCTTGTATTCAAACATGGGCTGTTTCCTTTGAATGAGCCGGATCAATCGGCAGGTAGAATTCCGTGATGCCGCGCGCGCCTTCATGGCGACCGGCCTGGATAATCACATCGATCGAGCGGGTTATGTAATCGTTCATATCCTGGTAGGTCATGGGTACGTCGGTTTTCAGGGCGGCGATGGCGAGGCGTTGAACCGTCAGTTGCGGTGTTTCAGCGTGCAGCGTGGTAAGAGAGCCACCATGGCCGGTATTGATCGCTTCAAGAAATGTCATGGCCTCTTTGCCGCGCACTTCGCCCAAGACGATGCGGTCCGGCCGCATGCGCAGGGTGGAAGTCAGCAGGACATCAGCGCTGCGCGTGGCTTCATCGCGATCAGACATTAGCGTGACGGTATTGGGTTGCGTCGGACGCAACTCAGCGGCCTCTTCGATGGTAACGATGCGCTCGTCGGCAGGCACGAAGGAGAGGATCTTGCGCGCCGTGACGGTCTTGCCGGTCGAGGTCCCGCCGGAAACGATCATGTTGAGCTTGTGAGTGACGCAGAACTTGATCGCGGCGTCGATGTCGCCGGTGGCCACGACATCTCGCAGCTCGGCATTGCGTTGTCGCCTTGCGCTCTCATTGCTGCGCTCTTTTCCGAACAGGTAGGACAGCTTGATCTGATCCAATGGCAGGTCCGCAAAGAACCGCAGCGAAATCGCGTAACCGCCATCGACAGCGGGGGGCTGGATGACTTGCGCGCGGATCGGGCGGTCGCGATAGGTGATGCTGACCGAGACGATAGGCTTGGTCCGGCTGAGCGTGGTGTTCGCGGCGGACGCAATCTGATTACCCAAGTCCTTGATCTCGTTCTGCGAGAGCTGTCGACTGACGCGCCGCATAAAGTGATCCCCCTGAAACTCGGCCCAAAGCGTGCCGTCAGGGTTGATACAAAGCTCGATCAGCTTTGGATCGCGCGATTCGAGGATCTTGTCCATCGAGCTTTGCAGATAGCTGGCCGCCATGGTCAGAAAATCTCCAAATCGCGGTCGACCATCACGGTGACGCGGGCACCCTGATCCACATAGATCACGGGCGAGACGGAGAGATATTCGCCAATCACGCTTTGAGCGCTGTCTTGCAGGTCTTCGCCAATACCCTCTAGCACATCTGAGGTGATCTCATCTTCGGTGTTCTGGGCTGCCACGGCGGGCAAGGCTCCGATCAGCGATATTAGGGCGGCTGACCCGAACCGCGTGCCAAAGCGGCTGTCGACGAAACCAGTTGTGCCGGAGCGCCCCAGTTCGTCGCCACCAAAAGCACTGATTTCAACGGTCTGGTTGCTGGGCAGAATGATCCGGTCCCAGGCGATGTTCACACGTTGCTGGGCGATATCGAGACCGGATTGATACCGCCCGATCAGACGTGCGCCGCGTGGGATCAGGATCCGCGAGCCGTCATAGGCGTGGACATCTTCCGATACCATCGCGCGGACCTGACCGGCGAGCGAGCTGTCGATTGCGGTTTCAAGCACCGCCTGGATCATCGTGCCCTGAACTACTGTGTTTGACGGATTCACGATCAACCGGGCTTGCGTCACCTCGGCGGGTTCAGCGCCATTGCGGACAAAGTCTGTGTCGCCATCAAGGCGCCGCTGCTGCGCGGCGGTTTCATTGTTGCCGCCTCCGGTGCCGCCAAAGGCGATGATTGGGCTGGCGATACGGGCTTGCAGTTCCTCTAGTTCGGCTTGTCGCCGCCGCTCGAGCTCTTGAAGGCGCAGCTCTTCGGCCGTAGGGCCGGTTGGTACGGGCGTGCGCGGGGTTTCCAGGCGCGCAAGTTCCAGATCGTTCTGCAGTCGCTGGATTTGCCGCGCGCGCTCCTCCAACTCTTCGCGCATGGCGGCTTGCGTGGCTGCTGCCTCGCTGCGCAGGGCATCGATTTCTGCGCTCAGGCCATCGAGCGCTTCTGTGTCGATGGAAGGAGCCTCAGGTGCAGGTGCGTTTCGCAGGGCTTCGAGCTCAGACCGCATGGCGTCCAATTGCGCGCGCAGCTCTTCTGTTTCGTTGGCTGGCTCTGACACCGCTGGCGGCGGAGAAGTGTCAATTGGCGCAGGGGTTGGCTCGAGCGTACCAAACCCCGGACCCGCCGCTTGGAATTCATCCGGCGAGGCCGTTTCCAGGCTGTCGGGTACAGAACCGCCAGAGAACAACAGCAAGAGGCCGCCAAGAGCGGCGATTGCCGAGATGCCCAACGCAACAGCGACAAATGACGGTCGTGCCTTTGAGTTTTGTGGTTTGCCTTCAAGCGCTTCGAGGCGCTTCTTAAGCTCAGCTGTTTCACTCATCGTGGTTTGCCTCGCTCATCTCTTGGACGCAGATCTCGTCCTCGCCGAGCCTGAGAACCCATCGATTGCTGACACCTGACACGCGGATCACGCCATCTGGCCGCGCCAGCGCATTTACGCTGCGCTCATTGCCAGCCGACCAGCGAAAGATTGCGGGTAATGGCGCGTTCGCGGCAAAGCGGAAATAGGTGAACGTGCCGTCGTCCCAGATTTCTCGTGGGGTGATCTCGGATCGTTCGCTGACGCCATAGGCGTGGTTTGCAGGCTGGCTTGCGGCCACGCGGGATTGCCGAGGGGCCGCATCGGGATAGGTGAAGCGGATGACATAGAATGTCGGTGAACTCGCCTCGGTCACGTTGAAATAGTAACTGCGTCGGTTGGTGTAGACGGTGATGTTGGTATGCGCTCCGCGCGTGACGGGCTTGATCGCAAAAACTTGGCCACCTGGCACGCCGTCCAGAAGGAAGCCCTCGGTATCGCCAGCAATGATTGAGCGGATGGTCTCGCCTTGGCCAAACTCGATGCTGGTGACATGGGTCAGGCTGGTGCGGATGCGGTAGACCTGCCCATCCTGATATGTGGCGAGCCGGACACGGGCATCATAGGGGCCTTGGCGCGGCTGGGTTTCTGCATAGGCGATGCCAGCAAACGGAACAAAGAAGACGAGGATCAGGAACAGGCGACGCATTGGTTACTCCAAACGATCCGAGCGGATCGCATATTCAGTGACGGTGAAGCCGAAAGGGTTCTGCCAGACATCGTCGATCGACCGGCTATTCTCGGGTTGAAACTCAAACATCAGCGTTGCGGTGAAGAGCCCGTTTTGACTGCCACGCGGCGAGTTGAGCCGCTTGCGCAGGCGCACCTGAGCGCGGTTGGCGCTGATATGGGTGATCGACAGAACCTCGACATCCAGACGGGCATCTGTGCCATAGCTGTCGGGGGGATAGGCGTCGTGGCCGCTGGTCCAAAGCGCGCGCAGTCCTGCGGCCGCAGCTCCGTCCGACTGGTCCAGGACCCGCCGCACGCGCACGTCATTGTCGAGCTGATTGTATGTCTCGCGGTCAATGACATAGCGGTAGACCTGTGCCTCAATGATAGCAGGGCGTTCCGTGAGTGAGACCGCTTTAACCACGGCATTGGGGAGGGCCATGCCGGTTTCGCTATCAAAGGGCACGATCATGGGCGGCGGGTCCACGTCGAACAGGGCAACGAGGGCAGCGGCGAGGCAGCCTGCCATGCCAAACGCCATGCCTGTCAGCCCCAGTTTCTGCCACATGAGCTCGCGTCGTCGTGCGCCATAGACGAGCTCTTCTTCGATGATTTCTGCCTCGCTGTTCATGGGATCAGTCCGCGCGCAGGTCTGGAAGGGTAAAGTCCATGTAGCGGCGTTCTTCGGCTAGCGTCGCGGCATCCACCACACCGGACTGGCCCGCGCCGACGGTTTGAATGGCTTCGAGTTCCCACATGCGCGTCATGGCTATCGCCAGCTCTGCCGTGACGCGAGTGTTGTGATCGACGGCTTCCTTGAGCGTTTCCATGTCCGGGATCAGCGAGACCAGCTGTTCGACCCGTTCCAGGGACTGCGCGGCCTCTTCATAGCTGTTCTCGGCTGCCGCTGACATAACGGCCCCAGTACCCGCCTGACTGGCAATGCGCTCCGCCCCTGGATTGCCGCTGCTGGCCATGTCGGACAGGCTGTCTTGGTCAAAGCCTGCATCCTCCAGTGCTTGTGTCATGCGTCCTTCCATTTGAGGGGCGGCATTGCCGATCAGGCCGCTGAAATCGCCGCTCTGGATTTGCCTGATGGTGCCCAGAAGATCGCCGAACTCCTGATCGAGAAGCCCGTCGAGATCACCGCCCATGGCCATCTCGATGATATCCGTCGCGCCGGTCAGGGCTGCGTAGGTCTCGTTAAGCGTGTCGAGTTGCTGCTGCACCAGGTCGAGCTGTTCGAGAAGCGTGTCGAGCTGGTCGGTCTGGATCCCGAAATCCTCCAGCATCTGCTGCAGTTGACGAATTTCCTGCGTGATGTTGCGTGTGTCGACCGTCGGCACGCCTTGGGCAGACAGGGGTGAGGAAGCCAGCAACGCGCATGTGACAACAGTAGAAAGAAAGCGGATCATCGGAGGGCCTCCAGATCGAATTGCATGAAGTCTTGTTCGCGGGCCTGCGCGGTCGCCATGGCCAGCTCTGCGGCGCTGAGCGGGCGAGTATGGGCGGCCTTGAGGCGCGTGCGGATCGCGATCAGGCGAGCGAGTTCGGCCCGCGCATAGGTGTTGAGCGACATTGCCGCGTGAATGTCATCTGTCTCGCCAATGCGGGTGATGATGTCCTGCACGCGCAGCGCGGCCGCTTGCACCGAGACCAAGGAGTAGTCGCCATAGACGCCTGCGCCGAACGAGGTCAGGCTCATCGTGGAGTTGGCGAGCAAAACTGGATCAATGGTGCCAAGCGCGTCGACGCCGCCCACGCGGGCAAGGTAGAGATTATAACGCTCAGGTATCACCTGAACGTAGTGCTGGGTTTCGGCAAAGGGCGGCACGCCGCCGTAGCGCTGCACATTGCCGGGACCTGCATTGTAGGCGGCCAGCCCGTGAATGATGTTGCCATCAAACATGGCCAGCATCTGCGCCAGATAGCGCGCGCCGCCCGTGACCTGGATATAGGGATTTTCGTAATAGGCCGGGTAAATCCCCAGATCCTGCGCCGTGCCGGGCATGATCTGGGTCAGGCCAAACGCACCAGCCGGTGAACGCGCGCCGATGGTGAAGCGGCTTTCTTGCCAGATCAGCGCCTGCAACAGACAGCGCCACTGTTTGGGCGATAGACCCGCTGCGCGCACGCCAGACATGTGGTGCGTTTCCCGAGCCGCGCGAATGATCAGCTCTTCAATCGATCCTGAGGCTTCGCCGAACATCTGGCCCGCGCCGGGGTTCGGGTCGACCGAACCATAGAGCGTGTCTGCGGCGCTTTCAGGCGATGAACCCGCTTCCAAGCTTGCGACCAGTGCGCCTGAGTTCCCGCTGGCCAACGTCGTGGCATTGAGGATGTCTTCCAGCGCCTGGAGTTGTTCTTGCTCAAGCTCTTCAAGCTCTTCCTCTTTGGTTAACCGATCCCGTTGCAGCGCCAGATCTTGTTCGCTTTGCTGCAACACGCGCTCGCGCTGCAGGAACATGCCCGCATCAAAGGTCGGCACGCCTTGGGCATAGGCCATTGGCGCGGCGAACCACACCAAGCCCGCAAAGATATGCAGGCGGTGCCTACTCACCGAGACCACCAATCGGCCCAAGCAGTTCAAAATTGCAGTTGCTGCGGCTGACCTCGGCAAAGGAGCTGAAGCATTCGGCTTCAGACGGCCGATATTCCGCGCAGGCTGTCAGGGTCAAAAGGGTGAGGGTCAGCACGCAAAGTCTACGCATCAATCTGTCTCCAAAAATCGAGGTTCTGGCGGTAATCCGCGCCCACCAGCGCTTCGCCTTTTTCCATGCCGCCAAGGATCGTGAGGTAGGGGCCGAGCGCGCTGAGATCAGCGTCGATCACCACCGATCCTTGATCATCACGCACCAGCGCCAGACGGGAATTGCTGCCTGTGCTGAGCAGAACGCTGAGCTCTTTTTCAGTGAGGCCCAGCATAGTGTAATCGCTGGCCGAGGCGCGGATGTTGGGTAGCAGAAGCTGCGTCGGCACAGCCTCGACGATCGTTTTGCCGGTGCGGGTTTTCTCAAGCTGGCTTGCGTATTGGGTCATCATCACGACAACCGCGTTCTGTTTGCGCGCCGTGACCAGCCAGTTGCTGAGCCGATCTGCGAAATACGGGTTGTCGAGCGCTTTCCAGGCCTCATCGATGATGATCAATGTCGGCTTGCGGTCCTCGATGACGCGTTCCACCCGCCGAAACAGGTAGGACAGGACAGCCATGCGTTCCTTTTCGCTTTCGCTGTCGAGAATGCCGGTAAGGTCGAAGCCCACGACATCACCATCGAGCGAGAAGGTATCCTCAGCACTTTGCCCGAAGATCCAGCCATATCGACCGTCTGCGGTCCATTCCTGTATCCGCTCAAACAGGTCCCCTTCATCTGCCCCCGCCACAAAGAGGGAGGCCAGATCCTGCCAGTTGCGCAGGGCGGCATCGCTCGCCCCGGCGTTCTGGCGCACTACTTCTTGGATGCGATTGATCTGAACAGGGCTCAGGGGCTTGTCAGCGCGATGTAGCAGCGTGGCCAGCCAATCAGAAAGCCAGGCTTGCCCACGCCCATCGATTTCAGTGCGCAGCGGGTTGAGACCGGTTGCTTCACCCGCCTTAATGGCGCTGTAGCGCCCGCCATTGGCCCGCACGGCCATTTCCATACCCGCGCGATAGTCGAAGACGAAGACGCGCGCGTCGCAGCGACGCGCTTGGGTCATGAGGAAGGCCGACAGCACTGACTTGCCAGAGCCAGGTCGGCCGAGGATCAAGGTATGCCCGCCGGTCGGTTCTTTGTCCGGCTGACCCGTCTCATGATAGTTGAACAGGAAGCCTGAGCGTTCAGGCGTCGGGAAGAGAGTAATCGGCTTGCCCCAAGGCACTTGGTGGCCAGGTTTGCCCAGTTGACCGCGATGCAGCGCGGCGAGATCGGCAAAGTTCGTGTTCGTGATGGCGGCCTTGCGGCTGCGCATCTGTCCGTTGCCCGGATGCTGCGCGAAATAATGGGTCCGAGCCGCAAAGCTCTCATTCACCAGATTGACGCCTTCACTGGCCGCGATGTTGCGCACCTCGGCAGCGATGGCTTCCAGCTTTTCTTCGGTCTCGGCGAAAACCGTGACCGTCATGTGATGATCGCCGAAGCTGAGACGCTTGGATTCCAAATCATCCAGCGCGTCGACCAGTTCTTCGGCGAGGGAAATCGCGCCATCATCGCTGGCCTTCATCAGGCGCTGTTGGCGCTTGATCCGACTGGCCATGATATTGCTGTTGATCGGCGTGAAAGAATGCGTGACCACCATGTCGACGGGCAGGTTCAGCTCATCGAACATGCTGCAGTTGGTTTTGGCCGGATAGGTCTTGATGGCAAAGCTCGTTCCAAACCGCTTGCCCGCCGTCCCATCGTCGAGCGTGAAGCCTCGCCCCTGAAACGTGACGCGGGTGTTTGCCACATCCTCGGCAATGATGCCAAAGCGGGATTTTGCGCAAAGCGTCCGTTCCTGGCCAATATTGAGCGCGCCTAGGAAACCCAGCAGTTCGCCACTTTCAGCTCCAAGCAAGCGCGGGTTCATCTCCGCAAAGGAGGATCGTAGAAACCCAACGACCTCCTCGAGCTTGCGCAGCTGCTTGGCTGTTTGGTCTTTCAGCTGTGCGATTGAATCTGCACGTTTTAGGCGCAGCCGTGCACCGAGAGGAGGACGTTTTAGCACCGTGAGCGTGAGCGTTTTGTCCCGCAGGCCCGCCCGCGCCATGGCCGTTTGCCAGCGGATGTCCAGCGCTTGTGCAAACCCTTCCTCGGGCACCGGTGGCAAGGCGGTCTCGATCTCTTTTGAAACCTTGTGAACGTAGAAACTGTACTCCGGCCCTATCTGCGCGATGATCGCCGCGAAGAGCGCGCGGACCTTCTCCAAATGCGGGTCATCGCTTGTCATGCTGTTGACGCCACCAAGGCGGATGCACTGGAACGAAGCATTGCCGCGCGTGCGGATCGTCACATCATTTACCAGGCTTACATAGGGCAGCATGCTGGCCATAGGCCGCTCTTTGTGCGCCCAGTCCGGCAGTACGGCAAGATCATCCGAAGGGTCATGGAGCATAGCTGTCCCCCGAATGGATCTTGCGGTTCGGGGTGGGCGGCGTCTCCTGCAGCGCTGTGACCATCACCTCGAGAAAGGCCGGATCCCAATCGGCCGCTTTCCACAGCGCAGGGTAGGCCAGAGCGGCGATGATGATCACCGGCCAGCTCTGCACCCAGAGAAACAGCAACACAAACCCGAAGAGCCAGACCATGGCGTACATAATCGGCAAGCCGATGAGCTTTGGCGGCCGGATCAGACCGAGGAAGAGGCGGGTTTGCGTTGCCATGTCGATTTTACGCGCCCCAGATGGCGGTCACGATGGTCGGTGCAGCTGCGATGCCTGCAATCGCAACAAGCACCCAAAGAGCTTGGCGGAAATCCAGAATGCCAAACAGCCAGGAGAGAAACACGCCGATCAAAGCCAAGGTGCCGATGACTATGCCCAAAGGGCCGGTGATCGTGTCGACGATACCTTGCAACAGGTTCTGCACCGGCGAGAGGTCGATGCTCTGCGCCAAGGCGGGATTGGCAATCATCAAACTGGCCAGAGCCAGCGACAGGATCGTGCGGAATTGAATGTGCATCAAGAGGCTCCAGTCAGTCGGTCACGCACGGCCATGACGCGGCGCACGTGATTTTGGGTTTCTCGGTAGGGAGGAATGCCGCCATAGCGCGCGACCGCGTCGGGCCCCGCGTTATAGGCGGCAAGCGCGAGTTCGGGCGTGCCGAACTGCGCCAACATCATCAGAAGGTAGCGGGCAGAGCCATCGAGGTTTGCCTGCCAGTCATGCGGATCCACGCCGAGCTGCGCGGCCGTCGCTGGCATCAACTGTCCGAGGCCGATCGCACCTGCCGAACTGCGCGCAGTCGGGCGATAGGCGCTTTCAATCTCAATATTGGCTTGAAAGAGCGCCTGCCACTCCGTCACCGAGAGACCGGCGCGGCGCAGTGCAGGGTGCCCGCCATAACGATGCGCGGTGCTTTCAAGTGCGGCGAGAATTTCGGGGCGGGGAACAGCGCGGGCGGGTGCAGATGAAGTCGCTTCAGGTTCAGGCGCTGTGAAAACGATCAGCTCTGGTGGGGTTGCGCCAATCCCGTCGACATAGCTCTGTGCAAAACCTGATTGGGGTGCTTTGGTTTCCAGCTGGCCATCGGCCCGCATGGAAAGAACGAAGCCTTCAGAATAGGCGGGTGCAGCAAGGAATGCCGCCAAGACGGCAAGTGGCTTAGCCCGCGTCGTCCAGCTTGTGTGAGGCAACCTTTCCTTCGAGCATCGGGATCGAGACGATCGAAACACCAAGCCCGGCGAGGAAGCTGGATAAGCCGTTGATTGTTTTGAACTCTCGGGCAGCCATGTTGTTACGCGCAGTGACGAGCAGGCGACGCGTCTCGCCATCTGGCGAGACGCAATGCACGGTCCAAACTCCGGACCACTGAGCACCTGTACGTTTGGGCGTAACCCGGCACACAACATCCGCCGAATGGCCCTCGGCAAGCAGCGTGCGCAGCCCGTCTTCACTGACAACATTTGGGGCGTCTTGCATCAAATTCATAGGATCGAGCCTTGCAGAATTGTGCATTAGCCCGGCAGTCCCTCATGGACTACCGAACCGATACAATATTATAATCTTGCAATCAATAGGTGCAATTTGAGTTGTTGCGCCCTTCATGCGTTGAAACAAATTTACTGCAACGGAGTGGCTGAGCCAAGAGAATATGGCGCTTTTGAAACAAACGTAAGAGGCGGCTGCGGCCCACCGTGTTTTCAGCTTGACGGTTTGAAGTTCCACGGGAGCAGGTCGTCGATCTGGTTTTTGGGGTGCCCGGCTGCGATGGCTTCGAGTGTGGCCTTGAGATAGGCGAAGGGTTCGACGCCGTTGATTTTGGCGGTTTCGATCAGTGAGGCGATGCGCCCCCAGGCTTTGCCACCTTCGTCGTGGCCTGCGAACAGTGCGTTTTTCCGATTCAGGGCAATCGGGCGGATTAGATTTTCGACCTGGTTGCTGTCGATCTCGACGCGTCCGTCGTTGAGGAAGGTTTGCAAGCCGCCCCAATGGCGGTGGATATATGCCAGTTTTTCTCCGAGGCGGGACTTGGCCGAGACACGGGCGCGCTGAGCTTTCAACCAGTCGCCAAAGGCTGCGACCAATGGCGCGGATCGGGTTTTGCGGGCCGATAGGCGCTGGCCGGGGGATGTGCCTCGGATATCCTTTTCGATGGCATAGATTTCGGCGATCTGGCGCAGGCCCTCTGCCGCGATCTCGGATTTGTCGCGGTCGTGGATTTCCTTGAGCTTGCGGCGGGCGTGCGCCCAGCAATGGGCAACGACAATGGGCTCGCCGCCCGTTCGCGTGGCGCGGGTCAGGCGATTGTATCCGGGGTAGCCGTCGATCTGGAGGATGCCATCGAAGCCGGTGAGGAACTTTTCCGCATTCTCGCCTCGTCGGTCGGGGGCATAGAAGAACACGACGCCCGGCGGGTCATCGCCGCCCCAATTCCGGTCATCGCGCGCCAGTGCCCAGAGGTATCCGGTTTTGGTCTTCTTGCGGCCGGGATCGAGGACCGGCGCGGTTGTCTCATCCATGAAAAGCTTCGTGGATGTCTTCAGGTGTTCGGCCAACCGGTCCACGACCGGGCCCAGATGGAAGGCCGCTTTGCCGACCCAATCCGCCAAAGTGGATCGGTGAATGTCGATGCCTGCACGAGCCAGGATTTGGGATTGCCTGTAAAGCGGGCAGTGATCCGCATACTTCGAGACCAGCACATGCGCGATGGTGCCCTCTGTTGGCAGTGCCCTTTCGATCAGGCGCGCTGGCACCGGGGCCTGGGTCACGCCATCAGTGCACTGGCGGCAGGCGTATTTTGGGCGCACGGTGATGATTACGCGCAGCTTGGCTGGCACGATGTCCAGACGTTCGGATCGGTCCTCGCCGATCCTGTGCATCTCCCCGCACCCGCAGGGGCAAATCAAGCTGCCGGGCTCGACAACCTGTTCGATGCGCTCCAGATGCTCGGGCAGATTGCCCAGATTGCGTCGCGCCACCTGTTTGCGTTTTGGCCCATCTTCGCTGGGGACTTGTGTATCCTTGCGTTCCTGCACCTCGGCGACAGCAACTTCGAGTTCTTCGAACAAGAGCTGGCGTTCGCCCTCATCCAGCTTCTCGGACTTCTTGCCATGCACCGCATGGTTCAGTTCCGCCACCAGATGTTCGAGCCGTTTGTTGATCTCTTCAAGCTCGGCTGCCCGTGCGGCCTGAACCTGCAACGCTTCAAAAGCCGCACGATAGGCAGGCGGCAGCAGGCTCAAATCAAGGTCGTTAGCAGCGTCGGACATGGTCGCCGCATAGCACGAAAGCCCAGGTTTGACGCGGCACAATTGAGCCCCTGATTCATTCGGCCGCAGCCGGAGGGCGGCTTTCCAAAGCCTTCACCTTGCGCCAGTCCAGCCCCGCAAAAAGCGCCTCGAACTGGGCGTGGTTCAGCGTCATCGCACCGTCCCGAATGGCGGGCCAGGTGAAGCGCGTGTCTTCCAGCCGCTTGTACGCCATCACGAGGCCGGTCCCATCCCAGTAAAGCAGCTTGAGCCGGTCAGCGCGTTTGGAACGGAACACAAAGACCGTCCCTGTGAAGGGATCCTTGCGCAAAACCGATTGCACCAGGGCTGACAGCCCGTCGTGGCCTTTCCGAAAATCCACCGGATTGGTCGCCACCAGGATCCGCACCCGGTTCGAGGGGAAGATCATGACCCAACGCCAAGGGCCCGGACAATCTCAGCCACCCGCGCCGCCGGAGTGGCCCCATCCAGCTTGATCAGGATGTCTCCAGCCGCAATCTCGATGGGCTGCGTAGAAAGCGCGACATCCGGGACCGGTGGCGAAGGTGGATCTTCAAAAACCACCAGCGGCGCAAACGCGGCTTCCTCCTCCAAAACCGGAAGAACAAGATCACCATCCTTGGCCATCCGCCGCCACGACGAGACATGGTTCGGCTTCAAGCCATATTTGGCGGCAACATCATTCACTGTCGCACCCGGCAGCAGCGTCTCCGCCACAATCCGCGCCTTCAAATCATCCGGCCAACGCCGCCTCCCATCGGGTGAGAAAATAACGCCAAGCCCGATGAGAAACTCTCTTGTACTCTCCATGGAGAAACTCACCTCGAAAATCACTCCAAGGTGGAATCTCAGATCAGGCACAGGGCTGGAAGGTGACCTTCACGCAACGCTTGCAAACAAACATGGGCGGTTATGGCCGTTCTGAGTTGGGGGTCCGCCGCGATCGCAGGCAGTTGCCTACTGCCTGCGCCGCCTTGGATGCCGACCAAGGCCCACTACGTGCGGGCCTATGCGGACCTGTTGAGGCGCGATGAGGATGAGTATTTTTCCGACGTTGAGCGGTACTTCCGTTGTCTGGATGAGAAGCGTCGTGAGGTCTTCGAGCAAGCGCGCGTCGCCAGCGAAGACTACGCGCGCGTTTTGGAAGTTCTGGAAGGTGTGAGGAAATGACGCCCGTCATTAGCCAGAGATAGCTGTTATCTAACAGTGGGGTCCCACCGCAGAGCAATGCTGCCACAGGATGCGGCTATAGCAATGACCGCTCCCAGTGTAACTTGGCAAACAGGAAAAGACTTCAGAGGGTTTAAGTAACTCATACTACATTTTTCTTCCGAAAAAACGAGCTCCGACATCGTAAATTGACGCTAAACCTGTCGCAACTGGGAACCCCCCAAATAACGCTGCATCCACGGCATAAGTCCCTATCGCCTTGCTGGTTATGATGCCTATGTCTTTATTTCTCGCTTCTAGATCACGGGATGCTGCGATAATGCCGGTAATGTGTTCTATTCTATCTTTCTGATCCAGATAGAAGGCCACTTGAGAGATATCTACTGGCTCAGGGCATGAAAAGATAGATTTTGAAATCTCAATTGCATCCTGAATGGAATATTTCTCACGCTCTTCTGGTTGCTCGGTTGCTGTTAAAATGCGTCTTTTGCGTTCATAGTATGTGTAATTGTGAGTTGAGACATTGTCGCGAAAATTTGGGTGGCTAATGAATGGCTCAACATTTTCCTCTTGGGCAGCCGCCAAGATTAATCCTAAGCCATGGCCTATGCCATAGGGCTCCAATCGCCAAGCGTATTCAGGGCCAAGTGTTTTCCTGCCTGTACGCCCTAGGTATTCTTCGGTTCGCTCCTTGCCCGCTCGAATGTCATACTCGGCTGGGGCTCCAAGCATAATCGCTTCAGAGAGACCGCCAATCCTATGTTCGCGTTCTAAGCTGATGGCTAGTTCGTCGTATCGATATAGATCCTTGGGGACAACCATTCCCTTGCTGAGTGCCCAGCGAAGGATTTTCGGGCCCGTCATATAAAAATTGGGGTCCAACTTTTCGTTGGCCGTAGGTACTTCTAGAGGGTCTGCTTTAAATTTTCCCGACAGATCTGGGAGAAGTGCAAATTTGCTTTCCGTGCCAAACCCGGTAAGAAAATCTTTCTCTTTGATATGATCATATCGTTGGGAAACCCAAACCTCTGAATGCCTGATATCGACGGATGCCAAAACCGCAATCAACCTTGCAGGATCAAAAATAGTTGCTGCATCAATAATTATCGGATTCATACTTGGTATCTTCTTCATAAATTCGCGAAGGGCGTCACAACTATTCATGCAATGGCATGTAAACGCTCATATAAATTAGCTTTTCGACCAAGTCTTGGAAGGTCAAATGTAAGGGGCACGGAAGTGCGGGCGATGGTTCAGGCAGAACTAGCGAAGTCATGGCTGCGATGCAAATGCGTATCGCTTGATGAAGCTTTTTGCCGTTCACGCCTCGTGCAGGACTGAACTAAGCGGCTCCACTCAGGCAGCTAGCCGTGTTTCGCGCTAGCATCCGGTTCTGCGGAGTTCATTGTTGAGAGGGCGCTCTTATCGAACAACGCGGCCTGCGTCTCGCCGTTGTCCCACTGGTACAGCAGGCCGATTTCTTTGCCTGTTTTGATGCACGTAATGCGACCGATCGCTTCGGCCGTCGTGCGAGCACTTTCAAGTTTGGGCAAAACTAGCCCCTCTCGTTAAACAATTCCTTGGGATCGACCTCGAGGGCATCCGCGATCCGCTCCAGAACATCGATTGATGCTGAATTTTTGGCGAGTTCAATCTCGCTGATATAGCTGCGATCGATGTTCGCGGCCAAAGCTAGCTGTTCTTGGCTCAATCCTCTGGAACTTCTTAGATTCCGGACATTTAACCCTACTCGTTCCCGTAATTTCATGGCCCCTATTCGGCCAGATCACAAGAACCGCTCTACGGAATATATTCCACAAAACGCGCGCGAACATCATAAACGCTATGCTCGCATATGGTGTGAAGGTCGGGGTTGGATGTAGTGTATCAATAATGCAGTAATGTTATCATGAGGCATTTATTGATATGTGGTTCAGACTTATCAGAAATTGGGCCGCTGGAGCTGTAGTGGCTCTGCTTTCAACCGTGGCCCCGCAGGCGGCAAAGGCCTATCAGGTTGACTGCGCAATTCTGCTTTGCCTAGCTGGTGGGTGGCCCGCGTCAGCAGAATGTGCCCATGCCCGCGCCGTGTTTATCCGCCGGATCACGCCCTGGCCGATTGAGCCGCCGTTGCAAATCTGGCGTTGCCCTATGGGCGTTTCTGTGCGCGCGCCTTTGCAAAGCACGGTCCCGAAGATCTGGGAGGCCAGCAATCACAATGGTCAGGCACTCGCCCAAGTTATTCAGGCTCAGGTAGCTGAAGGCGGTGCAGATATCGACATCAGCGGTCTGGAATTCGATTTTGTCCGCTCGATCCGCGTCTGGGATATGCGGTACTACAGCCATCGCGAGCGCGGTCGCGACGATGATTGCTCTGAGAGCTACAATATGCGCCTCGGGACCTACGGTACGCAGGGCGAGTTCAGCTGGCAACGCACGACACCAGCCGCCGCCCCACAATGGGTCCTACCGTCACGGCGCTGTTCGTCATCAAATTGGCGGCGCGGGGTCGGTGTCGAATGGGAAGATCACGAAGGCAACCATGGATTTGAGTGGGTGGCCTACTAGTGCCCAGTGCCCCTTTTTCCGATCCCGTTTTGCCGTTTGGTGACTTGTGCTGTTGTTCGACAACGAGGGAAGGAAGAGCACCCAAGGAACGGTTTGTCGTCTGGCCCCATTCGGAGAACCATGGTGCCTTGATTGCATGTTGGACATTTCGCCCCTTCAGCTATGGGGTCTTTTAGTCGAATGGATTTCGCCGCAGAAGCGCCGCCTCTACCAACCGAAAGTAGTCGCTTGGTATAATCACATTCTGGATGCGCGCTGCACGCTTCAAACGGTCCAAATCGTCCGGTCTTTTGGCTGAGTGTGCCAGCCCCGCATTTTGGGCAGACCTTCAAAGTAGCCTTTTCGCTTTTGATCTCGGTGTGCCCGTCTTTGGCGAGCTCGACGACAAACCGCGAAGGCTTGTCCTGCAATGTATAGATACGCGTTTGTCGGCGGGCGCGTGTCAGGGCAACATAGAAAAGGCGGCGCTCCTCAGCCAGTGGGAAGTCATCAGGCTCTGGCATCGCGAGCTGCAATGCAGGGTCGTCAACTATTTGGCTTGGAAAACCCATCAAGCCCTCGGTGACATTGAGAAGCATCACATAGTCAGCCTCGAGGCCTTTTGCGGCATGGGCAGTAGAATAACGGAGCTCAAGTTGATCGCCATAGGCGCGCTTCCAGCTGTTGAAGCTGGCGGGCTTATCCTTGTGATAACGGCCCAAGAGCATGATGGTGATTTTGTTGCCGTCGGGCACGTCAAGCTGGCCATTTTTGGCGGCACCATGCAGCTGCCTAAGATCTTTCTCAATGCGCTCAAGAGCGCCACTCATCGTCTCAGCTGCAAATGTATGAAGTCCGGCTCTTTCATAAGTGTTGGTGGTTTCAACGGTCTTTTTTATTTGGATCGGATTCTTCTGGATGAAGTCGCTGGATGCTTCGCACAAAACCTTAGGGCATCGGAACGTTTTGCTTAGTGTGAGCTGCGTGGCGTTCGGGAATGTTCGGTCGAAACCGGTCATGACAGAAATATCGGCACCAGCGAAACGGTTGATCCCTTGCCAGTCGTCGCCAACAACGCACAAGCTTGCGGAAGCCCCTGCGCTTTCCTTTAGGGCTTTGAGTAAACGTAACTTCGCCTGAGAAACATCCTGAAACTCGTCCGCAAGAACCATGTTGAAGGGGCTTTGATATGTCCCTTCATTCAGGTGCTTGATCGCATCGAGCAACATGTCATCGAAATCGATGCAGTTTTCGACAGAAAGACGCCGCTGCCATTCCTCTGCGATTCTTTCGTAGAGTTTAACGAAACGCGTTAGCCGGTTACGGTGGCCACGCTCATGATCAGCAATCTTCTGGTGCAAGTCCCTCGGGCTCAGTCCATTGCTTTTGACATGCTGCTGGAAAGCACGGATCGTCGAGGCTAGTTGCTTGGTTGGAATTGGCTCTTGGCCGGTGGATTTGCGGTTTTCGTCGAACTCCAGAACTTCGCCGTGTTTCTCCAGTTCGGATTTCAGCCGATCTAGGTCGTTACCGTTTCGCAAGCCATGCGAGGTGGTTTCGAATAGCTGGGTTCCTTTTTCGTCGTGTAACTCCCTTTTCCAGAGGACACCCGAAACATAACCGCCGGAAAAATGGGCCGGTGCCTTGCCATCCTCGTCTAGCGCAAAATGCTCGTGGTAGAGGTGCAAGCGGGGGTAATAAAAGTCAGGATGGTATTGGGAGTGCTCTTCTGTGGCAGTGTCGTGTTCGTATGCTCGTTCGTACTCATATGGCACGCCGTGGTAGAAGAGAAAATCGCAGATCATGCGCTCTTCTTGGCTCTTAACTAGTTTCCCGTCTGCGGTTGGAACGCTGCCTTTACCTATCACATCGGTTTGCGGTTGTTTGATGCTATCCCACTCATCGATGCCGCGACCGTAGACCGTTCTGAACAAGTCCCAGTCAAGCCGGAAGCGGGGATCGCGTTGGCGAAGGTCTTCTACAATTTCTGAGATGGCCTGGACGTCTTTGCCAGGTTCAACCCAGTCAGCCAACCTCGGCTTTCGCCCGGTGCTCTTTCCGATTACCTCCAGGCCGAATGCATTGAATGTCTTTACATTAATGCGTTGGACGTTGGGAAAATCACCAAGGCGTTCTTTGATGCGAGTTTCCAGTTCGTCCTTTACGGATCGGTTGAACGCCAAAATCAAAATCTCCTCAGGTGGGACTAGGCCTTCTTTTAGCGCATACCCGACACGTGCAACGATAGTTGATGTTTTACCGGATCCTGCAGCGGCAACGATTTGAAGCGCGTTGTCCATGCAGATACAGCAATCCATTTGCTCATCGGTGAGCGGGTTCCGCTCGATTGACGAAAAAAAATCGCTCAACCGTTCTTTCTGTTTTTTGCCAAAAGCGGAGTTGGCCGCATCAAACTCCTTTGCAAGAGCCTTCTGAAAATGCGGATACTGCGAAGTGGGTTCAGCTTCTTCGCTCCCGTTCTTAAATGGTGGAAAGCGTCGGACAATGTTCTCGGCTTCACCTTTGGGTATCCATCTGTTCGGTTCAATGGATGTTGACCAAGCGCTGCGCCAATCTGAATACTCTGAACTGGGCCCAATTGCTGGGACTCTCTTTGGAACGACCCTCGTTGAAGGGGGGGATCGCTCCACTTCTTGGTCGCCACCGCCCCAGCCATTGATTTTGTTGAACCAGCTACCCAACGCCACTGTGATAGCAAGAACATGCGGCATAGCCGCGATCAAACAAATTGGATTGAGGCAAAAGCCGAAGAATAGAAGTTGATTGAGGACCATCACAACTATGAAGGTCCAAGTATATGTTGAGGCAACGTGTTTCGTGCGCTGCCAAAGTGTTTTGGACATTTTTCTCTCGGCAGATTCTAGAGGTTAAACGTTCAATTCGCTAACCATTGCCGCCTTTCTGATTGCTCTGATTAATCGCCTCCATCCGAGCGGTAATGTCGCTCGCGATGCTCTCGTACAGCGCCGCTTGGCGCTCTCTCGCTGATCCCGGTTTAGGCGTTCTGCGTCGTATTCTTTTGGCAAGCCAGAAAAGAAGCCTTGCAGCAGGATCGGTGACGTTTTCCGGTACAGGGGCCGGATAGTTTTCTTCGAGGAGGGCAACGACCTCAGCATTCATGCTGCGATGGTTAGCCTCAGCCGCGAGGCGTATTCGATCGCGCAGGCCGTCTGGCAAACGCACGATGAATTTATCCTGATTTTGAGAGCTTTGTTCTGGCATAGTGGCACTGTGCCATAAAAGGCAATTGACGCAATAGTGGCTAAGTGCCACTAACAGGTTGTGGTTTCAACCTGGAGGCGTTTCATGAAAAGTCGTAAACCAATGCAGCTTCGGCTTCCGCAAGAGCTCAAAGAGTGGATCAAGGCGGAGTCAGATCGCAATGGAAACTCCCAAAATTCAGAAGTGATCCGCGCCATTCGCGCGGCGAAAGACAGGCGGTCCACACTCGGATCAGTTGGAAATATCAATATGGATCAGGGTGATAGTGCGCGTTGTTAACGATTAAGAGAGGTGTCGATCAGATGACCAAAGCAAGTGTGCAGACAAAGGCGAGACAGGCTGCCTCGGCCTTCATCCGCGAGGCGCGGGAGGCAGGTTGGCAGCGGGCAAAATTTGAGATCAAGCCTGATGGCAGTGTCATCGTCGATGCCAACATGGTCGCGCCAGAGGCGGCAGACGACTTTCTCAACAGTGACCTGAGAATGGGCGAATGACTCGCAAGAGCTTGCCCAAATACGTCTACAATGACCGGGGGTATCTCCGGTTCATCCGGCGTTCGCGCGGTATCTCGGTCATGATGCACGAGGAAGCGGGCACGCCGGAATTTTGGGATCATTACAATCGCCTGCTGAAAGGAAAACCAGCGCCTGCGCCGGTCAAACGCAATTTTGAGGCGTTGATCCTTAGCTACTACGAGAGCGACGCCTACAAGAAGCTGAAGCCCCGGACGAGATCCGACTATCGGCGGTACATCAGCCACATTCGTGAGATCTGGGCCGACAAAGACCCGGCCAGGATCGAAACCCATCACATTTATGAATTGCACCGGGCCAATGCGGATCATTGGCGGCAAGCCAACTATCTTGTCCAGGTCATGGTCGTCCTGATGAATCACGCCCGGTTGATCGGCTTCATCAAGAAAGAGCACGGCAATCCGGCGAAGGGTATTCCGCTTTTCAAGCAGCAGAGCGACGGCTGGGAGCCTTGGCCAGATGATGTTCGGGCCGAGTTCGAAGCGCTGGCTTCAAAGAGGGCGCGGCTGGTTTACGAGCTTTGCGTTGGAACAGGCCAGCGTATTGGCGATGTCGTGAAGATGAAATGGGAGCACTTCTCCGATGAAGGATTCGATTTCACGCAGGGCAAAACCGACAAGCCTCTTTGGATCCCGCTCACCGACCGCCTGAAAGCCCATCTCGACGGGCTCGCACGAACGGACGGCACTGTTGTGACCGACGCGAAAGGTCGACCAGTGAGCTACCGTATCGTTGCCGAGGAAATGCGTGCCATCAAAAAGAAGATGAAGCACGAGAAGGCGAGCTACTACAAAACGCACGGGCTCAGGAAAAATGCGACGATTGAGCTGTATCTGGCTGGATGTGATGACGAGATGGTCAAAGCCGTCACCGGTCACTCAGGCGTTGAGATGCTGAAAAAGTACGGTGGGCCAATCCGGCAAAGAGAGCTCGCGAAGCGCGCTCAAGAGGCAAGAAATCAAATGGAACGAAGCAAGACCGAAACGTGAAAGTTTCAACGGTTGTTTCAAAAATGGCGGTGAAGGAGAAGAAGGATGACGCAAGTCATTGATTTTATTGGAGGCGAGTACCGGAATCGAACCGGTGTACACGGATTTGCAATCCGCTGCGTCACCACTCCGCCAACTCGCCTTTTCAAGTAAAATCAAATACTTGCCGTGGTGTGACCGGCGTTTTAGCAGCTTTCGACAGGAGCGTCCAGAGGGGGGAGCGCAAATTTCAGGGTCGGGTGCAAACTTAGTCTTCCGTTGCGACGTTGTATCTTGTGAAGATTGGAAAGTTTCCGTGTCTGGGCCGTTGCTGGTTTTTCAAGGATGTGGCAGAACTCAATCACCCAAGGGAACAAGATGAGCGATCCAATGACAGATTTCGCAGCCCGCCGCCGAACGATGGTCGATACCCAGATACGTCCTTCTGATGTTACGAAGTTTCCCATCATAGACGCGATGCTTACCGTCAAGCGCGAGAATTTCGTGCCGGATGCACAGCGCGAGGCCGCCTATGTCGAGGGATTGATCGAGCTGGGTGACGGGCGCTGCATGCTGGAGCCGCGGACCCTGGCTAAGATGCTGGACATATTGAACATTTCCACCGACGAGTCGGTTTTGGATATTGCTCCGGCCTTGGGGTATTCGACCGCTGTGGCTGCGCGCATGGCACAGCTGGTTGTCGCCGTAGAGGAAGACGAGAGCCTTGCGGCCGAATCCCAGTCCATTCTGATGGAGGCGGAGGCAGACAATGCGATTGTCCATGTCGGTCCGCTTGGGCTGGGTGCCCCTGAACATGGACCCTATGACGTGATCATGATCCAAGGCGGCGTTGAACAGGTTCCCGATGCTTTGATCGCACAGCTTAAGGATCATGGGCGAATTGCCTGCCTTTTTGTCCAGGGTGCGCTGGGGGTCGTCCGTATCGGCCATAAATCAGGGGGTCGTGTGACCTGGCGGGATGCGTTTAACGCCAATGCACCGATTTTGCAGACATTTTCCAAAAATCGTGTATTTTCGCTATAGTTTGACAGCTGATTTTTCTGCCGCCTTGATTAGTTTAACGCAAACGCGCAAACTATAGGCAGAGCAGGGTAAATTCGATTTGAGAGGATTTCGTTATGGGTTCTATGGCGGGAGGGAAGCTGGTCAAAGCGCTGGCGCTGACTGCAGGGGTCGCACTTAGCTTTGTGCCGGGACGGGCCGTTTGGGCCGACAATATAACTGACGCATTCATTGGCGCTTACAATACCAGCGGTTTGTTGGAACAAAACCGCGCCTTGTTGCGTGCAGCAGACGAAGACGTGGCAATCGCGTTGTCGGCGCTTCGACCGATCATCAACTGGACGGTTGCAATTAGCCACGACTACACGCGTCGCGAAGTCAACAATGTGGTGACAAGACCCGACCCGAACAACTTCTTCACGGGGCTGACCCTCAGCCAGTTGCTCTACGATGGTGGGGCTGCTGTTCTGGGCAAGCAATCGGCGCAAGAAACGGTGCTGTCCACTAGGCAGACCCTTATTGATATCGAACAACAGGTTCTGTTCCGCGGAGCCAATGCTTATCTCGAAGTTCTTTTGCAGGAAGAAACCGTACAGATTCGCCTGAACAACGTCGACGTATCGGCCGAAGAACTGCGCGCATCGCAGGACCGGTTCGATGTAGGCGAGGTCACGCGTACGGACGTTGCGCTGTCACAAGCCCAGCTTGCAAGCTCGCAAGCTGATCTGGCTGTTGCGCGCGGTAACCTCGATACGGCACAGGCGGAATATGTGAATGCCGTTGGCAAATCGCCCGGACGCACGGCCGGTCAACCGAGCCTGCCAAACCTGCCAAACTCGGAACCGCAGGCCGTCAGCCTTGCGCAGCGTAATCACCCGGCCATTCTTTCGGCTCAGCACCAGGTGCGTGCCTTCGATCTGATCGTGGCGCAGCAGCGCGCCAACCTGGGTCCGAATGTCAGCCTGAATGCCGATGCCGGTATCACCGAGAGCTATG
Source organism: Ruegeria sp. YTSC004 (assembly GCF_059609805.1). Taxonomy (NCBI): domain Bacteria; kingdom Pseudomonadati; phylum Pseudomonadota; class Alphaproteobacteria; order Rhodobacterales; family Roseobacteraceae; genus Ruegeria; species Ruegeria sp. YTSC004. The sequence goes on from NZ_JBXWMJ010000004.1 coordinate 56,293, forward strand.
ACAACGACGACAACACCAGAGACGGCACGGTTTCGTTGAATTTCAACCAGCCGATTTATGCTGGTGGCCGTTTGGCCGCAAGCGTGCGCCGCGCCATGGCCACACGGGATGCATCGCGTGCCAACCTGTTGAATGTGCAAAAAGATATCACTCAGGGTGTGACCGAAGCCTATGCCCGTTTCCAGGCGGCATCTGCAAGCCTGCGGGCATCAAGCGAACGGGTGCGCGCATCGAAGGTGGCGTTTGACGGTATTCGCGAAGAGGCCACTTTGGGTGCACGGACCACGCTGGATGTTTTGAACGCCCAGCAGGATCTGCTGGATGCGCAGCTGGCCGAAGTCGCGTCGCGGATCGAGCGTTCGCGCGCCGCCTACCAGCTGTTGCAGGCACAGGGTCTGCTGACTGCAGAACGTCTGGGGCTGGCGGTGCAGATCTATGATCCGACGCTGTATTATAACCTGGTCAAGAAAGCGCCGGCTCAGGTCAGCAGACAAAGCAAGGACCTGGATCGCGTTCTCAAAGCACTGCGCCGCGACTAAGAGCCAATACTATCTGTTGTGACGCCCGGCTTGTTTGGCTACACTCAATCCTGAGGATAGAGCGGTAGAGAACAATGACGGAAAAAGTCGTGAACGGCAGAGTAGAGGACGTGCTGTCCTCGATCAAACGGCTGGTCGGTGAAAGAGGTGAGCAAACCTCTGAACCCACGCCTTCAATCGCCCGCAAGCCCGGGCGATTGGTGCTTACCGATGCATTGCGAGTCGGCGGAACGTCCAGCATTCAAGACAGCCCGGAGATTGAAGCCGAAGCCAAAGCAGGCTACACGGCCGACGCGTCGGTCAAGCCGATGCTTTTGCGCGCGTGCGACATCGTAAATCGTGAAGATCCCGCCAACAAAGAACAAGCCGCGCCAGAGCCGCCCAAAAACCCGACCAACAGCCTGAGCGCAAAGATCGAAGCCCTAGAGGCGGCGATTGCACGCACTGAGGACCAGTGGGAGCCGGACGGCGACAGCGAAGACGAGTACTCCGGTACTCCGGCGAAAGCCCTTGAATTCAGCGCACGCAAAGAATTTTCGGATACCGGGGGAAAGAAAGCCGAACCCACTCAGGCAAAGGCTAAAGAAGCTGTGGCAACGACCAAGGCAACTTTCATTCGCGACCCCGAGGTGATCACCGCACCACCTGCTCACCCTGTCGAAGCAGCAGCGGAAGATTCTGCGATAGCTGGCATAAGCGAAGACGCATTGCGCAAAATGATCGCCGAAGTTGTTCGTGAAGAATTGCAGGGTGTTTTGGGCGAACGCATCACCCGCAACGTCCGCAAGATGGTTCGGCGCGAAATCTACAAGGCCCTGGCCGAGCAGGACCTCTAGTAGCGCTCAGGCCCTTTGGGGCGCTTCTGCAAGCGCCAGCAGGCGGTCCAGATCCATATTCCGTTCAAGGTGATCCGCCAGCGCGTCCAGCGTCTCTTCGACTCCGTCTTCATAGGCCAAGTCCGAGGTCACGCCCAACTGCGACAGGTAAGACGCGCGGAATGCATCCGAGCTGAAGATTCCATGCAGGTAACTGCCACGGATACGACCAGAGGCGTTTGCGGCACCTTCTGGCCGCCCCTCGACCTCCAGCCAAGCGCGGGCGCAATCAGGGCCTTCGGTACGGCCCATGTGGATTTCGTAGCCTGAAACCGGTTCTCCTCCGTCTAGGGCGAGGGCTGATGTGAGTGTTACCTGTTTCTTCCCTGCCATCACGGTCTCAACATCCAGCAGGCCCAACCCTTCGACAGCCCCCGGTTGCCCGTCGACGCCATCCGGATCAGCGATCGTCTTGCCCAGCATTTGATAGCCGCCGCACAGGCCCAGAACATGGCCGCCCCGGCGGACATGGGCATATAGGTCGATGTCCCAGCCCTGCGCCCGGAAGTAAGCCAGATCACCGATGGTGGACTTGCTGCCGGGCAGCAGTACCAAATCGGCATCACCGGGAAGGGGGCGTCCTGCTGGCACGATTTCGACCGAGACACCGGGTTCGGCCGACAGCGGATCGAGGTCGTCAAAATTGGCCATGCGTTCCAACTGCGGAACAACGACCTTGCAGGCCCCGCCAGAGTGGGACCGGATATCCATCATATCCTCGGCCGGTAGTTTCCACGCATCATGGAACCAGGAAACGACGCCGAGACAGGGCCATCCGGTACGTGCTGCGATTTCATCGCGACCTTCGTCGAAAAGGGATACGTCGCCCTTGAACCGATTGACGGCAAAACCCCGGATCATCTCAAGATCGCCTGCATCCAATACCGCCTGGGTGCCCACGATCTGGGCAATGACCCCCCCGCGGTGAATATCACCTACCAGAATAACCGGTACGCCTGCAGCGCGCGCAAATCCCATATTGGCGATGTCACCCTTGCGCAGGTTGGTTTCGGCCGGGCTGCCCGCACCTTCGATCAGGACAAGATCCGCGTCACTGCACAAGCGGTCAAAGCTTTCAAGTGCCGCGCCCAGCAGTTTGGATTTATCCTTGCGGTAATCGCCCGCTTTCATCGTGCCCGCGCGTTGGCCTTGTACGATGATCTGAGCGCCAGTGTCGGTTTCCGGTTTCAGCAGAATCGGGTTCATGTCCGTATGCGTCGCACGCCGCGCCGCCAACGCTTGCAAAGCCTGTGCGCGCCCGATCTCTCCGCCATTTTCGGTGACGGCGGCATTGTTCGACATGTTCTGCGGTTTGAACGGTGCAACGCGCAACCCGCGCCGGGTAAAAGCCCGCGCCAGACCGGCCACTAGAACCGATTTCCCAACATTGCTGCCGGTGCCCTGAATCATGATGGACCGAACCATGGCCTGTCTCCTATGTTGACGCGCAGATGACCTGATTTGCAGGCAAAGGAAAAGCCAAAGTTGAATACGCCAGCGCATCTTTTGATCGGAGCTGCCGCCTTTGCCCGCCCCGCCCACGGACGAATCCTGTGGGCAGCGCTGCTTGGATCGTTATTGCCGGATCTTTCCCTTTATGTGATGGCGGGCACGTCCCTCTTCCTGCTTGGGATACCGCCAAATGTGGTCTTCGATCAGCTTTACTTTTCCGACGGCTGGCAGACCGTGTTTGCGATCGACAATTCATTTGTCCTTTGGGGGTCTGCTTTGATTGTTGGGGTCTGGGCACATCGGGCGGCCTTGACCGTCGGCGCATCTGCCGGACTGTTGCATCTTGCGATGGATTTTCTGCTGCATGCAGGGGACGGGCGGCCTCAGTTCTGGCCGTTCAGCGATTGGGTGTTTCACAGCCCGGTCAGTTATTGGGACAGTTCACATCACGCCGTGTGGGTCGCTCCCCTTTCCGCCGTGCTTTGTGTCGCGTGTTATACCGTTTTGTGGCGTCGCGGTATGTCAGTCTGGGCGAAAATATTCTTCGCGGTGCTGTTAGTGGCCGAGCTATGGGTTGCACGGCAGTGGTTGTTATTCTTTTGACAGTTGGCATAAGAAAAGCGCGCTCCCAAGTTGGGAGCGCGCTTTTTCATGCGATAGTCGCCCTGGATCAGGCGGCTTCTGCTTGCTGGGCGGCGTTGCGGCGCTCGCTTTCTTCACGCGACAGTGCAACCGAAGTGCGCACACCGCGTCCAACGAACTCCATCAGTCCGCCAACAACGCGCTCATTCGGGTCGATGCCCGCGCACGACAGTACTTCGCGACCATCGCGAGAACGTGCCCAACGGGCGATTTGTTCCGGGCCATTGCCATACTTCTTGTCGTCGGCAATAGCGTCATCCAGCGCAGCCAGTACGACGGCCGCGAAAAGTTTGCGTGCACGATTGCCTTGCTCGTTGTTAAAGGCAGTGCCGTCAACGAAATCTCTCATCTCGTCTTCCTTGTTGTTCTTGCTCTTGCATTTTCGGCGTGACGGTTCTTATGACCGATTAAGTGCGATTCGGATACACTTAAAATGCATAGTTGCGTTGCGTCATTTGCATAGCTTGCTGCAAGTGCAGCACTAGGTCTCGTCATCTTGTCAGGTGTGTTCCCGCCAGATATAGGAGCGGGAACTGACGCATCAACCGTTTGTGAAGGATTTAAGTCATGCCCAAGATAAATGGGAACGAAATTCGCCCCGGAAATGTGCTTGAGCATAACGGCGGGCTGTGGGCCGCAGTCAAAGTTGACCACGTAAAGCCCGGTAAAGGCGGCGCTTTTGCGCAGGTCGAACTGCGCAATCTGCGCAATGGCTCGAAGTTGAACGAGCGGTTCCGCTCGGCGGACAAAGTGGAACGCGTGCGTCTTGAACAGAAAGATCAGCAGTTCCTGTACGAATCTGACGGCATGCTGGTCTTCATGGATTCCGAGACCTACGAGCAGATCGAACTGCCCGCGGAACTGCTGGGTGAACGCCGCCCGTTTCTGCAGGACGGCATGACAATTGTCGTCGAATTTTATGAAAGCGAGGCTCTGAACGCCACGGTGCCTCAGAAAGTGACCTGCAAGATCGTAGAGACCGAGCCTGTGGTCAAAGGTCAGACCGCCGCGAATTCGTTCAAGCCAGCCATTCTGGACAACGGTGTCAAAGTCATGGTGCCGCCATTTGTTGGTCAGGATGAGATGATCGTGGTGAACACCGAAACCATGGAATACTCCGAACGCGCGTAACCACGCGTTTACCAGAGTAAAGAAAAACCGCGTGGACTGGTGCCACGCGGTTTTTCTTTATCAACTGCCCCGTCTGATTTGGCGATACCGTTCGGGGTTGGGGCCAAACAGTTCAAGCATCAGTTCATACTTGATGCGATTGGCGCTGACCTGCCGGTAAAAGGCGATCAGGAATGCTGTGGGCCCCTGAATGCGGCTGAGGCCGCTTGTGGCGGCGACAACAGTGCCGACATCCGTTTTCCCGTTCAGAACCAAATAGCCACCCAGCATCAGCACGCCAACGGTTCCCGCTCCATTTATGACGCTCAGTAGAAACTTGGCAGAAAGCTTCCAGATGAACATCCTGCGCCGCGTTTCGTAGATATCGTCGAACTGCGCCTCAACCTCGCGCGCGACTTCGTTGATCCGCTCGACATTCAGCTTATCGTTGGCTCCGCGTAGTATCCGGACACGTTCGGCGACAAACACGTTCACCTTGCGTTGGGATACCAGCACGATGATGATCTGCGGCACGATCATCGAAAAGGCGATCATGCCCAGCCCCGGTTGCGTTGACGAGATATAGCCGATCACACTGATCAACGTGCCGATCTGAACGACCGGGTCCGAGAAAGCGCCGCCCGCGAATTTCCCCAGCTCTTCTGCCTCGGCTGAAATCGCCGTGGTCATCGTGCCCTTGCGCATCGTTTCGCCCGAGACATTGATATCTGAGGCGCGCAGTAGCAGCCTTTGGCGGATCATGCGGATCAGGTCTTCGCCCAACGTTCCTGCGCGATAGCTCAAAAGCCACTTTAGGGCGAGGCTGAGTAAGATGACCGACATCATTCCGGCACCCAGGTAGATCAGCTTGTCCGTAGTTACGTCGGCTGAGGTCAGGTGGTTGATGATGTCGCGCTGAAACTCCAGCGGAACTGCAGCCAGACCCGCGATCGCGATGGACAGAACGATGAGGATGATCTGCCGTCCGGCGCTGGCGCGCCAGATTGCCCTGTATAGCTGGAACATACGTGCATCCGGATTGCTGAATTCAAACCAGTGTGACAGCGCACTTGGCTATGTTCAAACCACGCCAATTCAGTCAGCTGGTCAGCCGTGCCGGTTCGGCAACACGTTAAGTGTCCAACTGTATGGTGGCGTCACCAGCCTGCATGTCGTCACCTACGCGGTCCAATCGCAAATAGGCGATCCCGCGGCCATTGGATTGGGTGAACAATGTACCGGCCGGTTTTCCGCCAGAAGTAATTGCAGTTCCAACTGGTGCTGAACCACTGACGCTGACGCCACGCAAGCCTTTGCGCAGCTCGGTCTTGTGTTTCATCCTCGCGGTGACTTCTTGCCCGACATAGCAGCCTTTCTTGAAGTCCACGCCGTTTAGCGTCTCGAACCCGGCCTCAAGGATATAGCTGTCGGGGGTCAGTTCGATGCCGGTTTCCGGAATGCAGTGTCGCACGCGAATTGCATCCCAATCTGTATCGTCGTCGTTTTCCGCACCCGCAGTATAGGCCCGCCACCCCATGTCTGGATGGCGCGGGTCGGGTAGGGCACCTTCGGGGGCAGGGCCAGTACCGCGCTGCAGGTTCAGGCCACTGTCTTCGATGCTGACATCTGCACGCAGTTTGTACATGCCCAACCGTTTGGCAAATCCATCGGCAAGGATTTCGGCAACATCCAGTAAAACCGCGTCGCCCTCGCGCTTCAGGAAGAAGTCCGCCAAGTATTTGCCTTGTGGGGTCAGCAGAGCGGCGTAGACCAGCCCATTGTCTAATCCTGCGATGTCGTTGGTGATCAACCCTTGAAGAAAGCTGTCGGTGTCCGAGCCGCTCAGGCGCAATATACGGCGGTTGGGCATCTGGGTTGTCCTCGTCTTTTCCTCGGACCTCGTGATATAGGGGTTTCCGCTGCCATGACCAGAGGGTTTCCGCCGTGCCTGCGCCGATTAGCATCGTTATCCCGACCCTGAATTCGGAAGGAACCCTTCCCGCGACCCTTGCGGCCTTGATGGAAGGCCTGCATGCGGGGCTGATCCGCGAATTGATCGTCTCGGACGGTGGGTCGACTGATCTGACTTTAAAGATTGCGGATGAGGCCGGTGCTGAGATCGTGACCGGGCCACCTTCGCGCGGGGGGCAATTGGCCAGAGGATGCGCAGCAACCAAAGGGGACTGGCTGCTTGTTTTGCATGCCGACACAGTTTTGCAAGCAGGGTGGGTTAAGGTTGTAGTCGACCATCTTTTCACCGGAACCCCGGCTGCTTTTCGCTTGGCGTTTCGGGCGTCAGGCTTTGCGCCGGCATGGGTGGCGGGTTGGGCCAATCTGCGCAGTCGCCTGTTTGGCCTGCCATATGGCGATCAGGGCCTGTTGGTCCCGAGTGAGATGTATCGAAAGGCGGGGGGCTTTCCCGATCAACCCTTGATGGAGGACGTCGCTTTGGTCCGCAGCTTGCGCGGCATCACCTTGCTGCCCAGCCGGGCAGTTACGAGCGCGGATCGCTATGAGCGTGCGGGCTGGTTGCGTCGGGGAGGGCGGAACCTGTGGACTCTGACGCGGTATTTTCTGGGGGCAGATCCTGCGAAGCTGGCGCAGGACTATCGGCGCTGAGCGACGCGCGCAGCTCGACCACGGACTTGCCCAGCCGGAACGGCGCTGCGAAACTGACCAGACATAACGCGATGATCTGCAGCACAAGTATGTGCGCATTGTCTTGCAGGTATTCCCATTCGTCCTTCAACTTGCCGACCTGTTCCACCAGATCATCATAGCTTTGCGCCAGGATCAGATAGTCACCGGCAATCGCGGGAACCTTGCGGCGCATGTTGTCGATCGCGGCCTGTGTTATGTCGTCCAGAGTGGTAAAGACTAGGAACTGATCGATGTTGAACGCATCAGCCTTGTCGGCCATTGCGCGCATTTCGTCCTGTTCGTCTTTTGCCTGACTGCCAAACAAAAAATGCAGCCCCTGCAGTGGCGCGACCTCATTTGTGACTGCGATGAACAATGGCAGGTCGGCATTGCTGGCGGTTGAGGCCGACAGGAATTCAACCTTTTCGCACAGAATAGCAGTATCCGGGTCAAAGGCCGGGTCGCAGAACCGCAGGCGGAACCGCGCGGCATCGCGGTCAAAGGCCAGCCCGGCGGCGTAAGCCACGTCTATCTGGCGGTCCAGTCGCGAGCTATCCGAAGTGTAAAGCCCGGCCAAAACCGCGACCAGCGCGCCAACGCCACCCAGTACAACCCAGACGAGGTCCGCGAGTTTCCAGGCGCGATGCCCGGCGGGTTTACGGAAAAGAAAGGCGGTGCCAATCAATCCAATCAGAAAGAACAGGATCAAAAGCGGTAGTTGGTTTTGGGTCACGAAACTCATGCCTTCAAAGTGACGGCCTGCTATGCGGCTGGCAACACTCCTCACGCTCAGTTGTTCCGTTTGGGTGGTAAAAAGCCGTTATGAGCCCGAGCTTTGGCCGAATTTCCGGAACAGTTTGGTGCGGTCAAAGGCCTGTTCCAGCTCATCTGTGCGCTCTTTAACCGAATCCCACAGCCTTTCCTGTACTTCGGCGATGACGCATTCCATCAAAACCAGAATGGCTGCCATTGAATCCCACGCCGACGGCACGGCAATACGCGCCGCAAAGGTGTGTTTGGCCAGCCGATGAATGGGTGAGCGCCACTGATCGGTGAACAGAACAATTTCAGCCTCGCGTTCATGGCACAGCTGGCCGATCAGTAGGGACGCGTTTTCATATCGGCGAACATCCAGTGCGACCAGCACATCGTCTTTGCGTACGTCCAGCAAATCGTGTGTCCACGATGCCGCAACGGGAAGCAGCCGCACGTCGGGGCGGATCATCTGCAGGTGCAGGTACAGGTATTGGGCCAACGTGCCGGTAATGCGTCCACCGGTGATAAAGATGCGCCGGTTGGGGTCACATAACAAGTTGCAGAAACTGTCGAATTCGTCTGGATCAACCTCATCAATCGTGCGTTTTTGATTGGCGAGTGTCTGTTGGGAATACCGGTTCAGGATATGCTCTTCAGGCAGATCGTTTTGCCACAAGTCACGTTTGGCGACCGGCCCCGAGATCATTTCTTTCACTTCGCCCCGCAGGGCGGCCTGAAACTGCGGGTAACCTTGAAACCCGGTCTTTTGCAGCATCCGCGCGACTGTCGTGGTGGACACCGAGGCCGCGCTGGCCAGTTCGGTGATGCTGCCGAGACCGGCCATAGGGTAGTCGTCCAGCAATACACTTACCAGTTGACGCTCGGATGGGGTCATCTTGTCTTTGTGGGCCAGCAGCCTGTCCGTCACCCGCACGCGGCGTTCCTCCTGCATCTTTTCGATCTTAGTGTGAATAATTTTTCAGCAATATCAAGAGTGGTGAAATTTATACAGGAAAAATATTGACAGGTTAAGGTCTCTTGTGGAAATTTTTCCACACGCATCTTAATTGGAATCGCAAGGCGGTATTTTGGACTTCGGAACAGTCGTTCACACGGACACAGTGGATGGTCCCCTTTCGGTAATGCTGGTCTGCGAACACGCGTCCAGCCGCATTCCCGCGTTTTTGGGGGATATGGGTTTGCCTGTGGGCGCGCTGCAAAGCCACATCGCGTGGGATCCCGGGGCATTGGCTGTGGCCAAGCTGATGGCGGCACGCCTGTCGGCACCTCTGGTGTATGGCGGGGTGTCCCGGCTGGTCTATGACTGCAATCGCCCGCCTGAAGCCGCAGGGGCCATGCCGGCGCGCAGCGAGGACTATCAAATCCCAGCGAATGTCGATCTGTCCGAGGAAGAGCGTGAAGGCAGGATTGAGAGCATCTACCAGCCCTTCAGCAAGGCACTGTCTGACCTGATCTCCCAAAATGGGGATACGCTTGAACTTATGGTGACGGTCCACAGCTTTACACCAGTCTACCATGGTCAGACGCGTGAGGTGGAACTGGGCATATTACACGGGGTGGATGACCGGTTCGCCCGGGCAATGATGACGACAGCACCCGCCGACCAAACCTATGAGACTCGCTTGAATGAGCCGTATTCGGCGGCGGACGGGGTTGCCCATACACTTGACGCGCAGGCGCTGCCGAACGGGCTATTGAACGTCATGATCGAGATCCGCAATGACCTGATACAAACGCCCGAGCAGCAGGAGGCTATGGCCGATTGCCTGGTTTCCTGGATCGCGCGGACCCTTGCAGATTTTCAGAAAGGGGGCGCGGCGTGATCAAAGCGATGGCGTCATATGTGCGGGTCGTCGATGCGGTGAATTACCGGATCGGGCGGGTCATGATGTGGGGCCTGTTTGTCATGATGGGCATCCTGCTGTGGTCCTCGATCTCAAAAACGTTTTTCGTGCCATCGCATTGGACGCTGGAAATGGCGCAGTTTGCGATGGTGACCTATTACATTATGGGCGGACCGTATTCGATCCAGCTGGGATCGAACGTCCGAATGGACCTGTTTTATCACAACTGGAGCCCGCACCGGAAAGCCTGGTTCGATGCCTTCACCGTTCTGCTGCTGATCTTCTACCTGGGGGTATTGTTTTATGGCGGGCTTGGGTCGACGGCCTACAGCCTTGGCTATTGGGGCGATGAACCGGTCTCCTACTTTTTTGGACTGTTGACAGGCAGTGAGGAAATTGGCCGGCTTGAACGCTCATCAACAGCGTGGCGGCCGTATATCTGGCCAGTAAAAACCATCATGGTGTTCGGCTTCTTCCTGATGCTGCTGCAGGCGATATCGGAATTCTTCAAAGACATAGCCCGGATCAACGGGCAGGAAATCGGGGTCGTGCGGGCATGAGCCAGGAATATATCGCCATCTTCATGTTCGCATTGATGATGCTGATGCTGTTCACAGGTCAGCGGGTCTTTGGCGCGATTGGCGCGGTGGCTACCATTGCCGCGCTGGCGCTTTGGGGCACAGGCGGGCAGGACATCACGTTCTCGGCCGCGATGAAGCTGATGAAATGGTATCCGCTGCTGACACTGCCGATGTTCATTTTCATGGGCTATGTGCTCAGCGAAAGCCGGCTGGCGGATGACCTGTACAAGATGTTCCACGTCTGGATGGGGCCCATCAATGGTGGTCTGGCCATCGGCACTATCGGGTTGATGGTGCTGGTCTCGGCCATGAACGGCCTCAGCGTTGCGGGTATGGCCATTGGTGCGACCATTGCGCTGCCGGAACTGCTTCGGCGCGGCTACGACAAGACGATGGTGACCGGGGTCATTCAGGCGGGTTCTAGTCTTGGTATTCTGGTTCCACCCTCGGTGGTTCTGGTCCTCTATGCGATGATCGCGCGGCAACCTGTCGGGCAACTGTGGCTGGCGGGGATTATCCCGGGTCTTCTGATGGCCGCGATGTTCATTCTGTACATCTGGATTCGCTGCCGCATTCAGCCCGAGCTGGGACCCGCAATGGAAGACGCGCATGAGGTGCCATGGGCCGAAAAAATCAGGCTGTTGGGAGCAGGGGCGCTGCCGCTGATAATCTTCGCGGCGATGATGGTACCGTTTGTGAATGGTTGGACCTCGCTGGTGGAAAGCTCGGCGATCGGAGCGCTGACCGCTCTGGCTGTGTCCGTCATCAAGCGCCGCATGACTTGGAAGATTTTCGAAGACTGCACCAAGCAGACGTTGGCCATTTCCTGCATGTTCATGTGGATTATTCTGGCCGCGCTGGGCTTTGGGGCCGTATTTGACGGTCTCGGCGCGGTGAAAGCCATCGACAACCTATTCACAGACCAGCTGGGCCTGTCACCCTGGATGATCCTGATCCTGATGCAGCTAAGCTTTATCGTCATGGGCACGTTCCTGGACGATACAGCAATGCTGGTCATCGTGGCACCGCTGTATGTCCCGCTGGTCGGCGAGTTGGGCTTTGATCTGATCTGGTACGGGGTGCTTTATACGATCACGACGCAGATCGCTTATATGACGCCGCCCTTTGGCTATAACCTGTTCCTGATGCGCGCGATGGCCCCGCCAGAGATCACCCTGCGGGACATCTATGGTTCGATCTTTCCTTTTGTCGCGGTGATGGTGCTGGCGCTGACAATCATCATGATTTTCCCGGAAATCGCTCTGTGGTTGCCCGGGTATGTCTATGGAAACTAATAAGAATGCTCGGTGAACGGGCACAGAAACTTTAACGGAGAGGAATTGACATGACGACAAGACGTAAGTTTCTGAAAACCGCTGGGGTTGGCGTTGCTGCCGCACCACTGGCGACGCCTGCCTTGGCGCAGAACACGATCACATGGCGGATGCAGACCTATGCAGGTCCTGCGCTGGCTGAGCATGTGATTGATCCTGCGATCAAGATGTTCAACCAGATCGCCGGTGACCGGATGCAGATCGAGCTGTTCTATGCTGATCAGCTGGTTCCCACGGGAGAGCTGTTCCGGGCGATGCAGAAAGGCACCATCGACGCGGTTCAGTCGGACGATGACTCGATGGCATCACCTACCGAAGTAACTGTGTTCGGTGGCTATTTCCCGTTCGCTTCGCGCTATTCTCTGGACGTGCCTGTGCTGTTCAACCAGTGGGGCCTGAACGAGATCTGGGACGAGGAATACTCCAAGGTCGGCGTCAAACACATCAGCGCTGGCGCATGGGACCCGTGCCACTTTGCGACCAAGGACCCGATCAACTCCCTGGCGGATATGAAGGGCAAACGCATCTTCACCTTCCCGACGGCGGGGCGCTTCCTGTCTCAGTTCGGCGTCGTGCCGGTAACCCTGCCGTGGGAAGACATCGAGGTTGCGGTTCAAACGGGCGAACTGGACGGTATCGCTTGGTCGGGCATCACCGAAGACTACACCGTCGGCTGGGCCGATGTGACCAACTATTTCCTGACCAACAACGTGTCGGGCGCATGGGCGGGTCACTTCTTTGCCAACATGGACCGCTGGAACGAACTACCCGAAGATCTGCAGACCCTGTTCAAGGTTTGCTGTGATCAGTCACATTACTACCGTCAGTGGTGGTATTGGGGTGGTGAGGCCAACCTGCGCGTCAACGGCACCAAGATGCAATTGACCTCTATCCCGGACGAAGAATGGGTAACCGTTGAGGAAGCCGCCGTGAAGTTCTGGGACGAAGTGGCAGCCGAGTCCGAGACCAAAGCGAAAGTTGTCGACATCTTCAAGCGTTACAACGCCGAGATGCTAAAGGCTGGTCGGCCCTATCGTTACACCTAAGAAACCCTTCTTCCCGACGCGTGGGGCACCCCGTGCGTCGGGATTGGACATCAATAAGCGACATCATTTATGCTCTCGTCTGTTCCAAGAATAGAAAAACAAAACCGGAAGCACATTTGTGCGCACCGGTCAGACGAGGTGTGAACATATGGCTATCGCGAGCTTTTTGATTGAGATTTTTGCCGCAACCATGTTGCTGCTATTCGCCGTACGCTTGGTTCGTACCGGTATCGAACGGCGCTTTGGTGCGCTGTTTCAGTCGATCCTGACACGCCACTCCAACAGCTTCGTTGCAGGGGGGGCTGGCATGGTTCTGGCCACGATCCTGCAAAGCTCGGCCGCCGTTACGGTTTTGCTGACCGGTTTCGCTGCGGCGGGGATGGTGACGTTTGGGATGGCGCTGGCGGGTGTTCTGGGCGCGGATTTGGGCGCCGCTTTAGTCATTCAGGTTCTGTCCTATGATCTGGGCTGGCTTCAACCCGCATTGTTGGCGTTGGGCGGTTGGCTGTACCTGAAATCCGAACGGTCGAATGTACGGCTTATGGGCCGGATCGTTCTGGGCGTCGCCTTTATCCTGATCTCGCTTCAATTCCTGCGCGAAGCAGTTGAGCCGATCCGCGAAAGCGCGTTTTTGCCCGCAATCGCAGGGTATCTTGAGACCGATTATTTCAGCGCCTTTATCGTTGGTGCGGTGCTGGCCTTTGTCATGCACAGCTCGGTCGCGACGATCCTGATGTGCGTGGCCTTGGTTCAGATCGGTGCAATTCCCTTTGCCGCCGGTTTGTCGCTGGTGCTGGGAGCAAATCTGGGTTCGGCCTTTATTCCAATGTGGCTGACGCGCGATATGACCGTCTCAGCCCGGCGTATCCCTCTGGCCAACCTCTTATTGCGGGGAAGCGCGGCGCTGGTAATGCTGATCGTCGTGAATGTTGGCGGTTTGCACGAGGCGCTATTGGTGACGAGCCCGGCGCAGTCTCTGATTTTTGCACATATCGGATTCAATTTGGCTGTATTCCTTCTGGCCACGGGTTTCGTGAACCAGTTGGAACAGCCGATGGCCGTTCTGGTGGCGGAGCCCAAAGCCGAGGCCAATGCGCTGGATCAGTTTTCGGATGCGCTGACACCGCTGGGGGACCCCAGCGGCGAAAGGGCCAGCGTTGCGATGTCCTCGGTGCGTCACGAACTGTTGCAGATGATCACGCAGGTCGAGCGTATGTTCCGCCCCGTTTTGGATATCTACGAACAGGATGACAGCGACGCGATTTCCGCGCTTTGGCAGCAGGATGAGCGGGTCAATACGCAACTGACCGAGATCCGCCGTTTCGTTGCGCGCATGCCGCGGCAGAATATGAGCAAAGGGCAGATCAAAGCCGCACGAGGGTTGGTCGAATATGCCATCCGTCTTGAAGCTGCGGGCGATGTCGTCTCCAACCGGATGACCCGGACGGCGCAGATCAAGCATACTGAACGTTCGGAGTTCTCGGCGCAGGGCTGGAAAGAGCTGAAGGATTTGCACGCGGCCATTCTGGAAAGCTTCTCGCTGGCGCGTCACGTGCTGTTGGTGGACGACATGGATTGTGCCCGCCGGCTGGTGTTGGACAAGGCCGAGGTCAAGCGGATGTCCCGCAATAGCCGCAAGGCGCACCTGAAACGGTTGGAGCGCGGTCAGACCGAGAGTTTTCAGTCCAGCGACCTGCATTTGGAAACCCTGCGGTCCATGCGCGACTTGCACGGGCACATCGCCGCCGTCGCCTATCCGATCCTCTACAAAAGCGGTCAGGTTCTGGAAACGCGCCTGGTGATGGAAATGGAAAAAGAAGCCAACGATGACTGAAGGCAGGTAATCGAAACCGAGGTCTTTCTGAGTGACAAAGGAAACCAATGATGGGCAATGAAGCGATTTTGGCCGATCTGAAAGCCAAATTCGAAACGGGCGAGGTCGACACCGTACTGGTTTGCATGGTGGACATGCAGGGCCGGCTGATGGGCAAGCGGTTTCACGCAGGTCATTTCGTAGCAGGTGCGTGGGAAGAAACCCATTGTTGCAATTATCTGCTGGCCACGGATCTGGAGATGGGCACGCCGGACGGCTATGCCTCGACCAGTTGGGAGCGGGGTTATGGCGATTATGTCATGAAGCCGGACTTGAGCACGCTGCGCCCGGTGCCGTGGCTGGAAGGCACGGCGATGGTGATGTGCGATGTGCTGGATCACCACACGCATGAGGAAGTGCCGCATGCGCCGCGCTCGATCCTGAAGAAACAGGTCAATCGCCTCAAAGCCATGGGTTATGACGCGATGTGCGCCACCGAACTGGAGTTTTTCCTGTTCGAAAAAAGCTTTGACCAGATCCGCAAGGAAGGCTTCCGCGATCTGGAGCCGATCTCGGGCTATAACGAAGATTATCACATCCTGCAGACCACCAAGGAAGAGCATGTGATGCGCCCAATCCGCAACCATTTGTGGAACGCGGGGATACCGGTTGAGAACTCGAAGGGTGAGGCCGAGACCGGGCAGGAAGAGCTGAACATCAAATACGCCCCGGCGATGGACACGGCCGAATACCACTCGATCGCCAAGAACGCGGTGAAAGAGATCGCCTGGCAACACGGGCACGCGGCGACATTCCTGCCGAAGTGGCACCATGACAAGGTGGGCAGCTCGTCCCACGTGCATCAGTCGCTTTGGGCGGATGGCAAGCCAGCGTTTTATGATGCGGATGACGCGTTGGGTATGTCGGCGCTGATGAAAAGCTATATGGCGGGCCTGCTGAAATATGCCGCTGACTATACCTATTTCATGGCCCCCTACATCAACAGCTACAAGCGGTTCATGAAGGGTACCTTTGCGCCGACACGGATTATCTGGTCGGTAGACAACCGTACGGCTGGCTTCCGTCTGTGCGGCGATGGGACGAAAGCCGTGCGGGTTGAGTGTCGTATTCCGGGATCAGATATGAACCCGTATCTGGCGATGGCTGGCATGTTGGCCGCCGGGATCGCCGGTATTGAAGAAGGCCTGGAACTGCAATCGCCCACCACCGGTGATGTCTATCAGGGTGACACCGGCATGATCCCCGGCAATCTGCGCGCAGCACGGGATGCTTTGCACGGGTCATCGATGCTGCGGGCTGCCATGGGCGAAGAGGTGGTCGATCACTATACCCGCGCGGCGGAAGTCGAGATCGAGGAATTCGAGCGAGTTGTGACGGATTGGGAAATTGCCCGGGGGTTTGAGCGGGCTTGAGATTGGGTCCGGCTGGGGGCTTTGCCCGCCGCCATTGGCGCTCGAACCAATGGCGTATCAATGGCAGCCCCCAGGAAATTTGTGGCTAGATGAAGCAGGGATCCTGTTTTTTTGGAAATGGAGTTGTTATGGGGCAGATGTTGAAATGTGTCTCGCCGATTGATGGATCGGTTTTTGCTGAACGTGAGGTGTTGTCACGGGATGCGGCGTTTGAAGCGGCAGCGCGATCGCGGGCGGCACAGGCAGAATGGGCGGCGCGACCGTTGCAGGAACGTATTGATCTTGTCATGGCCGGTGTGGCTGCGGTTGGGGCAGTGAATGACGAGATTGTGCCCGAGTTGGCGCATATGATGGGGCGTCCGGTACGTTATGGCGGTGAGTTCGGCGGCTTTAACGAACGTGCGAGCCATATGGCTCAGATTGCCGAGGCGTCTCTGGCTGATATCGCAGTGGGCGAGGACGAAGCCTTCAAACGCTATATCAAGCGCATTCCGCATGGCGTGGTCTTTGTGGTGGCGCCCTGGAACTATCCCTACATGACCGCAATCAACACTGTGGCCCCGGCGCTGATCGCGGGGAACACTGTGATCCTGAAACATGCCACGCAGACGCTGCTGGTGGGCGAGCGCATGGCGCAAGCGTTTCATTCCGTGGGTATACCCGAAGATGTGTTTCAGAATGTCTTCCTGAGCCATGACGTGACTAATGACCTGATCGCAGGCAATGCGTTCGACTTTGTGAACTTCACCGGGTCAGTCGGTGGTGGCCAAGCGATGGAGCGCGCGGCTGCTGGGACATTCACCGGTGTTGGCACCGAGCTGGGTGGCAAGGATCCGGGCTATGTCATGGATGACGCTGATCTGGATGCAGCGGTCGAAACGCTGATCGACGGTGCC
Source organism: Ruegeria sp. YTSC004 (assembly GCF_059609805.1). Lineage (NCBI taxonomy): Bacteria > Pseudomonadati > Pseudomonadota > Alphaproteobacteria > Rhodobacterales > Roseobacteraceae > Ruegeria > Ruegeria sp. YTSC004. The sequence continues at coordinate 73,275 of NZ_JBXWMJ010000004.1, forward strand.
ATGTTCAACTCGGGCCAGTGCTGTTGTGGGATTGAGCGGATTTACGTTCACGAAAGCCTTTATGACGACTTCGTCGCCAAGGCAGTCGATGTAGTGAAAGGCTATAAGCTGGGCAATCCTCTGGACAGCGATACAACGATTGGTCCGATGGCCAATGTGCGCTTTGCCAAAGAGGTGCGCGCGCAGATCGCCGAGGCTGTTGCGGCCGGGGCGGTGGCTCATATCGACACGTTCCCCGAGGACGATGGTGGAGCCTATCTGACACCGCAGATCCTGACCAACGTCACCCATGACATGCGGGTGATGCAGGACGAGAGTTTCGGCCCCGTGGTCGGCATTATGAAAGTGTCCTCGGACGACGAAGCCATCGCTTTGATGAATGACAGTGAATTTGGTCTGACCGCCAGCCTGTGGACCCGCGATGTAGACCGGGCCGAACGCGTGGGCGATGCGATCGAAACCGGAACCGTGTTCATGAACCGCGCCGATTATCTGGATCCGGGTCTTTGTTGGACTGGCTGCAAGAATACCGGCCGCGGCGGCGGTTTGTCCGTCATTGGCTATCACAACCTGACACGTCCTAAATCCTACCACCTGAAAAAGGTCACGGGCTAAGGGCATCGGCCTGGCCGGTACTGACCCCCCTCGGCCGGGCAGGTCTCAAATCACAAAGGAAACCTGACATGTCACTTGTTGGAAACTGGTCGTATCCGACCGCTATCAAATTCGGCGCAGGCCGCATCAAGGAACTGCCCGAGGCATGTGCTGCCGCTGGTATGAAAAGGCCGTTGTTGGTCACCGACAAAGGGTTGGCCGATCTGCCGATCACCGCGGCAACGCTGGATATCATGGAGGCCGCAGAGCTGGGGCGCGGGCTATTCAGCGACGTGGATCCTAACCCGAACGAAAAAAATCTTGAGGCAGGGGTCGCGGCCTACAATGCGGGCGGCCATGATGGTGTGATCGCTTTTGGCGGCGGTTCCGGGTTGGATCTGGGCAAGATGGTTGCCTTTATGGCAGGGCAGACGCGCCCGGTTTGGGATTTCGAGGATATCGGCGATTGGTGGACACGCGCGGATTCGGATGTCATTGCACCGATTATCGCTGTGCCGACCACAGCCGGGACCGGGTCCGAGGTCGGGCGCGCCAGTGTCATCACGAATTCCGAAACCCATGCGAAAAAGATCATATTCCATCCCAAGGTTCTGCCGACCGTGGTGATCTGCGACCCCGAGCTAACAGTTGGCATGCCCAAATTCATCACGGCGGGCACCGGTCTTGATGCATTTGCGCATTGTGTCGAGGCGTATTCCAGCCCGCATTATCATCCGATGAGCCACGGCATTGCGCTGGAAGGTATGCGGCTGGTCAAGGAGTACCTGCCACGCGCCTATGCAGATGGCACGGATATTGAGGCCCGCGCGCAGATGATGAGCGCGGCAGCGATGGGGGCGACCGCCTTCCAGAAAGGCCTAGGCGCGATCCACGCCATGAGCCACCCGATTGGCGCTGTTTTCAACACTCACCACGGCACCACCAACGCGGTTTGCATGCCCACAGTGCTGGAATTCAATGCCCCAGCTATCGCTGACCGGTTTCAGTCAGCGGCGGCCTATCTGGGAATTGATGGCGGCTTTGACGGCGTCCGCGGCTTTGTGCAGGAGTTCAACGACGCGCTGGGTATCCCAACCAGACTGTCCGAACTGGGTGTGACCGAAGCTGCAATCCCGAAACTGGTGCAAGGCGCGATCATCGATCCGTCTTGTGGTGGTAACCCAATCGAATTGACAGAGGACAATCTGACCGCTCTGTTTAAGGCTGCATTGTGATCGGTCTTGCTCTGTGCAAGTAACGAAACCGGCCCGTTTCTTGGGCCGGTTCTCTCTGCGCGAAAGGTTCGGACGTGACTCTGTTTGTCATCGCCATCATTTTGACGGCTGCGTTGCTGCATGCGGTGTGGAACGCCATCGTCAAAACAGCCGCCGACCGAACGACTACATTGGGCCTTGTCGCATTTGGGCATGTTATCCCTGCAACGGCCATGGTCCTGCTGCTGCCTTTGCCCAGCGCTGAGAGCTTTCCCTATATCCTGATCTCGACCGTCGTGCATTTTGGGTACTACTACATGCTCGGCAAAGCCTATCAGCATGGGGATCTGAGCGTCGTCTATCCGATCGCCCGCGGTATCGTGCCTGCGTTGGTCTCGCTCTGGGCGATGATCCTGGTGGGCGAGGTTCTTCCGCTGCAGGCATGGGGCGGGATTGCGCTGATCGCACTTGGTATTCAGCTCAGCAGTTGGAGTGCCTTGCGGTCCGGCGTCGGGCGCTGGGCGCTGTGGTTTGCACTGGGTACCGGGTTTTGCATCTCGATTTATTCGGTCGTGGACGGCATCGGCGTGCGGTTGTCGGGCAATACGCTTAGCTACTGGGCCTGGGGCGCGTTCCTGCACCTGTTCATTGCCGGGTTTGTTGGCATCAAAAAGCGGGATACGTTGGCACAGCTTCCGATCAAGGTCTGGATGATCGGAATCCTGGGCGGGCTGGTGTCGATGACGGCCTATGGTCTGGTGCTTTACGCCAAGAATTTCGCACCACTGGGTGCGGTTTCAGCACTGCGCGAGACTTCGGTGATCTTCGCTGCGTTGATCGGGTTTATCTTCCTGCATGAGGGCAACTGGATGCGTCGCCTTGGTGCGGCCTTACTGATGGCCGTTGGCGTAGCCCTGATCGGTATGTCGGTCTGATCCCGGCGGCCTTGCCGCGCGCGCCTGTCGTCTCGCATAGTGGGGGCAAGTGACGAGAGGGCGTTTTGATGACCAAAGAGATTGTTCTGATCCACGGGGCCTTTGCCGGACCTTGGTGCATGGCGGACTACGCGGGTTTCTTCCGCGCGCGCGGCTGGACGGTGCACACCCCTGCACTGCGCTTTCATGGCGGGGACCCCAAGGCCGAACCTGACCCCGGGCTTACGGATACCAGTGTCGCGGATTATACCAATGATATTGCCGAGTTCGTACAGGGCTTGGACAGCAAGCCTGTCATCCTCGGCCATGCCATCGCGGGCGTGGTGGCGCAGCAGGTGGCCGAGCGTGGGTTGGCCAGTGCCATTGTCTTGATCAACCCGAACGCGCCGTGGGGCACCTTGCCCGAAACCGACGATGAGCGCGCCATCCCGCGCGCGCTGATGGAGGGCGGGGCGTTCTGGAAACAGCCCATGCATGTCGAGTTCGACCTGATGGCCCCTTTTGCGCTGAACAAGATGCCCGAGGCGCAGCAGCGTGAAGTGTTCGACCAGCTGGGTGCAGAAAGCGGGCGGGTGATGTTCGAGATGTTCTTTTGGATGTTCGACGATCACCACGCGATGAAGGTCGATATCGACAAGGTCGATTGCCCGGTGCTGATCGTCTCGGGAACCGAGGACCGCGCCGTCAACCCCGACACCTGCCGTGCTCTGGCCAATCTGTACGGGGATCGCGCGACGTTTATGCCAGTGGAAAACCACGCGCATTTCCTGTTCATGGAACCCGGCTGGGAACACCCCGCCGGCCAGATCGCGGACTGGCTGGAGGGGAAGGTGGGCTAGAAGGCCCGACCTTTCAATTCAGCGATTGATCTGAATACCGCTCTCTGGTTTCCACTTCATGACGCCGTCGCCGCCTTTGATACAACGCAGAAGGTGTTCTTCGCGCGCACTGGACGTTTCGGTCACGGTGTTGTTGCCAGAGATCACAACATAGGCGTCCACCGAATAAGCGAGGCCGTTGTAATAGCAGAACCGTAACTCTGCCCCGACCGGAATAGGTGATGCGCCGATCAGCGACTGCTGCGCGCCTGCCTGACTGGCCAGCAAAGCACAGGCCAGCCCGAGGGTTAGTGATTTCATGTCGTCCTCCCGTTCGAAAATTTGTTCGTTCAAATTGGGTCTTGGACGCTCGGATCCTCAGAATTTGTTCTTGGATGACAATTGCGCGCAAGTGTGAACGGGATCAACGGGTTAGGCAAGGGGGGTGATTAGGGTGCATATGTGGGGGCGCCTCGCGTTATCCATCCAATACTTGATGCGAGGCATCAACAATGCGTCCGACCTGCGCTCAAGGGCGGGCGCGTTCCGAACCGACCTAAGGGCCGGGCACGAGGGTTGTATGGGGCTAGAATGGGCAAAATGGCCTAACTTGTTAGAGCATGGTCAAAAAAACGTCTTAGACGGCTTAACGGCAGAAAATGAAACTGATCCTTGGAAGCCTCGGTAACGATACCCGCCATGAAAAACTTTAAATGTAAGTCAGACAAATGTACACCAAAAACAGGGCTTCCGCTCATTCCCTTAGGTTCGTACTCAAGTGAGTTTATTGGTTTGAAGCTGAGCCTATCACCGATACATGGCAGAGTCTCTGTGCCAATGACCTCATTTGGACCGATAGAAAACTGGAAGCTGCCGTAGTCAATCTCGTTGCGGCAACCAGGGTAGCCAATTGCGAATACTGCAATGGCCGACCTAGTACTCGCAAATGACAGATCGTATTCTGCATCGTACCAACCATTCCGAGATAGGTTACCCTTCAATACCGGATCGGTGAATTCGCAAAGCACACAGTCGATGCAGTCGGCGCTTTCATTTGATTGAATAGGAAACACGGCTTTTTGCGCCGTTACCATTGTATTTGTCACGTAATTGAAAAGACTAATTTGCTCCAAGTCGAACTGACCTTTCTTGACTTGATGCAAAGACAATAGGGCGAAATATCTATCGCCAATTTTCACTTTGGCCATGCTGCCGCCAAGGCCCATGTTGTATTCGCCACAATCATCTGCAGCAAATACAGCTGGTTCCGAGTAGGATTTCAAATGCTCGCTTAGGCTGTTTGCAGGAATAAAAAGTCCATTGATGTCAGCGCTTGTAGCAATCCTTGAACCGAGGATTGTCTTCAGCGAACTCAAACATCCAACTCCTCCACAAACCGCGCGTTTTCCTGAATGTATTGGAACCGCAGTTCGGGTTTTTTGCCCATCAGGCGCTCGACCAGATCGCCGGTTTCGCCGGGTTCATCCTCGTCGATGGTGACCCGGATCAATTTCCGGGACGCGGGGTCCATCGTGGTCTCTTTCAGGTCCTTGGCGTCCATCTCACCCAGACCTTTGAAGCGGGAAACGTCGATCTTGCCCTTGCCGCCCAGACCTTTCTCAAGCCACTCATCCCGCTCGGCCTCGTCCAGACAGTAGACGCGTTTAGCGCCTTGGGTCAGGCGATACAGGGGCGGACAGGCCAGATACAGGTGGCCCGTGTCGATCATCGGCCGCATCTGGGTAAAGAAGAACGTCATCAGCAGCGCCGCGATATGCGCCCCGTCCACATCCGCGTCGGTCATGATGATGATTTTGTCATAACGCAGGTCGTCGACGTTGAACTTGGTGCCAAGTCCCACACCCAGCGCTTGGGTCAGATCGTTGATCTCGGCATTGGTGCCCAGTTTCGAACTGGCCGCGCCCAGCACGTTCAGGATCTTGCCGCGCAGGGGCAAAAGGGCCTGCGTTTTGCGGTTTCGGCCCATTTTTGCAGAACCGCCCGCAGAATCTCCTTCGACGATGAATAATTCTGTTCCGTCGCGTGTTGAACTAGAACAGTCCACCAACTTGCCGGGAAGACGAAGTTTTTTAGTGGCGGACTTACGTTGTGTTTCTTTCTCGGCGCGTCGGCGCAGACGTTCTTCGGACCTCAGAATGAGGAAATCGAGAATAGCACCGGCGGATTTCGTGTCCGCGGCCAGCCAGTTATCGAAATGGTCGCGGACCGAATTTTCCACCAGCCGTTGTGCCTCGACCGTGGCCAGACGGTCTTTGGTCTGGCCCACGAATTCCGGTTCACTGATGAAGCAAGACACCAGCGCGCAGCCGCCGGTGATCAGGTCGTCGCGGGTGATCTGGGCGGCCTTCTTGTTGTTGATCAGCTCGCCGTAAGCCTTGATCCCTTTCAGGACCGCAGCCCAGAAACCTGCCACATGGGTACCGCCTTCGGGGGTGGGGACAGTGTTACAGTAGGACTGGATGAACCCGTCGCGCGAGGGCGTCCAGTTGATCGCCCATTCGACCTTGCCGGGGGTGCCGAACTTTTCCCGAAAGTCCACGGTGCCTGCAAAAGGTTGCTCGGCATAGGTGGACGAGCCGTTCATCGTTTCCTTCAGGTAGTCCGATAGACCGCCGGGAAAGTGGAAGCTGGCCTCGGTTGGCGTTTCGCCGTCGTCGATATGGGATTTCCAGCGAATTTCGACGCCCGAGAACAGGTAGGCCTTGGAGCGGATGGATTTGAACAGCCGCGCCGGTTTGAACTTGTGGTGGCCAAAGATCTCTTCATCTGCGTGGAATGTCACAGTGGTGCCGCGCCGGTTGGGCGCCGCGCCGACTTTTTCGACAGGGCCCAAAGGGATGCCGCGTGAAAAGCGCTGTTCGAACAGCTGTTTGTCACGCGCCACCTGAACGACCATAGAATCCGACAAGGCGTTCACAACCGACGCACCCACACCGTGCAGACCGCCCGAGGTCTGATAGGCCTTGCCCGAGAACTTACCACCCGCGTGTAGGGTGCAGAGGATCACCTCTAGCGCTGATTTGTCGGGAAATTTCGGATGCGGATCGATCGGAATGCCGCGCCCGTTGTCGCGCACGGTCAGGGCGTAATCTGCGTGCAGCTCAACCTCGATCCGGTTGGCGTGGCCCGCGACCGCTTCGTCCATCGAGTTGTCGAGGATTTCGGCCACCATATGGTGCAAAGCACGTTCATCGGTGCCGCCAATATACATGCCGGGGCGTTTGCGGACCGGTTCCAGACCTTCAAGCACCTCGATTGAGGAGGCGTCATAGGTATTGGTCGCTTCTGGCGTCAACAGATCGTCGGGCATGGGTGCTGCTCTTGTTTTTGGGTTTGGTCCCATTATGGCAGGTGATGTGGTCCGGGGGAAGGGGCGCGCGAAGTGTTGTGTGCGGTTTGTCGGCTGTGGTGCGCCGTGATTGGGAGCTGAGGTTGAAACGCTACATGTTTGACCAAGCTGGAACCATGGTCACAACGCCAGCCAGAGAGCCCCATTCCGATAGCCACCCTGCACAAGCTCTTTGGCCTGCAGCACATCCGGATAATCGTCAACCCAATCGCGAAAACGGTCATTTGTGACAATGGTAGCCCCTAGGTCGCGAGCGACCTGTAGAACAAGCGGGTCGGCTGGCGTTCCCTTGGGTGCGACCATAACGCGGTCTACGGACAACCCAAGCAGTGAGGCAAGGGTTTTGTCGTTCATGTAGCGATCCGAGATTTTGTAGCCGACATTTGCATCGAACACGACGCCGGGAGTCAGGCCCGAGGCGATCAAAGCGTCGACAACTTCGCGCACGGTGGCAATATCCGGAATGCCCTCTCGCCAGTGCAAAATATTTGATCCATCAACTACGGCCCAGTTCTTCGGGGCTTTCGATCTGCGCAACCATTTTCCAAGCAGCAATATCGCGCTTGCGATGGTGCAAGGCCCCGCGACCATTGCCCAATCAGAAAGAGCAGGGTGGAACAGTGCCGCAAACAGGCCGCAGATTGACAGGACAAACAAGAACAGAGGAAGGCGCATCGCTGAAAAATCAAAATTGTGAAACGGGGGGTCGGCAGTTCTTTATCAGGTGGCGGTGGAGAATGCCCAGAGCGATCTCATTGCAGTCAGGTGAAATGTTCCAGGTAGACGTTGCCGCCAAGGCCTCGCACTTTTCCTGCATTCTGTTTAGGTTTGGCTGCAAAAGCAAATGGATACCGGAGGCAAAGAGATGAGCTGGATCAGAACCATCCCTTTTGATGAAGCAACAGGAAAACTCAGGAAACTGTACGACCGTGTTACGGGCCCCGGCAACAACGTCGACAACATCATGATGGTGCATTCCTTGCGGCCACATTCGATGGAAGGTCACATGGCCATGTACAAGAACGTGCTGCACCATTCGGCCAACACGATCCCGAAGTGGTTTCTTGAGGTGCTGGGCGTGTGGGTCAGCGCGTTGAACAAATGCAGTTATTGTGTTGAGCACCATTACAGCGGTCTGCAGCGCTTGTTGGGCGATCCGGAGCGTAGTCAGGCAATTCGTGCGGCGATTGAGGCTGGCACGCCAGAGGAGGCCCCGTTGGATGCGGCCCAAATTGAGGCCATGCGTTACGCGCGCAAACTGACCGAGACCCCGGCGGAGTTAAAACGGCAAGACGTGGAAGCCCTGCGCACGGCCGGATGGGACGATGGCGAGATCCTCGAAATCAATCAGGTCTGCGCGTATTTCTCTTATGCGAACCGGACCGTTTTGGGGCTGGGGTGTTCCACAGATGGTGACATATTGGGCCTGTCACCCAACAACTCGGATGACCCGGCGGATTGGGGGCACCGGTAAACGAATTTAGCGCGCCATCCAGCCCATGATTGCCTGTGCCACAGCTTCGGGCTGTTGGTGATGCAGCCAGTGATCAGCGTTCGGAATGTCGATGCGCGTCAAGTCGGGCGCGTAGTCTTCCAGACCCTCAGTGGATTCTGGCAGCAACGCCTTGTCTTCACGCCCCCACAGCAACAGGTGGGGGCAGCGAACCATCAACCGGTCCTTCGGCAGCTCTGGCAGATCCGTGCGCGGTTCGCCGGGTTTCGCAACCACCAGCGGTGACGCCCGATACCAGTTCAACATGGCTTCCAGCCGCCTGGGCCGCGCCCATTCCGAACGATAGACCTGCATTTGCTGGTCCGTCAGCCAGTTTGTGCCCATCCCGAAACGAAAGAACTGTTCGAGCTTGGAGAAATTGTCCGCCGACAAACGCTCTGCCGCGTCAGGTGCGCGCAGGGCATTGATGTATTGCGAAGCCTCGGATTGCGCGCCTCCTGCTGCCATGGCCCGTTGGAAGGGCGCCGGGTGAACGCCGTTGGCGATGATCAACCGGTCCACCAGATCAGGGCGGAACATGGCCAAACCATAGGCCACGGACGCTCCCCAATCGTGGCCAAGAACACAAATCGGACGGTCGAACCCCTTAATCAGCGTCACCATGTCCGAGACCAGTCGCGACAGGGCATAATGGCCGACGCCCTCCGGTGCCCAGCTTTGCCCGTAACCGCGTTGATCGGGGGCGATGCAATGAAAGTCGGAGGACAAATGCGGGGCCAGGTCTTGCCACGCGCCGCTATATTCGGGAAACCCGTGAAGCATCAACAGGGGCGGAAGGTCGGGGTCCCCCCAGCTGCGCAGTAGGAACCTCTGGCCGTTAAGATCAATGAACTTGTTTTCCATAGCCGAAGCCCTTTGTTGTACCTGAAGCACACGCCCAGAAAGATGTAGAAATTTGACACCAATCAAAGCGTGTTTTTCACCCGACTGCTAGGCGTTTTCCCGGACAGTGAGACAAGGAGAACCTGAATGGAAGTAGTGACGCAGATCGAGAATGTGCAAAACCCTGCCAACCTGTCGGCGATAGCCAAAACCTCACCGACCGAGCCTAGCCCAGAGAAAATTCGTCAGGCCTTTGAAAGCGGCAAATATCCTTACGATCGCAAGATGGCGCGCAAAGCCTATGAGGCGGAGAAGGCGCAACTGCAGGCAGAATTGCTAAAAGTACAACATTGGGCACAGGAAACCGGCCAGCGGTTTGTGTTGTTGTTTGAGGGCAGGGATGCCGCAGGCAAAGGTGGAACGATCAAACGATTCATGGAGCACCTGAACCCACGCCAAGCGCGTGTAGTTGCGCTGAATAAACCCACCTGGGAAGAGAAGGGACAGTGGTACTATCAGCGCTATGTTCAGGAATTGCCCACGGTCGGCGAAATGGTTTTCTACGACCGGTCCTGGTACAACCGCGCCGGGGTTGAACGGGTCATGGGTTTTTGTTCGCCCAACGAGTATCTCGAGTTCATGCGTCAAACACCCGAACTGGAGCGGATGCTGGTGCGCTCGGGTATCCAGCTCTACAAATACTGGTTCTCGGTTACGCAGCCTGAACAGCAACGCCGGTTTAAAAGCCGCGAAACCGATCCTCTGAAACAGTGGAAACTGTCACCGATCGACAAGGCCAGCCTTGATAAATGGGACGATTATACCGAGGCCAAGGAGGCGATGTTCTTCTATACCGATACCGCCGACGCCCCGTGGACCATCGTGAAATCGAACGACAAAAAGCGCGCGCGCCTGAATTGCATGCGCCACTTCCTGTCTACGCTGGACTATCCGGACAAGAACCATGAAATCGTCGACAGCCCCGATCCTTTGATCGTCGGCCAGGCGCATCACGTGATTCAGCACTCGGAACATATTCTGGGTAATTCACTGCATCCTGAAACCGTGTGACAGGAGTCCTCTCAGGTAACATTTGAACCTGCGGGTGTAGTCTCAAGGTGAAATTTCGTCCTTCGCCTCTTGTCCCGGCCTCGGGCCGGGCATAAGGCTGTTCGGATGAGTAAGGTGATGACATATCGTGGCCACTTCCGGGCCATTTCTGTGCTGGGCCTGCCGCTGATCGGCGGGCACTTGGCCCAATTTGCTATTGGGCTGACGGATACGGTCATGCTGGGTTGGTACGGTGTCGAGGCGCTGGCCGCCGTGACCTTGGCCAGCAGCTATTTCTTTGTGCTGTTCCTGTTTGGGGCCGGATTCGGTTTGGCCGTCATGCCGATGGTGGCGACAGCTGCGGCCGAAGAAGACGAAACAAGTATTCGCCGTACAACGCGCATGGGGTTGTGGTTGTCGCTTATCTATGCGGCCGTCATGATGCCAATGCTGTGGTGGTCTTACCCTATTTTCCTTGCGTTGAAGCAGGACCCGCAAGTCGCTGAAACTGCGTCCCAGTACCTCAGGGTTGCTGGGTGGGGCCTAATTCCGGCGCTTTTGGTGATGGTGCTGAAATCCTATCTGGCCGCGTTGGAGCGCACCCAGATCGTTTTGTGGATCACCGTGGCCGCGGCAGTGGTCAATGCGATTACCAACTATGCCCTGATCTTCGGCAATTGGGGAGCCCCTGAGCTGGGTGTGATGGGTGCCGCCATCGCGTCGGTTGTCACTCAGATCGTATCGTTGGTCTGCGTGGTGATCTACGCCATGCGCGTTTTGCCCGAACATAGCCTGTTCCAAAGGTTCTGGCGCCCGGATTGGGAGATGTTTCTAAGCGTTCTCCGCCTTGGCGTGCCGATTGGCCTGACGACCCTGTCCGAAGTCAGCCTGTTCGCAATGTCGGCGATCATGATGGGCTGGCTGGGTCAGGTTCCGCTGGCGGCACATGGCATTGCACTTAATTTGGCATCCGCGACGTTCATGGTGCATCTGGGGCTGTCAAACGCTGCGACGATCCGGGCAGGGAATGCGTTGGGCCGGAAAGATAGGCCACATCTGGAACGCGGCGCGATTGCGGTGACGGGGATGTCTTTGGTGATCTCGGTCGTGACTGTTATCCTGTTCCTTGCCTATGCTGAGCCTTTGATTTCCCTGTTCATGGAACCGGATGACCCGCAGCGTCCGGAAATTCTGATGATCGGTACAGGCCTGCTGGCCATGGCGGCTTTGTTCCAATTGGTGGACGGGGCACAGGTCATTGCGCTTGGCCTCCTGCGTGGGTTGCAGGATGCAAAGGTCCCGATGGTCATGGCCGCACTCAGCTATTGGGGCGTGGGGATCACGTCGTCGTATTACTTCGGCTTCGTCTTGGGCATGGATGGAATCGGAGTCTGGCTGGGCCTTGTTCTGGGCCTGGCCTGCGCAGCGGTTATGCTGATGGCGCGGTTCTGGATGCGGTCCGTCCGCGAGGTCGGTGTGCCCGCCGAGTAAGATTCGGCGGGTCAGTCTTTGCTGAAGCGGTCTGCCTTTTTTCGCACCAGGACAGAACGTAGATCGTGCATGGCCAGCAGCAACCGGTCGGTTACATCCTCAAGCTGCTCTGGTGTCGCCTTGGATTGCGCCCATTGCGTGGTGAGGTTCAGGTAATCAACCGCGCGGTGAATGTCGTCGATGTCGCGCTGGGCGAGCAATGCTTTGCGCGCCTCCATCCAACGGGCAATCTCGGCCTTGTCGGCGTCGGACAACGTGCGTTGGCCTTGCGGTTTCACCTCGCCATTGCGGATGTTGATGACCGCGATCTGATCCATCTCGATCCGGCGCTGGCGGTTTTCAGTGTCGACCCTGAAAACCGCCGCACCATTCTCGCGAACGCGGAAATAATATTCGGGCAGTTCCGACGTCATTTGCGCTTACTCAAATCAATGATGCGCAAAAGCGCTGGATGCGGGTGCAGGCTTCGGTCAGCGCCTCGTCCGAGGTCGCATAGCTGACGCGAAAGTTTGGCGACAGGCCAAAGGCCGCACCGAACACGACGGCCACGTCCACCTCTTCCAGCAAAGCGGTGGCAAACGCCTCATCCGAGTCGATCACAGTGCCTGCAGGGGTGGTTTTGCCAATCAACCCGGCAATGGACGGATAGACATAGAACGCGCCTTCGGGTGTCGGGCAGCTGATGCCGTCGATATCGTTCAACATGCGCACAACAAGATCACGGCGGCGTTTGAACGTTTCGTTGTTGGGGGCCAGGAAGGACTGAGTGCCGTTCAGTGCCTCCACCGCCGCCCATTGGCTGACCGAGCAGGGGTTCGAGGTCGATTGCGATTGAATCTTGCGCATGGCGGCGATGACCTCGACCGGTCCTGCCGCGTAACCTATGCGCCACCCAGTCATGGCGTAGGCCTTGGAGACACCGTTGCAGGTCAGCGTCCGGTCATAAAGGCGGGGCTCGACTTCGGCCGGGGTGCAAAATTCGAACCCGTCATAGGCCAGATGTTCATACATGTCGTCGGACATGACCCAGACATGCGGATGACGCATCAGAACATCGGTCAGTTCTTTCAGCTCTTCACGGCTATAGCCTGCACCAGTGGGGTTCGACGGTGAGTTGAAGATAAGCCATTTGGTCTTTGGCGTGATCGCAGCCTCAAGCTGATCTGCAGTGAGTTTGAAGTTGGTCTGGATCGAAGTTTCCGCGATTACCGGAGTGCCCCCGGCCAAAAGCACCATGTCGGGATAGCTAACCCAATAGGGTGCAGGGATCACAACTTCATCGCCCTCATTCATCGTAGCCATCAGGGCATTGTACAAAGTTTGCTTGCCGCCGGTGCCGACCGAAATCTGCGCGGGCGTGTAATCCAACCCGTGGTCACGCTTCATCTTGGCGCAGGCGGCTTGCTTCAATTCTGGGATGCCGTCAGGCGCAGTATATTTGGTTTTACCGGCCGCGATGGCCGCAACTGCTGCGTCCTTGATGTTCTGCGGAGTGTCGAAATCGGGCTCGCCCGCGCTTAGGCCGATGACATCGCGCCCGGCAGCTTTCAACTCGGCCGCTTTAGCGGTTATCGCAATGGTGGGCGATGGCTTCACGCGTGACAGTGTCGCAGAAAGGAAACTCATGGTCGGCCTCGATTTGTATGTTCAGCTTGACTGTCATAGGGTGCGCCGGAATGACGATCAAGCGATATGAATTATGGAATTGGAGAGCCCGATGAACGACGAGAATGACTGGTACGGACCGGACTCTGCGACATTCGGGGACAGGCTGGCAGGGGCACGCGAAGCGGCTGGTATGACCCAGGCCCAGATGGCCCGCAGGCTTGGCGTGAAAAAGACAACAATTGCAGCTTGGGAAAACGATCTGTCCGAACCGCGGGCGAACCGTCTTTCCATGATGGCAGGCATGGTCAACGTGTCGATCATGTGGTTGCTGACCGGTGAAGGCGAAGGCATGGATGCCCCCGTCGAAGCGGAAGAGGGCGCACCCGAGCTTGCGGATGTCGTGGCTGAGCTGCGTTCCATTCGCGGCGAGATGCGCGCCAGTGCCGAGCGGGCAGCGAAACTGGAAAAACGGCTGCGTCTGATGCTGGAGCAAGGTCGGTGAACGAACCTCGGGACGTTAGAATTAAGCGGCTGAAGATGCGATCCATGCGACGTGGGATCAAGGAAATGGATCTGATCCTGTCGGCCTATGCTGACCGAAACCTGACGGCCATGGAGCCGTCGGATCTGGATAACTATGATGCGTTGCTGCACGAAAACGACCAGGATCTTTATCAGTGGGTCACAGGGCAGGTGCAGCCGCCCGAAACCTATTCCGAATTGATATCGGACATCGCTCAGACCTTTCAAAAATAAAAGAAAACCCGGCTTAACCGATTTTTCGGGATTTCCATTCATCCTGCCTGAAACAGCGCGACTGAATCGGAGGATCGGATGAGTATGGAAATGCAGGTCTCCGCGCCGGGAACCAAAGGGTTCATGACCAGCTATCTTGAGGCACTTGCCTTGGTGGAACGGCTGCACCGGTTGCTATTGGACGTCATCAAGGACGAGTTTGAGCGTGTTGGCGTATTGGAGATCAACGCTGTGCAGGCCTTGCTTTTGTTCAATATCGGCGACCATGAAGTCACCGCGGGTGAACTGAAAAGTCGCGGGTATTATCAGGGCAGCAACGTCAGCTACAACCTGAAGAAACTGGTCGAAATGGGGTACATGCACCATCAAAGATGCGAGATCGACCGCCGATCCGTAAGGGTTCGATTGACCCCACGCGGTCGTGAGATACGCGATGTCGTATCTGAGCTGTTTTCGCGCCACGCTGAGGGGCTGCAAAATCGCGGCGTGTTGGGGCTGGAAGGCATCGATGATATCACCACATCCCTGCGGCGGGTCGAGCGGTATTGGACGGACCAAATCCGGTACATCTATTGATCAGGGGCGCAGGGTATCTGTGGCATCGGACAGGGTGAGCCCATCTAGCTCGCGTATCAGTTTTCGGGTCATTGCGTCCTCATAGGCCTCAAAGCCCAAAGCGACTTCGACGAATGCTCCGGGCCCCAGTATAACCCATGTGTTGTAATAGGCGGAAAGCTCACCGACTTGGACATAGCGTTTGTCGCCATGACTGGGATCGTCGGCTCCGATCACCAGCCCATTGATCGTGATGCCGGTGTTTTCCAGTTCGGCTTTCACGCTGCGTGGATGAGGGCCCAGATTGTGCTTGCCGTCCCCTGACAGATCCAATGTGCGTTTCCAGCAATTCGGTTGCTGCGACAGTAGATTGGCTCCGAACCGCATTGCTGACCCAACAGCCGTGCCCTGTGGTGCGTTACCCCGCGCGACGGTCTTCAATTGGTCGCTGATCAGTGCAAGATCTTGTGCCGTGCGGATCTCAGTCCAGTTTACCAACATGCGTTGATGGCGGGTCTCGCTCCATTCGTAGATAGCCAATCGCACAGGCGCGCCGATGTCGGACAGTATCAGTTGAACAACTTCAGGGCGTTGCAAGGCTGCCGCCAGACCTCCGGTTTGCATCCTATACTCGGTGCTGTCGACCGAACCGGACACGTCCAGCCCCAACGCCAGTGCTTGCCTGCATTCCGACGCGGCGGCGCTGGCGAACATGGCAAATATCGCGGCCAGGAGGCGGATCATTGATGTGCACCCTCCTTCAACGCACCGATCTGCAATCCTTTCAGCTCACGTTCCAGCTTGCGACGCATCGCGCGTTCAAAATCCTCGAATCCTTGTGCGATTTCAAGAAACGCGCCAGGACCATGCAGAACGTTGTTTTCGAAAAACGGGATGAGGAACAGCTCTCCTTCAAAATCAGCAGCGTTGATCACCAGTCCGTTGACCACGACGTTTTGAAAAGGAAAGTGCCGGTATGCCGAGTCCGGCCCATAGCCGTCATTGTTTGAGCCATCGCCGGACAAATCGATGGTGTTAAAAAGGCAGGGTGGCGCTTGCTGCATCAAAGTCGCGCCAAACGCCAAGGCATAACCCATTGCCGTGGCCGAGGCGCTGTCCGAGCGAACCGATTGCTGCACCGTTGAGGCGGCAACCAGCAGGTCGGCTTCGGTGTTGATCATGGTCCAGTTCAGAACAACGCGTTGTGTGGTGCGACCACTCCACTCATACACGGCCAGCGCCACGGGTGCGGGCGAGGAAAAAAACGCCTCGACCACTTCTGGTGCGATCAATGCAGCCGCAAGACCCTGCCGTTGCAAAACGTCTTCGTTCTCGTCCACGGAAGTCGAGATATCCATGGCGAGCGCCAGCGCAAGGCGACAGGTCTCGGCCCGAACGGGGCTGGCCAGAACGGCCAGACCCAATGCTATCAGCCAGCGGATCACCAGTGACCGGCACTTTCCATGCTGGCCCAGGGCTCGGCCGGTTCCAGCGCGTCACCATTTTGCAGCAGCTCGACCGAGATATTGTCGGGTGAGCGCACAAACGCCATACGCCCGTCACGCGGTGGGCGATTGATCACGACGCCGTTGTCCTTCAGGTGCTGGCAAACCTCATAGATGTTGTCGACCCCATAAGCGAGATGCCCGAAATGACGGCTGTCGCTGGGCAGGGTGTCATCCCCATCCCAGTTATGCGTCAGCTCGATCGGCCGATCCTCTTGTCCCGGGGGGGCCATGAAGATCAGTGAAAATCGGCCCGCTTCGCTGTCATAACGGCGGGTTTCCTTCAGGCCCAGCAGTTCATAGAACGCCATCGACTTCTCCAGATCCTTCACGCGGACCATGGTGTGAAGATATGTCAGCCCCATTGTGGCTTCCTTTCTATTCAGGTGATGGGCTGCAGCTTAGCGCGCGGGCCAAGCGTGTCGAGGGGCAGGGTGGACACAATTTGGAAATTGCGACGCTTGGTGCACATGTCGCGGTTCCTGTCTGTGAATTGCCGATATATAGTGGTGAGCGACTCATTGCTGGAAAGGAACATTCATGCCGCTGTCCTCTGACCAACTGGCCGAGATCGAAGCGCAACGGGCGCAATCGCATCCAACACGCCGCGTTGTGGCTGAGGGGATGGAAGACCACCTCTATACCGCGCATCAAGTACTGGACCACGGATTTGTGCGCGTCATTGACTACATGGGGGATGACGCAGCAATTTGTCAGGCGGCACGTGTATCTTACGGCAAGGGCACCAAATCGGTGCAGAACGATGAGGGTCTGATCCGCTATCTGATGCGGCACTGGCACTCGACCCCGTTCGAGATGTGCGAAATCAAGCTGCACGTCAAACTGCCGGTCTTTGTGGCCCGTCAGTGGATTCGTCACCGCACCGCCAACGTGAACGAATACTCAGCCCGCTATTCGATTCTGGACCGCGAGTTCTATATCCCCGCACCGGACCACGTGGCCGCGCAGTCCGAAGTGAACAATCAGGGCCGCGGCGACGCCCTGCAAGGCGAAGAGGCAGCCCGCGTTCTGGAAATGCTCAAGGCCGACAGCGCGCGGTGCTATGACAATTACGAAGCCATGATCAACCAGGATGGTCAGCAGGGGCTGGCGCGAGAATTGGCGCGCATGAACCTGCCTGCGAATATCTACACGCAGTGGTACTGGAAGGTGGATCTGCACAACCTGTTCCATTTCCTGCGCCTGCGGGCCGATCCACATGCTCAGTACGAAATCCGAGTTTACGCCGACATGATGTGCAAGATCGTCGCCGACTGGGTGCCCTTCGCGTATAGAGCGTTCGAAGATTACCGTTTGGGTGCGGTCAACCTTTCGGCGCAGATGGTTGATAGCCTGCGACGCATGTTGGCCGGTGAAACTGTGACGCAGGAAAACTCGGGCATGACGGCACGGGAATGGCGCGAGTTCGAGGCTGTCATTCGCGAGGGTTAAAGCCGACAGAACTCTTTCTTCTGATGTCATGACGCCTTTTCGAGTGGTTCATGACATCAGTCATCAGTGTGATGTGAGAACGCTCGGAAATCGTGGTGTTCGGCTAAAACGAAAGCACTCATGCCGATACCAAACCGACGCGAGGGTAAGGTTTCAAACCCTTGAGAATGGACAACGGCCGGAAATTGGCCGTTGGCCTGCTTTTAGTACCCGCAGATGACGGGGTGTTTTATAACGGCTTCAAATCAGAGGCCATTTGTCGGCCGTCGCGTCCGTCTTCCAACTCATACGAGACTTTCTGATTGTCAGCGAGTCCGGTCAGACCGGACCGTTCTACGGCCGAGATATGAACAAAAACGTCCTTGCCACCTTCGTCAGGGGCAATAAACCCATAGCCTTTCGTGGTATTAAACCATTTCACGGTGCCAGTTGGCATTTCCCGTGTCTCCTTCTACTTACACGTTGTCCCACAAATTGGTGGGGGCAGTGGTTGACGCAACCACAACGCATCACCGCTTCGCCCACACGACGCAGCCCGAATTGTGTGTTTCGTCTTTTTCAACATTGCACGGTGAAGTAAAAAATCAAGAATAACTGGATGTAGCAGGCAAAAATGCCAAAAATTCATACAAGTACAGGAACGGTCCCAAAATGCGTCTTTATGGCCTGAAAAACTGTGATACTTGCCGTAAGGCACTGAAAGAAATTGAAAATATTGAATTTGTAGACGTTCGCGCGCAAGGAGTTCCCGATTCTGTCCTGACAGAGGCGTTTGATACCTTCGGCGAAGCTTTGCTCAATACCCGGTCGACAACTTGGCGTGGATTGGACGCGGAACAACGCACGCGACCACCGCTGGAGTTGCTGAAGGAACACCCGACTTTGATGAAGCGCCCCTTGATCGAAGATGACGGTACGTTGTTGTTGGGCTGGACCGCGAAAACCAAAGCAAGCCTTGGCGTTGCCTGATCGGGCGCTTATGTGTCTGACGTAAATATGAGGGTTTAAATGCGCAACGCATCAATGATTTTGGGCGTCAT
Organism: Ruegeria sp. YTSC004; assembly: GCF_059609805.1. Taxonomy (NCBI): domain Bacteria; kingdom Pseudomonadati; phylum Pseudomonadota; class Alphaproteobacteria; order Rhodobacterales; family Roseobacteraceae; genus Ruegeria; species Ruegeria sp. YTSC004. The sequence continues at coordinate 91,998 of NZ_JBXWMJ010000004.1, forward strand.
TGCCGGTTTGATCGGAATGATTGTTGGCTTTTTTGGCTATGGCTATATCGAATTCATAAACCACTACGGCGAGATCGAAGGCCTTGCTGAGCAAGTGGACAACGTACAGTTCATCCAGACCGCTTCCATTATTGCGCCTTTGCTGGCCATCGCGGGGGGCGCAATGGCCCATGCGCGGGCTCTGATCGGTGGAATATTGCTGCTGATCTCAGCCGTCGGGATGTATTTCGCGTTTGGATTCAACGTCTTTACGATGTTCCCGGTGGCCTTTGCCGCCGTGGCGGGCATCCTTGGGCTGGCCGCGGGAAAGCCGGACGAGCCCAAGGCACATTTCTAGTTCACTTAATGCGCAGGATTCGGTCGGCCGAGAGCGGACCTGCGCCATTAATGACGATGACGAGGAACAGGAAAGTCCACATCATGCGTTGGTCTATCAATGAGATCGCATTGTCGAACAGGCTGCCAAGTTTCACTCCGTGCCCGGTAACGTCAGTGGCGGTCTGAACCCAGATAAAACCGATCATGCCCAATGCTGCCAGGCGTGTAAGTAGGCCAACCAGCAGCAGCGCGGGCAGAACGAACTCTGCAACGGTACCTAGGAAAATCACGATACGCTGGACAATGGTCAGCTGAGAAATATCGTACAAGGCGGCTTCGGCCGCTTTTGGAAAGATCTGACCAAACGCGCCTGCAGACGGCGAGAATATCGAACCGTCGATTTTTGTCATTGCTGAATTCCAGAAATAGAACAGCAGAACCGCGATGAACACGACCCGCGCCAGGGTCGGCGTCAACCAGCCAGAGGTCAATTCCAACCTTCCCAGGGTATTGTTGTGCAATGAGATCAGGGCAGTCATGTTGCCAGCCTTTCGATAGTCACAGAGGTTATTGCGCCGCCCTGCAAAAGCAGCGCCAGAGTGGCCCCAAGGTCAAATTCGGGGAATTCGGCAGAGGTTTGTTCAAATGCCTCGCCAATGGTAAGTCCGGCCTGAACGTGCGCGATCCAGTCCGCTCCGCCTTTGGGCAGAAAATGCGGGGCCGGGTCGAATTCGGGCCGGGTGATCAGGATATCTTCGGATCCGGGGGCAGGTTTTGGTGCACCGTCTTCTGAATTGAAGCGCCAGATCGAAAACAGCGGCCAATCTGACCGAAGAACCTTCATGGATGGCGCAAATTCCAGCTTTGCCAGAACGATCTCTTCCGGTGGGATGGCCAGCGCATCAGGCGGTGCAGGTTGGCTGTCAGCAGAGTGGTAGGACCGGCGCAGCGCCAGTTCCAGACGCGCGACGTCGGCAAGGTAGCCAAGGTGTGACAGCTGCTCCATCCCGGCAAGGAACTCCGGAAATTCCTCACCGTAGAACATCATCAGCGGTGAAGACGGGGGATGTTTGCGCAGGAAAAGCCCGGCAAGCCCATCCATGTTCTGAGATCCCAACAGCCGTGAGATCACCGGAAAGGCCTGATGCATCGCTTCGGTCAGCGAAACAGCCACGTTGTTGCGGTAAACGCTGAACCGTCGCCCGGCGGGGCGTTCTGCGGCATCCCACAAACCGTCCGGAACGGCCGCCGACGGGTCAAGCAGGGCTGCGCGGAACGTGGTTTGCGAAACGCTCATGCTGGGATGCGGTCCAGTGCCGCCTGCGCCCGATCTGCTTCAGCCCGAAGAACGGACCAGTCGGGTACGTCCGTATCCCATTCGATCAGTACGGGTTTCGGGCCGGAACGGTCCAACACGTAATCCAGCAACGTCCACACGGGATCAACGACTTCGCGACCGTGGCTGTCGATCAGCAAGGGACGACCATGGTCGTCTTCGTCTTCGTCATGACCGCCAAGGTGGATCTCGTGGACGTTGTCCAGCGGGTAGGCGTCGATGTAGCTCTGCGGCGAGAAGTCCAGATTGGTGGCCGACACAAAGACGTTGTTCACGTCCAGTAAAAGACCACATCCTGTCCGACGTGCGATTTCCCGCAGGAAGTCAGGCTCGGACCATGTACTTTCTTCAAAAGCCAAATAGCTGGATGGGTTTTCCAACAGCATTTGCCGCCCCACGGTTTCCTGAACCTGATCTATATGGGCACAGATACGCTCCAGCGTTTCGTCCGTGTAGGGCAGGGGCAGAAGATCGTTCAGGAAATGACTGTCATGGGTCGACCAGGCCAGATGCTCGGAAAAGCTGGCCGGATTCAGCCACCCCACCAAGTGTTTCAGGCGCGCCAGGTGATCGGGGTCCAAGGGGCCTTCTCCACCGATCGAGAGGCCGACGCCGTGGACGGAAATGGGGAATTTTTTAGAGAGGTGGCGCAATTGAGCCAGCGGCCTGCCGCCATCACCCATGTAGTTTTCGGCATGGATCTCAAGCCAGCTGACCGGATGCGCATGGTCCAGAATCTGGTCGTAATGCTGGGGTTTATACCCGACGCCCGGTGCCGCGGGCAGTCTGTTCGATCGAAGTGAACTATCCAGCATGTGCAAATCCTCCGGTCACGAAAAGAGGCGGGCGATAGGGCCCGCCCCTCCGATTCTCAGATGCTTGGGCTTATGCCGGCAGGTCGCGCTCCAGCGGTTCCAGCGAACCTTCGCGCGCTGCACCATCTGCCGACTTGGGCAGTTCGATATCGGCGCAGGTTCCAGCGTCGACCAAGGTCCAGGCATTGCCCTGATAGTCAACGGTCGAGGTGCCCGCGCAGGTGGTGCCGGGGCCAGCGGCACAGTCGTTCTGACCGGCCAGCGAAACGCCATAGCATTTTTCTTTGGCTTGTGCGGAGGCGGTTGTGGCGACGCCAGATACGGCTGCTGCAACTGCGCTTGCGATAACCAGGGTTTTTGCGGTGTTCGACATCTCGGTAATCCCTTTTGATGACTGCGTATGTCTTCTTGTGACAATGACAAAGGTAGTAGCTAAATCGGGGCAGGTGAATTCACGAGCCCGTGTCTCACAACCCCGTCAAAGAGCGTAATGCCCTCTTGAAGGTTAACAAACTGTTTTTGAAATGAAAAATTGAAAATGTTTCAATCCAGCCTCTAATTCGAGGCCGGATTTCGTGCAAATTATCGCCGAATGTTACAGAAGGTCGGGCGGGGTAGCCGCCAAAGACAACTCTTTTGTTACAGCCTCAAGCGATTGAACCTGTGTCTGTTTTTCGCCAAGGCGGCGCACACTTACCGTACGCTCGTCAACTTCGCGGTGACCGACGGCCAGAATGATCGGCACCTTGCCGACCGAGTGCTCCCGGACCTTGTAGTTGATCTTTTCGTTGCGAATATCCGCCTCGGCACGCACGCCCGCGGCCTTCAGCGTTTCGACAACTTCCAATACATAGTCATCCGCCTCTGACGTAATCGAGGCGACCACGACCTGTCGCGGGGCCAACCAGAACGGCAACTTGCCAGCGTGCTCTTCGATCAGGATTCCTATGAAGCGTTCGAACGAGCCCAGTGTCGCCCGGTGCAGCATGAACGGACGATGCTTTGCGCCATCGGCTCCGATAAAGTTTGCATCCAGACGTTCGGGCAAGTTGGGATCAACTTGCAGGGTGCCGCACTGCCATGTCCGGCCGATCGCGTCGGTCAGAGTGAATTCCAGCTTGGGGCCATAAAACGCGCCTTCGCCTTCCAGAACCTCATAGTCATAGCCCGCTGCCTTACAGGCATCCCCCAGCGCCTTTTCGACCAGATCCCAGCTTTCGTCCGATCCGATCCGTTTTTCCGGTCGAGTCGACAGTTTAATAGTCCAGTCATGGAACCCGAGGTCAGCATAGACCTTGGACAGGAACGCGATGAACTTGGCGGTCTCAGATTCGATCTGTTCCTCGGCGCAGAAGATATGGCCATCGTCCTGCGTGAAACCACGGACCCGCATGATCCCATGCAAAGCGCCCGAGGGTTCGTACCGGGCGCACGATCCAAACTCCGCCATACGCAGGGGCAGGTCGCGATAGGACTTCAGGCCTTGATTGAACACTTGCACGTGGCACGGGCAGTTCATCGGTTTCAGCGCATTGATCGCCTTTTCGCGGGCATGCTCTTCGTCCACTTCGACGATGAACATGTTCTCCTGATACTTGTCCCAGTGGCCAGACGCTTCCCACAGTTTGCGGTCTACGACCTGCGGCGTGTTCACCTCGACGTAACCGTCGCGTTCCTGCATCCGGCGCATATAGTCCTGCAGAGTGGTATAGATTTTCCAGCCATTCGGGTGCCAGAAAATCTGACCCGGTGCCTCTTCCTGCATGTGGAACAGGTTCATCTCGCGGCCCAGCTTGCGGTGGTCACGTTTGGCGGCCTCTTCCAGCATGTGCAGGTGCGCTTTCAGCTTTTCCTTGCCGGTGAAGGCCACGCCATAAATACGCTGCAGCATCGCACGCGAACTGTCGCCACGCCAATAGGCGCCAGCAATGCTCATCAGCTTGAAGGCGTCGCCCGGCAGTTGGCCGGTGTGCTGCAAGTGCGGGCCACGGCAGAGGTCCTGCCAGTGGCCGTGCCAGTACATGCGAAGCGGTTCGTCACCCGGAATGGCTTCGATCAGCTCGACTTTATAAGGCTCGTTATTGGCCTTGTAGAATTCGATTGCGCGCTGACGGTCCCAGATTTCGGTGGTGACGGGATCGCGCTTATTGATGATCTCCTTCATCTTTTTCTCGATGAGGCCGAGATCTTCGGGCGTGAACGGTTCTTCCCGGTCGAAATCATAGTACCAACCGTTGTCAATCACGGGGCCGATGGTGACCTTGGTTGCAGGCCAGATTTCCTGCACTGCACGCGCCATCACGTGCGCCAGATCGTGACGGATCAGCTCGTTGGCCTGTTCCTCATCTTTCATGGTGTGGATGGCGATCTGCGCGTCAGATTTGATGGGCCACTGCAGGTCCCAGTGCTGGCCGTTCACGGTGGCCGAGATGGCCTTTTTGGCCAATGAGTTCGAGATATCAGCAGCGACCTGAGCTGGCGTGACGCCTGCGTCATAGGATCGTGCATTGCCATCGGGAAAAGTAAGGGAGACTGGCTGTGAGTCTAGGGCCATATCGGCTCTCCTCGTCGGTTTGGCGCCCACTGAACGCCCGGTTGCGGGTTATGTGTGTTCGATCCATTTGGCAGTTGCAGCATGACCTGTCAAGCACCCAACCGCGCTGTGGTTGACGCGGCGGGAGGTTCGAATTCGGGAATTGCAGCCACCGGGCAGCCGTGCATGATGAACCCCAAAAGGAAAGAGGGCGACATGGCAGCGACGGATTTTCTGGAAACGGCGCAAGGGCGGCGGCTGGCTTATCGCAAAAGCGATGGGGCAGGGCCGACGGTTGTGTTTTTGGGCGGGCTGAAGTCTGACATGGAGGGCACCAAGGCGGTGCATCTTGAGGCTTGGGCCAAGGCGCGCGGTCAGGCATTCCTGCGGTTTGATTATTCTGGTCACGGTGAAAGTTCGGACAAGTTTGAGGACGGCTGTATCGGGGACTGGCACGATGACACTCTGGCCGCCGTGACTGAGCTGACAGTTGGGCCTTTGATTATTGTTGGGTCGTCAATGGGCGGCTGGCAGGCGCTTTTACTGGCCAAAGCGATACCGGACCGGATTGCCGGTATGGTCACAATTGCCGCGGCCCCGGATTTTACCGAGGACGGGTATTGGGCATCGTTTTCTGACACGCAAAAACAGGTGTTGGAGACCGAAGGGTATGTCGAACTGCCCTCGGACTATATGGAGCCCTACATCATCACGAAGCGTATGATCGAAGATGGAAGACAACGGCTGGTTTTGCGGGATGGAATGAACCTTCCTTTTCCGGTTCGTTTTCTGCAGGGGACTGCAGATACGGCGGTTTCCAGTGCAACCGCAATGCGTCTATTGGACCACGCCACGGGACCTGACATGCGTCTGCTGTTGGTCAAGGACGCTGACCACAGATTCTCGGACGGGCCATGCCTTGAGATCATCGAAAACGCCGTGCTTGAAGTGATGGGCGTGCAATGATCCGGGCATTCGGCAAAATTATAGGTCGTTTTCTTCTAGTGCTGGTTGCGGCTGGCGCTTTGATCTATTGGTTCGGCCCCCGCGAAGAGGTGAACCTGAATCCGACATTTGAACCCCGCAAGTTTGGCGAAGGGGTGCAGGTCTATTTCGAAAGCGTCGAGTCCACTTTCGATGACATTACTCCGGGTGTTGAGAAACGGGTTATCTGGCGAGACGGGTTCAAAGAACAGCGCACGCCGGTTTCCATCCTGTATGTGCACGGGTTTTCCGCCTCGTCCGAAGAAATTCGCCCGGTCCCCGATATGGTCGCAGAGGCTTTGGGGGCCAATCTGGTCTACACCCGCTTGCAGGGCCACGGGCGCGGTGGGGATGCAATGGCCGAAGGCACCGCCTCGGGCTGGATGCAGGATATGGCCGAAGGGTTGGCTGCCGCTCGGGCGGTGGGCGATCAGGTTGTCGTGATTTCGACCTCGACCGGCGGAACGCTGGCTGCGGCTACGGCATTGGACGACGCGCTTATAGAAAACGTAGCCGGTTTGGTCTTTGTCTCTCCGAATTTCGGAGTGAACACGCCCGGTGCCTGGATACCCGGCCTTCCATGGGCGCGCAGCTGGCTGCCATTGATCATGGGGGAAGAACGGGACGTCTCTGGCCCGGACCCGGAAAAGAACAAGTACTGGTCGTCGGTTTATCCGTGGGAGGCAGTTGTGCCTATGACCGCCTTGGTTGAGACTGTTTATGCATTGGACTTCTCGCAGGCGCGTGTCCCAGCGCTGTTCTGGTTCTCTGACGATGATCAGGTTGTGCGTCCGGACTTGACCCACAAGGTGGCCGATGCCTGGGGCGGGCCTGCAAGTGTTCAGACGGTAACGATGGGGCCGGGTGATGACCCGTCATCCCATGTGATCGCCGGACGCTTGATGTCTCCGGGGCAGACGGATGCCGCGGTCGCTGGTATTCTGGCATGGCTGAAAGAGCAGGGGATCGAATGATGGAACAGCGCGTCAGCTTAATAACGGTTGGGGTCGAGGACCCGGAAGCCGCGGCCGTGTTCTATGAAAAGATTGGCTGGAAACGTGTCGACAGCCCGGATGGTGTGATTGCCTTTGATCTGATCGGGCAGACGCTGGGGCTGTATCCTCTGCCGGCATTGGCCGATGAGATTGGTGTTGACGTGGGCACCTTGGGCCGTGGGGCGCTGACGCTTAGCTATAACTGCCGGTCAAAGGAAGATGTCGCGCAGGTTTTAAGCAAGGTTCAGGCCGCTGGCGCCGAGGTTCTTAAACCGGCCTCGGATGTGTTCTGGGGCGGGCATCACGGTTACTTCCGCGCGCCCGAGGGGACGATATGGGAGGTCGCTTTCAACCCGTTCTCACCTCTGGCCCCTGATGGGGCGTTTCGTTGGAACGGGTACGGGTAATGCGCAAGCCGGGCAGCATGTGGAGCCTTGAAACTCTTGGCCGCGTGCGCCTGTCCCGGCATTTTTTCATGCGGGATTTCCTGTATTCAGAGATTGGAAATTTCCATGAAAAACAGAACCTTCCCGACAACCCTGATCTTGCCATCGAAACTGGTCGGGCCTTTTGCCAGACGTTGCTCGACCCGTTAGAGGAAACGTTCGGACGTGTTGCCGTGCGCTCGGGCTACCGGTCGCCGTCTCTAAACCAATTTGGCAATGAAAACCGGCTGAACTGTGCCCGAAATGATAATCCGCTGGAGTGCCATATCTGGGATTGGGGCACCGGCGATTATCGGGTTGCTGGGGCGTCGATTGTCATTCCGTGGTTCGCGGATCGTTATGCGGAAGGCCGGGATTGGCGCGATCTTGCGTGGTGGATGCACGACCATCTGGAGTATTCCGAGATTTGGTTCTTTCCAAAACTTTGTGCCTTCAATCTGGTGTGGCGACCAATTCCCCTCAAGCGTATCGACAGCTACATCGCCCCGCGCGGCTGCCTGTTGCGTGCGGGCGAAAATCCGGGCGAAGACCTGAAGACTCGTCAAAGGCGCTACGCGGATTTTCCCACGTTTCGCGGTATTGCCTATCCGTGAAGTTTGACTTGCTCAGACTTATAAAACCTCTCATCTTGTTAAAAAACAAAGCCGCTCAAGAGGCTGAGACGAAGGAGGCCGCGATTGATCGAGCCGTTGGTTCTATTGCCCGGATTGATGTGCGATTCTAGGGTGTTCGCCCCTCAGATCGCCCACTTTTCTCGTCAACGCGCGGTCACGGTTGCACCAGTTTCGTTGGGCGAGCGGATTGAAGAGATCGCATCGGGCCTTTTGGATCAACTGCCCCATCGTTTCGCGCTGGCCGGGTTGAACATGGGCGGCGCCGTGGCCTTGGAACTTGTTCGCCGTGCACCCGACCGAATCTCGCGCCTGTGTCTGATGGCGACGGATGCGCAGGCCGACACGCCCCAGATCGCAGCAACGCGAGAAGAGCATATGGTCGGCGCGAAGGCCGGACGGCTTGAAGAGGTGATGCGAAAAATCATTGGGTCAGACACACTGGCCCCAGGGCCAAGACGCGTTCCTATCCAAAATGACGTGATAACAATGGCTCTGGACCAGGGGCCGGATGTCTTTGACCGGCAGATGCGCGCTTTGCAGCGGCGCGCTGATCAGCAAGGGGCGCTGAGGACGATCAAGTGCCCCACGCTGGTGCTGTGTGGGGCGCGTGACCTGCTGTCACCTGTGCGCAAACACGCCTTTATGGCGGAATTGATCCCGGATGCCGAACTGAAAGTGGTTGAGGACGCGGGACATTTGCCAACCCTCGAGACCCCTCAGGTCGTCAATGAAGCGCTTGAGAACTGGTTAAGCACACCTGCGCGAACCACCTACGGATAAAGGGCTGCGCGTTCGGATTTGCTGAGGATCACAGGCTCGGCAACCGGGTCAAAAGTGCCTGGGTCGAAGAAGGGTGTGTTCTTCCAACTGCCTGACACCCGCGATTTCGCGACACGGGTCACTAGCCCATATACGGCTGACCCAATCTTTTCATGGGTCTGTTTGCCGTGTCCTGTGGGGATAAACCCGCGCGTGGTGATCGGCCCCAACCCACTTGGGTCGGGGATACGTTTGACGATAAAACCCGCGAATGGGAACTTCGGCGTTGTTGGTGTGGTCGCCAGTGGCGCATTGCAGCAACTGGCATACCAGCGCATCATCCCTTTGGGGCTTAGTTGCATCAGCGCGAGATGCTCTGCGCCACCGTCGAAATGGATCTCTTCCGGAAGCATCTGCAGGATTTCAACAGGACCGGGGGCAGGATCGGGTTGCCCAAAGTACAATTGCGCCGCGCGGCAATCGTGACAGTAGCACACGACATGTGTGCCGTGTTTCACGCCTGCGGCGCTGATCCGTCCATGTAGGGAACCGCAAGAGCAGGAAAACGGGGTATCTTTCACCGTCTTCCTGCTCATCGTTTTCAGGCCACTTTGTTTTTGTTTGCCGCGCGACGCTGTGGTTTGCGCGTGTTGGCGTTCATGAAGTCGATCACAAGCGGCCGGATATTGTCGCGCCAGCTGCGCCCCGCGAAGATGCCGTAATGGCCGGCGCCGGGTTCGACATGACTTGCCTTTTTGTTGGCCGGCAAGCCGGTGCACAACTCAAGAGCGGCGATACACTGACCTGGGGCCGAGATGTCATCGTTTGCGCCTTCGACCGATTTGACCGCAACATCAGTGATTTTGCCGATATCGACTTTGTGCCCCGCAACAATGAACTCGTTGCGCGCGATTTCGCGGTTTTTGAAAACGCGCTCGACTGTGGACAGGTAAAACTCGGCTGGCATATCCATAACGGCCAGATATTCATCGTAGAACCTGTTATGGGCATCGTGATCCGATGCTTCACCCCGCATCACGCGCTGGATCTGATCTGTAAACGCCTTGGAGTGGCGGTCTGCATTCATTGACATGAAAGAGGCAAGCTGCAGTAGTCCGGGATAGACCATGCGCCCAACGCCTTTATATTTGAAGCCCACGCGTTGGATCATGGTTTCTTCCAACTGTCCCATGGTGACGCGGCGGCCGAAATCTGTCACGTCGGTCGGAGTGGCGTCAGGGTCAACCGGCCCACCGATCAGGGTCAGTGTGCTTGGCTGGGCTTTGGGTTCAACCTCGGCCAGATATGCGGTCGCGGCCAGGGTCAGCGGAGCGGGTTGGCAAACGGCGACGACATGTGTGTCCGGGCCCAGTTCCTTCATAAAATCGACAAGGTAGAGCGTGTAATCCTCGACATCGAACTTGCCTTCGGAAACGGGAATATCACGCGCATTATGCCAATCAGTTACGTAAACCTCGCAATTGACCAGCAGGCTCTTGACTGTCGAGCGCAACAAAGTCGCGTAGTGCCCCGACATAGGTGCAACCAACAGTACCTTACGGGGTTGTTCTTCCCGTCCGTTGACGCGAATATGGATCAGGTCGCCAAATGGGCGCTCCATTACGGGAACAATATCAACAAGGTGGTCTTTGCCATCCTCACACGTGAACGTTCGAATACCCCAGTCCGGCTTTGCGATCATGCGCTGAAACGTGCGCTCGGTCACTTCGCCCCATGCGGCCATCATGCTGAACGCTGGGTTGGGGATCATGGAGAACAGTGGGTAAGACGCCATAGCACTGGCCGTTGCCCCCATCCATTGGTTCGTGTTGCGCATGGTTTCCATAAGGTCGTAGGTCATCATGTAGCGCATATAGGGGGCCTCCTGGCTGCCGGTGTGAGTGTCGGACCATTCGTCGCTTTGTTCCCCAAGCCCACGACGATTATTCTGCATAGCAGCGAGGTTAAGGGGGAATTGTTAAAATGACAACAAGTGAACACCAGACACAGGAGCTATCCCCGGAACACCTTGAGAGGCTTAAAGAAAATATGGACAAGGTGGAGGAGCTTTCGAAGCGGCTTGTTGATGCGATGTCGGGAAAGAAGGGTCATAACCCTGCGTTAGACGGTCCGAATCAAGAGCTTTATGCAAAGGCAGCATCGGCGTATTGGGCTGAGGCGATGCAGAACCCGGCCAAGCTGTTGGAGCAGCAGATCGAGTTCTGGGGCCAGTCTGTTCTGAACTTTGCCGAGGCGCAGCAGGCGCTGGTGAGCGGCGAGGAGGCGGAAGAGGCCGCCTCCGCCCCCCGGGACAAGCGGTTTTCCAACCCTCTGTGGGAGACAAACCCGTATTTCAAATTCATCCGCCAGCAATATCAGACCAATGCCGAAGCCATCGCGCAAGCAGTGGCTTCGGTCGAGGATCTGGATGTGCAGGACAAGCAGCGGCTGGCGTTCTTCTCGCAGCAGATCATCGACATGATGTCTCCGACGAACTTTCTGGCGACCAACCCGGATGCGCTGGAAAAGGCGGTTGAGACGGAAGGCCAGTCACTGATCCAGGGGCTGGAAAACCTCGTGGCCGATCTCGAGGCTAATGACGGTGAGATGGTGGTGAAGCTGGCCGATGACAGCGCCTTTGAGGTTGGCGGCAATATCGCGACAACGCCCGGCGATGTGATCTATCGCAACCGGCTGATGGAGCTGATCCAGTACAAACCGGCGACCGAGACGGTGCACGAAACACCGCTGGTGCTGTTCCCGCCCTGGATCAACAAGTTCTACATTCTGGACCTCAAGGCGCAGAACAGCCTGATCAAATGGGTGACCGAGCAGGGCTATACCCTGTTTGTGGTCAGCTGGGTGAACGCCAATGAATCCCACGCCGATATTGGCATGGAGGATTATATCCAGGAGGGATTCCTGACCGCGATCGAAGAGGTCAAATCGATCTGCAAGGTCAAACAGGTCAACGCTGTCGGTTACTGCATCGCGGGCACCACGCTCAGCCTGACGCTGTCGCTGCTCAAGCAACGCGGCGACAAGTCGATTAAGTCGGCCACGTTCTTCACGGCCCTGACCGACTTTGGAGACCAGGGAGAGTTCACGCCCTTCCTGCAGAACGACTTTGTGGACGGGATCGAGGATCAGATCTCGGAGGACGGTGTACTAAAAGCGTGGATCATCGGGCGCACGATGTCATTTCTGCGCTCAAAGGACCTGATCTATGGGCCTGCGATCCGCAGTTATATGATGGGTGAGACACCGCCCGCGTTTGATCTGCTGTTCTGGAACGGGGACGGGGCCAATCTGCCCGGCCGCATGGCGGTTCAGTACCTGCGCGGCCTATGTCAGCGCAATGACTTCGTCACCGACGGGTTCGAATTGCTGGGGCACAAGCTGCATGTTCGCGACGTGGACGTGCCGCTGATGGCGATCACCTGCGAGACCGATCACATCGCGGCGTGGAAGGCGTGTTATCGCGGAGTGCAGCAGATGGGGTCGCAGTCAAAGACCTTCATCGTCTCGGAATCGGGGCATATCGCCGGAATCGTGAACCCGCCCAGCAAGAAGAAATACGGGCATTACACCAACACCGATTTGAAGGCAGACCCCGAAACCTGGCTAAAAGAGGCCACGTATCACGAAGGGTCCTGGTGGCCCCGGTGGGAGGCTTGGTTGAAGAAGCGGTCAGGCAAACAGGTGCCAGCGCCCACGCCCGGCGATTCGGGCCACCCCAGCTTGGCGCCGGCGCCGGGGACCTATGTACGGGTCAAGGCAAGCGGTTGATTTTAAATTATTTCGTGGAAAAATTCTGCAATGCAGCAAGAAAAATCTTGCAATGCTGCGGTGCGGCATCCATATTGTCCTCAAGCTGATGAAAACCGGGGTGGGCCCGGTTCGGCAAAAGGATTTAGGACAATGGCAAAGACGCAAGATTTCACCGCGACCCTGAAAGACGTTATGGGCGCGTTCCCCGTTGACACCACCGCTCTGGAAGGAGCTTTCAAATCGACCGCGACGCTGAACGAAAAGCTGTCGGGTGTTGCACTGGAAGCGGCTGAAAAGTCGGCTGAGATCTCGAACAAATGGACCAAGGACACCCTGGCCAAGCTGACCGAGATGTCGAAAGCCAAGGCAGAGCCTGCAGACTACGCCAAAGCGGCCACCGACTTCGCCAGCGCATCGGCTGAAGTTGCAGCTGAAAACATGGCAGCCTTCGCAGAGATCGCGAAAAAAGTTCAGTCCGAAACCGTTGAGCTGCTGATGGCAGCTGGCAAAGACGTAGCCGAAGACACAACCGCGGCTGTCAAAAAAGCCACCAACGACGTGACCGCAGCTGCCAAGAAAGCAACTGCTGCCAAGTAAGCAAACGCCGCGAGGCGCACCCACTCCTCCCAATCGGTGCTATCGCGCAGGGCAGGTCGAAAGACCTGCCCTTTCTTTTTGTGCTGCGCTCGCATAATCTCTGCTGCAATGCATCATCCTTGGGGAGGGTAAACGGTGTCGGAACAAGAAAAACCACTGTTGATCAAACGTTACGCCAGCCGTCGGCTGTATAACACCGAGACCAGCGACTACGTCACGCTTGAAGACATTGCGTCGTTTATTCGGGACGGGCGCGAAGTACAGATCATAGACCTGAAGTCAGGTGATGATCTGACGCGGCAATATCTGCTGCAAATCATTGCTGAACACGAAAGCCGCGGCGAAAATGTGCTGCCGGTCAATGTGCTGAACGATCTTGTGCGCAGCTACATGCTGCCGGGTGGCGGTGTGATGCCGCAATTCCTACAAAGCTCATTCGAGATGCTGCGGGAAAACCAGAGCAAGATGATGGAAAACATGAGCGCGATGAATCCGATGTCTCAGATGCCGGGATTCGATGCAATTCAGGCGCAGCAGCAAGCATTCCTGAAAGCCATGACAGGTGGTCTGTCCGGCGGATGGTCCGGTCCGGACAAAGACGATGACGCCAAATCCGAGCCCAAGGAAGATTTGGACGACATCAAAAAACAGTTGGCGGAACTGCAGCAAAAGCTGTCCAAGCTTAACTGACGTGGCCCAAGATGCGCTGGTTGATCCTGAGTATCACGCTACTTTGGATGCAACCCGCGTCGTCGCAAGGTGTTTTCTCGGACCAGTGGACCCAAGTTTGTACATTGGGGACACGGGCCGAAGCCGGATGTGATGCGATTCGTGCACGCGAAATTCTTGCGGCCGATCAGCCCCCGTGGCGGGCGATTGGACGTGTTAATTTTGCCAGTCGGGATCAGAAGTCTCACTGCACCGGTGTTCTTGTTTCGGACAATCTTGTCCTGACCGCCGCGCATTGCCTGTACAACACACCGCGTCAGCGGTGGATTCCACCCTCAAGCATCCGTTTCGCCGCCGGTTATCAGCGCGGAGAAGCTGCTGCGGTTTCAGGCGTGAAAGGGTATCGGCTCCATCCCGAACAGGGCGTTGAAGGTCGGTTTGATGACAGAGCAGACCTGGATTGGGCGGTTCTGGAACTCAGCGCGCCGATTGGGCAGCAAGTCGGCTATCTGCCGCTGGGGGATGATAGCGCCACTAGCACGTTTGTTGCGGGGTATCCCGGTATCCGGCCCCATGTGCTGAGCAAAACAAAAACCTGCCAACCGCACCGCCATTCAAGCGGGGTTTTGCTGGCGACATGTCCGGTCATGATGGGCGATTCTGGTGCGCCTTTGTTGGTTAGGACGGAAACCGAATTGCAGGTTGTCGGAATCCTATCCCGCGTGGCTGAAACCCCCAAGGGGATCACAGCACTGTTTTTGCCGGTCGATCTGTTTGACCTTGGACCTTAGTCGTCGTCAGGTTCCGTAGACAGGAACCGGGCCTGTAACCTCGCCCACAGACGCCAGCAGGATATCCGAAATCACGTCCAGCTCTTCGCGCGTCAGGCGGACAGGCAGCCGTACGTCGCAGGCTTTCATAAGCATTGTGCGGGTTTGCGGTAGCTCGAACTTTTCCGGCAGGAATTTCCAGTTCCAGAATGCGCGTGCGTTGTCCTGGCTCAGGCCAAAGACCTGAACTTTGACGCCCCGCGCCTCAGCTGCCGCAGCAAAGGCGCGGATTTCGTTGTCGTCCATGTCCACAAGGTTGAACTGAATAGAATCCGGTGCCCGGCGTTCAGGCGCTAGTGGGGCGGGGACATCGATATGGGGCGATGTATTCAGCCGGTCTGCTACATAGTCGTGGTTGGACAGGCCATCACGCACACGACGCGCAAGTTCCGGGATTTGGGGCCGGATCACCGCAGCGCTCAGATTGCTCATCCGCAAATTATAGAGCGGCAATTGGTTCTGCCAGCGAGCAAATGCCTGCTCCAACTCGGGCGAGTTGTCGCCTTGCGGTCCCTTATGCTTCTTCCAGTTATGTTCATACGCGCCCGACATGATCACGGCTTGCGCCACCAGATCGGCGTCGTCGGTGATCAGAATACCGCCTTCGCCCGCGTTGATCATCTTGTAGGACTGAAATGAGAAGCAGCCGATCTTGCCAATCGTTCCGATATTGCGCCCATGCCAGGTTGTGCCCAGCGAGTGCGCCGCGTCCTCGATCACAGGGATGCCGCGCGCGTCACACAGCGCCATGATGGCGTCCATGTCTGAAGTGTGGCCGCGCATGTGGCTGATGATCACGGCCTGAACTCCGTCCAGCTTGGCCTCGAAATCCGACATGTCGATGCGGTAATTCTCACCCACTTCGCACAGCACAGGAATGCAGTCCGCATGCACGACCGAGGACGGAACGGCGGCGAAGGTGAAACCGGGGATCAAAACCCGCGCATCCCGCGGGAGGCCGAGCGCCTTGAGCGACAGGAACAGGGCAGCCGAGCAGGACGAAACGGCCAGCGCGTATTTACTGCCCAGCAGCTTGGCAAACTCGGCCTCAAGCAAGGCAACCGGCGCGTCCTGCGGTGCGGTATAGCGAAACAGATCGCCTGACTGCATCAGGGCGTCGATGGCTTCTTTTGCTGCTGGGGGGATTGGTTCGGCGGCATGAACGTTTGGCGGAAGCGTCATATTTGATTTTCCCAAATTCTATCTTTGGGAAAGTTAAAGCTAAACGAAATGCAAGCCAAGCCCTCATTCGCCCCTAAGGCGAAATTTCACCGATATGCCAAAATTCCTAAAGGTCAGAAACCCAACCGGTCCCGCAGCGCGAACCATGTCATCGCCAGCACCAGCAGAGGGCTGCGCAGGGCAGGGCCTCCTGGAAAGGGCATGGCGGGGACGCGGGCCATCGTGTCGAACCCTTCGGCTTGCCCCCGGATGGCCAGTGCCATCAGTTGGCCCGCATGCGTGGCCGTGCCGACCCCGTGCCCGGAATAACCCGACGCGGAAAGGATATTGGGCGCGATCCGCGTCAGATACGGCATCCGACGCATTGTGATGGCCAGAGTGCCGCCCCAAGCGTAGTCGATCTTTACATCCCTCAAGTGCGGGAAAATCTCGGTCATCGGTTTGCGCACTGTTGCCGTGATGTCACTGGGAAAACGGTAGCCGTAGCTTTCGCCGCCGCCGAACAGCAGGCGGCCATCGGCGCTAAGGCGGAAGTAATTCACCACGAACTTGGTGTCGGCGACAGCTACGTCTTTTGTCAGAACGCGGGCGGCATCCGCGCCCAAAGGCTCGGTCGCGGCGATGAAGTTGTTGATGGGCATGACCTTGGTGGCCACCTTGCGGTTCAGATCGCCGAGATATCCGTTGCAGGCCAGAATGACGTGGTCTGCCGTCACATTGCCCTGCGCGGATTTCACAACGGCTGGGGTGGTTTCTTCGACGCCAAGAACCTCGGTGCTTTCATAGATGCGTACGCCTGCTTTTGCCGCTGCCTGAGCCAGCCCCAACGCAAAATTCAGCGGATGCAGATGCGCCGCGCCCATATCCAGATAGCCGCCCCGATAAGAGGGCGAAGGACACAATGCCTGACCTGCGCCTTCGTCCAGAACCTCCATCTGGTCATAACCATAGCGGTCGGACAGATGTGCCGCGTGATCGTGAAGCTCTTGCTGTTCACCATTGCTGAGGCCCAGAACGGCTACGCCGGGTTTCAGATCACAGTCGATCTGGTGCTTCGCGATCAGGGACTTGACCAGATCTTTTGCGTCTTCGGCTAGGTCCCACAGCTTGGCGGCGTCATCATCGCCGACCAGCCGCTCGAGGTCTTCCTGATCCATCCGCTGTGCGCTGCCCAATTGCCCGCCATTGCGGCCCGAGGCCCCAAAGCCAACGCGGTGCGCCTCAAGCAGAACAACATCGAACCCTGCTTCGGCCAGATGCAATGCGGCGGACAGGCCGGTATACCCGCCGCCGACAATGCAAACATCAGCCTTCACATCGCCGGACAGCGCGGGGAAGCGATCCACCGGATTGGCCGTCGCAGCGTACCAGCTGGCCGGGTACTCGGCCTTGCGGTCATTGGAATAAAGCAGGTTCATCGGGTGCCTCAGACATTCATCAGCAGATGCTCGCGCTCCCACGGAGAGATGACCTGCAGGAATTCCTCGTATTCGGCCCGTTTGACGATGCCATAGACGCGGGCGAACTCAGGGCCCAGAACTTCGTGCAAGGCAGTGGCCTCATCAAACAGGTCCAAAGCGTTGCCCATAACCTGCGGGATATCACCTTCGCCCTCATAGGCGTCACCATAGAATTGGCGGCGCGGGCGCTCTTGCTGGGTCAGGCCCAGATAACCACAGGCCAGAGACAACGCGATGCCCAGATAGGGGTTGCAATCCATGCCGGCGATCCGGTTTTCCACGCGGCGGGCCTCGGGGCCGGACAGGGGTACGCGAATGCCGGTGGTACGGTTGTCGCGCGCCCATTCCAGATTGATCGGCGCGGCGTGGTCTTTCACATAACGGCGGTAGGAATTCACGTATGGGGCCATCACGGCCAGACCAGCTGGCAGGTGGTTCTGCAACCCGGCAATGAAGTTGTAGAACGCATCCGTTTCACCGCCTTGAGGACCGGAAAAGATGTTCTGGCCTGTTTCCATGTCGATAATCGAGTGGTGGATGTGCATGGCCGAGCCCGGCTCATCCTCGATCGGTTTCGCCATGAAGGTAGCAAAGCAGTTGTGGCGCAGCGCGGCCTCGCGGATCAGACGTTTGAAGTAGAACACTTCGTCAGCCAGCTTGACCGGGTCGCCATGGCGCAGGTTAATCTCCAACTGACCCGCGCCGCCTTCCTGCGTGATGCCGTCAATCTCGAACCCTTGATGTTCAGCAAAATCATAGATGTCGTCGATCACAGGTCCGAACTCGTCCACCGCGGTCATCGAATAGGCCTGCCGCGCGGCTGCCGGACGACCCGAACGGCCCATCATCGGTTTGATGCCCTGTGCCGGGTCGACATTGGGGGCGACCAGAAAGAACTCCATTTCCGGTGCTACGACCGGTTTCCATCCCTTGTCATGATACAGCTGCACGACGCGTTTCAGAACATTTCGCGGGCTGAAAGGGATCGGCTTATCGTCCCGATCGTAGGCGTCGTGAATAACCTGCAATGTCCAGTCACCCGTCCACGGCGCGGCAGATACGGTCGAGAAATCAGGTTTCAAGATCATGTCCCGCTCGATAAAGCCGTCTTCACCCGCTGCTTCGCCCCAATCGCCGGTGATGGTTTGATAAAAGATGCTGTCGGGCAGGTGGAAATAAGTCTGCCGCGCGAACTTGCTGGCAGGTACGGCCTTGCCGCGCGCAATGCCCGGCAAGTCCGAGATGATGCATTCGACCTCATCCAGCCGGTGGCCGGAGATATAGGTTCTTGCTGCTTCTGGCAGCTGGTCTGTCCAGTCGGCCATCAGGCCCTCTCTTTCTTCAGAAATTCTGCCATGTGCCGTCCGATGGTCGCGTTGTCGTCGGGGCCGGGCAGCCGGTTAGCGGCAGCTTCCATCAACGGGTCGGGAACCACACCCTTGCCGCGCGTTTCCATCAGGCCCTGGATAAAGGCATCGCCGTATTCCGGGTGGGCCTGCACGGTCCAGATGTTGTCGCCATAACTTACCATCGCATTGCGGCAAAAGTCGTTGGTGCCGATCACACGCGCGCCTTCGGGCAGCTCAACCACCTGATCCTGATGCCAGGCATTCAGGGTGACGGATTGGCCTTCCAAGTCATATTCGGTGCGCCCCACGGCCCAGCCGCCGGTGAACTTTTCGACTTTGCCGCCAAGCGCCTGCGCGATGATCTGGTGGCCAAAGCACACACCGATCAGCGGACGACCGCTGCGTTGAATGGCGCGGATCAGATCCTCAAGCGGTGGTATCCACGCATGATCTTCATACGCGCCATGGCGCGAGCCGGTGATAATCCAGCCATCAGCCTGAAACGCGTCCTTGGGGAATTGGCCGTCTACAACGGCGAAGGTTTCGTAGGTAAAACCATTGCCGTCCAACAGCGCGGCAAACATCGCGTCATATTCGCTGAATTTGTCCTGCAGTTCATCAGGTGGATGGCCGGTCAGTAGGATGCCGATTTTCATGGGTCACCAAATTTGATCAAATTTATTCTAGCCCAGCGGATGCGGGCGGGCAAGGGGGCTCATACGGCTTCGACATAACTCAGCCAATGGTTTTCGGATGGACGCTCGGCGAACCGCTTGATTTCCTGTCGCTTGGTCATGGCGAAATAGCGGATCAGGTCGGCCGGAAAGATGCGCGCGACATTGGGGTCTGTTTCGAATGCTGCAATGGCTTGGGTCCAGTCGGCAGCCAATTGCGGCAGCCCGTCGATCTCATAGGCATTGCCCGAAATCGGGGCAGGCGGTTCCGACTGATCTTCGATGCCGTTCATAGCGGCCCCCAGAACAGCGGCCAACATCAGATAGGGGTTGATGTCCCCACCGGCGACGCGGTGTTCGATCCGCCGCGCAGCTGATGCACCACCGGGAATGCGCACAGCGGCAGTGCGGTTTTCATAGGCCCAGCACGCACCGGTCGGGGCGTGCGCGCCCGGGACCAGGCGCGTGTATGAATTCCCGTGCGGCGCAAAGACAAGCGTACATCCGGGCATCGCGGTCAGGCATCCCGCCACGGCCCAACGCAGTAGATCGGTGCCTTCGGGGCCGCCATTATCGAAAACGTTTCGGCCGTGTTGGTCCACGACCGAGAAATGGACATGCATCCCGTTACCAGCGTCATCGGCGTAGGGTTTCGCCATGAAGGTTGCGGTGAACCCGTGTTTGCGGGCAAGGCCACGCGCCAAGGCCTTGAAAAGCCATGTATCATCGGCACAGCGCATGGCGTTTTGGTGATTCAGGTTGATTTCGAACTGGCCGATACCGCTTTCCGAGATGGCGGTTTGCGCGGGAATATCCATCGCAGCGCACCCGTCATAAAGGTCGGTGAAGAACGCATCGAAGGCATCCATTTCGGCCATCGACAGGACTGCTTCATCCTTCAGTCGTCGCTGGGTCACAGGATTGACCGGCGGCTGCGGGTGCGCACCCGAGGCGTCGAGCAAGGTGAACTCCAGCTCTGTCGCCGCAATGACCGACCAACCGCGCTGTGCATAGCGATCAAGAACAGAGGCAAGTGCATGCCTGGGGTCGCCAGCAAACGGGGTGCCATCGTCGTCATACAGGCACATGGGGACAAGAGCGGTTTCCGTTTCCAGCCAAGGCACAGGCACAGGACCGCGCTCGGTCGGAAGCAAGACACCATCTGCGTCACCGGATTCGAATACCAGCGGGCTGCCGTCGATATCCGCGCCCCACAGGTCGACATTCAACGCTGAAAACGGCATGCGCAGCGTGCCTTTGTCCAGCTTGTCGGCGTAAGAGGGCGGCACACGCTTGCCTCGCATCTGACCATTCAGGTCACATGCGGCAACGCGAAAACTGTGCAGGGCGCTCAGATCCATCACTGACTCCATTACTTGGCTACCCGAGGTGTAATAGAGGAGTGACCTGTTGTCACGAAATTTGATCAAATTTTCTTTGGCTGAGAAAAACCCCGCGCACGTCCAGTGGGACAGGCGCGGGGTTGGCCGTCAGACGAAGCTGACGCCGTTTTCCACCATCGGCAGAGTGGTGACTTTCACGCCGGATAGCGCCCGGATCGCATTGGCCAGCGCGGGGGCCGAAGGCGGTGTGCCGGGTTCTCCAACACCAGTGGGGGCTTCGGCGGAAGGCACGATATGAACGTCAATCTCGGCAATATCGCCGATGCGCAGCGGTTCATAATCAGGGAAGTTGTACTGATCCACCGCGCCTTGGGTCAGCGTGATCTGATCACGCATGACGTGGCCGATACCATATCCGATACCGCCTTCCATCTGCGCGCGCACCACGTCGGGGTTCACAGCAATCCCGCAATCCACGGCGCATGTGACCTTCTCGATCTTGATGCCGTTTTCCGGATCACCGGACAGCTCAACAACCTGTGCGGCATAGGACCCAAAGGACTTATGCACCGCGATACCTTGTGCGCGACCCGCAGAAGCATTGCCCCAACCGGCCTTCTCAACAGCCAGCTTCAGAACTTCTGCTTTGCGTTGCTGATCCGCGTTGTTGGTGTCCGACAGATGGGACAGACGGAACTCTACCGGGTCACGACCTGCGGCCTCGGCAACGGTATCCATCATCGTCTCCATGACATATCCGGTGTGCGTGTGCCCCACCGAGCGCCACCATAGAACCGTTGTTGCCTTGGGGGTGTCGGTTAGGCCCAACGCCATTCCGGGGATGTCATACGGGCTGTCTGCAATGCCCTCGACAGAGCTGTGATCGACGCCGTCATGTACCGCGACGGCCTCAAACGGTGTGCCCTTGATGACCGACTGACCGGCGACCTGATGCTGCCAGCCGACGATTTTGCCATCGGCGTCCAGGCCAACGCGCACCCTGTGGCCGAAGGCGGGGCGGTAGTAACCGCTGCGGATATCATCTTCGCGGGTCCACACCAGTTTGACCGGGCGCGAGCGGTCGGTGACCACAAAGGCCAGCGCAGCCTCAACCTGATAATCCGCATCTGGCGTCGCCCGTCGTCCAAAGGATCCACCGGCCAGCATTGTCTTGATGTGAATCTTTTCTGGTGGCAGTTGGAAGATCTGCTGATAGGCCATATGCGGGCCGGTCGGCATCTGTGCACCATCGTGCAGGACAATGTCACCTTCGGCAGTTTGCTCGATGGTGCAGTTCAACGGTTCCATCGGGGCATGTGCCAGCAGCGGGAAATAGAAGGTCTTTTCAACAACCTTGTCCGCGCCATCAATGGCCGCCGACACCGCTGCGACATCCGCTTTGTTCACGTTATACGTCGCTTCGGCGTCCAGAGCGGCCATGATTTCGGCCTTGATCTGGTCCGAGTCGCGGGTCTCAGATCCGGACATGTCCCAGTCTACCTCAAGCGCGTCGCGCGCCTGAATGGCGGCCCAGGTGTTTTCGGCATAAACCGCGACGCCTGCCTGATTTGGAAGAACCGCCGCGCTGATAAATCCTTTGACCTCTTTTGACGCGCTGTCGTCAAATCCGTTGGCAATACCGCCTTTCGATTCAGGGCGCTTGATCATGGCGACCATCTGGTTCGGCAGATGGACGTCCATCGCGTACATTGCCTGACCGTTGCCCTTGATGGCCGAATCCTTGCGGCGCACCGTTTCGTTTCCGATCAGACGGAACTCTGACGGGTCTTTCAGGCGCGGCTCGGCCGGGGCCTCCAGTTGAGAGGCCGCGGCCACGAATTCAGCGATTGGGGCCGATTTGTCGCCTGCCTTGACGATACCTTCCTCAATGGTGATGCCGGATGCGTCCAGGCCCCAGCTTTGCGCGGCGGCATTGATCAGCATCTCACGCGCCGCCGCACCTGCCTGACGGTATTGCATCCACGAATTCGCCATTGCGGTTGATCCGCCAGTGCCCTGGAAGGGACCGAACAGCAGGTTGTTATAGACCTGCGGGTTGGATGGCGCGAATTCGTATTCGATCTGGTCCATGGTCAGGCCGATTTCCTCTGCGATCAGCGTCGGCAGCCCGGTTGCCGGACCTTGGCCCTTTTCAAAGTGTTTTACGATGGCTGTAACAGTGCCGTCGGCATCGATCTTCACGAATGGGTTGAATTGAGCGGCCTCTGACGAAGCAGCCGCCAGCGCCCCATCAGGGTGAGCGCCAACCAGCAGTACGGCACCGGCAGCAGCGGCACCTTTCAGAAATCCACGGCGGGAGGTGTTGATGGTCATGGATCAGGCCTCCAGAATTTCAGATGCGCGCTGGATGCCGGCGCGAATGCGTTGATAGGTGGCGCAACGGCAGGCGTTGCCATGCATGTAATCGTCAATCTCTTCGACGCTGGGTTTGGGGTTTTCGGACAATAGTCCAACCGCCGACATCACCTGACCCGACTGGCAATAGCCGCACTGGACCACGTCCAGCTCGACCCAAGCTTGTTGAATGGCCGCGCCGATTTTTTCGTCTCCAACCGCCTCGATTGTAGTGATCTCGGCATCTTCGACATCTTCGATATAAGTCTGGCACGAGCGCACAGGCTCGCCGTTCAGGTGCACGGTGCACGCTCCGCAAGATGCGACACCGCAGCCGAATTTGGTTCCGGTCAGCTTAAGCTCGTCCCGGATCACCCATAGCAGGGGCGTGCCGGGTTCGGCGTCGACCGAGTGGGTTTCGCCGTTCAGTTTTAATGTCAGTGCCATGAGGGGGCTCTCCGTGTTGGGCTGGTTACCTGAGTCGGTAAACTGGCGGGTTTACACTAGGCCAGAAATCCGCGCGTGTAAACTGGAGAGTTTACGTAGTGTTTGACCTTGATCTGTCAATGGGTCTATAGCTTTAAAATATGAACGAATGCACAGCGCCGAATGCGTCCAAACATGCCCAGATCATCGAAGCGGCCGTAGCGGAATTCCAAGAAAAGGGGTTCGCCGCTGCCAGCATGGATCGCATTTCTGCGCAGGCCGAAGTGTCCAAGCGCACGCTGTACAAGTACTTTGAAAGCAAGGAAAACCTGTTTAGATCCATCGTGTTGGAACTGTCTAACCGGTTCGCGGCCGTTCGGGACATCCGCTATGAAAAAGGGCGCGACATTCGTAAACAGCTGACCGATCTGGCCTGGGCCGAGGGGCGCATTCTGATGCTGCCCGAAGTGATGGCGATGGCGCGGATGGTGATCAGCGAAACCCTGCGCAACCCTGATCTTGCTGCCGCTGCGCAAGGCAAACTGGACAAAACAGCGATCTTTATCGAGATGCTGAGGGATGCAGCCGAAGACGGGCAGTTGCGGATCGAAAACCCCGAACAGGCGGGACAGGAATTCATCGGCCTGATTAAGTCCAGAGCTTTCTGGCCCATGGTTTTCACTGGTAATGTTCTGAATGAAGCCGAGATGACCGCGACCATAGAAAGCAGCGTCGCCATGATCCTCAGTCGCTATGGCGTCTAGGTTCAATGCAACGACGGGGCGCGCATCTAAGTCTAAAGAAAATGCCCGCCACAGTATTGTTCTTAAGCCGTCATGGCCTGCGGTAGAATGAACGGAACTTGAGCCTTAGGAAGGGTGCTGACCGGCAAGTCGATACCATAAACCTGCTGCATAGTCTGGTCGTTCAGGATCGCAGTTGGTGTGCCTGAGCCCCAAACAGATCCTTCCGATATGACGTACACATAGTCGGCAAACAGCGCCGTCAGGTTCAGGTCGTGCATAACCACAACAACGCCGCCGCCTTGTGTGGCGAAGTTTCTTGCGACGCCCAGCACAGTGAACTGATGCGCAATGTCCAGGCTTGCAACGGGTTCGTCCAGCAACAGCCATCTGGGTTGATCGTGGTATGTCGCGTCCCAGACTTGGGTCAGAACGCGGGCAAGCTGAACCCGTTGCTGCTCACCCCCCGAAAGGTTCTGATAAGACCGGTGCTCAAACCCAGCGAGGTCGACATAGGCCAGGGCCTGCGCTGGCAGACTGTCATCCGCCGCTGCTAGCCCGTTTGCTAGGCCCAGCCGGACGATCTCGAGCACGGTGAAGGGAAATGCAACGGTTGACGATTGCGGGAGAACCCCGCGCATTGCAGCCAATTGCCAAGGCTTCAGCTCGGACATGCTGTGCCCGTTCAGAGAAATCGCTCCATAAGATTCAAGTTCGCCTGATAAGGCTTTGAGTAACGTAGATTTTCCCGAGCCATTCGGGCCGATGATGGCTGTAACTTTTCCGGGTTCTGCGTCAAAGTCCACGCCGTGGAGAATCTCCTTACGGCCGAGTTTGACGTGTATGTTTTCGCCCTTCATCACTTACATTCCCATTGTTCCGTGACGCCGCAGCAGAATCCACAGGAAGACCGGTGCGCCTAAGATTGCAGTTACGATGCCAATCGGCAGTTCGGCCGGTGCCACGATCAGGCGACTGATCATGTCTGCACACAGCAGTAAGCTAGCCCCTAACAGGGCCGAGTTCATCAACAGGCGGTGGTGGTCCGGTCCGGTCGCCGACCGCAGCAGATGCGGCACAACGATACCGATGAAGCTAATGCCTCCGGAGACTGCGACGGCGGCTCCGGTCGCGCCGGCCACGGCCAGAATGGCGATGTTTTTGCTGCGCTGAACCGGGATTCCCATGTGGTGCGCCACGGCTTCGCCCATCGCCATGCCGTTCAGCGCACGGGCAAGGAACTGGGCCGTGAACACGGAAATCAAGATGATCGGAGCGGCCGTGGCTGCTTTGGTCCATGTTGCGCCGGCCAGCGAGCCCATGCCCCAGAACGTCAGGTCGCGCAGCTGTTGGTCATCGGCCATGTAGACCAGAACCCCGGACACAGCGCCCGACAGCGCACCCAACGCGATCCCTGCCAACAGCATGGTTGCAACCGATGTTTGCCCGCCTCGTGTTGAAACGCGATAGAGCAGCAAGACGGACGTCCACCCGCCCAGAAATGCCGCCACGGCGACCAAGCTATTACCGACCCAGGCCAGAATGGAGGCGGGCAGGTACGCACCGAGGATGATCGCGGAAATCGCGCCCAGACCGGCACCTGCGCTGACGCCCACAATTCCGGGGTCAGCCAAAGGGTTGCGAAACAGGCCCTGCATCACCACGCCGGAAACCGCCAAAGCGGCGCCGACAAGAACTCCCATCGCCAGCCGGGGCAGTCGGATATCCCACAGGACGATCCGGTCGAGGTCCGACATGTCCCGCCCTGCAATCAGGTCCGTGAATGCTGCGCGAACGGATGCGTCCGACGCGCCGACCGAGATGCTGCAGATGCTGGTGAAGACCAACAGCGCCATAAGGGCCAGAGTGACTCGGCGCGCCGTCACCCGCCGGTCGCGCCCGGCCACGTTCAGGCCATCGTGATCCATTGCAAGGGTCATGAGCCGCTTTTTCTCTGCAATTCCGCCGACAGATCAGCAATCGCCTCGGCCGTTCGGGGGCCAAAGCCCAGCAGATAGGCCCCCTGCATGCGGATTAGACGTTTTTTCTGTCCAGCGGGCGTTAGCTTGATGGCTGGCATGGCAAACAGGTCTTCATTGGCGGTGATGTGGTTGCCTTGTCGATCCATCATCAGAATCACGTCCGGCGCGGTTGTGGCGATCGCTTCGGGTGTCATGGGTTTAAAACCCGATACGTTCCCAGCCGCGTTCACGCCGCCAGCCAGACGGATGATACTGTCCGCCTGTGTGTCCGCGCCGCCAACCATGATGCGATTATCCCGAGCCGACAGGATAAACAGAACCCGGAGTGTGCCGCCCACCGAAGCATCAACTGCATTCGAATGGGCCCCGTCAATCTTGGCACCGGTCTGAGTGGCAAGTTCTTCGGCGGCATCTTCGACACCCAGGGCGGCCCCGACAGCCCGGATTTTTTCCACCACGCCGTCGCGTGAATAGTCCTCACTGATCGAAACGAACGGCACGCCAGCCTCTTTCAGAACCTCTACCGCTTCGGGCGGACCGGATCCTTCCAGCGCCACGATCAGATCGGGTTTCACCGACAAGACCCCTTCGGGGGACAGCGCACGAATATAGCCGACATCGGGCAGGTCCAACACATCAACCGGGTAGGTCGAGGTCCGGTCCCGCCCAACAAGGCGGTCCTGCTGACCCAGGGCATAGACGATCTCTGTCACGGAACTGCCGATGGCGATGATGCGGTTGGGTTCTGGCTCATCTGCTGCGATGGCTGATGTTCCGATCAGCGCGCCGGCTAGCGCGACGACCGACGAAAACCTGCAAAGGGGGCTCATCACGCCACCTCGGTTTCTTTTTTGGATTGCAGGCCTGCCACCAGTTGGTCCCAGGCCGGGCGGTGATCGTTTTCGCCTGAACGGCGACCAAATATCTGCAGAATAAGACCACCTTCGGCATCGAACGCCTCAACTGACACGGCGGGACCGCGTTGGGTGGGTTTGGTCACGGCCCAAACCTCGGCAATATGGTCTGAGCGCAGGTGCAAATTGAAGCGCGGATCAAGCACGTTGAACCACGGACCCATCTGTTTAAGCGTCTCAACCGACCCACCGTGAATTTCGATGCACCCCCGGTTGCCGACGAAGACCATAACCTCAAGCCCTTGGTCTCGGACTTGTTCGAACATTTGGGAAACCGTTGCCGGTTCTAGCGCGCGAACCAGCGGTTCACCAGCGACGCGGTAGGCGCCCAATCGGTTCATCTTGAGCTTTGAGGTCAGACGCAGGAACTGGTGTGTATCCGTCATCTTGGCCCATTCCGATCGCAGAAGTTCGACCTTGTCGGTGTTCACTTTGGCGGCCCCGGTTGGCTTTCGCGGCTCGACACTCAGAGTCTGGGACTGGTCATTCGCCTTCAATTTGCTGACAAGTTCGTCCCAGTGGTTCAGGTCAGAGCCATCGCGCAGAAAGATCTTGTGCACCGCATCTCCGGCGGCATCAAAAACCTGAAGGGATCGCTTTGTCCCTTTGTCCGTTTCACGTTCGATGGCAAAGGCGTGGACCCATTGGCCGGGGAACATGCGCAGGTCAATCTCTTCGGTCAGAACCATCGAAGCATGCGCACCGGAGTGGTAGTTGTCGTATTGCCCGACCTTTTCAATGACGCAAGAGAGGTTGCGCGTCAGCGCCATGACCTCACCCAGCCCGTTGAGCATCGGGAAGATGTCATCAAGGCTTGCCGAAAGCCGCGTTACGTCGATACCCGCAAACGCCGCAACGAGTTGACCTTCGGTTATTCCAAGTGATTCCGCCAAATCGCGGTCACGTTTTCCGGTGTTTTTAGCATAGGCTGCACGAATTTGATCCGGGGCCAGAAGCACCTGTTCCGTCATGGGTTTTTCCATCTTCGATTGTCATGGGTGTCGGGCTGGCACGGCCACCGTTGAACGCGGTGTACTGCTGGCGGCGGTCGTACGGACGACTAGGAATTTATGTTGACTGTTTTAGTCAGCTTTATTAACGAGCACAAGTCGCCAAAAAAGGCGATTCCAAAAATCATAAAAGACTGACCAAGCCAGCGCGGAGCAAGCATTTCCGGTCCTCTTAAAATTTCGAAGGGACAGAAATGCGTTCGCGTATTCAAAAGATGGGGTTGCTTGGTACGGTGTCGTGCCTGAGCATGGTAGCGGCTGGTGCTTCGGCGCAGGAACAGGATGAAGGCTTCCTGGGCACGCTGGAACTGGGTGAAAGCAAACGGGAAATCCAAACGGATACCGCCGTGCCGGTCACCAATATCGATCAGGAAGAGATCAACGACCGTCAGGCCAACACCGTCGCAGAACTGATTGACACGGTGCCCGGTGTGACGCTGGTCAATGGCTCGACACCGCAAGGGTCGGGGATCAATATCCGTGGGTTCGGTGCCAACGGCACCTTTGGGACCGACCAGAAAGTGCTGATCCTTGTCGATGGGGCAACAACCGGCGCGGAAGAGCTGTATCGGATCGGCAATCAGTTGTTCACTGATCCGCAGCTATACAAAAGCGTTTCAGTCATTCGCGGCACTGTGGGGTCGTTCGAATACGGTTCGGGTGTCGTAGGCGGCGTGGTTCAGTTGGAAACCAAAGACGCGTCAGATTTCACCGGTGGTGAGCCGGGCTTCCGGTTCCGTCAAACGCTGGAAGGGTATTCCAATGGGAATGGCTTTGCCTCGTCGTCCATCCTGGCCTGGCAGCCAAACCGCCAGACGGAATTCCTGTTCAACTATACCTATCGTGATCAGAACGATCAGGAGGACGGTAATGGCGATACGATCGGTAACAGTGCCTTTACGCTACCGTCGCTTCTGGCAAAGGGTAAATACAGCTTTGGTGACGACCTCGAACACTCGATCACCGCGTCCTATAATCAGTCGACGTCGGAAGAACGCGATGTTCCGTATGACTCGTTCGGCACGACATCGGATTCATTTGGCAACGTAGACCGCGATATCGAAACGAAAATCGGCATTCTGCGGTATCAATACCGCCCGGCTGGCAATGACCTGATCGATCTGGACGTAAACCTTAGCTACTCGGAGCAAGAGATTGACAGCTCTTACGTGCCCGGGTCCTCAAGCCTGGAAGGAACGCCATTCTTCCCAAGCATTCGTGGGCTGGCTGACGCGACGCACAACTATGAAACCACGAAGCTGACGATCAAGAATACGTCGTACTTCCAAACCGGCGTCGCCTCGCACGACCTGCGCGCCGGGATCGAATTCATCAATCGCGAGCGTCTGGACGCGCCCTCGGCCCCCGGTGGTACCGATCGTCGTGTCGCAATGTTTGCCGTGGACGATATTCAGATCGGCGATCAGCTGACCATCACTCCGGCGATCCGGTACGAGACGCAGGACATCAAAGGCGACGGTGATGCACCGGCTCCGCGCAATGAAAGCTATGACAACAACGCGCTGATGGGCGGTTTGTCTGCAAGGTACGAATTTGCCAGCGGCTTTGCCGTGTTCGGCAGCGGTGCATACACGGAAAACCTGCCAATCATCGACGATCTTGGCACACCAGCATACATGACGCAGCCTGAAAAGTCGCGCACATGGGAAGCGGGCTTCTCGTATAACCGTGGCGATGTTTTTGCTGCGGGTGATGTGGTACGTGCCAAGGTCAATTTCTATAAGACAGATCTTTGGGACATCACGTCTTACGTATCTGGCCGGCCTTCGCGCCCGCTGCAGGAAGTTGAAACCAAAGGCGTTGAAATCGAGGCGTCGTATGCCAGCGCGGCTGGGTACTATGTCGACTTCAATGCAAACATCGTCAAAGGGACTGAAACCAGCTCGCTTGGCGTGGACTCACCATGGCGGAACGAGCCGACAGACTCAGCGCGGGTAACAGTCGGCAAACGCTTTGGCGAAACTCTGGACGTCAGCTGGGAGCTGTTCGGCGCCAAATCCGGCACCGACTCCAGTGGAGATCCGGTTGCTGGCTACGGCGTGAACACCCTGCGCGCGACCTATCTGCCGCAGGAAGGCGCATTTCAAGGTTTCGAAGTTCGCGCAGGCGTCGAGAACATCTTTGACAAGAACTATCTGCCGAACCTTTCGACCCGCAACTCACCGGGTAGGAACTTCAAGCTTACCTTGGCTAAAACCTTCTGATCCATACGAAAGGACCAGTCATGCAGACAACAATCAAAAGAAATGCTCGGGTGGTCCTGCTGACCCTGCTCCCAATTTTGGGGGCAGGGATTGCCAGCGCAGAGGAAACGCAAAAGCCCGACGGCGTATCAATCGAACTCAGCAGCGCCGAGGTAAAGGGCGAAAGCTGTTTGCTGAGTTTTGTCGCTGAAAACACCCATGACATCGATATCGACGGCGCAGTTTACGAGACCGTTCTTTTCGATGCTGAAGGTCAGGTGGCCCTGCTGACACTGTTGGACTTCGCCAAGCTGCCTTCGGGCAAGCCCCGTGTGCGGCAGTTTCAGTTCAACGACATGGCTTGCGATCAGATCAGCCGAATACTGATCAACGGTGCACAGGAATGTGTGACACAATCTGACATGGCCGATGCCTGCATGTCCGGGCTCACGCTCACCAGCCGCCTTAAAACGGAAGTGATTGGGTGAGGTTATGGGCGCAGTTATAAGTAAAATAATGGAAATTCTGGAATTGGGCGGGCCGGTTGTTGCCATCCTGATCGTGACCTCAATCGCAACACTTTCGTTGGTTCTGTACAAGCTGTGGCAGTTTCGCGTCGCAGGTGTCGGTCGTCATATTGAGCTTTCGCGGGCCATTCAGGCATGGGATCGTCAGGACCTTCCTGAGACAAGGGCGCATCTGGGCAAAAGTCGCAGCTACCTTGCCCCGATAATCGCGATGGCCTTGTCTGGTGGGGATCGCACCCTGTCCGAACGTACCGACGCCGAGGCCGAAGCGCGGTTTGCCCAACTTGAGCAAGGGTTCAAAGTCTTGGATATGGTCGCCCAACTTGCGCCGCTTCTGGGGCTTTTCGGGACCGTATTGGGCATGATCGAGGCGTTCCAAACCCTACAGGGCGCGGGCAATTCTGTTGATCCATCGCTGCTTGCCGGTGGCATTTGGGTGGCCTTGTTGACGACCGCCGCCGGCCTTGCGGTCGCTATGCCGACTTCGATGGTCCTGACGTGGTTCGAGGCACGCATGAACCGAGAGCGTACCTTTGCCAACCGCGCTTTGAGAACCGTGTTTGCACCGGGCTATGCTGAGGACGCGCCGGTGGCTGATCAAACCCCGCAACAGGTTTTCGCCCATGGCACTTAACGTCCGCAGAAGACGGCGCAGGCGCTTGTCGATGACGTCCTTGATTGACGTCATCTTTCTGCTGTTGCTGTTCTTCATGCTGACGTCGACGTTCTCCAAATATGGCGAAATCGAATTTGCCACTGCCGCTGCCGGAGGAGCGGAAACTGACCGGGTAATCCGCTTTGTCAAACTTGAGGCCGACCGTATGTTGGTTGATGGCACGCTTGCCGCGTTCGAAGACATGGCCATGGTGATGGCGACCGATAAGCCTCAGACCGCGTTGATCAGTCTTGGACAGAACGCGACTTCGCAACAGCTGATTGATTTGCTTTCGGTGCTGAAAGGCATCGACCATTTGCGCGCACAGGTGATCGGATGATTCAACTCAAACGCAAGGCAAAACAGGGTCGAGAGCCAACGATCGCACTGATCAATGTCGTCTTTCTGATACTCATCTTTTTCATGATTGCAGGCACGCTTGCACCGCCGCTGAGTAAATCGGTGAAGCTGGTGGAAACCAGTGATCTGGACGGTCGCGAGCCACCCGATGCTTTGGTCATTCGTAGCGATGGTTCACTGGAATACCGGGGCGCCGAACTGACTGGAGTTGAGGCGTATGTGGAACGCGCGTCGATCAACCTGCCGCTGGATGATGTTCGCGTCGTGCCGGACCGGGCTTTGCCTGCTGTTCGGCTGAAAGAGGTCAGTGATGCCTTGCGCGCGCTGGGTGCAAAAAGGGTGTACGTGGTCACAGAAAGGGGTTTGCAATGATACCCAGATCGCGTGGCATAGCTGTTGCCGCTTTGGCGCTGGCCGCAGCCACCCATGTTTTTGCCCTGCATGACTTTTCTGCAGGTGAACAGGTGCTTGTCGAAGGTGGCGGGTCGGGCGAAGTTGCTGCGCTGGGGGATGCTTTCAAGGACTATGTGACCGGGGCCACCGCCTCGGCACCCGCTACTGCACATCAACCGACCGTCGCACCGACACAGCGACAAACTGCGGTCAGCCCAACCTCTCAGGCCCGGGCGTCAGTTCCCGGGGCGATAAAGCATACTGTCGCCGACACCAAAGCCGCCGTCGCGGTGACCCATCGACAAGCATCCGCTGAAGCGCAAGAAGCAGCGCCGTCAGAGACGGAAGCCGTCGCGAAAACCCCAGCCGTGAAACCGGCGGACCCGACCAAACAAAAGGTCGATCAGGTTGCGTCGCAGGCAGGAAATTCTGAAAAGAGCGCCAGAAAAGGCAATGCATCGGGAAAAACCAGCAAAGGCGCTGCGACGGCCAAAAAGACAAGTTCCATAGCGGCCGGGCAGGGTAACGCTGAGGTCAGCAATTACAGAGGGCACGTAATGCGCAAGATCACCCGTGCCCGTCGTAAGAACGTCAATATTCGTGGTGCGGTGTTGGTGAGTTTTCGGATTGGCGACAATGGGGCGCTTGTAAGTGTCACCGTCAAGCGCAGCTCGGGGTCGAAACGACTGGATCTGGTGGCACTTGCGCAGGTACGCGCGGCAGCGCCGTTTCAGCCACCACCTGCCGCAGCCCGTCGTGATTACATGATTGAGATCGTTGGAAAGTAAGAACGAACTGCGCTGCCCGATCAGAGTTTTGAATCGGACAGAAGGCGGCGCTTTTCGGCCATTGCCTCACGGCGGCGTCTTTCAATGCCAAGCTTGAAGGACTCTTCAACAAAGTCGATATGGTCATACGCAGCTTTTTCCGCGCGTGCTTCGTCGCCTGCGATGACCGCCATTCCCAGTTCGCGATGCTGCTCCATCAACAGCTTGCCCGTGCCGTCGATGGTCTTCAGAAAATCACGATTGTAGAATACACCTTGCCGTGTGAGCTCGTAGATTGACGCCATCATGTGGATGAGCGTCGCGTTTTGGCTGGCGTCCACAATTGCGGCGTGCAGCGCAAAATCAGCTTCGCGTGAGGCCAATGCATCCTTCTCGTGCCAGGCGCGTTCATCCTCGGCCAGGATATCCGTGATCCGTTCCTTATCCGCTTTGGTCGCCCGTCGCGCGGCGAGTTTGGCGGCAAAGCCTTCCTGTTCGCGGCGGTACTCGAGATAATCAAAAAACGCTGGCTCATGGCGTTCATACAGCGCCAACAGGGCAGGGAGCATGGCGCTGCCCGTCAGTGCGGCTACAAATGTGCCTTCACCATGCTGTGTCGTCACCAGGCCGCGTTCTTCCAGAACGGCCAGCGCCTCACGCAGTTTGGGGCGGGAGACGCGAAGGGTTTCCGCCAGATCGCGTTCCGATGGCAGCTTGCGACCCTGCTTGAGAATGCCCGAAGCAATCAGATCTTCAATCTGAGACACCACTGCATCCGAAAGTGATTCGTGCCCGATCGGTTCGAAAATCGCTGTCGTGTTCATCGTGGTTTACCCTTCTGAAAAAGATTCAGAACCCCTTTGGTAAATAAAAGTAACCTTTGAGTGTATGTTTTTCAATGCCTGATTTAGCGGAGAAATCTCTCGGATTGTTTGAATTGCAACTGGTTACCAGTAAACAAAAAAAGCCGCAACACGCGCCCAGACTCCGTCGGCGGCGGCTTTCTTAAGTCTAGGCGGTCTGGGTCGTCTTCAGGCAATTAACAATCGAACCATTGGTAAATAAAGTTGTTGACTGAAATGTTTGGTCAACTTTATTTACCAGTGTGGCGGGGAAAGATCTCGCGTCAAAATTCATCGGACGCCAAGTCCGACCGACCCTGGAGGAGATTTCATGAAAAAGACCCTGACGAGCCTTGCCGTGGCTGCCAGCCTGATGGCGGCCCCTGCGGTTGCTGCTGACAAACTGCTGCTGAAAACCCCGATTGCTTTCTCGACCGAGCTTCCAGGGCTGGGTTCCCCGATCCCTCGTGTTGCCGAGCAGCTTGACCTGATGTCTGGCGGCACACTGAAGATGAAGGTTTACGAGCCGGGCAAACTGGTCCCTCCGTTCGAAATTCTGGATGCCGTGTCGACCGGCAAGATTAACTCGGGCTACACCACTGCTGGTTACTGGGCAGGTAAAATCCCGGCTGCGCCGCTGTTCTCGGCGGTTCCGTTTGGCCCTGAGGCGGGCGAATACATGGCGTGGCTGTATTACGGCAACGGAATGTCGCTGTATCAAGAGATGTATGATCAGGCGGGATACAACGTCCACGTCATCCCCTGCGCGGTTATTGCTCCGGAAACCTCGGGCTGGTTCGCAACCGAGATCAACTCTCCTGACGATCTGAACGGCCTGAAGATGCGCTTCTTCGGACTGGGCGGCAAAGTCATGCAGAAACTGGGCGTGGCGACCTCGCTGCTGCCGGGTGGTGAAATCTTCCCCGCGCTGGAAAAAGGCGCCATTGATGCGACTGAATTCTCGATGCCTGCCATCGACGCGCGTCTTGGCTTTCACAAACTGGTCAAGTTCAACTATTTCCCCGGTTGGCACCAGCAGGCGACCGTGTTCGAGTTGATGATCAACAAGGACGTCTGGAACGAAACCAGCGAGCAGCACAAGGCGATCATCGAAAACGCCTGTAAGGCATCGATGGCTGACAGCTTTGCCGAAGGTGAGGCCATTCAGCACGCAGCCCTGATCGACAACGTTGAAAACAACGGCGTCACCATCAAGCAGTGGTCGCCCGAGATGCTGGATACTTTCCAAGCGACCTGGGAAGACGTTGCTGCCGAAGAGGCCGCCAACGATGCCTTCTTTGCCAAGGTTCTGGCCGATCTGAACGAATTCCGCGACGGTTACGACCTGTGGAAAACCAATGCGTTCCTCCCCCGTCAGTAATCTGACTTACTGACGCGTCCGGGGCGGCGGGCTCCTCCGCCTCGGACATTATCAGGATTTCAAACCTGCATTCCCTTGACCGCGCTCGCGCCGGTCAACTGAGCGAGGATTACCCATGGCCACGCAAAAGACCCTAAGTGATCCAGTCGAAGCCTATGAAGGCATCCTGGAACATCCCGACACCGACCGTCAGAAGATCGCCGTTGTTATTGATACAGGTGTCAAAGCCGTCGGGCACGTAGTGATGTGGGCCAATGTCCTGTTGATGGCCGCGATCTTCAGTCAGGTCTCGCTGCGCTATCTGTTCAGCCAGAACTATCCCAAACTGGACGAGATCCAGTGGCACTTTTACGGCGTCGTCACGATGATCGGCATATCCTATGCCTTGATCACAGACAGCCATGTGCGCGTTGACGTTTTGCACATGCAACTGTCCCGTCGCGCGCAGCGAGTGATAGAAGTGACCGGCATCCTGACCCTGCTGACTCCGTTCATCTATCTGATGATCGATCAGGGGTACGACTATTTTTACGAAAGCTTCCGCGTTAGCGAGCGCTCGGACAGCCCCACTGGTCTGCCTGCGCGCTGGGCCTTCAAGGCGGTCATTCCGATCAGTTTTGTTCTGCTGGGCTTGGCTGCGATGGCGCGGCTGATCCATGATGGGCACGCATTGATGTACGGACCGGCATCAGAGCGCGATGGCGCATCGCTGCGTCGCATTCTGCTGGTCCTTGCTGTATTCGCAGCTGTCTGCGTTGGCCTGACTTTTCTGGTCGAAACGACCGAGGAAAAACTGGTCATCGCAATGTTCCTGACATTCATTGCGCTGCTATTTACAGGATATCCTGTGGCCTGGGTGTTGGCCGGAGTCGGCGTTGCATATTGCGGGCTGGCCTATCTTTTTGACAACGACCTGATGCTGTGGACGGGGCTTGAGAGCACCTTTACCGGACTCGACTATCTGACTCTTGGCGCGGTGGTGAACCGTGTCTATGCGACCATGTCCAACGCAGTTCTGGTGGCCCTGCCGATGTTCATCTTCATGGGCCTGATGCTGGACGAAAGCGGCGTAGCCGAACGTCTGATGTCTTCGATGCAGCGCCTGTTTGGCACCGTGCGTGGCGGTCTGGCGATCACGGTCACGCTAATCGGGATCATTCTGGCAGCCTCTACGGGCATCATCGGTGCTTCCGTTGTGCTGCTGGGCGTTCTGTCACTGCCGTCAATGATGCAGCAGAAGTATCAGCCCACCTTGGCCGCTGGGGTGGTTTCAGCCTCTGGCACGCTGGGCATCCTGATCCCGCCGTCAATCATGCTGGTGATCATGGCAGACCAGATGGCTTTGTCTGTGGGCGATCTGTTCATGGCTGCGGTCTTCCCAGGCGTCATCATCGGTGGCCTGTACCTGACTTACATCTTCATCCTGGCATTGGTGAACCGCGATGCGGCTCCTGTGCCCGAGGGCGCAACGGCCCCAGACTGGGCCGCCGTGAAGGACGTTCTGATCGCAGTCATACCGACGCTATTGCTGATCCTTGCGGTTCTGGGTTCAATCTTTGCCGGTATGACCACACCTACCGAAGCCTCGGGGATCGGTGCGCTGGGCGCGACGCTGTTGGCGCTGGGGTATCGAAAATTGACGTTCTCCAAGCTTTGGAACGTACTGGTATCGACTTTCAACACCACCGCCTACATCTTTGCGATCTTCCTGGGAGCGACCGTATTCTCTTATGTCCTGCGGGAACTCGGTGGGGATGAGTTGATTGAACATGTCGTGCAGTCCACCGGTTTTGGGGCCAATGGCACGATCCTTTTCATCCTGTTCATCGTCTTCCTGCTGGGCTTTGTACTGGACTGGATCGAGATCACGCTGATCGTGCTGCCCCTGATGCGCCCCATCGTAAATGGGCTGGGCATCGACATCCCAGGTTTCGGTGTTCTGGATGAACCAGCCTTGGTGTGGTTCGTCATTCTGGTGGCAGTGACGCTGCAGACCAGCTTCCTGACGCCGCCTGTGGGTTTCGCGTTGTTCTATCTCAATGGCGTCTGCCCGCCCGAGATAAAGCTGACCCATATCTACAAGGGCATCATTCCGTTTGTCTTACTGCAATTGACCGGGCTGGCGCTTGTCTTCCTGTGGCCCACGCTTGCCACCTGGCTGCCATCAGTCGCCTACTAAGGAGCCTCAGCGATGCGACTGAGCCATTGTCACAACTTCCACGACTTCCGGCGGCTGGCCAAACAGCGCCTGCCGGGGCCGATCTTCAACTATATCGACGGTGGCGCGGATGATGAGGTGACGTATCGCGAAAACACTCGCGCCTTTGACCGCTGCGATCTGCTGCCCTCGGTCC
This sequence comes from Ruegeria sp. YTSC004, assembly GCF_059609805.1. NCBI lineage: Bacteria > Pseudomonadati > Pseudomonadota > Alphaproteobacteria > Rhodobacterales > Roseobacteraceae > Ruegeria > Ruegeria sp. YTSC004. The sequence goes on from NZ_JBXWMJ010000004.1 coordinate 129,586, forward strand.
TGCGCGGGGTGAAGGACGTGGATATGTCCGTCACCGTTATGGGGCAAAAGTTGGACATGCCGGTCTATTGCTCACCCACCGCGTTGCAGCGCCTGTTCCACCATCAGGGGGAGCGTGCTGTGGCAGCGGCGGCCGAAAAATACGGGACCATGTTCGGTGTGTCGTCGCTGGGCACTGTTTCGCTAGAAGAATTGCGCCAGAAGCATAAGAACCCACAGGTCTATCAATTCTACTTCCACAAGGATCGCGGCCTGAACTCTGCCATGATGCAGCGCGCCAAAGAGGCGGGCGTCGAGGTGATGATGCTGACCGTCGACAGCATTACCGGCGGCAATCGTGAACGTGACTTGCGAACGGGATTCTCGATCCCATTCCGCCTGACTCTGGGTGGGATGATCCAATTCGCAGTCAAACCGATGTGGGGCATCAATTATGTCACGCATGAAAAGTTCCGCCTGCCGCAACTGGATGAACATGTGGATATGGGTGGCGGTGCCAGCTCGATCGGTGGCTACTTCACTGACATGTTGGACCCGTCGATGGACTGGGATGATGTGGCCAAGATGGTGCGAGAGTGGGATGGCCAGTTCTGCCTTAAAGGTATCATGACAGTCGAGGACGCACGCCGTGCGGCTGAGATCGGGTGTACCGGCATCATCCTGTCGAACCACGGCGGTCGCCAGTTGGACGGCTCGCGTACGCCGTTTGATCAGTTGGCCGAGATTGTGGATGCCGTCGGCGACAAGCTGGACGTGATGATGGACAGCGGAATTCAGCGCGGAACCCATGTGCTCAAGGCGTTATCGCTTGGGGCCAAGGCGGTCGGGGTAGGGCGGCACTATCTGTATCCATTGGCTGCCGCTGGTCAGCCGGGCGTCGAACGGGCGCTGGGATTGATGCGGGCTGAGATCGAGCGCGACATGAAGCTGATGGGCGTAACGCGGATCGACCAACTGTCGCGCACCAACCTGTGCTTCCGGGACACAGCGACCAGTCCTGGCGATGCGCATCGGAACGCGGCATGATCAACGAAGCCCTCATAACCAAATTTCGCGCCATCGTTGGCCCGCGCTATGTCTCAACAGACGCAGGCGCGACCGAACCGTTCCGCCAAGGATTCACAACGGTTGAGGGTTAGGCGCTGAGCATTGTTCTACCCGGTACCCTGCTGGAGCAGTGGAATGTACTGCAGGCCTGTGTCGCCACCGAACAACGGGTGCCAAATCGTCAGCCTCCAGGATGATACGTTGTTTGTATTGGGAAAGCTGGCTGATCCAGTGGGAAACATACCACAGTCTGTGATGATGCTCGTGGGTTGGGGATTGCAACAATTTTTGGTTGCTCGTTGGTTGATCTTATGCCGGCTTGTACCTCCGTTCAGCTATACCCGTCCGGTGATCTCAAACTTACGCATTTGGTACAGCCGGTCTTTTTGCCAGCGGCGATTGGTTCCGGGGGCCGTTGTGGCCATTTTCTGAAGATCATCTGGTGAGATATCAGCTAGGGTCCTTGCTCTCTAAGCGGCTGGAGAAAGGCCGATTTATGTGGCCCGTAGCGAAGGATGGCAAGATCAGCGTGACGCTTGCGCACTTGTCGATGTTGCTGGAGGGCATCGACCGGCGGCTGCCGCAATAGACCTGACCGCGGCTCAACACGGAATAGATCAATAAACATGGGTCTTTTGTCCCTTTCAGGATCCACCTGGCTTCGTCGATCCAATACAAGATCAGCGATGCCGAACGACCTAGACATTGGATCCGATGACCCTGCCGAACCAAAGTGCTGCTGGCGGCCAAGGTCAACTCTCAGGCGTTGGCGATAGAGAAGCTCCAGCAACAACTGACTGGCCATAACCGGCATCGCTACGGGTCAATTTGGAGAATCTGATTCAGCGATAACTGTCGTTCGAAGAAGATAAACGGATTTCAACGTGAGCCAAGGTACAGGCTGATCTCACGCCTACTGTTGAAGAAAGCAAGCCCACCCGGCAACACAGCCGCAAACCGTTTCCTGAGCATCTAGATCGGCAGCAGTAGATCCTTTCGCTAGGGAAGGAATGCACGCATTGTGGCCGAATACTGAAGTCTCTGGGCGAAGATGTGACCGAAGAACTGGAATATGTTTCGGGCCGGTTTGTCGTGAACTGTAGCGTCTGGCCCGGCAAGGCTTGTCTGGATTGTGAGGCTTTTATTCAATCCGCACCTCACTCGCACCCGATAGAACGCTAGCGATCAGGGCCAGGCTTGTCGGCCCATATACTGGCCTCAAAGTATGCGGACTACCTTCCACTCTACCCAGAATTAATACCACGATGGTATCGATCTGGAACGCTCGATCCTGACCGACTGGGTGGGCCAGTCCATTGCCGTGCTGGAACCACTGGCAGATGCCATACGAGCCTATAGTGTCACAGGGTGAGGCTGTTTTTGCTGATGATATGGTGGTGAAGACGCGGGCGCTTGGTCAGAAAAAGACCAGAACCGCGCTAGTCTAAACCTAGGTTCGGGATGAACGACCGTAGCTGGGCCTGTGCGCCAAAGGTGCACAATTTGACCACCTGTCCAGCTTTGCTAGACGGGCTCCACCATGTTCTTGGTATCAGTTTGCTGTCGACTGGAAGGGGGAGAATTCCATTAGTCATCTATCCGGATACAAGGGTTGGATTCACTCCAAGTCTATTCGGGCTTCAATGGGTTGTTCGAAGAAAATACTGCCCGCGAGGTGACCTGATTGGCGCACGTCCGGCACAAGTTCATCGGATTTATGCTGCACAGGGTTCGGCAATTGCCAGGAAAGCCATCCGCCGTATTGCGAAGCACTACGTCATGAAAAAAGAGGCGCGGGTCGGATCGCTTAAGTAACCATTCGGTGTTTGTTTGTGCATCATTGCAGCCTGTTTTGCTTTCAAAGCATACGCGTTGTCCTTGCGGCATGGATACATCCTATGCTCAAACCATGATGATCATAGAGATAACCGCACCCAGATCGGCCGCGTTGTGGCCAACAATCGCAGTTTCGTTCCCAACGAAATCCATTTGGGCGGATCAGGCGAACAAGAGGTGAACTCCACAATGACAATGGTCGGTCCGTACCATCTCCGTAAAACATCAATGTGAGCCAGATCGCTCGACGCTATTTCGATTGAGGCTGAGGGTGCTGAAATTAAGAAAACGCAACACGCATCTTGGACCAGGAGAACTTGGCCCTGCGTACTCTGACTGAACCCGGCTTGTGTTGGGAATACCATTTTTAGGGTGAAATTAACTTTGGTGTTACCACGGATGGCTTCAACCCGGTTCCTCATCTCAATTCATTCTTTAGGATCATAAGCAGGACGACAGGCAAACCAACCTCCTCAAATTCGTCATGAGGTGGCTAGCGCCCAACCGAAAAACCAGGTGTTGCCGTAGTCCCGTGTGCCGCGTTCCTAAAATGTAATAGAACGGTTGGGCTCACAGGGCGGACACGTTTAGCCGGCGTCGGTGACCTATGTGCAGGTTAATGTAAGCGGTTGATTTTAAGGTCTTTCGTGGAAGAATTCCGCAATGCAGCAAGAAAAATCTTGCAATGCTGCGGTGCGGCATCCATATTGTCCTCAAGCTGATGAAAACCGGGGTGGGCCTGGTTCGGCAAAAGGATTTTAGACATGGCAAAGACGCAAGATTTCACCGCGACCCTGAAAGACGTTATGGGCGCGTTCCCCGTTGACACCACCGCTCTTGAAGGTGCTTTCAAATCGACCGCGACGCTGAACGAAAAGCTGTCGGGTGTTGCACTGGAAGCGGCTGAAAAGTCGGCCGAGATCTCGAACAAATGGACCAAGGACACCCTGGCCAAGTTGACCGAGATCTCAAAAGCCAAGGCAGAGCCTGCAGATTACGCCAAAGCGGCCACCGACTTCGCCAGCGCATCGGCTGAAGTTGCAGCTGAAAACATGGCAGCCTTCGCAGAGATCGCGAAAAAAGTTCAGTCCGAAACCGTTGAGCTGCTGATGGCAGCTGGCAAAGACGTCGCCGAAGACACAACCGCGGCCGTCAAAAAAGCCACCAACGACGTGACTGCAGCTGCCAAGAAAGCCGCTGCTGCCAAGTAAGCAAACGCCGCGAGGCGCACCCACTCCTCCCAATCGGTGCAATCGCGCAGGGCAGGTCGAAAGACCTGCCCTTTCTTTTTGTGCTGGAGTGCCTTTTAGGTACGCGTCTTGACCACAGCGCCCTTGGTTGCGAAACGCCGTCCGGTACAGTAAGCCACCTATTCAGTGTACACCGAGACCCAACCATGACCGCATCGTCACACCCTGTTTCACAGCGCCAACCGGCTTCAAATGTCCTTGTCGCCAAGGCGGCGAGATTGTCGGTCGCACCAATGATGGATTGGACAGACCGGCATTGCCGATTTGTGCACCGACTGCTCAGTCAGCAGACACTTCTTTACACGGAAATGGTAACCGCCCCGGCGTTGGTGCGAGGTGGCGCATTGCATTTGTTGGACTTCAGTTCGCAGGAACACCCCGTCGCGCTGCAATTGGGCGGTTCAGACCCAGAGGAAGTGTCGCAGGCGGCCCGGTTGGGCGCGCAAGCGGGGTATGATGAGATCAACCTGAATTGTGGTTGCCCCTCGGATCGGGTGCAATCGGGCACTTTCGGGGCCGTGTTGATGAAGGACCCCGTCCGTGTTGCCGACTGCGTTGCCGCGATGCGCGATGCGGTTGATGTTGAAGTCACTGTCAAATGCCGTATTGGGGTTGATGATCAGGATCAGGAACAGGCCCTGCCTGAGTTTCTGCAGGCCATTCATGCGGCCGGATGCCAACGTGTGACAATCCACGCGCGCAAGGCTTGGCTGCAAGGGCTTAGCCCTAAGGAAAATAGGGATATCCCGCCCTTGGACTATGATCTTGTGCACCGGATGAAGGGGGCGTTCCCGGACCTGCATATCTCAATCAATGGCGGTATCACGTCTTTGAATCAGGCGAAGGCGCAACTGGATGCCGGATTGGACGGGGTTATGATCGGCCGCGCGGCCTATCATCAACCCACGGATATTCTGGCCGAGGCGGATGCCTTGATTTTTGGCGGCGGTCAGGTGGCTGATCCGATTGATGTCGTTCACAAAATGGTGCCCTATGTCGAAAACCACCTTGCCGGGGGCGGGCGTTTGCACCAGATCACGCGTCACATGCTGGGCCTGTTTGCCGGACGTCCCGGCGCGCGCGCGTGGCGTCGAGCCCTTTCCGAGGGCGCGGTCCACGACGGGGCAGGCCCCGAAGTGATGCTGCAAGCTCTGGACAGTATCGCGCCTTTGGCAGAGGTTTGACGAGAACGGAATACGGCCAAATGGCCGGTTTGGGGGGATGATGCCCGAGACGATGTTACTGGCCCAGATGTTGGGCCTTTTGCTTGTAATCGGGGCGCTGGCCGGTGTCTTGGCTGGCTTGCTGGGTGTCGGCGGCGGCATCGTTTTGGTGCCCGCGTTTTTCTATGCGTTCCAAACACTTGGATATGGCGGCCCACAGTTGATGCAGCTGTGTCTTGCGACCTCGCTGGCAACCATCATCGTCACATCACTACGATCCGTCCTGGCGCATAACAAGAAAGGCGCGGTGGACTGGGATATCCTGCGCGGTTGGGGGCCGGGAATTGCAGTGGGTGCCATTGTCGGTGTGCTGGTCGCTTCGGCACTGCGAACCGAGGCGTTGCAGGCGTTGTTCGGCGTGTTGGGTATGGTCATTGGCGCATATCTGGGTTTGGGCAAATCAGAATGGCGGCTTGGCGATGCGATGCCAAAAGGCGTAAAGCGGGCCGTTTTGTCGCCCTCGGTCGGGTTTTTATCCGTTCTTATGGGCATCGGCGGCGGCAGCTTTGGCGTACCGTTGATGAGCCTGTTCAACACGCCCATTCATCGGGCGGTTGCAACGGCGGCCGGGTTTGGCGTGATCATCGCGGTGCCTTCGGTTTTGGGCTTCCTGTTCCTGGACATCGCGCCTGAACACCGCCCTCCGTACACAATCGGCGCGGTCAACCTGATCGCTTTTGCAATTGTTGTAGCCATGACGATGATCACTGCGCCCTGGGGCGTAAAGCTGGCGCATGCGATGGATCCCAAGCCGTTGAAGCGTGTGTTCGCGGTTTTTCTGACGCTGGTCGCCCTGAATATGCTGCGTAAGGCGCTGGGGCTGTGACCGATTTTTGGAACAAAGGTTGGATCAGGTTTCCGCACGACCCGACGCTGGCCCAATGGGTTGAACATGCTTTGCCGCGGGCGCGGGCCTCGATTACCGATCCGGCCTTTGCGGAATGGTTGGATTGCGAAGGCACGTGGTTCATCGGCGTGGACGCACTGGACAACGATCCAGAGGGCAGGGTGGCGCGATCGGACGTTTTGTCGGGTCAGGCCATGGACTTTATCTCTGAACACTATGGGCGGTTGCCGCTGCACAAGGGGCAGGTCTCGGTCGTTTATCCCGGTTATCCCCGTCCGCGTCGCGGCGAAGGTGAAGCGGCTACCAGATACCGGCGGAACCGTGATGCGGCGCATGTGGACGGATTGCGCCCCATGGGGCCGGATCGTCGACGCCGGGTAGATGAACCGCACGCATGGATTCTTGGCATCCCGCTGACCGAGGCCAGCGCGGATGCCGCGCCGATGGTTCTGTGGGAAGGCAGCCACAAGATGCTGGGGGCTGCATTCGCACAAGCGATGAAAGGCCAACCCAAGGACAGCCTACACTTGATCGACGTAACCGAAATATATCAGGCGGCCCGTCGCGAGGTGTTTGAGACCTGCCCCCGGATCGAGCTGCCAGCAAAACCGGGTGAGGCCTATCTGCTGCATCGCCACTGCCTGCACGGCGTTGCGCCTTGGGCCGAGGCGGCAACCGCTGGCCCGGATGGACGGATGATCGCCTATTTTCGCCCCGAATGCGCCGGGGGAGTAGCCGAGTGGATCGAATCCCCCTAACCTGTTGCCATTATTCAGGTTTGGAGATTTTCGATGATTACGGTTCACACGGATTCTGATGGGGCCCAGATCGAGGTCGAGCTGTCCGGCGAAGTGACAAGCAAAGACTACAGCGAGACATTGGTCCCCGCGATCGAAGCGGCGCTTGAGGCGCATGATGCGGTGCGTCTGCTGGCAATCGTGCAGCCAGAGTTCAAAGGCTATGATCTTGGGGCCGCGTGGTCCGATACCAAGCTGGGTCTCAGCCACTGGCGCGGGTTTGACCGTATCGCAGTTGCGGCTGATCAGGGCTGGGTACAGACAAGCATCCGTCTGGCCGCGCCGATCCTGCCATGCCCCGTTCATGTGTTTGAACTTTCGGAACTTGAGGCCGCGCGCCGTTGGATGCGCGAGTCTCTGGGGGCCATCCATGTGACCGATTTGGGCGGACCCTGCGTGCAGATCAGCCTGATGGGCAAACTGGACCCCGAAGAATACCAACAGGCTGAGCGTGATCTGGATACCTTGCTGAGTTCAAAGAACGGGTTCCGTCTGTTGATCGACCTGCGCGAGTTTGACGGCTGGCAGGGGCTGACCGCACTGGCCGCACATTTCCGCTTGGCCCGAGGGCATGTGGGAATGCTGGATCGCGCCGCCATAGTGGGGGACAAAGCGTGGCAACATATGGCGCAGCGTGTCGCCAGTCACGTTCTGGGTGCCCGCACGCAGTTCTTCCCTTCTGAGGATTTCGAAAACGCAAAATCCTGGCTTGCAGCGGGGTAGGGCGATGCTGATCACGGCGCCAGTTCTCGCCTGACTTTACCATTACGTAAGGTTAATTTACCGACCGTTCAATTTTTCTTGATCGGTCGGTCAAAAAACGCTTAAACCTGAATTGTTCTTCCGCCCGACCACTTCGGAAGACCATTTTGCTGAAAGGCGCTGCTGTGGGTTGCCACTCACTTACGCATGTCTTCGAACTTGATCCCCCCTCGGAGTTCAGACCAACCCGCAGCAGCGCGAATTCAGCTTAAAAGCCAGAAGTGGATATCAGGATTTGTTCACGCGCGCCGCGCGTCCGCCGCGCCGTTTGGCGAGGCGTGGCTTGCGCGCGGGCAGATCTTCCATGATCTCAGCACGTTCATCGCTGCCCATTTTCGACCAGCGTGTGATCTCATCAATGGTGCGATAGCAACCAGTACAGATGCGCTCGGTCGGGTGCACGACGCATATCTGGATGCAAGGGCTTTCGACCTCGTTCCTTTTCCAGACCATGTTTGTCATCGGTGTACCCCGTCGCCCTTAAAGAAAGCGCAGCCTATCCAGCGCTCCTTGCAGAATATAGCCCGCCGCGACGTGATCGATAACCTGTCCGCGACGTTTTCGTGTCGTATCCGCCTCAAGCAGTGCCTTTTCTGCCGCTACCGTGCTGAGCCGTTCATCCCAGAATCCGATCGAAACTTCGGTCAGACGTGACAGATTTCGGGCAAAAGCGCGGGTCGATTGGCACCGGGGGCCTTCGGTTCCGTCCATGTTTTTGGGCAGGCCAAGCACAACACCACCAATCTCGCGATCCGCGATGATTTCCAGCAATCGGGCCGAATCCAGGGTAAATTTCTTGCGCCGTACGGTCTCAAGCGGGCTGGCCACGCCGCGCATCCGGTCGGACACAGCCACGCCGATGGTTTTTTCGCCCAGATCCAACCCCATCAGGGCAGTCATGGGTGACAATGCAGCGGCGAAGTCTTCGAATTCGTCATAAATCATTGTGCGATACCTGCTTGAAGCGCAGCGGCGTCGATGATTGCAAGGGCATCGGCATTGTCGGCAAAGACTGCCATGGCTTCGTTCCTGATGTCGATGGCGCGCTGTCCTTCGCCCAGAACGCCCAGTGCTGCGATCAGACGGGCCCAATCCTCGGGCGCTCCTCCTTCGGTGGCCAGCCGGTCTGAAAGCTGGTTGACCATGCCTCGGATCATCTCTTGTCGTTCGTCCGGGGTCAGCGCAGCGGCAGCCTCGACGTCATCCTGGCTTGGGCCGGGTCCGGTAGGGGCCGTAACTTCGGGCGCGTTGAACACGCCGGCGCGGAAAGCCAATTCTTCCAGTTGCGCCAGAATTGCGTCGACCCACGGCGCGCCGGCCGGTGCGTTGCGCAAGGCGTCGGTCCAGATGCGATACCCGATGTCGGGGCGCCCGACCTGCACCATCATCTGGCCAAGGTAATACAGCGCCGGACCGTGTCGCGGATCACGTGTTAACGCTTCGCGCAATGCAGCTTCGGCCTCGGGGGATACATATCCACCCGCCGAGAGGATCATCATTTCTGCCAGATGCGAATAAGCATCTGCTGGGACAGCGTCACCGGACAAGTCGATCACGCGCTGCTGCGCCTTGTATGCGGCCGGAAAGTTGCCTGCGTTCGCCTCGTGTTGCGCCAATAGGATATGGCCTTGCAGGTCATCGGGGCGCGCTTCGACGGTTTCACGCAACTGCTCTAAAAGCGCCGCGTAGCTCTCTTCCAGCTGCGGCATGGGGGCTGGTGTTGTGGTGGCTTCGAATTCAGCCTGGCTGGGGCGTTCCGCGCGCAAGGTTTCCGCTCGATCAATGCGCAGCGACAGAGGTTGGTCCGGTAGCCCCGCCGCACCCATCCGGTCGTACATCCAGGCCGCACCGCCGACCAGGATAAGACCCACGGCTGCGATCGCGGTGGCCGAGGCCCAAAGTGGCGGTCCCGGTCGGGTCGACCGTGCCTGCATCTGGGCGTCTGCGGCCAGAATACGGCGCGAAATCTCGGTGCGAACACGCTCGGCATCGGCTTCGCCGATGACACCTCGGGCCAGATCCTTATCGACGCTCGCCAGCTGTTCGCGATAGACACGCAGATCATACGCCGCTGCGGGTTCGCGTGTGTCGCGCGTTCGCAGGATGGAATAGCCCAGGAGCACTGCAGTCACGGCAGCTGTTAAGATGATCAGGACCCAGAACGACATGGCTTCTCCGAAGTGGCTGCCCTGACTTAGACCTCTCGGCGGGCCGACAAAAGGGACAAATGGCCGCTGGCCGACTTCGTGTCGCAATAATGGGGCCTATGTCGCAATAGTGCGATATTACGGCGTTGAACGGCAGGGGCGCGCTGGTGTTACGCGGCATATCTTCGCGCAATCACCGAACCGGATGGATTCGCCTATGAAACACTATTCAGCCTTTGCTGTAGCGCGCGAAGCGCTGCGCTGTCACACCGGATGGGAACGCGCCTGGCGTTCGCCCGAACCCAAGAAGAAATACGACGTGATCATTGTCGGTGCGGGCGGTCATGGTCTGGCCACGGCCTATTATCTGGGTAAGAACTACGGCATCCAGAATGTCGCCGTGATCGAAAAAGGCTGGCTGGGCGGTGGTAACACCGGTCGTAACACGACTATCATCCGCTCGAACTACCTGCAGGACCCTTCGGCAGCGATCTACGAAAAAGCGCGTAGCCTGTACGAGGATCTGAGCCAGGAACTGAACTATAACGTTATGTTCAGCCCCCGTGGCGTTATGATGCTGGCCCAGACCCATCACGAAATTCGCGGATACCAGCGCACGGCTCATGCCAACGCGTTGCAAGGTGTTCAGACCGAGTGGATCACCCCTGAGCGCGTTAAGGAACTGGTACCGATCATCAATATCGACGGTCCGCGCTATCCGGTTCTGGGCGCATTGTGGCAGGAACGCGGAGGTACCGCGCGTCACGACGCCGTGGCGTGGGGCTATGCCCGCGCCTGTTCCGCGATGGGCATGGACATCATCCAGCAATGCGAGGTCAAAGGCGTTCGGTCCGAAAACGGCCGCGTTGTTGGCGTCGATACCACCAAAGGTTCGATCGACTGTGACAAGCTGGGCATGGTGGTTGCGGGCCATTCAGGACAGTTGGCCGAAATGGCGGGCTTCCGTCTGCCGCTGGAGGCGATCGCGCTGCAGGCATTGGTGTCCGAGCCGATCAAACCCTGCATGGACGTGGTGGTGATGGCCAACACCGTGCATGGCTATATGTCTCAGTCCGACAAGGGTGAGATGGTGATCGGCGGCGGCACTGATGCTTTCAACAACTACACCCAGCGCGGCAGCTTCCATCATATCGAGGAAACCGTTCGCGCACTTGTCGAGACCTTCCCGATGATCTCGCGCCTGAAGATGCTGCGCCAGTGGGGCGGGATCGTGGACATGACCGGCGACCGATCTCCGATTCTGTCAAAAACGCCACTGGGCGGCTGCTTTATCAACTGTGGCTGGGGCACGGGTGGCTTTAAGTCGATCCCGGGATCGGGATGGGGCATGGCGCAACTGATGGCCACAGGTCACTCACCGCTGACCGAAGCCTTTACGCTGGACCGCTTCAAAGAGGGCCGCTTCATCGACGAAAGCGTCGCCGCCGGGGTGGCGCACTGATGCGAGGACTAGTGTTCATCCCTGCACAAGATGGTTGCGTTGCGATGCCGTCGGGTCGCGCTTGTGGCTTCGTTCGTTTGGCGCAAGGAGCAAGCCTGTGAACCTGAACGACCTACCGACTTCCGTGCCGGGGCGACCCCGCAAATCCAAACTTGCCATGCGGGACTTCCTGCTTGCCTGTTTGGATGCACGGGCCGAGCACGTGCACGTTGTCCAGGTCGGTGCAAATGACGGTAAGCTGGAAGACCCGCTTTTTCGCTATTGGTCAAAAGACACTTGGTCAGGTGTGCTTATTGAACCGCATCCGGTGTACTTCCAGGAACTTGAGGGCTTGCATGGAAATAATCCAAACGTTGTCTTGGTGAACGCTGCGGTTTCTGAGACACCGGGCACGATGGCATTGTATCATATGGATGAACGCCTGAAGAGCAGCTGCCCGGGATGGTTGCGTGGATGTGCCTCCGTCGAAAAAGGTAGAATGGAAAGCGCTGTGCAACGTGCCAATCGCAAACAGGGATTAACCATTCCGGAAAGCGCGGTTGTCAGCACAGAAGTGCGTACCAGACGTTTGGATGATATTCTGACTGAGCATGGAACTCGCAAAGCTGATGTACTTGTGGTGGACGTTGAGGGACACGAAGTCACTGTCCTAAACAGCGTCGACTTTTCCAGCCTCGAAACCAAGGTTGCCTTGATCGAATGCAATGTTGGCAATCGTGAAGCCAAGGGATCGATCGTTTCCACATTGAATGCTGCTGGAATGATTGCGTATCAGATTGCGGATGACATTGTCGGAGTGCGCCCGAACGCCATCACTATCCCCATCGAAGCCATGTTCCACTTTGAAAACATGGTTCCATTGGCTGTCGAAGAACAGCCCGTACCTACTCAATGAAAATAGGTGTGATGAACAAATGCTGATCCTGAACTGCCCGTATTGCGGCGTCGACGCCGAAGAATCTGAACTGTCCGCCGGAGGCGAGGCGCATCTGAAACGCTTCGGTCCCGGCTCGTCGGATGGCGAATTCCACGACTACCTGTTCATGCGTGAGAACCCCAAAGGCGTTCATTTCGAACGCTGGCGCCACAGCAACGGCTGCGGTAAGTGGTTCCACGCCGCTCGCTGCACACAAACGCTCGAAGTGTTCGGGACTTATACCGCCCAGACCACCGAGCCGCCGAAAGAACTCAAGGACGCGATCACTGCAAAGCGCCCTGGCTGGACGTGGAGAGAGTACGAATGATCCGCGCCGCCATCCCTAATTCCGCCTGCGAAAGGTCCGCAACATGAGCACCCGTCTCGCAAAACAAGGCCGGCTGATTGACCGGTCGAAACAGGTCACATTCACCTTCAACGGCACTTCGATGCAGGGGTACGAAGGCGACACGCTTGCCTCGGCCCTGCTGGCCAATGATCAGATGATGATGGGCCGGTCGTTCAAATACCACCGCCCGCGTGGTGTTGTGGCCAGCGGCGCGGAAGAGCCGAACGCGCTGGTCGGCCTGGGGCAGGGTAACCGGTTCGAGCCGAACCAGCGCGCCACCACGACCGAGCTGTTCAACGGTCTGACCTCAATTTCACAGAACCACTGGCCGAACCTGGAATTCGACATCGGTGCCGTGAACACAGCGCTGGCGCGGTTCCTGCCAGCGGGCTTCTACTACAAGACGTTCATCCACCCCAAGCCATTCTGGAAACACGTCTATGAGCCGATCATCCGGCGGTCGGCCGGTCTGGGTAAAGCACCCGACAAAGACAACCGCGACGCAGACACCTACGAGCACTTCTACGCCTTCACCGACGTTCTGGTGATCGGTGGCGGTGTCGCCGGGTTGCAAGCGGCCAAGGCGGCGGCCGAGACCGGTGCGAAGGTTCTGCTGATCGAGCAAACCGCGCATTGGGGTGGGCGCGCTCCGGTCGATGGCGGGACCATCAATGATGAGCCTGTGGATAAGTTCGTGGAACAATTGGTTTCCAAATTGGAAACAATGGACAACGTTATCATGCGCAACCGCTGCATGGGCGCGGGTGTCTATGACCATGGTTATGTGCTGGGGTATGAGCGTCTGAACGATCATAAACCGGGCACACAAGGTCCCCGTCATCGCCTGTGGCGTATTCGGGCCAAGCAGGTCGTCACTGCGACAGGCGCCATCGAACGCCCGCTGTCATTTGCGGGCAACGATGTTCCGGGCGTCATGCTGGCTTCGGCCATGCGCGACTATGTGGTGAATTGGGGCGTCACCCCGGGCGAGCGTGTGATCGTCGCGACCAACAATGACGACGCATATCGCACAGCGATCATCCTCAAACAGGCAGGTGTCGATGTTCTGCGTGTTATTGATGCGCGCGCTGCAGCCGGACCGCTGGCCGAAGAGGCGCGACAGCTTGGCATCCGGGTCGACCCCGGCAAGGCCATTGCCAAAGTCAAAGGCGGCAAGCGCGTCAAAAAGGTCGAAATCTGCAATCAGGAAGGTATCGGTGGCGCTCGCGAAGAAGTTGAGTGCGACGCGGTTGCCATGTCTGGCGGCTGGTCCCCGGTTGTTCATATGTGGTCGCATTGCGGCGGCAAGCTGATTTGGGACGAGGCACACGCGCATTTCCGCCCCGATCCGGCACGGCCACCACTGGGCGCGAACGGCGAGGGATTTGTTGTGGCTGCTGGTGCGTCTAATGGCCCTCTGGCATTGGGCGATGTTCTGACGGACGCGCACGCTGCGGGCAAAGCGGCCGCCAAAGCTGCTGGCTTCAAGCCAAAGAACACCAAAGCTCCGGCTGGTGAGGCCACGCAAGAGGCCGCTATGCAAGCGGTCTGGCTGATGCCCGCCAATGCCGAAGTGCAGTTACGCATGAAATCCTGGCTGGACTTCCAGAACGACGTCAAAGTCTCTGACGTGCAACTGGCCGCGCGCGAGGGCTATGAAAGCGTCGAGCATACTAAGCGGTACACTACACTGGGTATGGCGACAGATCAGGGTAAGTTGAGCAATATCAACGGACTGGCGATTCTTGCTGATGCGCTGGAATCGGAAATTCCAAAGGTAGGCACCACCACGTTCCGTCCGCCATACACGCCCATTTCGATGGGTGCGATTGGCGGCGAAGCGCGGGGCGACGTGTTCCAACCGATCCGTCAAACGCCGATGCATGACTGGCACGACAAGAACGGCGCGGATTGGGAGCCGGTCGGCCACTGGCGCCGGACCTACGCTTATGTACGTCCTAGTGAATCTGTGCACGACGCAGTAAACCGCGAGGTCAAGAATACCCGCGAAAACCTTGGTCTGCTGGACGCGTCGACACTGGGTAAACTGATCGTCAAAGGCCCGGACGCCGGCAAGTTCCTCGACATGATGTACACCAACATGATGTCCACGCTGAAGGTCGGCAAATGCCGCTATGGCCTGATGTGCTCGGAAAACGGTTTCCTGATCGACGACGGTGTTGTTGCTCGTATCGACGAGAACACTTGGCTGTGCCACACAACCACCGGCGGAGCCGAACGCATCCATGCCCATATGGAAGAATGGCTGCAGACCGAGTGGTGGGACTGGAAAGTCTACGTCGCCAACGTGACCGAGCAATACGCTCAGGTCGCGGTTGTTGGCCCCAACGCCCGCAAGGTGTTGGAGAAATTGGGCGGTATGGATGTTTCGAAAGAAGCGCTGCCCTTCATGGAATGGCGTGATGGCAAGATCGGAGATTTCGATTGCCGGGCCTACCGCATCTCGTTCTCAGGTGAACTGTCGTATGAGATTGCAGTGCCCGCCAGCCAGGGTCAGGCATTCTGGGATGCATTGATGGACGCAGGTAAAGAGTTCGGCGTCATGCCATACGGCACTGAATGTCTGCACATCCTGCGGGCCGAGAAGGGCTTTATCATGATCGGGGACGAGACCGACGGCACCGTGATCCCGCAGGATCTGGGGCTGAACTGGGCGCTTTCGAAAAAGAAAGAGGACTACCTCGGAAAACGTGCCCATTCACGCAGCCACATGGCCGATCCGGACCGCTGGAAACTGGTTGGTCTAGAGACTGTGGATGGTTCGGTTATCCCTGACGGAGCTTACGCAGTCGGCGAGGGCGTCAACGCCAACGGGCAGCGCAATATGATCGGACGGGTGACCTCGACCTATTACTCGGCCAATCTGGGCAAGGGCATCGCTATGGGTCTGATCAAGCACGGTCCCGACCGCATGGGCGAGATCGTCGAGTTCCCGGGTACCGATGGCAAAACCTACAAAGCTAAGATCGTGGACCCGATCTTCTTCGATAAGGACGGGGAGAAGCAGAATGTCTGAACCCATCAGCGCACTGAACCATGCAAGGTATGATGGCATCGCCAAGGTCCGGGAATGTGGCCTGCAGGGTATGATTACCTTGCGCGGCGACCTGTCCGACAAGGTGTTGGCCAAGGCCGTCAAGGACGCAACGGGTCAGAAGATGCCCGATCAGCGCGAAGCCTTGGTCGACGGTGAGTCCGGCGTCTGCTGGATGTCCACCGATGAATTGTTGGTGCTTGTTCCTTACGCCGAGGTTGAGGCCAAACTGGCGGCGTTGACCAACGCGCTGAGCGGTACACACGCGTTGGCGGTCAACGTCTCGGACGCCCGCGCGGTTTTCCGTATCTCGGGCAGCAATGCGCGTGAGGTGCTGGGCAAACTTGCCCCGGTCGAGCTGTCGGCTGAGGTATTTCAACCGGGTCAGATCCGCCGCTCGCGCTTGGCGCAGGTGGCAGGGGCGTTCTGGATGGATGACGCCGATACCTTCCGTGTTGTCTGTTTCCGGTCGGCCGCAGACTACGTGTTCAAGCTGCTTAAAGTTGCGGCGCAGCCCGGCAGCGAAGTCGGGGTTTACTGAACCGAAGTGAAGTGAAAAGCCCCGGCCACACCGAGGCTTTCTTTACCCGGTGGTTACGCTGCAAACTCCCGAACCATATGGTTTGTTGGCAGCGCTTGTATGCGCAAAACTGGCGCGATTCAGCCATGGCCGTCCGACTTCGTGATTTCACATTTGTATTCGACAGTATCCGCCAGAACTGATTGTGCGGAAAAGATCGTCTCAGCAATCCCCGTAGGCGATGCTGTCATTTTGCTTTCTCAAAAACTCTTCCGTGGGTGCTATTCAACGAGCACCCGCCAGATTGGTAAGTGAGGAAACAACTACTTAGACAGGGCTAGCGGCCGCATTACTAGATAGAAAAAAGTACCGTGCGGTACCGCGTTATTTCCGTTGGGCTGAGCGCTTTTTGCACATCCAGCGGGCTTCCGGTTTCGTCGCTTACTTCAGAATAAAAGGAGAGGCTTTCCAGCAGGTCCGATGTCCGCTGGTACCTGTCTTCTTCGGGCAAAAGCGGTGAGTGGAGTGAGAGGTACAGAGTAGGTCGCGTCCGTTTCAACCAGGGCAGGATCGTTGGCAGCACAAAAAACTCAGCCCCCTCAATATCCATCTTGACCAGAGATACACCCGACAGGTCATTCGCGGCCTCGAACTGGTCCCATGCGATCGTCAAGGCGTCGTTGCCGTGTGTTCCGTCATGCAAAAGTGAGCTGGTGGAATCGCCCGGCTCGCCGCGTACCGACGCCATGCGTGCCACTCCGAACTGATCCGACAACGCCACGCCAAAGGCCGAAACATTGCGGATGTCGTTCAGGTCGAGGTTCCAGGCCAAATGCCGAAAAGCCGTCGGATCCGGTTCGAAACACCAGACGTGCCGCGCTTGGCGGGCACCGTACAGAACCGTGGGGCCAATCCACGCACCGATGTCCAGATAATCCCGATCTGCCGACAGATACTTGTCGAGCACCGCGAAAGTTTCAGGCTCCCACTTGCCATCAGACGCCTTGCGCCAAAATTTCGAATGATAAGGGTCCAGACGAAACGGCTCGCCATTCAGCTGGCCCGCATAGTATCCGCGGGCGCGGTAAAACATCTTGCGCGCCTGTGTAAGCATCGCCTGCCTCCGGGTTTTCTTGTCTCGGCTCTTGACCTGCGGCGGCTGCCAAAGCATTTAACCTTGGGAACCGCAACTTACATTTTTAACAGGGGGCCGATATGGCTTTTGAACTTCCTGATCTTCCTTATGCACATGACGCGCTGGCAGCCAAGGGTATGTCCGCGGAAACACTGGAATATCACCACGACCTGCACCACAAGGCCTATGTCGACAACGGCAACAAGCTGATCGCTGGTACCGAGTGGGACGGCAAGTCGCTGGAAGAGATCATCGTTGGCACCTACGACGCAAACGCCGTCGCGCAAAACGGCATCTTCAACAACATCAGCCAGCTGTGGAACCACAACCAGTTCTGGGAAATGATGGGGCCCGGCGGCAACGCAATGCCCGGTGAGCTTGAAAAAGCACTGACTGAAAGCTTTGGCTCGGTTGACGAGTTCAAGTCGCAGTTCAGCGCTGCTGGTGCCGGTCAGTTCGGCTCGGGCTGGGCGTGGCTGGTCAAGAACGCAGACGGTTCGTTGGCTGTGACCAAGACTGAAAACGGCGTGAACCCGCTGTGCTTTGGTCAAACCGCGTTGCTGGGTTGCGACGTGTGGGAGCACTCCTACTACATCGATTTCCGCAACAAGCGTCCGGCTTACCTGTCGAACTTCCTCGACAATCTGGTGAACTGGGAAAACGTTGCATCGCGGATGTGATTGTTAACCCAATAAGGGTTTTTCAAGGGCCTGTTGGCGGTGACGCTGGCAGGTCCTTTCTTGTTTAGATAGCTGTTTTTGATGGTGATGCTGCGTTTTGCAATCCGCATCGATTGACTGCTTCGAGCCCGAAGCAACTGATGCTTCAGGTCGTACGATTGTCGGCAATTAGAAAACCGTTTTTTTCGTTTGTCAGCGCCTCAGTTCTGCACGAGTAGGTTTTGCCTGATCGCCTCCACCTCCTTATCACTGATGCCAAGAATATCGCGGCGATAAGTGTCAAAAGAGCCATGAGCATCCTTGACCGCCTGAAGAGAGGCTGTGATTTGTTCCGGATGCGCACCGAAGGCCGGGCGCAGCGAGTGGGGGCCCTTGCCAACCAGTTGCTCGAGCTCGTCGTAGGTGAAGGCATTGGTGGTCAGGTAATCGCGCACGACATCCTCTTCGGAATAGCCTAACGTCAACATGGTGACGGCCGCCATGTATCCTGTGCGGTCCTTTCCGCCTGCGCAGTGAAATAGCATCGGAAAGTTGTTCGCATCGGTGAGCAGATGCAGGAACCGGGACACCTGCGGATCAAACTTGGTCGCAAAGTCCCGGTAGCGGTCAATCCTGATCTGGCGCAGGTCGACATCGTGATCCGCAAGCATCTGGTCGATCTCATCGAACTTGCCGTCAAACCACATTGGGCGGATTTGAGACGCGATCTCGATGGGCATGATCTTGGCGATGTCGGCTGGATCCGAGCCAATGGGCAGATTGGCGTTGAAATCCACCGAAGGAATCTGCGCGTTTGGGTGCGTTTCCAGTTCTTCCGGGGTACGCAAATCAACGATGGTCTCGATAGCGAGGCCATTCAGCTCGGCAATGGCGGCATCGGAAAGGCCATCCAACTGATCCGAGCGAAAGAGCACACCGGGCCTGATCCCCGCATCAGGAGTTGTGAGTTCGCGAAAATTCTCAAGCCCATGGACCGGATGGGTAACTTTCACGTCTTCGCACTCCGATGGCAGATCAATGTCCAAAGCAGTATTGCAGGCTGTTGTTTGCGCGGTCGCTGCTCCGCCAGTGAATGTGCACGCAATTACCGCTGCCAAGCTCAATGGGGAGTGCGCTTTCATACCGTTTGTCCTCAATGCAAAAAATCTCTTGATCAGATGCTCTTTAATCAGAGGAAGGATAGATATAGAAAGTTAAAGTCCATAGGATTTTTAGATGGAGTTACGAATGCCCGAAATCGAGCAGTTACGCGCTTTTGTCACTGCTGTTGAGTGTGGTTCGTTCTCGGCCGCTGCGCGAAAGCTGGGCAAAGCTCAATCTGCCATTAGCGCGACGATCTCCAATCTGGAAATCGATCTGGATCTGTCGTTATTCCACAGAGATGGTTATCGCCCCGTGTTAACGGAAGCCGGTGAGTCACTGCTAAAGCACGCAAGGTCGGTATTGAGCAGCATGGACATGCTTCGGGGGCAAGCCGAGGCGTTAAGCGGATCTGTTGAGCCAAGGTTTTCCTTCTTTGTCGAAGATGGGTTGTTGGTGGATCGTGTTCGAAGTTTGTTAACAGGCACAGCCGATAGGTTCCCAAGCCTGGAACTCCGGGTGGAGCAGCTTTCGAGGCCTTCTGTTCTAAAGGCAGTTCAATCAGGTGATGCAGACGCTGCTTTCGTATGTGAGGCGCCCAAGGAGGCGCAAAGCTACAGATGCCTGGGCGTCGGGTTTCAGAGGGTGGTGCCCGTGTGTCACGCTGACCACCCGCTGGCTAAACTGGCGACCGTGGGGCGGAAAGACCTGTCCCAATACCGTCAAGCGGTGGAACCGAGTTCAGAAGCCTCAGTCGCTGGAGACCGCATATTCAGCCCGGACGTTTGGATCTCAAGTACTTCGATCACCAGAAAGGCGCTTGTGATAGGTGGCTTGGGCTGGGCAGAGTTGCCGGTCGTTTCGGTGGAGCGAGAAATCTTAGGCGGCGAGTTGAGGGTTCTGGAGTACGAATTCGCGCAGAACGCGATCCTGAGGACGGTGGATTTCCTCACAACAAACGCGACCAACCAAGGGCCTGTGATGAGGTGGCTGACGAGTGAAATCACAACTTGGGATCAGCGCGCCTGGATTGGCGATCATCAGGTTGGCAGGCGATAGCAATGCCGACATTCAAGCAAATTCAGCGAATTCACTGTTTGTCTGCAAAGCTGAATTGAATCGGCAGAAAACCTGCCATTTCAACTTTCTGTACTGCCGCAAGTCCGGTCTGAGCCTAATTTGCACAATGCTGCGCTAAACACCTATGACTGCTTTGCGCGGCGAATGAGCTTCGCAGGGGCTAGTGCTTCCTTTCAAAAGGCCAACTACAATTGCATTTCGTTTAAAGGTTTTCAGCACTCGGCAGCGCATCAAGGCAAAACCTTAAGGGAGTGCTTTTGGGCAGCGCACAGTAACCTTTTGACGGCAAGATGTCCGAAGGTGAGCTTCCGCCTCCGATCAATATAAGGAGGAAATCCTCCAAAGGCGGCAAAAGCTCACGTGAGTTTGCTGCCGTCTGCTCCAATGACAGTGATTGAAAAGCGCTAAAAAGCGGAATTTCGATAGTGCCGTCAGTACCCTCGGGATATTCGTGCAGGTATTGTCGCGCACCCCAGACAGGCTCAGTAAAAAAATCGCGATAGTAAGCCCGGTCCAACCGACTGAACTGAATCCCCAAACCTTCTTGTTCAATTTTCCCGCTGCGGACACTCTGGTAAATGTCCGTTATTCTCTCATAGACTTCGGGCCACTTCACGGCCTCAACTGTGGCGCTTAGCGAGATAATCGCCTTTTTCTTACCCATGACAACGAAGTCTGAGCGTGGATCGTAAGCCGCGCGCAATTCCTGGCGGATAATACGAAACATCTCGGATCCTTGACTGGCACCGATGTAATCCACCAAGACATTTGTCCCAACCTGGTCAATCTCATCTTCAAACTCTTCAGCTTTGACAAAAAGGATCAGCATCTCGGTAGAGTCAGGATCGGCAAAGTGAATGACACCCGTCGGAAGGCTGAAATCTTCCTCATTCGTGCCAATCAACGCTTCAGCCCATTTTGCGAAAGGCAAATTCCACTTTCCCTTCAGGCGCGGAAGCTTGCTGACCAATCGAAGAGTGCGGCGTTCTACTTCTTGGTCTCCGGATTATAGGATTGCCTGAATGGGTTGACCAAAACGAAATTCGCCACCCCCAACCTCAGCATCTGCGTCGCCAGGTTCGTACTCCAGGAAATGCGCCACTTCCTTCAGAACATCTTCTGGCCTCCTGGTTCTGGTAGACTTGGTAGAGTTGGAATACTGCAGCTCTCTTGCATACCAGTCGTCCGAGTATTCCGCCTCAAGCAAGAGGTTTTCGAGGTGAACGATGGTCTCTGGAAAGACTTCGTTTGGCGCCGAGACCGTGAGCATCAGACTACGGCGACTTGTTTCGACGTAATGCTTGATCCCTTTCAACTGCTTGTACTCAGCAATTTTGTAGGAAGAACGGCTTGATGTTCCTCCAGAAATTACACTTGAGAGACCTGCACGCAATGCGGCCACCCGGTCTATCGTCGGTCGATCTATCGGCCAAACCAAGGTGAGCTCAGAAATGCCGTTTTCCAGAGGCATCAGATAGGCAAAATTTGCATCACCGGTCGTTGCGATCAGCTCCGCACGGACCTGCTGCGCTGACAGCAGGCTGAGAACCAATAAGAGAGAGGAAATGAACCGGCTTTTTAATGTCTGCATGTTACTCTGCTTTTTCGGCCAACACGACCGAAGTGGCTGATGGCTTGATGACCTTTTCGGCAAAATCAATAACGTCCTGATCTGTCGTATCGTTCAAGATGTCGACAAATACAGTCGGTGTGAGAGGGGGGAAACCATCAGAAGCCACATTCGACAGGAATGATAGAAACTCTGTGGGCCGGCGCGCGGCATTTCTGGATCCAACGACCTGCATCCGGCGCGCTTGATTGATTTCATCCCTTGTGATCGGTTCGTTCAACAAATTGGCCAGAGTTTCTGTCAGATGGTTATGCGCCGCGTCCAAGCTGAAGCCGGGCATTAGGTGCAAATCTATGGTAAGTTCCAGATCAGCATTTTTGGCAAAAAACCAGTCAGCGTCGACGCTGAAAACGCGCTCGTCTTGATAGTACAGGGCCTTGTAAAGCCTTTCGTTCAAAACATCGGTGGCGATAAAAAATGCGCCCTGCATATCGATGCTGGTTGATCGATCTTCGAAGTCCACGCATTTCGCAAACTGGATTGTGTCATGCGCCAACTTGTCCGACCGAATGCGTTCAACAAACCGAACCTCAGGGTCTGGTTTGTCGTCTAACCAGCGTTTTTGAGGGGCCTCAGAAGGTTCGGTGTCCTCAAATATACGAGCAACGAGTTCTTCAGCTTTACTAGGTTCAATTTGTCCCGACACGATTAACGTCACATTGGACGGCGTATAGTGAGTTTTGTGAAACTGATAGGCCTTCTCAAGGTTCAATTGCGGAAGATCTTCAATGGTGTTGTCTGCACGGCCGCGCAAAGTGCCGTAGAGGTTTTGAAGTGCAATTCTTCTGAGCCAACGAAGCGGAGACTGCCTTTCACGAAGAAATGTTTCACGCTGCACGATATCAATTTCGCTTTCCGCAAATCCTTCTGGCAGCGATGGCGTGTCAAGGACTGCCCGAGACAGCTGCAGCAACATTTCTATGTCAGAAGGTACGCCGGAATTCGTGTACACCGTTGATACGTTATGCGTTGTCGCGTAGATATCGCGCCCTCGGGGCTTTCTAAGTATTGTGGCGTCCGCTGAAAACGCGGCCAGATGCTCAGCTAGATGAGCTGTACCGGATGGTTCTGGATCATCATACGCCCCCGATAGAACAATTAGCTGCACGTCCACACGGTCGAAGTCATCCCTCGGAACCACATAGGCTGCGTATAATCCGCCTTTCTCAGAAAGAGGGGTGACGCCTTGAGCATGAGCAGTTCCAGCAAACACCAAGAGGACAAGCGAAAAAAACAATACGACTGTGCGCATCATAATCCTTTAAATTATGTCACTTAGTCCAAAAAAAAATCCGTCATCAGGCGTTTAACGAATGCGACAGTGATTTACTAAATGCTTGTGGGATACGAGCTGCTATTTCAAGCCGCCAATTGAAAACTTGCCGAAATGTGTTCGACACGAGACTAAATACGCGCGGAACTCGCACCTCAGCTCTCTATGGAGAGATCACCCAAAAGTAATACATCGTAGAGCAGCAGCGAGTGACAGTTATCCTCCAGAGATCAAGAGGGAAGCGTCTGCTTTGCCCGGCGATCCAGCTCTCAGTAGGTTCTGTACAGCATCACGCGTGCATCTAGGAGCGGCAGAAGCGCACGCGCGAGATCTGGATGCCTCGATCAATGGTATGACCCGTTCGTCGAAAGACCCCTGATCAACATGCGACGGCAATTGCTGGCCGAAGACCCTGAACAAGCCGCGGACTTCGTTGGTCAAATCGATGCATTTCCTTTGAACAGCCGTGCGGCTTCTCAGTAGTGTTCTTAGCGCGTGTGCCTTGCGGCTCTTGATGAAAAATTTACAGAATCAATTAGATCGCAACACCTGTGCAATCCCTCGCGCATCCGTTTTGTCGGTCTTGTTACGTATCGCCGAACGAGTCGCGTTCACTTGCCGTGCTTCCATCCAGACCACATCAAGACCAGCGGCCCGAAGCCCATGACACAGGTGCCGGCTCATTGAAGCAAAACCAAATTCAATCCGACACTGACTGGCAGACCCATCAATTTGGTTAGCCCAAATACCCATGCTTCGTCCCGCAAGCTGACATTAGCCAAAAAGCTATTCGACAGTGCCGGCGTGACCCTGCAACTCCGCCGCAGGAGAAAACCTGCCTATACGTCAACTTTCGAATTGAGACCTATTGTACGCCGCCCCGCAATACCTAGCTAAAGTATGCGGAGGGAGAGAGCTGCAAACCACTAAGAAAACGGTCAGGCACCGCGCTGAATGACTTTGGCGCGTCTCGGGTAAGCTGTGCCTGACGCATGAGGGATGGCCAAAAAAACGCCATTACAGGAGAACACAATGGTCGAACTTGCACAGGGAACATGGGTTGTCATCGCCGACGGGGAAAAGGCGCTGTTCATGGAGAATATCACCGACGCTGAAGATCCCAATCTGGTTGTCGTATCCGTAGAAGAAAGCGACGGACCAAGGACCAAGCCCTCGGACCGGGCCGGTCGTCGTTTTGACACGGCGCCACATCAGAAATCGGCCGTGGAAGAGAGCAAATGGAAAACCCATGCGAAATCCCTGTTCGTGCAGGATGTCGCCAACCTGTTAAACCGTAAGGGTTTAAAAGGGGCCTATAAACGATTGGTCCTGGTAGCCAGCCCGCATGTTCTGGGGTTGTTGCGTCGGCGGTTGCACAGCGAAGTGCTGGGTAAAGTGGTTGCCGAGGTCGATAAAACTCTGACCAATCATCCGATGCATAAGGTCGAACAGGTGCTGCGACAGCGCCTTGCTCCGGCGACTTGAATTTGGCGATGGCAAACGGGCGGTTCTGGCCGCCCGTACATCTGTCAGCCTAAGTCAGAACTTTCCTGAGCGTTGACATTGCAGCCTTCGGGCCATCGACCCAAGTGATGAAATCCGACAGCGATGCGTCTGCAAAGCCTTGGCCGATGACCTGTTGCAACAGCTCGTGCAGCGTATCCCAATAGCCATCCACATTCATGACCAGAATGGGCTTTTCGTGCAGGCCCAGCTGCCGCCAGGTGAGCGCCTCGAACAACTCATCCAGCGACCCCGGGCCGCCGGGCAGGACAATAACCGCATCGGCGTTCATGATCATGACCTTCTTGCGCTCGTGCATCGTCTCGGTGACCACGAAACGGGTCAGGTCCGTCTTGCCGACTTCGCGTTGCAGAAGGTGCACGGGGATGACGCCGAACGTGTCACCACCAGCGGCTTGCGCAGCTCGCGCGACCTCGCCCATTAGCCCCACATCCCCGGCCCCGTAGACCAGCCGCCAGCCTTCTTTGGCCAAAAGGGTTCCAAAGTGTTGCGCCGCGTCGGAATAGGCCGGATTCGCGCCATTTCGTGACCCGCAATACACACAGACAGATTTCTGAGACATGGGTTGGCTTCTCCGGGCTTGTATATGGTGTTTTGACCCGTGATAGCGGGATTGATAGATTGGCTCAACCGTTAGGCAGAATGTGTTTTGCTCAAAGCACTTGCGCTGCGGAGCGAAAGGAAAAGAATGAACTCCAAGTCGGGAAGCGAAAGCTCCGGTACTTTCATCTGGGGGGTGATAGCCGGCATCGTTGCATTAGTCGGGGCGGGCGGGTTGTACCTGTCCGGCGTCTTCGGGACGGGTCCTCAGGAAGCTTCACCGCAGCAAGACACCTCTGTCCAAACCACGGAAGAGGCCAGTTCGGTTTCCACACCGTCCGAGGATCAGAGCACAGCAATTGAGGAACCGGAAACCGCTGATCCGTCTGAATCCGCGACCGCACCGGCGACGGAAACGGCTGAGGCTGACCCGGGTGTCGCGCCACCGACTCTGGACCAGATCTTTGTTGAGCCGGACGGCAATACCGTTCTTTCTGGCAATGCAGAGCCAGGCACGGATGTTCGTGTCCTGCTGGATGGTGAGCAAGTGCACAGCTTTACCGTCGATAACACCGGTCAGTTTGCCGAGTTCCTTTCGATTCCATTTTCAGACGATGCGCGCGGGCTTACGTTGGAAACTGCGGGCCAGGATCAACCCGTTCGTTCGGACGACTATTTGATTGCAGCCTTGCCTGAACCTGAACCTGAACCTGAACCGACGACCGAGCAGGTCGCCGCTGCCGAAACGGGTGACGCTGCGCCCTCCGGCGACGAAACAGCAGGGGCACAAGACACACCCTCGTCAGAGCCAACAGATGAAACGACGACCGGGGATGTCGAAACGGCGGATGCGCCCGCAGAACCGTCTGCGGATCAACCCCAGGAGACGGCACAAGAAACCGCTGAAGAAGGCGATGAAAATCAACAAGTTGCCATTCTGCGTTCCGGCGAGGACGGGGTTGAGTTGGTTCAGTCTCCAACCGCCGAACCCGACGCCTCGGACGAGGTGGCTTTGGACACGATCGGCTATTCCGACGTTGGCGACGTAGAGCTTACCGGCCGGGTCCCGGACGGGTCTGCGGTGCGACTGTATCTGGATAACCAGCTTGTTGATGATCTGTCGCCGGTTGATGATGGTAAATGGCGCAGCGAACTCGAGGGAATTGATCCCGGTATATATACATTGCGCGTCGATGAAATCGCCTCGGATGGTACAGTGGTCAGCCGCCTGGAAACCCCGTTCAAGCGCGAACCGCTAGAGGTGCTGCGCGCGGCAGAGGCCAGTGATGAGCCCGAGGGCGAACCAGATACGCCCCCGATCCGCGCGGTCACCGTGCAGGAAGGCGACACGCTTTGGGCCATTTCGCGCGACCGGTTCGGTGATGGTATCCTGTACGTGAAACTGTTCGAGGCCAACCGCGGCGCGATCCGCGATCCTGACCTGATTTATCCCGGTCAGATATTCACCATCCCGGAATAAACTATTGCCGCTGGCCCTCGGTGGGCCGGCGGTCTATCTCTGACCGCAGATCAGGTACGTGATGAGACGAGCAGCGCCAATGACATCAGCCGATACGCCCACGTCCGACGAACGCAGCTCTGGCTGGCGCACGATCCGGAAAGTTGCGCCCTATATGTGGCCCGAGGACGAGCCTTGGGTAAAACGACGCGTCGTTCTGGCCATGGGCATGCTTGTTTTGGCCAAGCTTATCGCGGTCTATACTCCGATCCTTTACAAGGGCGCAGTTGATAGTTTGGCGGGTGAGGGCGTACCGCCGCTTGCGTTGGGTGCTATTGGTCTGACGGTGGCTTATGGCGTCGCGCGGATGATGACCGTCGGCTTCCAGCAGCTTCGCGATGCGGCCTTTGCTCCGGTGGGGCAGCGGGCCTTGCGCGCGCTGGCGTTGGAGACGTTCCAGCATATCCACCAACTATCCATGCGTTACCACGTGACGCGTCGCACCGGAGGGCTTAGCCGGATTATCGAGCGTGGTGTGAAAGGCGTGGAATTCCTGTTGCGCTTTTTGCTGTTTTCGATTGGTCCGCTGATCCTGGAACTGCTGTTGGTCGCGATCATCCTGATGTGGCTGTTCGACGTCTGGTATCTGGTTGTCGTTGCTGTCACCATCGCGCTGTACATCTGGTTCACCTTTGCGGTGACGGAATGGCGCGTGAAGTTGCGCCGCGAAATGAACGATCAGGATACTGAGGCCAATCAACGTGCCATCGACAGCCTGCTGAACTTTGAAACCGTCAAGTATTTCAATGCTGAATCGCGCGAGGCGGCACGGTATGATGTGTCGATGAAGGCCTATGCCGGGGCTGCGCTTAAAACGGCGTATTCGCTGGCCTTCCTGAATTTCGGTCAGTCCCTTCTGATCACTTGCGGGCTGATCGGCGTGATGGTTCTGGCGGCCATGGGGGTGCAACAGGGAACGCTGACCGTCGGCGATTTCGTCATGGTCAACGCCTATATGATCCAGATCACCGTGCCGCTGAACTTTCTGGGCACTGTCTACCGGGAAATCCGCCAATCGCTGGTGGATATGGGGCAGATGTTCGACTTGCTGGAACAACCGACCGAGGTGCAGGACAAGCCCGGCGCGCCAGATCTGGTGGTCAGTGGTGGTGAGGTGGCATTGGACAATGTGCGCTTTGGTTATGATGCGGACCGCGAGATCCTCAAAGGTGTGTCGCTGACGGTACCTGCTGGCCAGACTGTTGCAATTGTCGGTGCCACAGGTTCGGGTAAGTCGACGATAGGCCGCTTGCTGTTCCGGTTCTACGATGTCACCGGGGGCGCGTTGAAGATCGACGGGCAGGACGTGCGCGACGTGACCCTGAACAGCCTGCACGCAGCCATCGGCGTCGTGCCGCAGGACACAGTGCTGTTTAATGATACCATCCGCTACAACATCGCTTATGGCCGGGACGGGGCCACTCAGGAAGATGTCGAAGCTGCTGCCAAAGCTGCGCAGATCCACGACTTTATCGTGACCTTGCCAGAAGGCTATGACACCAAGGTTGGAGAGCGGGGTCTGAAGCTGTCGGGTGGCGAGAAACAACGGGTGGGCATTGCGCGTACCCTGCTGAAGAACCCGCCGATCCTGCTGTTGGATGAGGCGACCTCGGCGCTGGACACAGATACCGAACAGGACATCAAGGACGCATTGGCGCGGGCTGGTGAGGGACGGACCGTGCTGACGATCGCGCACCGCCTGAGCACCATTGCCGAAGCGGACCGCATTGTTGTTCTGGAACGCGGAGAAATCCTTGAACAAGGCACCCATGACCAGCTTTTGCAGCGCGAGGGCCGTTACGCGCAGCTCTGGAGTCGCCAGCAAGCGGACGCGGCCTGATCCGGTCACAGGGGTATTTCAGGAGACCAGGCAGAACAGCGCAGCAAAAATGCGTTCATTCCTCCAAGTTTAATTTGACGTTCATTTTCCTTGGTGACAAATCACCTAAAGACACGGTGCCAGGTTCTTTGGCCGGACCTTAACTAAAGGAATATCTAATGAAAATGCGTGCAGCAGCAGCCTTGGCCGCAACTGTTCTTACGGCGACTTCGGCATTTGCCGAGGATCTTGAATTTCTGGTTGTGAATGAATCCAGCGCGGATCTGGTCGAGTTCAATGTCTCGCCTGGGTCTTCCGGCAGCTGGGAGGGAAACCTGCTGAGCGGTGGCTATGTCGCGCCCGATTATGAAATCGATGTTGTCATCGCGGATGGCCTGACCACATGTGTCTACGATATTCGGGGGGCGTTCGACGATGGGTCGTCGGCTGAAGACTTCGGTCTAAACCTGTGTGATTTGGGTGAATATGTATTCACCGACTAAGTCTTAGAGACTAAGTCCTGGCGAAGAAAAATGGCGAACCTTGCGGTTCGCCATTTGCATTACTCGGCCGCCTTTAGGGGTGACGTTGGCGGGTGATCGGGACGCTCATCCTTGTCTGCATCCGGTGCGGGCGCGGTCGGCGTCTCATCCCCCCAGACAACCTCGGTGGCCTGTACCTGACGGGCAGCATGACCAACCGCCATATCCTGAGCGATTTGGCTGGAACGACCTGCAGTGGCCCGTGCCAGCGCCTTGGCCAGCCATACCGCATAGGTGGTGACCCACACCCGCAGCGCCAGGAACGATGGCGTCACGATCAGGGTCAGCACCGTTGCAATACCCAGCCCGAACACAACCGCCGTAGCCAGCTGTTTCCACCACAGCGCAGTTGGGCTGTCGATGGAGTAGCCGCCATTGATGAAGTCCAGCGACAATCCGAACATCATCGGCGTCAAACCGGCCATCGTGGTCAGGGTGGTCAGCAGAACCGGGCGGATACGCGCCTCTGCCGTGCGGATGATCGCTTCGATCCGGGGCATATACCGGCTGTATTCCTGATAGGTATCGATCAGAACAATGTTGTTGTTCACCACGATCCCCGCCAAGGCCACAATCCCTGTCCCGGTCATGATGATCGAGAAAGGCTGCTGCATGACCATCATCCCGATCAAAACGCCGGTGGTCGAAAGCACAACGGCCAGCAGAACCAGCACCGAGTTGTAGAATGAGTTGAACTGCGCCAGCAGGATCACAAACATCAGGCCTAAAGCAGCCAAGAAAGCGCTGGACAGGAAAGCCTGGCTTTCTGCCTGATCTTCCTGATCGCCGGTCCATTCCCAACTGACGGTGCTGCCGAAGGGATTGGTTTCAAGCCACTCGGTCAGCACTGCAATGCGTTCGTTGGCATTGATCAGGCTAATCCGGGCGTTTCCAGATTCCAGATCGGCGCGCACTGCATCGACATCTCCCGCACCCGTCAACATGACAAGCTCGAAATTGTTGCCGGTCGGTCCAGTGATGATCGCGCCTGTGGGTTCTGTACCTTCCACGACGCCGCTCACAACTGCCAGCCGCTGTTCCGTGCCGTCCGCATTATCTATCACAACTTTGCTCAGACCCGGCTCAACGTCGGCCTTCACATCGTAATAGCGCTGCTGGTTGATCCGGTTGATCTCGGCCAGTTTGGCCACTGGCTTGCGGGTGACAAAGTTCGACAAAGGCACTAGCCCATCAGGCGTTCGCACTTTGAGCGTATCCAGTGTCGACAAAACCCGATCTTCGTCGGGCAGGCGAACGCGGATTTCGATTTCCTCGTCCACGCTGTCGGGGCGCATTTCGCCCAGCAGCAGCCCGCGCGTGACCAGTTGCACCATCGCGCCGACGGTTGCCACATCCGCGCCGAAACGACCCGCTTTGGCAACATCCACGTCGATCTGCCAGTCGATGCCGGGCAAGGGCAGGGTGTCTTCGATCTTGATCAGGCCGGGTGTTTCATCGAACATCTTTCGGGCCGCAACAGTGGCTGAGTTCAGTTCTTCCCAGCCGTCCGCCTTGATGCGCAGATGAACGGGCTTGGCCGAGGCCGGGCCTTGTTCCAGCGGTAGGATTTCGACGATGAAGCCCGGAATCTTTGCAAGTTCGGCGTTCAACTGATCGAGCACGAAGTCACCGTCATATTCCGGGGCAACCGTTTCACGGTCGATCAACCCGCCGAAGATCGGTTCGGACACGTTGGGCCGGTCTTCCCACGGGATGATTTCGAACTGGACGCGACCGACAGTGTCTGCCGGTGCTTGCGCACCTCCATTGTTTTGGTTGAGCCCGCCTTCTCCGGCAAAGGAAAACACGTTCACGACTGCGGGGTGCGCGCTGATAATTTCTTCGGCCGCCAGTACCATCTGGTCCTTTTCGATCAGCGATATGTTGCCACGTGCACGAACATAGGCCGTGGCTTGCTCGGGTTCGCTTTCGACGAAGAACTCTACGCCCCGGTTATTGTTCCCAAATGCGGTCATGACTGACATCACAGCGAAGCCAATGACGACAATCGAAACAATCGGCATGATCGGGTTGCCGACCAGGAACTTGATGACATAGCCAAAGGGTGTGTGTTCGCGCGCCGTATGCACATGCTGATCGGGCGCGCGTTCGATTTTCGCGGCACTCAACGTAACAGAACCAGCAAATGCTCCGAAAATAAACAGGAAGGCACCAAGCAGAACTGCTCCGAATGCGCCTTCGGGCAACAGATAGGTCGGATTCAGCAGTTGCATCGCACCAAGGAAGATCAGGTACAGCGATGGCGGCACCATAACCGCACGAACCCACCACCGGGTGCGTGCGCGCAGCCAGTCGGATGTGCGGTCAAAGACGCGGCTCAGGCGGCCTGAAACACCACCCATGACAGGCAGATAGATCAGTGCAACGATCAACGAAGCGGACAGAACGAAGATCAGCGTGACAGGCAGCATGCCCATGAATTCACCCGGGACACCCGGCCAAAACAGCATGGGCAGGAAGGCACATAGGGTTGTGGCCGTGGATGACACGATAGGCCAGAACATACGCTGCGCAGCCTCGACATAGGCGTGCATCGGGCCAACGCCCTCTTTAATGCGCCGGTCAGCGTATTCCACGACAACAATGGCCCCGTCGACGAGCATACCCACTGCAAGGATCAGGCCGAACATCACGATGTTCGAGATGCTGATGCCCATGACTGCCAGGAAGGCGAAACACAGCAGGAATGAGGTCGGGATCGCAAAACCCACCAGCAATGCCGCGCGTGTGCCCAAAGAGGCCAGAACAACGATCATCACCAGTGCGATGGCCGTCAGAACCGAGCCTTCGAGCTGGCTGACCATCGAACCGACGATGCGGCTTTGGTCGTTCGAGGTGCCCAGCTGGATTGCGGCCTGCATCTCGGGCGGCCATTTGGCCTGCGCAGCGGCAATGGTTTGTTTCACACCCTCGACTGTGTCGATCAGGTTGTAGCCCTTGCGCTTGACCACCTGCAACGCGACGGTTTGTTCGCCGTTGAAACGGGCAGTGCCTTCGCGGTCCTCAAAGGTATAGTTGATCTGCGCCAATTCCCCCAGGGTGACGACCCGGTCGCCATTCACTTTGACCGGCAGGCCATAAACATCCTGCGCGGTTTTGAAGGAAGAGGGGATCTTGACCGAGAATGTGCCCTGTGCGGTTTCGACCTCACCGGCAGCGATCAGCTGATTGTTGTTACGCACAACGTCGATAAGCTCGGCGGCGGTGACGTTGTATGCCTCAAGCCGAAGAGGGTCGATAATGACCTCAAGCAATTCGTCGCGGTTGCCCGCGATACCGGCTTCGAGCACCGAATCCATCGCCTCAAGGTCGTCCTGCAACGCCTTGGCGACTCGCGCCATAGTGCGCTCGGGGACTGCACCCGTCAGGTTGACGATAACGATTGGGAACTCTGAGAAATTGATCTCGGTCAGCGAGTATTGCTCGGCTCCGTCGGGGAATTCGGCCTGCGCGCTGTTCATCGCGTCGCGCACATCAGCCATGATCGCGGTCTTGTCCCAGCCGAAATCGAACTCCAGCGCCACGCCCGCATACCCTTCGGCGGCGGTCGAGGTCATCTCTTTCAGCCCATCTAGGTCAGCAAGTTCGGTCTCCATTGGTTTGACCAACAGATTTTCCGAGTCCTCGGCTGAGATGCCCGGAAACTGAACCGAGACAAACAGGGCAGGGATTTCAATGTCGGGCTCGCCTTCTTTCGGCAGGCTGACATAGGCAAAGCCGCCAACCACCAATGAGATGGCGATGAAGGCCAGAACCATTCTGGCCCGGCCGGCGGCCCAACTGACGATTCCAGTCATTTCGAAGCTTCCCGATATGTGGGTTCAACTGTGACGCCGCGGGTCACGAACTCTTGCCCGATGACGATCACGTCCAATGTTTCGGGCAGGCCGCCGACCCAAACGCCTTCGGCTGAATCACGCAGAAGAACGACGGGCTGGAAATCGACCACGTTGCTCTGGCCAATGGTGCGGACACCGAGTTGACCGTTATTGCTCAGGGTCAGTGCCGATTGCGGCAGGAAATGCGCCTTGGCCCCGGCGGCCGAAATGCGGATGTCGGCGGTTTGGCCGTCCCGAATGGCCAGTTCCGGGTTCGGAACAGTGATTTCGACCTCGAACGTGCGGGTTGTTTCATCGGCCGAGCGGCTCAGGAATGTCACACGACCAGAAACCTGCAGGCCAGTGACCAACTGCGCCGTGGCTTCGGTTCCGACGATGATGCGGTTAACCTCGGTTTCTGGCACAAAACCCACCAGCTTGATCGGGTCCAGTTGGATAACGGTCGCGCATAGCGCACCGGGCTGCATCAAGCTGCCCAATTCTGCGGTATCGCTTTCCAACAATCCCTTGAAGGGTGCTGTGATCGTCTGGCGATCGATTTCGCGTTCCGCGGCTTTGACCTCGGCAGTTGCGGCTTCGATCCCGGCGCGGGTGGCCTCAAGACCGGCTTCGGCGGTCTTGATACCGGCCTCGGCGGTTCTCATCGCCGCCTCGCTTGAGATTCTGCGTGTCTCAGATCCAAACCCGGAGTCGGACAGTTTATTCGCAGCCGTCAGGTTGATCTCGGCCTCGGCGACACGCGCATGTGCCTCTTCCAGGCGGGCTTCGGCTTCTGGAATGCGGCTTTCCGCCTCTAACTTGGCAGCCTTCGCTTCGGCCAAACTGGCGGGGCGGGTGCCTGGGTCAAGCTCGCACAGAAGATCGCCGGCTTCGACAAACGTGCCTTTGCGCTTGGGTTCTGAGATGACCGTCGATGTGGTTTCGGCCAGAACTTCGACCTGGCGATTGGCCTTGGTCTGGCCCCGCAACAACACGGCGCTGTCAATTTCACGTGCAGTTGACCTAACGGCAACGACGCCAATCGTCGCCTGATCCACGTCCACGACTTCGCCAGATTCGCTGGCAACCTCAGGGCTGGCCTCGGCTTCCGCGCGCCCGGCGAAAGAGAACAGGCTGTCCCGTTCGAAAACCAAAAAAAACAAAACAACAATAACCAAAGCGGCGTTTGCTAATGAAATCAATCGCATGCAGGACTACTCCCAGAATTCTGCGCCACATTTTTTTTGCGGTCATGCTAGAAAGTGGGGACGATTATGTATCGTTTCCACACTAAACTGAATAGTTCGGTTTATTTTTTTCTACAAGAGGGCAGGCCACGGGTTGGATTGTAAAAAATCGGGCTCTTGGCTTGGCGATTGCGCCGGGGTATGACATGGCGCCATACACCAAGGATGCAGCCCCGGAGGGCAGGGATGAGCGACGTCGACAGTTTTATTGATGAGGTGACCGAAGAGGTACGCCGGGACCGCCTGTTCTTGCTATTGCGCAGATGGGGTTGGGTCGGTGTGCTTGTGGTTGTCCTGATCGTGGGCGGTGCTGCGTTCAATGAAGTCCGCAAGTCGCGCGCAACCAGTCAGGCGCAGGATTTGGGTGATTCAATCCTGGCGGCGCTGGCACAGAATCAGTCGGATGACCGTGCAGCCAGTCTTGCCGCTGTCGAAACGCAATCGCCGGGTGGGGATGCGGTTCTTAACATGCTGTTGTCGGCTTCTCAGATTGAGGCCGGATCGGAGCAGGATGCGGTTGCCAGCCTGAATGCCATTACGTCCCAAGGGGATCTGCCGGAAATCTACCGCGCGATCGCGGCTTTTAAGGCGCTGCTGCTGCAGAGCGACACTTTGCCCGCAGCCGATCGTCGTCTTCAGTTCGAAGCGCTGGCCGCGCCGGGCGCTCCGCTGCGGTTGCTTGCCGAAGAACAATTGGCCCTGATTGATGTGTCCGAGGGCAATGTTGACGCGGCCATCACGCGGCTTCAAGCTTTGCGTCAGGACGCTGAGGTTGGCGTGGATTTGCAACAGCGTGCGGCTCAGTTGATTGTAGCACTGGGTGGCGAACCAGAGCCGCTGATCGCCCAACAGGGCTGATCTGGTGGCGGCAGGAAAACTTACAGGCGAGTTCGGAATATCATGGTAGCAAGTCTATTCTCCCGTATTGGATTGCCGATGGCAGCCCTTTCATTGACCTTGGTCGCCGCCTGTCGGGAACCCGAGGTTATCTTGCCGGGACCGCGGGAAGATATCCGACCTGCTGCCGATACCGAAACGGTGGAAACCCGCGGCTCAAAACCGATCAGCCTTCCGGCGCAAAGAGCCAACGCGAGTTGGCCGCAAAGCCCGGGCACGGCCGCGTTCCGGACGACCAATGCACAGTTGCGCGCAACACCGCAGCGCATTTGGTCCGCTTCAATCGGACAGGGTGACTCGCGCAAGCAGCGGATCACGGCTGATCCCGTTGTTGCGGGCGGGTTGATCTATACGCTTGATGCCGGCGCAACGGTGTCTGCCGTGTCGCCGCAAGGGCAGGTCGTTTGGAACACCGATCTTATTCCGCCAAGTGATGGCGACTCGGATGCCACGGGTGGCGGCATGGCCTATGACAACGGTGTGCTTTATGTGTCTTCCGGATACGGCCGCCTGACAGCGCTGGATGCCAAAACCGGTGCAGTTCGTTGGCAGAAAAGGTTGAACGCGACCGGCAGCGGCGCGCCTTTGGTCAGCAACGGTCTGCTGTATCTGGTGGCTGGTGACGAAACTGGCTGGGCGGTCAACACCAAGGACGGCCGCATTGCCTGGCAAATTCAGGGCACCCCAAGCGTTGGAAACGTTCTGGGTGCGCCGGCGCCAGTGATAGCATCAGATTTTTCCGTGTTCGCCTTTGGCTCGGGTGATGTCGCAGCGACCTTCCGTCGTGGGGGTATTCGCCGCTGGAACGCATCAGTGGCCGGGGGACGTCGCGGACGTGCGGCGGCGCAGATCGTTGATGTGACCGGCGGACCGATGGTGGTGGGTGATAAAATCTATATCGGCAACCATTCCGGGCGCACGGTCGCGTTTGACGCCAATTCGGGCGAACGGATGTGGACCGCGGACGAAGGGGCCGTCGATACGGTCTGGGCCGCTGGCAACAGCATTTTCCTGATCAGTGATCGCAGCCAACTGGTCCGATTAGACGCCGCGACCGGAGCGATTGTTTGGGCGCAGGACCTGCCGGGTTTTGTCAAGGATAAGCCGGGACGCCGGGGGGCGGTCTACGCGCATTATGGTCCGATCATGGCGGGTGGGCGCATCGTCATCGCCTCGAACGATGGCTATGTTCGGTTCTTCAGCCCTGTTGACGGAGCACTGGTGAACCGTGTCGAAGTGCCAGGTGGCGCGACCACGGCACCGGTTGTGGCGGGCCAAACACTGTACGTCGTGTCGACCAAAGGTGATTTGCACGCTTTCCGTTGACCACAAGATGCGCTAAAGGGCGCGTCTGAGTCTTGAAAGTTGAGTATCATGTCGCTGACCCTCGCCATCGTGGGGCGCCCGAATGTGGGCAAATCCACCCTGTTCAATCGCCTTGTGGGCAAACGTCTGGCTTTGGTCGACGACCAGCCCGGCGTGACGCGCGACCTGCGCGAAGGCCAAGGGCGTCTGGGGGATCTGCGCTTTACCGTGATCGACACTGCGGGGCTTGAGGACGCGACCGACGACAGCCTTGAGGGCCGCATGCGCCGCCTGACCGAGCGTGCGGTGGACATGGCAGATGTCTGTCTGTTCATGATTGACGCGCGCGTTGGGGTCACGCCGACCGACGAACTGTTTGCCGAGATTCTGCGCAAACGTTCCAAACACGTGATCCTCGCGGCCAACAAGGCCGAAGGAAACGCAGCGGATGCGGGTGTGCTTGAAGCCTATAACCTTGGCCTGGGTGAGCCGGTGCGCCTGTCGGGCGAGCATGGCGAGGGAATGACCGATCTTTATTCCCAGCTTATGCCATTGGCCGATGCCGCTGAGGAAAAGGCGGTCGAGGATGCACCGGAAACCGATATCGAACTGGATGAGGACGGCGAGGGCGAGACGCCCCTGATCAGCGCTGAAAAGCCGTTGCAGGTGGCAGTTGTTGGCCGCCCGAATGCCGGTAAATCCACATTGATCAACAAGATCATTGGCGAAGACCGCCTACTGACCGGGCCAGAGGCCGGTATTACGCGCGATGCCATCAGTCTGCGGATCGATTGGGCCGACCCGGACGGAGACAGCACACCGATGCGTATCTTTGATACCGCCGGTATGCGCAAAAAAGCCAAGGTGCAGGAAAAGCTTGAAAAGCTTTCAGTCTCGGATGGTCTGCGTGCCGTGAAATTTGCCGAAGTGGTGGTGGTTCTGCTGGATGCGGCCATTCCCTTCGAACAGCAGGACCTGCGTATTGCCGATCTGGCCGAGCGCGAGGGTCGTGCCGTTGTTGTCGCCATCAACAAATGGGACATCGAAGAAGATAAACAGGAAAAGCTGCGGGATCTGAAAGAGTCGTTCGAGCGCTTGCTGCCTCAATTGCGTGGCGCACCGCTGGTGACGGTCTCGGCAAAAACGGGCCGGGGGCTAGAGCGCCTGCGCGCCGCGATTCTGCGGGCCCATGACATTTGGAACCGCCGTGTGCCGACGGCCGCGCTGAACCGCTGGCTGACGGCCATGTTGGAACAGCACCCGCCGCCAGCCCCGCAAGGTCGCCGGATCAAGCTGCGTTACATGACACAGGCCAAAACCCGTCCGCCGGGCTTTGTTGTCATGTGTTCGCATCCTGACAAAATGCCAGCCAGTTACACCCGGTATCTGGTCAACGGTCTGCGCGAATCTTTTGACATGCCCGGTACTCCGATCCGCCTGACTTTGCGCGGACAGGGGGACAAGAACCCGTACAAGGGACGCCGTAAGAAAAACGCGGGTGCCTTGGCCAAACATCTCAAGGGTCGCGCGTAACTGCGCCAATTTTCAGCATTTTCGGCTGAGGGGCGTGACAGCCCCAATTCCCCACGCTAGCATTCACTGGCGTGCATCTGTTTTGTGCGCGCGTAATTTCACGCGGAGCTTCCGCACCAGTTTTTGACAACCATTGGACCTGACCAACGTGAGGAGCGGCTGGATGGATCTGAGGGAATACACTCGGCAATACGCGGTTCAGGACAACAGATTGGCCGCGCTGAGCTATTTTGGAACCTTCGCGATGTATTTCACATCGCTAGCGCTGGCGATTGCCTTTGTGGATCGCTGGTATGTCATGATCCCGGCCGGGGTCGTCTTTGCCTTTTCGGCGGTGCGCCTGTACGTGCTTCAGCACGATTGCGGGCATCACTCGCTGTTTGAAACACGTCACCAAAACGAGTGGGCGGGGCACGGGCTTTCGCCGTTCACCTTTGCGCCTTTCGAGGTGATGAAACAGAATCACAACCTGCACCACGCCGGTATCGGCAATCTCGAGCACCGCGAGACGGGCGAAATCCACACAATGACCGTACGGGAATGGAACAAGGCGGATTGGAAAGGGCGCTTGTTTTACAGGCTCTACCGAAATCCCTTCATCCTGGTTCCGGCTGGGGCGCTGTTCACGTATTTCATCCGCTACCGGTGGCCCAAGAACACGGTTCGGTTTGGCGTGAAGGGCGTATTGCTACACAACTTGTCGATCATCGTATTTCTTGGCCTTCTGTATTTGATCGCCGGCACCATGGGTATTCTGGTGTGGTTGGTATTCTCTTTGTTGGGCGGGATGCTGGGTGTTTTTCTGGTCTATCTACAGCACAATTTCGAGGACACGTATTGGGATCGCCGTCCGGATCTGGACCCGCAACTGGCCGCGCTGCAGGGATCATCGGCGCTGGATTTCGGGTGGTGGTTCGACAATGCGGTTGCCTGCATCACGCTGCACGACATCCACCATTTCAATGCGCGTATTCCGTCATATCGGCTGCGTGCATGCCACTATAACCTACCGCCCGAATTCACGCCGCGCCGGATCAAATTCCCCGAGGCAGTCGCGGCTTTGAACCTGAAACTGTGGGACGAAGACGCCAAGCGGCTTGTTCCGTTTCCCGGAAAAGATCAATCCGGTAACCTTGCACACAGTAGCTGACACAAATGACCTGCAACTCTGAGCACTGGCTTGTGAGAGCGTGTTTCTGGTATACATAAGATAATGCAGGGAAAATCGGAAAGGACAAAGAATGACCGCAGTGACCGCAATAAAAGGCGTTGGAGAGGGGCTAGGAAAGTCACTTACCGCCAACGGTTTCAAAACCGCTGAAGCCGTTGCCAAGGCAACCCCCGCTGCACTGGTCAAAGTTCCTCGTATCGGCAAAGCCCGCGCAGCCGTTTTGATCGCCGCCGCGAAAGAGGCGATTGCGGCGAAACCGGCAGCCGCCAAGCCCGCCGCGGCCAAGCCTGCCGCCAAGCAACCTGCTGCTAAAAGAGGAACGCGCCGCGCACCTGCCAGAAAACCCGCAGTGCGCCGACCAGCGACCCGCAAGACCATTGCCGCCGCCGCTGCCGAGAAACGGGCGGAAGAGGCTGCGCGCAAAGCGGCTGAGGAAAAGGCCGCAGCCGAACTGGCAGAAGCCAAGGCAAAGAAGAAGGCCAAGGCCAAAGCCAAGGCTGAAAAGGCCGCTAAAAAGCTTCAGGAGATGGAAGCCGTCTTCTCGAAAGCCAAGGACAAGGTGAAGGCCAAGGCGAAGAAAGATAAAAAGAAAGACAAAAAGAAAAAGGCCGACAAGACGGACAAGAAGAAAGATAAGAAAAAAGACAAGAAGAAGGATAAGAAAAAGGCGAAGAAGTAACCCTTCTCCGACCTTAACCCTCTTGAACCGGCGCCCTGTTGGCCGCCGGTTTTTTTATGCCAGCGTGCCGTCCAGTTGCAGCGTCAGCTTGCCGCCCAGATAGGGGGCCAGAACCTTGGGCAGGGTGACGGTACCGTCTGCGTTCTGGCCGTTTTCCAGCACTGCGATCAGGCATCGGCCAACGGCAAGGCCCGATCCGTTCAGCGTGTGAACATATTCCGGTTTGCCGCCACCTTCGGGCCGGAAGCGCGCATTCATCCGACGTGCCTGAAAATCACCACAGGTCGAGACCGAGCTGATCTCACGGTACGTATCCTGACCCGGGAGCCAGGCCTCGATGTCAAAGGTTCGGCGCGCACCAAAGCCCATATCGCCTGTGCACAAGATCACTGTGCGATAGGGGATGCCCAGCTGTTCCAGAATACCCTCGGCACAGCGCAGCATGCGTTTCTGCTCATCATCTGACTTGTCAGGATGGGTGACCGAGACCATTTCGACCTTTTCGAACTGGTGCTGGCGCAACATGCCGCGCGTGTCTTTGCCGGCCGATCCGGCCTCAGACCGGAAGCACAGGGAATGCGCGGTGTAGCGGCGGGGCAGATAGCTTTCTTCGATCATCGTGTCGTTGACGATATTGGTCAGCGACACCTCGGACGTCGGGATCAGCCACCAGCCTTCACGGGTCTGA
Source organism: Ruegeria sp. YTSC004 (assembly GCF_059609805.1). NCBI lineage: Bacteria > Pseudomonadati > Pseudomonadota > Alphaproteobacteria > Rhodobacterales > Roseobacteraceae > Ruegeria > Ruegeria sp. YTSC004. The sequence continues at coordinate 169,977 of NZ_JBXWMJ010000004.1, forward strand.
TAGCTGTCTTCGCCAAACTTCGGCAATTGGCCTGTGCCCTGCATCATCTCGGACAGAACCAGAACCGGGCCGTTCACCTCGGTCAGTTCGTTTTCGTTGATGTGCGTGTCCAGCATGAACTGCGCCAGCGCACGGTGAATGCGGGCAACACCACCGGACAACAGGACAAAGCGCGAGCCGGACAGCTTTGCCGCCGTTTCAAAATCCATGCCGTTCTGAACGGCTTCGATTTCAAAGTGCTCTTTCGGTGCAAAATCCAACTCACGCGGAGTGCCCCAGCGGTTGACCTCGACATTGTCGTTCTCGTCCGCACCTTCTGGCGCGTCCTCGGCGGGCAGGTTCGGGATGCGGATCAGTTGATCAGTCAGCAGTGCGTCCAGATCCTTGGCCTCGGTCTGCATCTGGGCGATTTCGGCCTTTTTTTCCGCGACCAGCGCGCGCAGGCGTTGAAATTCAGCCTCGTCGCCGCGCCCCTTGGCGGCACCGACTTCTTTGCTGGCCTTGTTCTGTTCGGCTTGTGCCGTTTCTGCGGCCTGAATCTTGGCCCGGCGGCTTTCGTCCAACCTTAGCAAATCTGACGACACCGGCGCGTCCCCACGGCGCGCAAGTGCGGCGTCGAAGGCGGCGGGGTTTTCGCGAATGGCGCGGATGTCGTGCATGGTTCAGATCCTTAAATGCGTGAATCACTGAAACCGCTTATGCACCATCTGAAAGGCAGGGTGTAGCGCCGGTTACGACTTATCGGCATCCGCGTGTGTTTCATGCGCCAGATGGCCATCCCAATGCTCGGTCGGGATCTTGGGATCAGGTGGATCAGCCATGTAAGAGGGCGTCATGATCTGCACACCGTTTTCATTGAACACGGCTACGATATTGCGATGCAGGTCTGACCGGATTTTCGGAATGATGCTGCCACGGGTCGTATAGCCGTTGATCTGATAGTTGATCGCGTAATCCGCCAATGCGGTCCACAAAACAAAGGGTTCAGGCTTGGCCTTGATGCCTTTGGTTCGGTTGGCGGCCTCAATCAGCATCGCCTCGACCTTCTCGGGCGGCTCTTCATAGCCGATGCCAACCGTGGTGTGCAGCAGCAGACCGCTGCCGTCCGTTTTCTTCGAGAAGTTCACCACATCCGAATTCATCAGTTGCGCGTTTGGGATCGAGATCAGTTCGTTCTTGATAGATTTCAGATGCGTCTCCATCAGTTTGATCTGAACCACATCGCCGATGTGGTCGCCGATCTGAATCCGGTCCCCGATCGAGGTCGAGCGACGATAGATCACGAACAGGCCGGCTAGCATGTTTGAGACGACAGAGTTTGCACCCAGCGACAGCATGGCGCCCACCAGGATCGTCAATCCCTGGAACGCCGCCGAGTCGGACCCGGGGATGTAGGGAACGGCAAAGACCAGGGCGATCATGATCACCACAACACGGGCAATGTTGAAGGTTGGGCTGACCCAGTGCTTTTCGAAATCGCCCATGTCGAAGGAACCCGCTTCGACCGCGTCGAAGAACACCCGCATCCCCTTAATGATGTACAGCGCCACCCAAGAAATCAGGCCCAACATGATTAAATTGGGGATGTAACTGATAATGCCTTTGAAGATCAGCAGTACCGGCTCGGTCAGATAGGTCAGCAATAGCTGCGCAAAATAGCGGGTTTCGGCGAAAGCCAGCAGAACAAACGAGAGGTAGTAATAAAAGCCGAGAAAGAAGATGATAAGCAGAACGAAGTTCAGCCCATATCGTACCAGCGCAGCGATCGCTTCGGCCTGAACGCTTTTGGCTGTGGCAGTTTCCACGTCCTTGAGGTGAAGTGAGACAAACTTTAATGTCTTCCGTCGAATCCGACGGTGCACCCACAGGATTGCCACCACAAACGCCACAAAACCAATGGTCCATGCCACTGCCTCAATTGCACCGGACACGCGCGCCCGATCGGTGCGGTTGGCGCGGTAGTCTTCGATGGATTGTTTGATCGCGTTCCCGTGCAAAACGCTTAGAACGCTAAGCTCCATCTGATCCAACTCGGCATCGGCTTCGGTGACGATCGAAACTCTCTCGCCATCGGCCAGAGTCCAAATGCCGAACTCGGTCTCTTCGTATGTCACCTCAACCGTCAGTGAATCCGAGGCTTCGGCGATTTCGATGATCTTGTCCTGAACGTCTTCCGCCCGCTCTGGCGCGGGCAGGGCACTGGATCCCCGGACCTGGAACAATACGTCCCCGTCCACGATGACCGGCGCCACGAAACTGTCCGAGTCCGCCCCGTCAGAAGCAAGGGGCTCCGTCGGTGTTTCCTGTGCCAGTACGACGTCTGAAAACCAAAGGCTGGACGCCAGGGCCGTCAGAAAATAAACCAGCAAAAGGAAGGGCTTGAATTGCCTTGCCATATGTCCCCCTTAACCCGAACTATACCCAGTTTCAGCGAGGTGCCTAGGACATATCTGCAACGCCTGGCTTGTTCTTTGTGCACTGTGGCCGGGTCAGGGCGGTGTACAGCGTTGCCTTCGCTTGCAAAGGCGCAATTCAGAGCATAGGTTCCCGCCAAATTTGCGGAGCATTTCCGCAGCACCAAAACAAAGGAATATCCCATGGAAGGTGGCGCAATCGCCCAGTTTCTCCCGCTGATCCTGATCTTCGCGATCATGTATTTTCTGCTGATCCGTCCGCAGCAAAAAAAGATGAAGCAACATCAGGCCATGGTCGAAGCCGTGCGTCGCGGCGATCAGGTTGTCACCCAGGGTGGAATGATCGGCAAGGTGTCCAAGGTCAAGGAAGGCGACAACGAGATCGAAGTTGAAATCGCCGAGGGTGTGAAGGTTCGTGTGGTCAAGTCGACCATTGCGCAGGTTCTGAACAAGACTGAGCCCGCGAAGTAACTTCGCGCCACAATTCCTTGAAAAGGCAGGGTAATGCTGCAAATTGATACCTGGAAGCGGGTTCTGATCTGGCTGGTCTGCGTGATCGGTCTGATCCTTGCCCTGCCGAATGCGTTTTATACGCGCGTCGAGCAATCCAACGATGCCAAGGCCGCAATTGAGCTTGGTATCGACACTCCCGAAATGCAGGCCGAGGCGGCGCAATGGCCGAACTGGCTGCCGTCGTCGCTGGTCAATCTGGGCCTCGATCTGCGCGGTGGTGCGCATCTGTTGGCCGAAGTTCAGGTCGGCGATGTGTACGAATCCCGGATGGAGGCCATGTGGCCCGAAATTCGCGATGCACTGCGGGATGAGCGCGCCACGGTTGGCACCATCCGCAAACAAGAGTCGGCCCCGGACGAGATTCGGGTGCGCATCAGCCAGCCCGAGGGCATGTCCCGCGCGCTTGAAGTTGTGCGCGGCCTGGCCCGTCAGGTGCAAACCCTGACCGGTGTAGGTGCAACCGATATCGAGGCACGGGCTGAGGGCGACACAATCGTCGTTCAACTGTCAGAGGCGGAAAAACTTGCCACAGACGACCGCACTGTGCGCCAGTCGCTTGAGATTGTGCGCCGCCGTATTGACGAGGTTGGAACGCGTGAACCCACGATCCAACGTCAGGGTGCGGATCGTATCCTTATTCAGGTGCCGGGTATCGGCAGTGCTGGTGAACTGAAAGAGATCATCGGCACCACCGCTCAGCTGACATTCAATCCCGTAGTGGGGCGGGGTACCAACCCGGACGCAGTGCCGGGGATTGGCGAACAGGTCCTCCCCTCCATCGACGAAACCGGTTTGTTTTACACAGTCGAGGCGGCCCCAGTCGTCACCGGCGAAGAGCTGGTGGACGCGCAGCCAGCCTTCGACCAGAACGGTCGCCCAGCGGTCAGCTTCCGGTTCAACACATCTGGGGCGCGCAAGTTCGGCGACTATACGCTGGAAAATATCGGCCAGCCGTTCGCAATCATTCTTGATGATGAGGTCATCTCGGCCCCTGTTATTCAAAGCCACATTCCCGGCGGTTCGGGCATCATCACCGGCAACTTCACCGTTGAAGAAAGCACCAATCTGGCTGTTCTGTTGCGCGCAGGTGCTTTGCCAGCGGGGCTGGAGTTCCTCGAGGAACGGACCATTGGTCCGGAATTGGGTCAGGACAGCATTGATGCCGGTAAGGTCGCGACGATCGTAGCCTTTGCCGCAGTGCTGGTTTTCATGGCGCTCAGCTACGGCCTGTTTGGTATCTTTGCCAACATCGCTCTGATCATCAACGTGGGCCTGCTGTTTGGCCTGCTGTCCTTGATCGGAGCGACCCTGACACTGCCTGGTATCGCTGGTATCGTACTGACGGTTGGTATGGCGGTGGATGCCAACGTGCTGATCTTTGAACGTATCCGCGAAGAACTGAAATCCGCCAGAGGCCCGGCGCGCGCGATCGAACTGGGTTATGAAAAGGCGTTGTCGGCCATTCTGGACGCAAACGTGACCACTTTCATCACCGCTGTAATCCTGTTTGCCATGGGCAGCGGTCCGGTGCGCGGTTTTGCCATCACGTTGGGTCTGGGCATTCTGACCTCGGTCTTCACCGCGATCTTCGTGACGCGTCTGATGATCGTCATCTGGTTTGAACGCCGCCGCCCGAAAATGATCGAGGTTTGACATGAGACTGAAACTCGTACCCCAGAATACCTCGTTCGATTTCTTCAGCCGCTGGAAAATCTGGCTGGGTATCTCGGCCTTGATGATGATCGTGGCGTTCACGTCCTTCATGCTTCAGGGGCTGAACTTCGGCATCGACTTCCGCGGTGGCACGACGATCCGGACGCAAAGCACCCAAGAGATTGATGTTGGAGTTTATCGTGACGCCCTTGCCCCGTTGGAATTGGGGGATGTGACAATCACAGAGATCTTCGATCCAAACTTTGGACCGGATGAGAATGTCGCGATGATCCGTATCCAAGCGCAAGAAGACGCCGAGGCAGTTACATCGGACGTGATCACTCAGGTCGGCGAGGTGCTTGCCGCTGCTGATCCAGGCCTCAAATTACCATTTGAAAGCGTTGAATCCGTCGGCCCCAAAGTCTCCGGTGAGCTGATCCAAACTGCGGTTATCGCGGTGGTGTTGGCGATCGGGGCGGTGCTGGTATATATCTGGCTGCGTTTCGAATGGCAGTTCGCCTTGGGCGCGGTGGCCGCATTGGTTCACGACGTAATCCTCACCATCGGCATCTTCTCGGAACTGCAAATCCGGTTCGATCTGGCCATCATCGCGGCATTGCTGACCATCGTGGGGTATTCGCTGAACGACACCGTGGTCGTCTTTGACCGTGTTCGCGAGAACCTGCGGAAATACAAGAAAAAGGACCTGAAAGAGGTTCTGAACATCTCGATCAACGAAACGCTCAGCCGGACGGTGATGACCTCGGTTACCACCCTGTTAGCGCTGATCTCGCTTTATGTGCTGGGCGGGGACGTGATCCGCGGCTTTGTTTTCGCGATGATCTGGGGCGTGATCGTAGGGACGTATTCCTCGGTCTTTGTGGCCTCGACCATCCTGCTGTGGCTGGGCGTCAAGCGCGACTGGTCGAAGCCGTCCAACAACGCGGGCAACCAGTTCGCAAATGTGGATGCCTGATCTTCTCGGCCAGTCCCCCACGGGGCTGGCCGTTATACTTTTTGCAGCGACACTGGGTGGCATCGTTCGCGGGTTTTCCGGCTTTGGCACCGCGCTGATTTTTTTACCTCTGGCCACACCGTTCCTCGGCCCGTTTGGGGCGCTGATCGGACTGACGATCATGGATATCTTCGGGCCACTCCCCAACCTGCGACGGACGTGGCGCGTCGTGGACCGCGGCGACCTGGCACGGTTACTGCTGGGCTGCGCCCTGGTCCTGCCCGTTGGCCTGTGGGTCCTTACGCAGGTCGAACCTGAGGTTTTTCGATACGCGGTCAGCTTTCTGGCCTTATTCATGCTTGCAATCCTGATCCTCGGATTACGCTATCAAGGCCGCGTGCGGCGCGCGATGGTGACCGCAATCGGTGGCGCTGCGGGCTTTCTCGGTGGCGTCGCTGGGTTGCCTGGACCGGTGGTGATCTTGTTCTACATGTCTCGCCCACTTCCTGTAGAGGTTATCCGGGCCACAATCCTGCTGTTCCTTTTTGGATTCGATTTTCTCATCTTTGGCTTCCTGTCCGGCATGGGGCGTGTGACCCTCGACAGTGTCGTTTTGGGTTTGGCTCTGTCCGCCCCGAACCTTCTGGGCAATTGGCTGGGCGGATGGCTATTCAATCCGGAAAGGGCAAAGCTCTACCGTGCCGCGGCTTATGTGGTCATCGCCCTTGCTGCCTTGTCGGGCCTGCCGCTTTGGGGCATAGAAGATATCCATGCGGTTGAATGAGATCACATATAACAACGCAACACCGGTTGATGGCTACGGGCCCGGCTTTTTCCGTATTGGTGGCCAGGTTCACCAAGGGGCGGTTCTAACCGGTCCATCGGGCACCACTGGTTGGGGCGGATACGACGATCAATCCTCTTTGCTTGCATTGGCTGGGCATGTGGATGTCCTGTTGATCGGAACGGGCGCTGATCTGGCCCACATCCCCTCTGACCTTCGAGCGGCGCTCGAGCAGGCCGGCATGGGCGTTGAGATCATGAACTCACCTGCAGCCTGCCGGACTTATAATGTACTGCTCTCCGAAGGCCGTCGCATCGCGCTGGCTTTGCTTCCCACCTGACGGGATCCGTTTCATCTGGCCAAAAATATCCCAGGAGCGCGAAGGGCTGCCCCCTCATTTTCATGCTTATCCGACAGCGGCTCGGGCATTGCCCTGCGGCAAATCCCGCCTTTTGCCCCTATGCGCAATAAGATAAGCGGGAACGTATGACACTGACCGTAACCGATCTTGCCATCACCCGCGGGGGTATCCCCGTGCTCGAGGGGCTCAACTTCTCGCTTCAATCCGGGCAAGCACTGATCCTGCGTGGGCCAAACGGGATCGGCAAAACAACTTTGTTGCGTACACTTGCGGGGTTGCAGCCGGCGTTGAGCGGAACCATTGTCGGGGCCGAGGATCAAATTGCCTACGCCTCGCATTCCGACGGGTTGAAGCCAACGTTGACGGTTGTGGAAAACCTGACCTTCTGGGCCTCGGTCTTTGGGACAGATGACATCCAACCGGCATTGGATGCCTTTGCTTTGAACGAGCTGTCGGACCGCCATGCGGGAAACCTGTCCGCCGGGCAGAAACGTCGCCTTGGACTGGCCCGGATGCTGGTCACCGGGCGGCCGATCTGGATGCTGGACGAACCGACGGTGTCACTGGACAAAAGCGCCGTCCAGATGTTCGCCGATACCGTTCGTGCCCATCTGGGGCAGGGCGGTTCCGCCCTGATCGCCACCCATATCGACCTTGGTCTGGACGGTGCGGTTCTGGATGTGGGTCCCAACAAAGCCAAACCAAAACCCATCGACGACTTTGACGGAGGCTTCCTGTGATCGCCCTGCTGCTGCGCGACCTGAAACTGGCGTTCCGCGCGGGCGGGGGTTTTGGCCTTGGCCTTGCATTCTTTCTGATTGTGACCGTTCTGGTGCCGTTCTCAGTCGGCCCGCAATCTTCGCTGCTGTCGACCATTGCCCCGGGTGTGCTTTGGCTGGGCGCGCTGTTGGCTTGCCTGTTGTCGCTTGATCGTCTGCTTGCGCTGGATTGGGAAGACGGATCGCTTGACCTCCTAGCAACGGCGCCCTTGCCGCTTGAGGCGGTTGTGACGATCAAGGCGCTGGCCCACTGGTTAACGACGGGTTTGCCCCTGGTTCTGGCCGCGCCGTTTCTGGGTGTGCTGTTGAACCTGCCGGTGCCGGGATTTTTCTGGTTGGTGATCTCACTTTTGGTCGGCACCCCGGCCATGAGTGTAATCGGGACCTTTGGCGCAGCTCTGACAGTCGGCCTAAAGCGTGGTGGTCTATTGTTGTCATTGCTTGTTCTGCCGCTTTATGTTCCCACACTGATCTTCGGGGCCGAGGTCGCGCGCCGTGGTGCCACGGGGATGGAAACTCAGACGCCGCTTTTGATGCTGGCGGGGATCACCGCCGCCACGATTGCGCTGTTGCCTTTTGCCAGCGCAGCAGTATTGCGGATCAACCTTCGGTGACGCTGTCGCAGTTTGACTGATGTCAATTGAGAACAAACACGAGTCGGACTAAATAGAGCCCATGTCTATCGCAGCCAAAGCCAATACCCTCTGGGAATACGCCAACCCGCGCAAATTCCTCGCGACCAGCGAGCGGATCCTGCCGTTCTTCTGGATGACTTCTTTTGTGTGTCTGTTCGTTGGGCTGGTTTGGGGTTTTTTCTTCACACCGGATGACTACAAACAGGGCTCGACGGTCAAGATCATCTATCTGCATGTGCCTGCGGCGCTGATGGCGATTAATTGTTGGCTGATGATGCTGGCGACCTCGCTGATCTGGCTTGTACGGCGTCACCATGTCAGCGCGCTGGCAGCCCGGGCGGCTGCGCCGGTCGGTATCGTGATGACAATGGTCGCCTTGGCAACCGGCGCGATCTGGGGGCAACCGATGTGGGGCACGTGGTGGGCCTGGGATCCTCGCCTGACCGCGTTCCTGATCCTGTTCCTGTTCTATTTGGGCTACGTTGCGCTATGGGAAGCGATCGAAGATGCCGACACAGCCGCCGATCTGACCTCGGTCCTGTGTCTGGTGGGGTCGGTTTTTGCCTTGCTCAGCCGCTATGCGGTGAACTTCTGGAACCAAGGCCTGCACCAAGGAGCCTCTGTGATGCGCGCTGCAGCCGTCACGGGCTCGGATACCGAGGAAAAGGTCAGCAACATCTATTTCTACCCGCTGCTGCTGTGCATCATCGGATTTGTGCTGCTGTTCATCGCGTTGGTTCTGTATCGCACAGGAACAGAAATCCGGGCGCGGCGGATCAAGGCTCTGCTGGCGCGAGAAAGGCTAAACGGATGATCCCTGATCTTGGAAAATATGCCGACGCGGTCCTGTGGTCCTATGCTGCCTCGCTGGGGTTGCTGATTGCACTGGTCGTTCTCAGCGTAATGCGCGGGCGCAAAGTCCGGGCGGAAATGGAAAAGGTCGAACACAGGATGTCGCGCAATGGCTAAAATCTCACCCCTGATGATTGCGCCGCCGTTGATCTTCGGCGCTTTTGCCGTTCTGGCAGGCATTGGAATGTTCCGCGACGACCCTGATGCTTTGCCATCTGCACGCGAAGGGCAGCCCGCGCCACCTGTCGTTCTGACAGAGTTTCCGGGCAAAACGTTGTTCGACGATGACACCCTGCGTGATGGTGAGGTCAAGCTGGTCAACTATTGGGCCAGCTGGTGTGCGCCCTGCCGGGCTGAGCACCCCAACCTTGAGGCGCTGTCCGAAGAGGGCATCCCGGTCTATGGCGTCAACTACAAGGATCAGTTGGCCAATGCCGAAGGTTTTCTGACCGAACTGGGCGACCCTTACGAAGCCATCGGACGGGATGAGCAAGGACGCATGGCGCTGGACTGGGGTCTCTACGGTGTTCCGGAAACTTATGTAATCGACGGAGAGGGCACGATCATTCTGCGCTTTGCCGGTCCGATCACGCAGCGCGTCATCGAAAGCAGGATCCGCCCGGCATTGGAAAAAGCCAGCCAGTGATCTGATCCGTTGCCATCCGGAGCGTGCCTGCGGCACGCGCTCTATTTCTTATTGGTGCTGGTGGCGCTGGCACTCAAGAAAAAGCCCCGGCGCATTGGCCGGGGCTTTGTTGCTTTAAGCTTCCTTGGCAAGGTTCCGCAGCACATATTGCAGCACGCCGCCGTTTTCGATGTATTCGATCTCGGGCGCGGTATCGATCCGGCATTTCAGCGTGATTGTTTTCTCGGTTCCGTCGCCGAAAATGATGGTGCAGGGCACCTCTTGCAGCGGCTCGACCGAATCCAAGCCGTGGATTGATACGGTTTCATCGCCTGTCAGGCCCAATGTCTTGCGGGTGTCGCCGCCGGTGAACTCGAACGGGATTACGCCCATACCAACCAGGTTGGACCGGTGGATACGCTCAAAGCTTTCGGCGATCACGGCTTTGACGCCCAGCAGGGCCGTGCCTTTGGCAGCCCAGTCCCGGGATGAACCGGCGCCGTATTGCTCGCCACCAAAGACGACCAGCGGAAGGCCTAGTTCCTGGTAGGCCATCGAAGCGTCGTAGATCGAAGCCTGCTCGCCGTCAGGACCTTTGGTATAGCCACCTTCGACGCCGTCCAGCATTTCATTCTTAATGCGGATGTTGGCGAAGGTACCACGCATCATGACCTCATGGTTGCCGCGGCGGGAACCGTAGGAGTTGAACTCACGCGGTTGGACCTGACGTTCGATCAGGTACTGACCGGCAGGCGAGGTGCTTGCAAAAGACCCTGCGGGTGAGATGTGGTCGGTCGTGACCATGTCCCCAAGAACCGCCAATACCTTGGCCCCTTCGATATTTGTGATCGTGCCCGGCTCGGCACCCATCCCCTGAAAATAGGGAGGGTTCTGGATATAGGTCGAAGTCGGCGGCCAGTCATAGGTTTCCTGTTGCGGAACCTCGACGCTCTGCCATTTCTCATCGCCTTTGAAGACGTCCGCATATTTCGACTGGAACGCTTCGCGGGTGACAGTTTCTTGCACCAGCTCGGCAATTTCGCTTTGGGTTGGCCAGATGTCCTTCATGAAGACGTCATTGCCGTCCTTGTCCTGGCCGATCGGCTCGGATGTCAGGTCGATATCCATGGTGCCAGCCAGTGCGTAGACCACGACCAGTGGCGGCGAGGCCAGATAGTTGGCCCTCACGTCCGGCGAAATCCGGCCTTCAAAGTTGCGGTTGCCAGACAGAACGGATGTGGCGACCAAATCGCCCTCGGCAATTGCTTCACTGATTTCCCGCTGGATCGGGCCAGAGTTGCCGATGCAGGTGGTGCAGCCATAACCAACCAGGTTGAACCCGATGGCATCCAGATGCTGCTGCAGGCCTGCTGCCTCAAGGTATTCAGACACAACCTGCGAACCGGGGGCCAGCGATGTTTTGACCCACGGTTGACGGTTCAAGCCCAGTTCATGTGCCTTTTTTGCGACCAGACCGGCACCGATCATCACATAAGGGTTCGAAGTGTTGGTACAGGAGGTGATCGAGGCGATCACAACCTTGCCCGATTCCATGCCGTAGTTTTCGCCCTTGACCACGACCTGCTTGCCCATCGGGCGCTTGAAGGTTTCGGCCATTTCCTTGGTAAAGGCAGCTTTGGCGTCGGTCAGCGCAACATAGTCCTGTGGACGTTTTGGCCCCGAGATTGCGGGAACGATCGTGCCCATGTCCAGCGTCAGAGTGTCGGTGTAGATGGGCGCGTAGTTCTCATCACGCCAAAGGCCGTTTTCCTTGGCATAAGCTTCGACAAGTGCCAGACGATTCTCATCCCGGCCGGTGTTACGCATATAGCGCAGGGTCTCGCCGTCAATTGGGAAGAAACCGCAGGTCGCGCCATACTCGGGGGCCATGTTGGCAATCGTTGCGCGGTCAGCCAGCGGCAGACGATCCAGACCGCTCCCGTAGAACTCGACGAATTTGCCCACCACGCCCTTCGCGCGCAGCATCTCGACGACTTTCAGAACAAGGTCAGTGCCAGTGGTGCCTTCGAGCATCGCGCCGGTCAGCTCAAAACCTACAACCTCAGGGATCAGCATCGAGATCGGCTGGCCCAGCATCGCGGCCTCGGCCTCAATCCCGCCGACACCCCAGCCCAGAACGGCCATGCCGTTGACCATCGTGGTGTGGCTGTCGGTACCAACTAGCGTGTCGGGGTAGGCGACTTCGTCGCCGTTCTGGTCGGTGTCGGTCCAGACGGTCTGGGCCAGATATTCAAGGTTCACCTGATGGCAGATACCGGTTCCGGGGGGAACAACGCGGAAGTTGTTAAATGCCGATTGCCCCCATTTAAGGAACTGGTAACGCTCCATGTTGCGCTCATATTCACGGTCCACATTCATCTGGAACGCGCGCGGGTTGCCGAATTCATCAATCATGACCGAGTGGTCGATGACCAGATCAACAGGGTTCAGTGGATTGATCTTCTGCGCATCGCCGCCCAGCCCTTTGATGCCATCGCGCATCGCGGCCAGATCAACAACAGCCGGAACGCCGGTAAAGTCCTGCATCAACACGCGGGCAGGGCGATACGCAATCTCGCGCGGGTTCTTGCCGCCATTACGTGCCCATTCGCCAAAGGCTTTGATATCGTCGACCGCGACGGAAAAGCCATCGTCCTCGAACCGCAGCATGTTTTCCAGAACCACTTTCAGCGCGGCGGGAAGCTTGGAAAAATCACCCAGACCAGCCTCTTGCGCGGCAGGGATCGAGTAATATGAAATGGATTTGCCATTCACGCTAAGGTTGCGGCGTGTTTTGGCGGTATCTTGTCCGACTTTGATGGGCATCTGTGGCCTCCCTCTGAAATGACTTAGATCCCGGGATTCGCTAATAGTTATCTGCATCACCAAAGCCTTTGGTTCAAGGACCAAGGTGATGAGCTTGTTGAGTTATGTATACCATTGCACACAAAATTTAAGGGTAACGATGGTCGCATGTCTCAAGAAACGTTGATTGGAGGTTGAACGGGCTTGCGTTTAAACCGGTCGGTACATCCAGCCAAAGGCCCGAGACCCGTAATGTTCAGATCCATCCGCGCAACAGCGCTAGTTTCCTTGTTTCTCTCCACAGCAGCCCTGGCCGAGGGCGACCCGGTTGTGGTTGAGTTGTTCACATCTCAGGGCTGTTCGTCCTGTCCGCCTGCCGACCGGATCATGCATGATTTGGCCAAACGCGACGATGTGATCGGCCTGGCACTACATGTGGATTACTGGGACTACATCGGCTGGAAGGATGAATATGCAGACCCGGATCACACTCTGCGCCAGCGCACTTATGCGCGAGAAGGTGGGCGGTCGATGATCTATACGCCTCAGATGGTGGTGAATGGCCAGCAGGATGTGGTCGGGGTGCAATCCCGGGAACTGGATCGCCTGATCAATGCGCATCTCAAGGCCGCCCCGCAAGCATCCGTGACGGCCGTGCGCTCGGGCGAAGACGTATCGGTGGATGTGACGCCGGTCGAACTGCCGGCCGGAGAAACCTATGACATCCGGGTCATTCAGTATTCACCTATGCGCCATGCCTCGATCCGACGCGGAGAGCTGGCTGGCCACGATCTGGACTATGCCAATGTTGTCGAGGCCTGGCATATGGCAGGTCAATGGGACGGTGTCGCGCCTCAGGCGTTTTCGGTAACCGTCGACACAGATTTTCCGGCAGTTGTGCTGGTGCAAAGGGCAGGGCACGGCCCGATTGTGGCAGCAGCGCGGGTCAAGTAATCAGGGCATATCCTCGGGCTGAACGCCCAAACCGTTCCAGGCTTTCCAGCGCCGGTGGATCCAGAACCACTGACCCATATGCTGTCTTACCATAGCCTCAAGATCGTCATTGGTGAACTGGGTCATGGTTCTGGGGTCTGTGTGCGGCACCGGTTCGTGCAGCACGATTTCGAAATCCACGCCGTTTGGTTGCCGCACCGCGTAACACGGGATCAGGACGGCGTTGTATTTCATTGCCAGTTCTGCATTCAGGACTGAGGTCACGGCGGGCTTACCAAAGAATGTCAACTCTTCACCGCCATGTGCGTGCAGATCGGATACGATCGCGATGATCTCATTTTTCTTGAGCGAACGCACCATCTCGACCATTCCGCGGCGGCCCTGTTCGAACATCGGCGAGCCGGTCTTATGGAACGCCTCGACATACATGTCGTTGAAATAAGGGTTCGCCATGCGGCGATAGAGGCACCCAATCGGTTGACCGCTGCGTTCCTGCAGGGCGATGCGTGCTGCAAGATAGTGACCAAAATGCGCGGTGATCATCATGATCGGTCGCCCTTCGGCGACGGCAGTGTCAAATGCGGCAACACCCGAACCGCTTACCTTTGCCGTGCGCTGGCGTTCGGTGAACCCTTCGGGCGAAAAATGCTCCATAATCGCGCGACCGGCATTGTCCGGAACGGCACTGCAAATTCTGTTGACCTCGGCCTCTGACAGGTCAGGGCGGGTCAATTTCAAGTTGCTGCGCACGCGTTTGGTAAAGCCGATCAACGGTGAAAGTCCACGTGCGATTACGCCCATGGTGGCCAGGCGAGCTTCATAGGGCAGCAACCGCAAGGTCCCGATGACGCCCTTCATGAACAATCCAGTGATGTAGTATTTTCTAAGCTCTGTGCGGCTTAGTTCCGACTTTTCGACGGGCATGAATAGGTCTCACCGGCTGTTGCGATTTGCCGGGCAAGACATACAAGGCGGAAACCGCAACCACAAGCGTTGCAAACCAAAGCCATGCTTTGACTTGCCGGATCGGACTTGCCGGTCACTCTTCGCTATCCTCTTCGATCAACGCTAGTGCGCCTTCATCCACCAGTGTTCGAATTGCAACAACGACTAGGGTCATCGCGTCTTCGGCTTCGGACAGTTTCACCTTGCCGCGTTCGGTGATTTCTTCGCGCAGGTTATCCGCCATACGCGTGGACATGTTGGACAGCAGAAACTCGACCGCTGATTTGTCATCTTCGCCCTGGGCTCCGGCCAGGGCGGTAACAAGGTCTGCCTGTTCCACGCCACGCAGAATCGCAGGCACGTCCCGGGGCAGGATGCGGGCCGGGATATGGGCGAAGGTGAATATCGATTGGCGCACCAAAGCTGCAAAGTCGGTGTCTTCCTCGTCCAGGGCCGTCAAAAGCCCGTCGCGCGTCGCTGCGGCTGATTGGTTCAGAATCGCACCGACCCGCGCTCCGGGGCCATCCGAAAAGGCCGTGGGCGGGCGTCGATCAAGTTGCGCCGCCAGCGACCAGCCAATCCGTTCAACCGCCTCGGGTGTGATGTTGGCCGTTTTGGACACGGCATAGGTGATGCGCCGCGCGACCGGGCCGGGCAGGTGACCCAGAAGTTGCGCGGCATTCGCAGTTTCCAGCTTGGACAACATGACCGCTGCAATTTCAGTGCTTTCGGCCAGAGCGATGGTGGCCAAATCCACTGTCGGGATTTCGCGCAGCCGTTGCCACGGATCGCCGATCTGGCGCACCCCGGCTTCCTTCCGCAACCTGGCCGCTGTTGCCGGCGTAATCTTGTCGCTGACCGCATCCAGAGCACCGGCCAGCCCATGCGGAAAGGACAGGCCGACACTGTCCAGAGCTTCGGCAAACTCTTGTGCGACGGATGCCAGCGTGATGCGATCCACAAGGCCCATCTGACCCAGCTGGTGCGTCAGCTTTTCCTGCAAATCGTCGGGAAGCTCTTCCAGGGGGATATCTGCGCCCTCATTCAACAAAAGACGCACCACGACGGCGGCTTTTTGTCGGTTGCTCAACGCCTTGGGGACGACGCGGGGCGCGTCGTTCTGGGCGTCGGCTGCGGGTGTTGATGTTCCCGGTGCCAGTTGAACCAAAGAGTTTGTGTCCTGCATCTGCCTGTGGTGCCAAGTTTCTGTTCCACAGGCAGATTACGGAGAGTCGGGTAAAGAAAGGCTGAAGTTTAGTAGTTGTAAGTCAGCCCGGTGCGGATCGCCTCGCGCAAGGATGCCTCGGCCCAGGTGCCTTCACCGCCGCGCGCCTTGATCTCGCGCCACTGTGCGATGGCAAGATCGGTTTTGCCTTCGGTGACAAAGCCCTGACCCATATAGCTGCGCGCCAGTATGTTGTCGGGATTCGCCTCAATGGCGTTCGAATAGAAGGCATTCGCCAGATCAAGCTCACCCATTTTGCGGTAGGTGAAACCCCAGTAGGTCAACACGCGATCATCATCCTGATCCATGATGCGCAGGATGTCTTGTGCATTTTCGAACTGTCCGTCATAGGCCAGTTCGCGCACGGCGTCATACAGCTCTTCTTCGGTAAAGTTGGTCTTGTCCGGCTTCACGCACCGTCCGGCGTCTTTGTCATAGACGCGACCGAAGAAACACTTCTTGGTCGTGTTGGTCGGTTTTGGCGGGCTGCTGTCACCGCCAGCGGCAAGCGCGACCGGCGCGAATGCAAAGGCCTGAAGGGCGATGGCTGAAGCGAGTACTAGGCGCATATTCCTACTCCGTTGTCTGGGCTACTTACAGAAAGCATAGTGCGTTCTTCTCAAAAGCTAACAACCGAAGGCTCGCGTTTATTCACAAATGGGAAAAAATTTTCTCAGCTGTTCGTAATTTTGGCGCAGGTTTGAGTTTCAGCATCCCAAACCGAACCTGGTGCGCAGGACTGGGTTTGCTTGGAATGGCCACTACAAGCCAAGGCAACGGAGGCTGAACAACTAAGGGCCACAGCGCAAATCAAAGTGCGGATCATCGTGTTTCTCCTGTCCGGATTTACACCCACATCATAGCTTGTTTTGACCCGTCTGGCAAAACACCAAGGCCCGGAACGCGTCCTGCGATCCGGGCCCTGCGAACCAACTGATCAGATTGGGTTATTCGCCGAACACGCGGGCGAAGATCGTATCAACGTGTTTGGTATGATAGCCGAGATCGAATTTCTCTTCGATTTCTTCCGGACTCAGCGCGGCGGTGACGTCCGCGTCTGCCAGCAGTTCTTCTTTGAAATCGGTGCGGTGTTCCCAGACTTTCAGCGCGTTGCGCTGAACCATGGCATAGGCATCTTCGCGGCTGACACCTGCTTGTGTCAGCGCCAGCAGAACCCTCTGGCTCATCACAAGACCGGGGAACTTGTTCATGTTTTCGATCATGTTCTCGGGGAAGATCAACATCTTGTCGATCACGCCTGTCAGTCGCGCCAGTGCAAAATCCAGCGTGATTGTGGCATCCGGGCCGATCATGCGTTCGACCGAGGAATGCGAGATGTCACGTTCA
The DNA here is from genome assembly GCF_059609805.1 of Ruegeria sp. YTSC004. Taxonomy (NCBI): domain Bacteria; kingdom Pseudomonadati; phylum Pseudomonadota; class Alphaproteobacteria; order Rhodobacterales; family Roseobacteraceae; genus Ruegeria; species Ruegeria sp. YTSC004. The sequence goes on from NZ_JBXWMJ010000004.1 coordinate 186,824, forward strand.
TGCCAGAGCGCCACGTTTTCCATCGCAGGGATCACTGCCGCGCGCACCATGCGCGCCAGACCAGTCAGGTTTTCGGTCAGCACCGGGTTTTTCTTGTGTGGCATAGCTGAGGAGCCTTTCTGACCCATCGAGAAGAACTCGGCCCCCTCCAGCACCTCGGTGCGCTGCATGTGGCGGATTTCGATGGCGACGTTCTCGATGCTGCTGGCAATAACCCCCAGCGTCGCAAAGAACGCAGCATGACGGTCGCGCGGGATGACCTGAGTGCTAATCGGCTCGGGCACCAGACCCAGCTGGTCGCAGACATGCTCTTCCACACGCGGGTCAACATTGGCGAAGGTGCCAACCGCGCCGCTGATCGCGCCAGTGGCGATTTCAGCGCGGGCGTCGCGCATGCGGGACAGGTTGCGGTCCATCTCGGCGTAAAAACGCGCGAAAGTCAGGCCCATGGTGGTTGGCTCTGCGTGGATACCGTGGCTGCGGCCGATGCGGACCGTGTCTTTGTGTTCGATTGCGCGGCGTTTCATTGCAGCCAGTAGACCTTCGAGATCTGCGATCAGCAGGTCGGCGGCGCGCGTCAGTTGCACGTTGAAACAAGTGTCCAAAACGTCAGAGCTGGTCATGCCCTGATGGACAAAACGCGCCTCTTCACTGCCGACATGTTCGGACAAATGGGTCAGGAAGGCGATGACGTCGTGCTTGGTAACCGCTTCGATTTCGTCGATGCGTGCCACGTCGAATTCCACGTCTTTGGCTTTCCAGACGGCCTCAGCATTTTCGCGCGGGATCACGCCCAGATCAGCCATGGCGTCGCAGGCATGTGCCTCGATCTCGTACCAGATGCGGAACTTGGATTCGGGCGACCAGATGGCGACCATATCGGGGCGGGAATAGCGTGGAATCATTGGCAGCGGCACCTTATTGTGATTTGGCAGGAGGCGTTGCGGCGGGGTTTAAACCCGCGCAGACAAAGGAACAAGGCGCGAGTGCGAATATGAGACGGTTTGCCCTGATTTTGGCCCTTTGGCCCGGTTTTCTGGCGGCTGAGGAGTTCAGAACGCTGACGGGGGATGAAATTCTGTCGGTATTGACCGGACAGAAGCTCGATTACGGGGAAGGTATCTGGCAGACCTTCGATGACACGATGCTGACGCAGTATTTCTCGGGCGGGCCCAGCGCAGGGCGGTGGGCAGTGCGCGAGGATCGTTATTGCTCGATCTGGCCGCCTTCGGATTTTTGGGCCTGCTATGATGTCGAGCAAAGTGGCAATGTGATCCGGTTCGTGGATGATAACGGTGCCACGACCGACGGGACAATTGCCGAATGAGCCTGCCGCGCAGACTGTCGGATTTCGAAGGCCATTGGAGCCTGACCCGGACCATTCTGGATACGCAGGCGGGGCAGGTGGTGCAGGCCGATGGTCACACGGTCCTGAGCCCGACCGAGGACGGCTTGACATACGACGAAGAGGTCACGCTGCGTGTGCCGGGGCAAGCCGAGATGAAAGGCACGCGCAGGTACCTGTGGCAAGCAGCGGGTGCGACGATTGCCATACATTTTGACGACGGCCGCTATTTTCACCGGCTGGCCTTGGGGCAGGCACATGCGTCTGACCACCACGATTGCCCGCCCGACAGCTACGATGCTGTCTACGATTTTTCGGCCTGGCCGGTCTGGTCAGTGCGCTGGATCGTCTCGGGACCTAGAAAATCTTATGAAATGAGCACCGAATATCGGTTAAGATAGCGTAATCATGTTGCAGTCAAAGCTCTGAGCGGGCATTTCTGCAGTTGAAAATAGGTGGAGACATAAGAATGAATGCGAATGTACTGGCCAATGCGATTGGCCCGCGCGAAGGCACCGCGCTGCGCGTCAAACAGGTTGTGCTGGTCGCTCTGGGTATTCTGGCGCTTGCAATTGCCGCAAAGATCAAGGTCCCGATGTGGCCCGTCCCGATCACGATGGGCACCTTTGCCGTGCTGACCATTGGCACCGCATATGGCACGCGTCTGGGTCTGGCCACCATGCTGGGCTACCTGCTGATCGGCGCGCTGGGCTTTGATGTGTTCGCAGGTTCCTCGGCTGAGAAATTCGGTCTGACTTACATGATGGGCGGTACCGGCGGTTATCTGGTCGGTTACCTTCTGGCAACCGTTCTGCTGGGCGCACTGGCCGCGCGAGGCTGGGACCGTTCGTTCGGCAAGATGGCGTTGGCTCTGGTTCTGGCAAATGTCGCGATCTACGTGCCCGGTCTGTTGTGGCTGGGTCAGCTGTACGGATGGGACCAGCCGATCCTGCAGTGGGGTCTGACACCCTTCTTGGTGGGCGACGCGATCAAGCTGGTGCTGGCTGCACTGCTGATCCCTGGCCTGTGGAAACTGGTGGGCGACGCTCGTTCGTAATTTCCAACCAATCCAAATCTGACGAAGCCGCGCCCGGAGATATCCCGGCGCGGTTTTTTGTGCCCGCACATTGGAATGCTGGACAAAAGGGGCCACTGCAGGTCAATCTGCATTCAATGAAATCATTAGGTTATTGAGATATGCGTATTCAATTAGCTTCGGCACTCGCGGTTTGTGCTTCGCTTATGCTGAGCGGCGGGACGGCATCCGCCGACACTCCGGTTACCTATACGGACAATGGACGCGCGCTATTCGGCTTTTCCGTGCCCGACTTCTGGGCGCTGCGCACCGGTGGCCCGCGCGAAATTGAAGATACCGAGCTGGGCGATGCACGTGCCGTGGCTCGGGTCATGGGGATGCGGCCAGTCACGGACGATAATGTCTGGATGGGCTTTGTGTCGCCTGCCGGCGTGGCCTCGATCGAGGGCGGTCTGCGGTATCTTGAAGACATAGACAGGTTTCTGGTCAAGGATCCGACCGTATCCGAAACCACCACGACGCGTATCGGCGGATTGCCCGCACGGGTTATTCGCGGGACCGGCAATCGCGAAGGACGTGGTGTTAACTTTACGGTTTCAGTGATCGACTTGCCGAGGGGGCGCGTAGCCATTGCCGTGGCGATCCTGCGCGACGGCGCCGATCCAGCTTATGTGAACGACCTGAACGCCGTGTTCGCGTCGTTCCGGTCCCTTCAGTGAGGAGGCGCACATGACACGCAAATTGATCAAACGTGCAACCCTTGCCCTTGGATTGGGTGCTGCCACACTGACGCTTTCGGCCTGTGATGGCGTCACCGTTGGCGTGGGATACGGGTATGACCCCTTCTACGACTCGATGTTGTGGAACGACTACTATCACGACGTGGATGTAGATATAGACATCGACCGACCGGATCGACCCAGACCGCCGGATGGACGTCCACCTGCGCGTCCTGTTCCGCCAATCGCCAAGCCACCGAACAGACCGCCGGTGTCCCGACCACCGAACCGTCCAAGACCACCAGTCGCACGGCCTCCGGCGGCTCGGCCACCCATTCACCGCCCCGCAGGGCGGCGCTGAGCTAGCGGGTCAGTCCAGTAATTCCGTCGTGATCTGGGCTGACCCTTCCAAGGTTCTGTGGACCGGGCATTTGTCCGCGATTTCCAGCAGTCGCGCGCGTTGCTCGGCCGTCAGCGGACCTTCAAGGCGGATCTTGCGGCGGAACTGATCGACTTTTCCTTCGTTGGCCAGCCCGGCATCTTGTGCGTGGACCTTGTTGTGGCACACATCGACTAAAACGGTTTTCAGCGGCCACCGCTTGCGCCGCGCATACATGCGGATGGTCATCGATGTGCAAGCCCCAAGACCAGACGACACGAATCCATAGGGAGACATGCCTCGGTCGGTGCCGCCGTATGAGGCGGGCTCGTCCGCGACGGCGTGGTGGCGTGGGCCGGACTGAATGTCCTGCAGGAACCCTTCCGGATCAGCTTCGGTCACTCGAACGACACCTTCGGGCGCCCCCGGTGGCGGGGCAGGCGGGCAGAGCTTGACGTATCGCGTCACCCACGCGGTGATCACGTCCGCCGCGTATTCTGCATCGGATGCGCGGGTAATCAGGTGATCGGCATCGTCGAGGGTCACAAAGCTCTTGGGGTGTTTGGCGGCCAGAAAGATTGTGCTGGCATTGTCGATGCTTACGGTCTCGTCCCGAGGGGCGTGCAAGATCAGCAAAGCGGCCTTCAGATCTGCGATAGCGGGCATCAGGGCTGCTTCGGAAATATCATCCACAAAAGCTTTGCCAATGCGGAAGGGACGCCCGCCCAACATCACGTCCGCCGATCCAGCCTGCTTGATCTCCGGCAGCGCATCTTCGAAGTGATGCGCTACATGGCCCGGATCTGCGGGTGCACCCAAAGTGACCACGGCCTTGACGCTGGGAATTCCGGCGCGGGCGCGCAACACAGCCGCACCACCCAGCGAATGGCCGATGAGCAATGCCGGAGCCATGTTGCGGCCCGCCAGATAATGTGAGGCGGCGATCAGGTCTTCGACATTGGAGGTAAAGGTTGTGTTGGCAAATTCCCCACCGGAATGACCCAGCCCGGTGAAATCAAATCGCAGCACGGCGATGCCCATTGCCGCCAGTCGGGCCGCGATCCTGCGCGCGGCAGGGATGTCTTTGGAACAGGTGAAACAATGCGCAAATAGCGCCGTGGCCAGAACCGGTCCGTCCGGCAAATCCAGGCGCGCGGCCAATTGGTTGCCGTCGTGACCGGCAAAGGTAATGCGTTCGGTGGGCATGGCAGTTCCTTGTTCGTCGGGATGACTAATAGTGTGTGCTTCCGTCTGGCCGCTCAACCCCATTGTAAGAAGCGTCACGGGAAGGTGAGTGAAGCGAACGGATTGCGCGCATTCCTTTGTCTTTGCTGTGAACCTAAAGCATCAAGTTTCGTGAAGTATAATGCAAAAAGTATTTGTTTTACTAATTCATATCACACCCCCATCTTACGACCATCGCACACGTGCAGCCCAGGAGGTTCAAATGGCACATACTGCAATGGATCAAAGGGGCGTGGTTCTACGCCCGGATATACTGGCCGTGATTGCCCTGACCGGCGTGATCGGATTTGCGCTTGGTCAAACTCTGCCGCCGGTGACATCCACTGAGGCCCAGGTTTTTGATCCCGTGTCCGAAGACTGGCACGGAAATGTCAGACGGTCACATTGGTCGAACTGAAACGTCAGCTCAGCCCCATGAGCTGCGGATCAAAGGGATAAGTGGTCAGGTTCTCATACCCGTCCTCGGTGATTAGAACCTGATCCTCCAGCTTGATAGAGAAATCTCCGCCAACCTCTCCAACGGCAGCCTCAACACACAGGACCATGCCGGGTTCGAGCGCGTAGTCGTAAGAGCCCGCCACTGCCTTGTCCGGATAAGCAACCAGAGGCCACTCATCGCACAAGCCGACGCCGTGCATCAGGCAGCCGTATTTCTGCGCCTGGAACTTGTCGTCCAGCTTATGCGCATTGGCCGTCAGTTCGGGGATCATCACGCCGGGCTTCAGCATCTCCATATTGGTCATGATATGCTCATGCGCGTGCTGCATGGCATAGACCATGTCGGGCCGGGGTTTTTCGTCGCCGATCCACCATGTGCGCGAGATATCAATACAGATGCCATATGAACCGATGAGGTCGGTGTCAAAAGCGATGATCTCGTTCTGTTGCGTGATCCGGGGGCCGCATTCCTGAAACCACGGGTTTGTTCGCTGGCCCGAGGCCAGCAGGCGGGTTTCGATCCATTCGCCGCCGCGCCGGATGTTTTCGCCGTGCAGAACTGCCCAAATGTCGTCTTCCGAGGTTTTGCCGTCTCCCACATTGGCGCGCGCGAATTTCTCCATTTCCGCCACAGCGGTTTCGCAGGCGTGATTGGCACAGCGCATGGCAAGGATTTCGTCCGGGCCTTTGATGGCGCGGGTCTTTTCCGTCGCCTCTTCGCCTTCCATGATTTCGAAGCCTTGCGCCTCAAGCGCACGCAAGCCGTGCAGCATGATCTTGTCCACGCCGAGGCGTTTGTTGCCGCCACCATGTTCGTCGATCAGAACGCGCACCTCGTTTGAGAACACGTCCGCGGCCACGTCGACCTTGTCACCGCGGTCAAAGTAGAACAGATCAGCTCCGGATCGTTGCTCGCGCACCAGTGGATTGAACGTGGAAAGAAACGGAGAGTTCTTATAGTCCCAAATCACCATGTAGCCGTCGGCGCACAACAAGACGGCGCGGAATGGGTTATGCGTGTTCCACAACTGCATGTTGGTGCTGTCGGTGGCATAACGGATGTTCAGCGGGTCGAACATCAACAGCCCGCCATAGCCGCGATCGACAATGGCCTGCGTCAACCGTTTCCACCGGTGTTCGCGCATCCGGGCCAGATCAGGCAGGGCAAGGCCAGCCTTTTCCCATTCTGAAAACGCAAGCTGCGTCGGGCCGATCTCGATCCGGTCGTTTTCATTCGGGGTGCCATCACCAAGGGTCGCACCTTTGGTCGGGTCGATCTTGCGAGTGTCGCGGTAGTGTCGGTTCATGGTGGGTCTCCCTGCCTGTTCTTTGAGCGTGAAGAATCAATCTCCGGACGTCTTGAAGGTTTGCGACCGTGCGTTCGTCGCTTTTTGACCGACAAGCGGAAATTCTGATGATACGTCAAATTCATGACGACCATTCTTCAGACTTCAATTCCGTATGACCCGTTGGACAAACGCCCATTGCCAGGCATTCAGCCAGCAAGCATGGACAGCTGGTTGCACCACGATGATGCGTTCGCCGCCCAGATGCAAAGACGCGAGGACCTTTTGGTCAGTCATCGTTCGGATGTTCTGGCGATGGATGCAGGTGCTAAACCCGCTGCGCAGGAGTTGTTGGATCTTGTCCTGAACCAAGTCTATCCCGAGTGCACAGATCACGTCGCTCGCCCGGACGGGACAGGTGTTTCGATCGATCAGGATCAGCCATTGGATACGCTGTGCCGATTGGCGCAGGAAGATTTCTGCATCCTGCAAAAGCAGGGGGATGAACACGTGCTCACTGGAGCCATCCTGTGTTTTCCTGCCAGTTGGCGTTTATCCGAAAAATTCATGCGGCCCCTGATCGACATCCATCTGCCTGTTGACAGCTACAACGCCGACATCGCCCGGCGGGTTCAGCGTTTGTTTGACGGGATACAACCGGGGCGCCCTCTGTGGCGGTTCAATGCGCTGTGGTATGAGGACGCCGAGCTGCATCAACCCCGCAGCGCAAACGACCGGCGGGCCCCGCAGAAACCAGGACACGCGCGGTTCCTGCGAAGTGAGCGGCAGACGCTGTTGCGACTGCCTGAGACACAGGCCGTGGTTTTCTCAATCCATACATATGTTCTGGCGGCAGAGCAGGTGTCAAAAATGGAAAACCCCGCCTGATGGCGGGGCCTCCAAGGAGGGTCATTTCATACCAGGCTACATGCCCAGCGCGCTGGCAGCGCCCGCAAGTGCCCCGCTTGTGCTGAGAGCGGAGATCGCGACCGAATATACCAGCACCTGAGTGTTCAGGCGGAAGTCTTCGCCCCTTATCAGGTTCACAGCGGCCAAAGAGGCCGCAATCGGGACGGACACGCTTGCCACGGCACCCGTCAATCCCCAACTGGTCAGTCGGAGGATATCGCTGGGTTGCTCGTGGACGAGGGGGGGCGTGTCGTCCCGATCGGTAGGCTGCTCGATAGGTTCTGTCCGAAAAGCGATGCTGAGCAACTGCTCATCCGACAGCTGGATTGGCCGGGCTACTGGGGTCAGCGCCTTTTTTTCTGGCTCATCCAGGTCTTCTGCGTCAGTGACATTCAGTCCGGCAAACGGGCCTGTCACTGCCTCGAAAATCTGCTTTCTGTCACGCGGCCTGCTTGGGGCCAGCGTGTCAAATGCGCTCATGAATTGTTCGATAGTCAAAACGGTGTTGGGCGACAGCCATTCGACCCGCTGGGTCGCGCAGACGTCAACCATTCTGTAAAGGATTACGACCAGCATCAACTCGGTAACTTCGCTGTCATCCAATAGGGGGGAAACTGGAGTCACTGTGATCGTCAGCCGGTTATTCGGCAGGGTGACAATAGGTCTCTGGATTGTCTTCAGACCTGCAGCGCGGTTAAGGCGATCGAACCGGTCTTCGGTTTCGGCGACCTTGGTATCCAGCGTCAGGCGCACCAAATACTGGCTGGACACAATGCTTGCTTCGGTGTCGTTCTGCAGAGACTTACGCTCGACCAGGTGACCATAGTCCGCAAGGGTCTTGGCAACGATGTCGCTGAACCGCTCGACCGCGTTTTCGGCCTTACCGTTGAATTGCAGACCACCGTGATAGCTGTGCTTCGGAGTCACTGCGCTGTCCTTTGTCGCATCCTGTGTTTGGAAACAATCTAGCAAGCGATCTGGGGCAGATTTGGGCAAAAATGGAAAAAAATGAGAAATCGCGGGGATTGATTACGCTATGGAAACCTAGGCATTTTAAGGGCTTTTTGACGTCTGTGGCGACAATGTGGCCGAAATCGGGTGTAACTGCCGGAATCCCGAGCCTGCTTCAACCGTCGATTCGGGCAGCCATTATTGCAATGGATTGTTGGTAAACCGAGGCGGCATTCCACTGTTGAATGACAGCAAAGTTTGGCTGACCCTGTTGATAGCCGCGACCGGGTTTCCAGCCCTTCTTACGTAGAAAATTAGCGGTTGAGGCCAGAGCATCCGTCATATTGTAAAAGTCGACCTGACCGTCGCCGGTGGCATCAACCCCGTATTGCATGGCATTGCCCGGCAGGAACTGGGTGTGCCCAAGTTCGCCATGTTTTGCCCCTTTTGTCGCCGTCGTAATGCTGCCTTGATCGACCAGCTTCAGCGCTCCGATTGCGTGAGGAGTGAAAAAGTCGGACCTGCGGCAGTCGTAGGCCAGTGTTGTGATTGCGGAAACAACCTGACTGTCGCCCATGAAGTTTCCGAACCCGGTTTCCATACCGTGAATGGCGATCAGTACCCCGGCCGGTACGCCGTATTGGCGTTCTAGCGCTGCATAGAATTGCGGGTTGCGTGCTTTACGTTTGCGCCCCTGCGCCACGATGGTGTCTGCCCCGCGTACGCGCATGAACTTGTCCAAGGAATATTTAAAGCTTTTCTGATTGCGGTCCGCAGCGATCGTGCGCGTGGCGTACTGCGTTTGTGCCAGCGCCTGCAGCCCCTTCTTTTTGACGCCAGCACGCTTGGCCTGTTTCGCAAAGTCCTTTTTCCATGCTTCGAAGCCGTTACTGGTGTTTCCGCAAGGAGCGGCGGCTGCAACTGTGGGAAGGGACAGGGCAAGTATAAGAGCAAATCGCAGCATCAGTGAAATCCAGGCAAGTGAAATGTTATGGATAGGGTACGTGGCATTCGCTAATCCGAAAAGAGGTTAGTACAGGTCCAACTCTCCGGTACCTTTCAAGCTTTCAAACCACTCTTCAGGCGTTTTGTCTATCTTGGCGTGTTTGACCATCATCGCGTTCATGTTCGGTAACTCAGACGAATCCGGCCATTCCTCCGGCCGCCACAGGTTCGCGCGGATCACACATTTGGGGCAGTGTGCGAACACTGTCTCGACATGGATGACCAAGGCCAGTTTCGGCGAGCGGTTGTTTATCGCCATGCTATCCAGCAAGTCGCGATCTTTGCATAGACGGGCAGTGCCACGAAGGCGCAGAGTTTCCATCTTGCCCGGCACGAAGAATATCAGGCTGACGCGTGGGTCCAGCAAAATATTGTGGAACGTATCCACGCGCTTGTTGCCGGGTCGGTCAGGGATTGCGATCAGGGTGTCGGATAACACATTTACGAACCCTTCTGGATCACCTCGGGGCGAGATGTCCAGATGACCACCTGGATTGGCCGACGCAATCAGGCAGAATGTGGACTTGGCAATAAAGTCGCGGCACATCTGGTCCAGCCCGGACAGCTCTTTGGCGATGATCTGGGGCAGGGGCGCGCCAGTTATGCGCTCCAGTTCATCGCTCGAAGTCACGAAATCTGTGAATTGAGAAAAGGGGGCGTCTGATGACATGCGATCTCTCCTAACCGGGTGGGTCGAGTGTGAGAGATCGTACCAAACGAAACAAGGGCGCCCAAATGGACGCCCTTGAGTATTCTACCCTGAACCCGATCAGCAGCTGTAGTACATGCCGTATTCAACGGGGTGTGGGGTATGCTCGTAGGTTTCGACTTCTTCCATCTTCAAAGCGATGTAGCCGTCGATCTGGTCTTTGGTGAACACGTCACCCTGCAGCAGGAAGTCGTGATCCGACGCCAGCGCTTCCAGCGCCTCGCGCAGCGAACCGCAGACGGTCGGGATGTCGGCCAGTTCTTCGGCAGGCAGATCGTACAGGTTCTTGTCCATGGCTTCGCCCGGATCGATCTTGTTCTTGATGCCGTCCAGACCAGCCATCAGCAGAGCGGCAAATGCCAGGTAGGGGTTCGCCGCTGGATCGGGGAAACGAGCTTCAACGCGCTTGGCTTTCGGGCTTTCGGTCCACGGAATACGAACGCAACCCGAACGGTTACGAGCCGAGTAGGCGCGCAGAACTGGGGCCTCAAAGCCCGGGATCAGACGCTTGTAGCTGTTGGTCGCCGGGTTGGTGAAGGCGTTCAGCGTTTTGGCGTGCTTCAGGATGCCGCCGATGAAGTACAGTGCCTCATCCGACAGGTCGGCGTATTTGTCGCCTGCAAACAGCGGCTTGCCGTCTTTCCAGATCGACATGTTCACGTGCATGCCGGTGCCGTTGTCACCTGCGATGGGCTTCGGCATGAACGTGGCCGATTTGCCGTATGCGTGCGCGACGTTGTGGATGATGTATTTGTACTTCTGCAGCTCGTCCGCCTGTTTGGTCAGGCTGTCGAAGATCAAGCCCAGCTCGTGCTGGCACGAAGCAACCTCGTGGTGGTGCTTGTCGACCTTCATGCCCAGACGCTTCATGGTCGACAGCATTTCCGAGCGCAGGTCCTGCGCTTCGTCGATGGGGTTGACCGGGAAGTAGCCGCCCTTGACGCCCGGACGATGGCCCATGTTGCCCATCTCGTACTCGGTGTCGGTGTTCCACGACGCGTCAGTTGCATCAACTTCGTATGATACTTTGTTGATGCTGTTCGAGAAACGGACGTCATCGAACAGGAAGAATTCGGCCTCGGGCCCCATGTAAGCAACGTCGCCGATACCGGACGCCTTCAGGTACGCTTCGGCTTTCTGGGCGGTGCCGCGCGGGTCACGCTCATAGGCTTCGCCGGTGTCGGGTTCGACAACCGAGCAGTGCACGCAGATCGTCTTTTCCGCGTAGAACGGATCGACATAGGCGCTGTTGGTGTCGACCATCAGTTTCATGTCGGATGCTTCGATCGATTTCCAGCCCGCGATGGACGAACCGTCGAACATGAAGCCTTCTTCCAGGAAGTCTTCGTCAACCTGGTCGGCCATCAGCGTGACGTGCTGAAGCTTGCCGCGGGGATCAGTGAAGCGAACGTCGACGTACTCGGCGTCCTCGTCTTTGATCAGCTGAAGAACTGCGTCCTTGCTCATAACTTAATATTCCTCTGCTTTGAGTTTGTTACAGTGCTTCCGGGCCGGTCTCACCGGTCCGAATGCGAATGGCTTGTTCAACAGGCGAGACAAAGATCTTGCCGTCGCCGATCTTGTCGGTTTTGGCTGCCGCGACGATGGCGTCGATGGCCGCATCAACCTGATCGTCGTCCAGAACGACTTCGACCTTCACCTTGGGCAGGAAATCGACGACGTATTCCGCGCCGCGATACAATTCGGTGTGGCCCTTTTGACGGCCAAAGCCCTTAACCTCGATCACGCTAAGACCCTGGACGCCGACATCCTGCAGCGCCTCTTTAACCTCATCGAGTTTGAACGGCTTGATGATCGCTTCGATCTTCTTCATTCCGGGCTCCTGTTAACTCTTGTCAGATTGGCACTGACCACGTCTAAATTCGGGCGGCAATGTGATAGCGATATCGGCCCGAGCCGGGCGCTGAGAAAATGGGCGTCGGGTCAATTTTTGATCAACTTGCACAAAAAGTAAGCGAAACTGAATCGCCAGAGGATTTGAAATGACGGAATTGCTAACAGCGGCGCAGATGCGAGCAATTGAAACCGCGGCGATTGAGTTCGGTGAGGTGACCGGTCTGGAACTGATGGAACGCGCCGGTCGCGGTGTTGTCGACGCGATTTTCGAGGAGTGGCCTGAACTGTCAAGAACGTCTGGCACTGCCGTGGTTTTGTGCGGTCCCGGCAACAATGGCGGTGATGGGTTCGTCGTTGCGCGGCTGTTGAAAGAGTGGGGTTGGGAGATCGAGGTTTTTCTGTTTGGCGATCCGGAAAAGTTGCCGCCGGATGCGAAGGCGAACTGTGAACGGTGGAGCAAAATTGGAGATATCGAAGGCAGTAATCCAGTAGCGGGCGAATTGCTGAAAGCCGACTTTGACCTTGTTATTGACGCCGTGTTCGGAACAGGGTTGTCGCGACCGCTTTCTGGAGACGCCAAGGCGTTTTGCCGTGAGATGTTCAAGGTTGGCATTGATGTGGCTATCGATGTTCCCTCTGGATATTGTTCCGATAGCGGGAAGTTTCTGGACGAGGAAACACAGTTCTACGATGGACCCGAGGTCGTCGGTCTCATTGTAACGTTCGAACGCAAGCGGCTTGGCCATAAAATTGGCCTTTTGGCGGATCAGGCGGAAACGTTGAAGGTCAAGGAAATTGGAATTGCCGATTTTGTTCCGTCTTTTCGACGGAACTCTTCCATTCAATACGAGACCGGGAATTCCCGCTGGCAAGTGTCAGAAAAGTACCCTTCCAATCTCCGAACGAACAAAGCGATGCACAAGTACTCTCATGGTCACGCCCTGATTATTTCTGGTGACTCCGGAAAGACTGGCGCGGCGCGATTGGCAGCGCGCGGTGCTTTGCGGATTGGGGCCGGGTTGGTAACGTTGGGTGTCCCGCCGGCCGCGCAGATGGAAGTTGCGGCGCAGGTCACGGCCATCATGTTGCAACGGGTTGAGGGTGGTGAGGGGTTGTCCGATGTTCTCAACGACGAGCGGTTGAATGCGCTTTGTCTTGGCCCTGGTCTGGGATTGGAGCGTGCGCGGGCTTTGGTTCCGGTTGCTCTGGCTGCAAATCGGGCGACAGTTTTGGATGCGGACGCTTTGACCGCGTTTGCGGACGACCCTGCGGTTCTGTTTGACCAATTGCACGATAATTGCGTTCTCACACCGCATGGTGGAGAGTTCGCCCGGCTTTTCCCGGATGTTGCTGAGAAGTTGACTGCGGTTCCCACCAAAGGCCCAGCCTATTCCAAGGTCGACGCAACGCGTGAGGCGGCCACGCGGGCAGGATGTGTGGTTCTGTTCAAGGGGCCGGACACGGTGATTGCCGCGCCGGATGGGCGCTGTGCGATCAATTCGGCCCATTATGAGCGTTCGGCACCGTGGTTGGCGACGGCTGGCTCTGGCGATGTGCTCGCCGGGTTTATCACCGGGTTGCTGGCGCGAGGGTTCGCCCCAATGCAGGCAGCGGAAACGGCAGCCTGGCTGCATGTTGAATGCGCGCGCCAATTTGGCCCCGGGCTGATTGCCGAGGACTTACCCGAGCAATTACCTGCGGTTTTTCAAAGTTTGGCTAAATGACGCATGGGCGGAAATTAGCTGCTTTTTTCAGCGCTCGGCAAGAAATGGCCGCACGTATACGCATCAGTGCATGTCATTCCTTTTGAAAGACTTCGGACAGAGTGGCAGACTTGTACGTGGATTTTCCTACCAACGAAATCTTGGTGGCCAAATCTTTGATATGATTAAAATTTACTTTCTGCCGATTTGAGCCGTAAGGCAGAAACTCTAAACGCGACTAACTCGGTTCCTTGCGGAGTGGCCCGTCACATCGGTTTTTCTTTTGGCGGTTGCCACAAACGAAACGTTCAAGGTGAATAAAATGACAGTGAATTTGAAACTCCCCTCGGTTGCCGCTGTTCTGGCGATGACCACGGCGATCCCTGCTTCTGCTGAACTAAAGTACGAAAACAACAGCGGCGGTTATGTGGTGCTGTACGGTCAGCTCGATCCGGTGATCGTATCGGTCGATGACGGCCAGGAGACCGAGACCCGGTTGTTGGACAATGACCTGTCCAACAGCCGCGTAGGTTTGCGCGTCATGCAACCCTATGGCAGCAATGAGTTCATGTTCCGGTTTGAAACCGGTCTGGGTCTGCCAAGTACCGGGACAGCCAACCAGGATGGTACCAACACCAACGGTTGGAGCCGGGAAGATATCCGCCACGTCGATTTCTCACTCAAGGGTGGATACGGCAAGTTCTCTGCCGGTCAGGGCAGTATGGCCTCGGACGGAGCTGCCGAGACTGATTTGTCCTACGTCGGGACGGCTTTGTATTCTTTCACGAACGATGAAAACGGCGCTTTTTTCTACCGGGGAGCAGATGGTATCCTGAGTGGCATCACCGTTGGCGACTCGGCCAGCAACTTTGATGGCGCGCGTCGGGGCAGGGTCCGGTATGACACGCCCGATTTCAATGGCTTCTCAGCGGCGATTGCTTATGGTCAGAACATCCTGTCCAGCAGCGACGACGACGATTATTACGATCTTGCGGTCAAGTACCGGAACACTTTCACCAACGGTGTCGAGTTCGCAGCGAGCCTTGCCTACGCAGTAAGGGATTTCGACGGCCAACCCGGCGAGCGCAAGGATACCATCGGGTCCGCGTCGGTCCTGTTGCCCAGCGGGTTCAGCTTTACTGCAGCCCTCGGCACGCGGGACGATACCTCTACCGGCGCCAGCGACCCGGACTATTGGTACACTAAACTTGCTTATGAAGGGGATTGGGTGTCCTGGGGTAAAACCGGCGTTGGTATCGACTATTTCGACGGTTCTGATTTTGAAAATCAGGGGTCCAGCACCAAGTCCTGGGGTATTGCCGTTGTCCAGCGGATCGACGCGATCAACACAGACGCCTACCTGAAATACCGTAACCACGATTTCGACGACACGGTCGACTTTGACAAGAACGAAGCCTGGGTACTGGGTGCGCTCTGGAAGTTCTGACGACGTTTCCCCGTAAACTAACGGCGCCCCAGTCTGGCTGGGGCGTTTTTTTTGTTCAAATCGGCGGCAAAACAAGGCTGATCTGGCCATTGCCTCTTGCACGTAAGCGGCTGGGCAAATAGAAGGCGTCAAATTTGCCCGGCGCGCCGTTTTGCGCGCCCCGAATCCTATGGGGACTACCATAATGCAGGTTACCGAGACGCTGAACGAAGGTCTGAAACGCGGCTACAATATCATCGTATCCGCAGCCGAGCTGGACGACAAAGTTAACGAGAAACTGGTCGAAGCGCAGCCGGAAGTCGAAATGAAGGGTTTCCGCAAAGGCAAAGTGCCGATGGCATTGCTGAAAAAGCAGTTCGGTCAGCGCCTGTTGGGCGAAGCGATGCAGGAAAGCATCGATGGTGCGATGAACCAGCATTTTGAAGACAGCGGCGAGCGCCCTGCGCTTCAGCCTGAGGTCAAAATGACCAACGAAGACTGGAAAGAAGGCGACGACGTCGAGGTCGCAATGTCCTATGAGGCGCTGCCCGCGATCCCCGAAGTTGATCTGAAATCTGTCGAGCTGGAGAAGCTGGTCGTCAAAGCAGACGACGCAGCCATCGAAGAAGCCCTGAACAATCTGGCCGAAACCGCTCAGGATTTCAAAGCGCGCCGCAAGGGTTCCAAAGCCAAAGACGGCGATCAGGTTGTGATCGACTTCGTCGGCAAAGTTGACGGCGAAGAGTTCGAAGGCGGTTCGGCTGAAGACTATCCGCTGGTTCTGGGTTCCAACAGCTTCATCCCCGGCTTCGAAGAGCAGCTGGTTGGCGTGAAGGCCGAAGAAGTCAAAGACGTCAACGTTTCCTTCCCCGAAGAATACGGCGCAGAGCATCTGGCCGGTAAAGACGCCGTATTCACCTGCACCATCAAAGAGGTGAAGGAACCCGTTGCTGCAGAAGTAAACGACGAGCTGGCGACCAAGTTCGGCGCAGAAGATCTGGCCGCACTGAAAGGTCAAATCGCCGAGCGTCTGGAAGCGGAATATTCCGGTGCATCCCGCGCGGTTATGAAGCGTGGCCTGCTGGACGCGCTGGACGAGAAGGTCTCGTTCGACCTGCCTCCGTCGCTGGTTGAAGCCGAAGCCAAGCAGATCGCACATCAGCTGTGGCACGAGGAAAATCCGGAAGTGGAAGGTCACGACCACGCCGAGATCGAGCCCACAGACGAGCACAACAAGCTGGCCGAACGCCGCGTGCGTCTGGGCCTACTGTTGGCTGAACTGGGTCAGAAGGCCGAGGTTGAGGTCACCGACTCCGAGATGACCCAAGCGATCATGAACCAGGCACGTCAGTACCCTGGTCAGGAACGTCAGTTCTTTGAATTCGTGCAGCAGAACGCTCAGATGCAGCAACAGCTGCGCGCGCCGATCTTCGAAGACAAAGTCATCGACTATGTCTTTGAACTGGCTCAGGTCGCGGACAAAGAAGTCAGCAAAGACGATCTGCAGAAAGCCGTCGAGGCACTGGACGAGGAGTAATCCTCGTCCGCCCATCCCCATGGGCACAAAAAATACGGAGCCGTCTGGAAAAAGACGGCTCCGCTTGGGTGGCTTTAACCTATGAGGTGAGGGGGTCAGGCCTCATGAGCAAAAGCACGGGGGGTTCTTAGCAGAGCGGTCTTCTGCTCCGGCGTGAAGCGGTCCGAAAGCGCTTCGATCAGTTTCAGCACTGAATCAACTTCGGCTTTCGATGTTGCCGAACTCATCTGTTCGACAAAGTATTTTTCCAACTGCGTCAGAGGCTGGTGGTCATAATTCGCGGCACTTGGCTTGGCCTTTGCCCGTTCGACCAGTTCCAGAGCCTGTTCGTCGGTCAGGAAGACATCGTGTTCAATGTCGGCGTAATCCCGAATTCCAGCGATCCGTTCGTCCGAGCAATCCATCAACGCAGCCATGGCGACAACCTTACCCATCGGCTTGGCAGTTCCAAGATAATCGTAAGGCGCATTGCCGGATCGTTGCAGGACGCGGTTCATCACCGGGTCGATCACGGCGATAGAGTCCAGAACACCGGCCATCTTGGCATATTCGAACGAGCCGATCATTACCTCGCTGGTGACGTAAGAAACGGAGTTTTCTCCGCGTCCTCGCCCAAGCTTTTTGGTATCGACGCAAAACCGGGTTGCTTCCCAGACCTGCGCGCTGCGGATCGGCGGTTCGCCGTCCAGAATTGAATGAAAAACGTCGGACAGCATGTGTGGCCCGGTCGTTTGCAGTAGTCGCATGCACCCAACGACGTCCCCCTCGTCGTTGATGCTGACTACATGTGCTGGATGAAGGTCGTCAAAATGGTCGCGTTCGCGCCCATCGACAATGTTTACATCCCAACCAAGGCGGTCGCCGAAAACGCGCGCGCGCAGTTTGTACATCTCGTCCAAGACATGCTTAAACTTATTTTGGTTGATACCATCAATTACGATGATCATTTCCATCCCCCTACAGTCTGGTTACCGTAAGGATGACGTTAACTTAGATTTGAGCTAAGACTATTGGGGGTTTCCCGTATTTTTTAATCTTTTTTGATTATCCTGGGGCAATTAGGCCCAATCCAATAGCTCTTCCAATGGCTTGCGGTGTTGTCAACGCGCCCATTTTTTCGCGGCCAGACCGCATGTGAACTTCGACGGTTCGGTGTGAAATTGACAGGATATCACCGATGTCCTGCTGTGATTTTCCATCCGCAACCCACTGCAGGATCTCTTTCTCTCGCGTCGAAAGAGCTGGTAAATAGAGCGCTTTGGCCAACAGGCCAGACTGCATCACGGTATCATGCGCTGTAACTGCGGCCATCTGCAGGTCCCCCATCACATGTTTCTTCAGCTTTGCCCACTCGGAATCCGAGCAATTTCGGGTCACATTCAGCAGGCCACATTCCCCGTACGGGCCACGTACCGGAACGGTTAAGCCACGGGAAGTAATGCCAAAATCATGCGCATCCCGAAAAACCGAATGGAACTTTTCGTCGTGATTAAATCTGCCCCAGTCCACCGGAGCGATGCTGAGCGCAGATTGATACAAGGTCGGATCGAAATGGTGGAAACCTTGGCTGCCATAGTGAATCTTCCATTCGTCCGGGTAGTTGGCATATCCCTGAACATCACCCTTTACAGGGTTAAAAGTGGCGTAAGATGCGTAATCGAATCCCAATTCATCGCAGACAGCATTAATTATGTCGGCTGCCGACTTTTCCTCGTGGTCGATCGCGGCCAAGTCTATAAGTTTCACCTGTCCAACCTTTGCGGCGGCAAATCTTTCCCCAAAGAAATGCCAAGTCTGTCCATTTCACCGAATACGTTGCGTCAACTGTGGTGCCTGACGCAAGCTAATTATACATATCGCTTAAGCATAATGCGTGGTTATGGCAACAGAATACCTTAGCGATTGCATAAGTCATTATTGCAACCTTTACGCTAATGACAAGTTATATCCTTACCCAACGTCACTCTGACCTTAGGCCAGTTTCAACCAGCATCCCGGCGGCCTTCGCCTCGGGGTAGTAACCTTTGGCATAAAGGAAGATAGCCCGCTTCTGGTCGCCATCTGACAAGAGCCACGCCCCACGCAGGTATTTTCCGGCGAACTCCAGATTGGTGTCTGCATCCAACAAACCCTGTGCGTTGCCTTTGTACCCCATGGATCGCGCTGTCGCGGGTAGGATCTGCAGCAACCCGTAATAGGGGTTGTTGACCGCCCATGGCCGGTGCGTGCTTTCCCTTATGGCGAGCTTGTGCAACAGCTCGCGTGGCAATTCATAATGGTCAGCCCACTTGTTGATTGAGGCGCGCAATTCAGGGGTTTCGTTGGGGTATAGCGGCGGATCAAAAGGGGCATTGCGAGAGCTCTGCTTGCCATCCAGGCCACCGCAGGCAGCCAGGGCAGGTGCGCCGAGTAATGCAACAAGTAGAGCGCGTCGCGTGTAGTGGGGCATGTGTAGTCTCCGGATGGGGTTTGGGGCATGATAGTCCTGCCGAACGCAACCGCAAGCAGACAGCCAGCCCGCGTGCTGATTTATGCCGGGTCTCGCTGCGTCACAATCCGGTGCCAGAGTGTTCCTTATTGGTCAGCTCGGAAAGGCGGGTTGTCACATATCGACCTGGAACCACAAAATGATATCCGCAAACCAGATCTTGTTCACTGTCGCGCGAAACTGAACGGTGTTATTGATCCCCGGGTTCAGAACAGTTCCGGGGAAGGTCTCCCATAATCCACGAATGTCGCCGCCCGACATGGATGGGCCGTAGATAAAGGTATCGTTTATCTCGATCTGAAAGGCCCCTCCGGACGGCGTTGCCCAGGCTTTGAAGGCGAGGATCGGTTTCGCGCGGTTGGTTCCGATGATCAGGTTGGAAGGGATTGGGTCGCTGAAGGTCTGGCTTTCACCGGGGTTTACAGAAAAAGAGCCATCATTCACGACGATGTAGTTGCACAAGGATGCCATAGTGGTTTCTCCTGTCGGATCGCGATCCGCCCAGATGTGCGATCACGCAAATTGCTAATAAAATGAACTTCAAAAAAATGCGGCTGGGGCGGCAGGGGCCGCGTGACCGTAGGATAGCATAATTTCAATCCAAATTCCTGGTCGTGCCTGACGTCACTCTTTGTCACGGTCTGGGGTTCGAACACAAAAAAAGGCCGCGCCCTTCGGCGCGGCCAATCAATCTTTCAAAGGCAGCCGGATCAGGCTTTGGCTTCGTCTTCCTCAGCCAGGGCCTCTTCGGCAACCAAATCGTCATCGTCGGAAGCTGCGGAACCGATATCGTCGAACAGTTCGGCGATTTCGAATTCTGCGGCGGCCTCTTCTTCGGCAGCCAGTTCCTGGATCGACTTGCCCGAAGCCTGCAGTTCGGCTTCTTCTTGCGAACGGGCAACGTTCATTTGGATCTTGACTTCGACCTCGGGGTGCAGCTTGACCGCCAGCGAGTGCAGGCCAAGCTCTTTGATCGGAGCGATCAGAGCAATCTGCTTTTTGTCGACGGTGAAACCAGCTTCGGTTGCGGCATCTGCGGCGTCACGCGGGGTGACCGAACCGTACAGAGCACCAGCATCCGATGCCGAGCGGATCACGATGAACTGCTGACCGTCCAGCTTTTCAGCCAGAGATTCAGCTTCTTTCTTGGTTTCCAGGTTGCGCGCCTCAAGCTGCGCTTTTTGGGATTCGAACGACGCAATGTTGGCGTTCGAAGCGCTCAGCGCTTTGCCTTGGGGCAGCAGAAAGTTGCGGGCGTAGCCAGGCTTGACGTCAACGACGTCGCCCATCTGACCCAGTTTCGCAACGCGTTCCAGCAGGATAACTTGCATATCAGTCTCTCCTTACTTCACAGCGTAGGGCAGCAGGGCGAGGAAGCGGGCGCGCTTGATAGCACGGGCCAGCTCACGCTGCTTTTTCGCCGAAACGGCGGTGATGCGCGAGGGAACGATCTTGCCACGCTCAGAGATGTAGCGCTGCAGCAGACGGGTGTCTTTGTAATCGATCTTCGGCGCGTTGTCGCCCGAGAACGGGCAGACCTTGCGGCGGCGGAAAAATGGTTTTGCGGCCATGGTATATGTCCTTTCGTCAGGCGTTGATCAGCGGCGCTCGCGGCGGCCTTCGCGCTCGTCGCGCTTCTGCATCTGGACCGAAGGGCCCTCGTTGTGCTCGTCGACCTTGATGGTCAGAACGCGCATAACGTCGTCATGCAGGCGCATCAGGCGCTCCATTTCCTGAACGGCGCCAGCTGGGGCGTCGGTCTTCAGGAAGGAATAGTGACCCTTGCGGTTCTTGTTGATCTTGTAGGCCATCGTCTTGACGCCCCAGTACTCGCTTTCGACGACGTTGCCGCCGTTGTCAGCCAGAACGGTGCCGAAATGTTCGACGAGGCTTTCTGCCTGCGCGTTGGACAGGTCCTGACGCGCGATCATTACATGCTCATACAGTGGCATGTGCACTCCTGTTTCTATCAAGGCGCATTTCAAAGGCGGGGCCGGTTCGTCCTTCGCGACCCTGCCACGAGAGGCTGCGCGATTCATAACTCTTGCGAAGGATGGCCCCATATACACCATTCGCGTCGGGGGGCAAGGGCCGTCACACATGCCTTGGTGAAGTCGCGCTATTTCCTTTGCGCTGCCCAATTCCTGACTCTTTTCGGCTCAAAGTTGTTTTGCATACCGGGAACTAACCGGACAGACCGAACCAAAGACGGCAACGTGAACTAGGGTACAGAGAAATGACCGCGATGAACACGAATACCATCGAGAAGTCTGCGAACAGCACGACTTATGATCAATCGGTTCCAATTCTTATCGCATTTGCGCCGAATTGGAGGGCACGCACTATTCTGGCACGCGTCGCCGGGGCGTTTTTGATCATTGTGGCGTTTTCCATGTGGCTGATGTCGGGTGCGGTGATGGCAACCGAGGTTTGGCCGATCAAGCTGGCCGCGTCGCTGACATTCTTACTGATCGGCGTCAGCCTGCTGACCATTCAGGTGCTCGATGCGCGCCCCGATGCCTATTTTGATCCGATCCGCCGCGAAGTACGCGTGCTGCAAAAGAATGAAAACGGGCGTCCTCAGACAGTACTGCGCCGCAGCTATGACACCTTGGGTGGTGCACGGTTCGATGATGATCAGGTCGAACTCTATGATGTGGACGGCAGCCTGCTGATGAAGTTGCCGCTACAATCGGCGGATGTTGGCCGAGCGCTGAAGGGCCAATTGAGCGGAAGTGTAACGATCTTCGCCTGATTTTCACTTCTGTTCATTTAGGAACAGAAATTGTTAGAGAATAAGTCTTGTGTGCCGCCCAAGGGCGGCACATTTTTGTTGTTGAGCATTCCAACTGGTTTGCACTCACAACATTTTTGGAGATAGTCATGAAATCCACCCTTCTTGCTGCTGCACTGGCCGTATCGGCGACCTCGGCGTTTGCAAGCGCCGAGAAATACGTTTTGGACCCCAGCCACAGCCAGGTTGTCTTCAACTATAACCACCTTGGTTTTTCCACCACGACTGGCATGTTCTCGGGCTTTGAGGGCGAGATCATGTTCGATCAGGAAAACCCGGCAGATTCCAGCGTGAGCGTGTCGATGCCAGTGGTCGAAATGATCACCGGCTGGAAGCCGCGCGAAGATCACTTCATGACCGAAGACTTTTTTGGCGTCGCCGAGGGTGACCTGATTTCGTTCACCTCGACCGGTATCGAAGTCACCGGTGAAAACACCGCGAACATCACCGGCGATCTGACCATGAATGGCGTGACCAAGTCGGTCGTTCTGGACGCGAAGCTGAACCAGGTTGGCGAGCATCCGATGGCGGGCAAGCCCTGGGCCGGATTTGATGCCACCACCACACTGGTCCGCAGCGAGTTCGATCTGGGACAGTTCGCACCGTTTGTTAGCGATGAGGTTGAGGTTCGTATTTCGGTAGAGGCGCAAAAGGCCGAGTAAGCCTGCCTTACGTGCAAAAAGAAACCGCCGGGACCCGTCAGGTCTCGGCGGTTTTTTTCTGTTCGACTATCTTTATTCAGCCTGAATGGCCGTCAGTTCGACGGTGACTTTGACTGCAAAAGCCAGCGAGTCTTCGGTCGGTTGTGACGTCCCGACATCATAGTCTAATCGGTTCAACTCCAACTCACCCTGCATCTTCGCGGTCCCATCTTGCAAGTCCAGCTCGAACGGAAGGGTAACATCCATGGTTTTGTCCCGGATGGTCAATGTGCCGCGCGCCTCATAGGCCAAATCTGTTTTGAACAGATCCGCTTTAAAACTCGCGGTTGAAAACTGAGCGCTGTCAAAGAAATCCGCAGCAAGGGCTTGCTGTGTTACGGTGCCGATGGTCAATGAGCCGATGGCGATTGTCACATCGGCAGATCCCGCTGGTCCGGGTTCCGCCGGTTCGTCAAAAGTGATTGCCGCAGTCCAATCGGAAAACGCGCCGCTGACGGGGCTGCCCAACTGGGTGATCGTGATTGCCAAAGTGCCTTCCTGCACCTGCCAGTCGGATTGGACGGCCTCCAGTTCGGCAGATGCATTATCACCGGTCGGATGTGCCGAGTAGGCTCCGTCGAACCACCCGATGCTAAGAGCAACAGCCCAGATCACGACTGCTGCTACGACGGGGGCAGGTGAGTGCCATTGCGTTGGTGGTTCCGGCAATTCCACCTGTCCGGGCAGCATGCGGCGCAATGTGCTGTCTTTGTCGATTACATGGTGCTTGAGCGCGCCAACGATATGCAAAACCAGCGCACCCACCAGCACAAGCATCAGGACGAAGTGTAACCCGCCGCTTGCTTCGGCCAATGCGGGGGATTTCGGCACAAAAGGCAGGTTCTGCCCGAACGGCCAGAGGATCGGCGCAAACCCTTCGGTGGCCGCATGGTGAATCCAGCCTGTCAGAGGAACCAGAACCAGCGAGCCATACAACAGCCAGTGGACGGTTTCCGCAGCAAATGCCTCGGGCTTGTTTTCAGCATTGAGCAATCCTGGCTTGGGTTGGCTGATCGCCCACAAGATACGGGCAAGGGCCACGAAAAAGACCGTTACACCGATAGTCTTGTGCAGTGAAAACAGCTGCGCCGCCTGTTGCAGGTCTTCCGGTGTCGTTGGAATGGTCGGGTCTTCGATTGCGTGTGCCAGTTGGTTTGCAAACCACCCAATCGGCAGCGCCGTCAGAATGAGCAAGGCTGTCAGCCAGTGGAAGGTTTTCGAAACGCCTCCATAGCTTTGGGTGGTGTTGGCAAGGGGCATTGGTTTGCGACTCCGATCTGTTTGCTGTGGCCACCCTAAATGCAGCCGGGGCCGACACAATAGGCTTTGACGCACAGTTTACGTGTCAGGATGCAGAGCTTGTGCCGCTCGTTCACTCGGTTTACACCCCATCGCAACCTAACGTCATCCAAGAGGTTGTAATGACACGCGCGTTCGTTTTTCCGGGGCAGGGCGCCCAGACCATAGGTATGGGCAAGGCACTGGCCGAGGCCTACCCGGCTGCACAGGCTGTTTTCGAAGAGGTCGATGAAGCGCTTGGTGAAAAGCTGAGCACCTTAATTTGGGAAGGTGATATTGCAGACCTGACCCTGACGCAGAACGCACAGCCGGCGCTGATGGCAACCTCGATGGCGGCGATGCGCGCGTTGGAGGCCGAAGGTGTTGCCGTCACGGACGCTGCATTTGTGGCTGGGCATTCGTTGGGGGAATATTCAGCGCTTGCGGCAGCTGGCGCGCTGTCGATTGCGGATACGGCGCGTTTGTTACGGACGCGTGGCCAGGCAATGCAAAGCGCGGTTCCCGTTGGTGAAGGCGCAATGGCCGCCATTCTGGGGCTGGACCTTGAGGCGGTTCGTGCTGTCGCAGAAGAGGCTGGGCAGGGCGAGGTCTGTCAGGCGGCGAATGACAACGACCCTACACAGGTGGTTGTGTCGGGTGCGAAGGCCGCGGTGGAACGTGCTGCCGAGATTGCCAAAGAAAAAGGTGCCAAACGCGCCGTGATGTTGCCCGTAAGCGCCCCGTTCCATTGTGCGTTGATGCAACCCGCCGCAGATGTGATGGCCGAGGCGCTGGCTGCAGTTGAAATCAAGGCCCCGGCAGTTCCGCTAATTGCGAACGTGCGCGCCGAGGCTGTTGGCGATCCGGACCTGATCCGTCAGTTGCTGGTCGAGCAGGTCACCGGTTCCGTGCGTTGGCGCGAGAGCGTGCAGTACATGGTGGCACAGGGCGTGACCGAGACGTGGGAGATCGGCGCAGGCAAGGCGCTTTCAGGGATGATCCGCAAGATCGACCGCGCGATTGCTGGCAAGGCTGTTGGTACGCCGGATGACGTGCAGAATGTGGTTAAGAGCGAATCATAAGAACAACGTGCGACGCAAGTTGCGCTGCAAAGGGAAGATCGAATG
This sequence comes from Ruegeria sp. YTSC004, assembly GCF_059609805.1. Taxonomy (NCBI): domain Bacteria; kingdom Pseudomonadati; phylum Pseudomonadota; class Alphaproteobacteria; order Rhodobacterales; family Roseobacteraceae; genus Ruegeria; species Ruegeria sp. YTSC004. Next base: position 211,757 of record NZ_JBXWMJ010000004.1, read on the forward strand.
TTTGATTTGACAGGTAAGAATGCGTTGATCACCGGAGCGTCCGGCGGGATTGGCGGCGAGATTGCGCGCGTGCTGCACGGTGCGGGGGCCACGGTTGCGTTGTCGGGCACTCGTGTCGAACCGCTCGAGGCATTGGCCGCCGAACTGGTCGAGCGGGCGCATGTCCTGCCATGTAACCTGAGCGACGGCGAAGCTGTTTCCGCGCTGCCGAAGCAAGCTGCCGAGGCGATGGGGTCGGTTGATATTCTGGTCAACAACGCCGGGATTACCCGGGACAACCTGTTCATGCGTATGTCGGATGACGAATGGCAGAGCGTGATCGACGTGAACATGACCTCGACCGCCAAGCTGTGCAAAGGGGTCCTGCGGGGCATGATGAAAGCCCGTTGGGGTCGGATCATCAACATCTCGTCCGTGGTTGGCGCCACCGGCAACCCCGGTCAAGCGAACTATGCCGCATCCAAGGCGGGTATGGTCGGTATGACGAAGTCGTTGGCCTATGAAGTTGCCAGTCGTGGGATCACGGCTAACGCGGTTGCGCCCGGCTTCATCACCACAGCCATGACCGACAAGCTGACCGACGATCAGAAATCGGGCATTTTGGGGCAGGTTCCCGCCGGTCGCATGGGCGATGCGTCGGAAATTGCGGCGGCTGTACTGTATCTTGCCAGCCCCGAAGCCGGATATGTTACCGGAACCACCTTGCATGTTAACGGCGGTATGGCCATGTTGTGAGCGCGGACAGGGGCAGGTGCGAAAGCGTTTGCCTCGCGCGTTGTCTATGCTATAGGCGGCGCATAAATGCTGGGGTCGACCAAATGGTCGGCCTTCTACTTTCCCGGTCATCCGGGACCCAACCGCCCGCACCGGGCAAATCAAAGCCAGCCTGAGCGGGCAAGGGCAGAACCGGGCACTAGGCCCTGAAAACGGAATGAGGAATAGACATGAGCGACGTCGCAGATCGCGTTAAAAAGATCGTTGTTGAGCACCTGGGTGTTGAAGAAGACAAAGTGACCGAAAACGCGTCCTTCATCGACGATCTGGGCGCAGACAGCCTGGACACTGTTGAGCTGGTTATGGCCTTCGAAGAAGAGTTCGGCATCGAAATCCCCGATGACGCAGCCGAGACCATCCAGACATTTGGCGACGCCGTCAAATTCATCTCTGAAGCCTCCTAAGAGCTTCGACATTATTAAAAAGCGGCGCTTCCGGGCAACGGAGGCGCCGTTTTTTTTGTGCCGTGCCCAATTCTGGCTTGCAAGGTGCCGTATTCGTTCGCAACCTTTTACCCGAGGCACATAATTCAGAGCGGGAAGGGCATGATAAGATCCACCCCGATGATCAATACGGCCCGTTTGACGCTGAGCGGCATGCGGCCAGAGGATTTCAACCGGTTCGCCGAGATTTGGCGCAACCCATGCATCGTGCGACATATCGGCGGCAAGCCGCGGTCGCGCGGAGAGGCGTGGGATTCATTCCTTCGAAATGCCGGGCACTGGCAAATGGCCGGTTTCGGGCAGTGGGCCGTGGTTCAGCAGTCGAATCGGCAGATGATCGGGCAGGCGGGGTTCTTCTACGGTAACCGCTCGATCGGCGAAGATTTTGACAGTTTCCCCGAGGCAGGCTGGATTTTGGTCCCCGAGTCACAAGGGCAGGGCTTGGGGTTAGAGGCCGCGCAGGCCGCGCATGATTGGTTTGACCGGATCATGCCTGGGCCATTGGTTGCTATGGTGAATTCTGGGAATTCTGCCTCGAAAAAGCTGGCGAACAAGCTGGGGTATGCCCCGATGCGTGAATGCGCGTACAATGGCAGCGACGTTACGCTACTGCGCCGAAATGGTCCGCCGCCACGCCACTGACAATTTGAGACTTCCTGAATGCCGCAAACCGAACTTGGTTTGCCGATCCTGGTAAAACGGGCCGATCTTCCGCGTGTATGGTACTCTGGATTTGCAGAGCGATTGAGCGGAGGAGCAAGCTCATGAGGATTTACCCCACGATGGAATTGCAGAACGGCCGGTGTGTCACACTGGACAAGGGCCGTCTGGACGACGCGATGATCTGGCATGTGAATCCGGCGGACACGGCGCGTAGCTGGTCTGCGGCCGGTGCCACGTGGATGCACCTGACGGATTTCGATGCAATCGAAGGCCGCGACACCAACGCCGAATTGGTCGAGGAAATCATCCGCACGTCTGAGATGTCAGTGCAACTGGCCGGCGGTATGCGGACGCGAGAACAGGTCGAGTATTGGATCGACAAAGGCGCGGGACGGATCGTGATTGGCACGCTGGCGGCCTGGGACCCGAATCTGGTCAAGGAGCTGGCCAAGCTTTACCCGGACCAAATCGTTCTGGCTGTGGATGTCTGGCAAGGACAGGTCATGACCGAAGGCTGGCGCAGCCAGAGTGCGTTTACGCCGGAAGCATTTATTGAGGCGTTCGAAGGTACGCCCTTTGCGGCAATTCTGGTGACCGATATCGACAGCGACATCGAAGACGTCGACGCGCAGCTGGGTCTGATCTCGGGTCTGGCGCAACTTTCGCGCACACCGGTAATCGCCAGCGGTGTCGTTCGGACATCAGATGACATCTCGCGCCTGGCCTATGTGCACAACATCTCGGGCGCGTTGGTTGGACGGGCATTGTTCCGCAAGACGGTTGACTTAGCGGATGCGCTTGATGTGGCCGAACAGGCTCACGAGCCGGTCGCTGAGTTCCAGTAAGTTTATCCCACAAGATATTGCCCCGGCTCTTTCAAATCTGCGAAAGGGTCGGGGCAAATTGTTTCGGCACAACCCGCACCGACGGACGGCCCGGCGAAATGGCGCCGGGATGGAATGTGCCGTTGCTCTTGCCCCCGGACCCCGGGCCGGGGTATGAGCGGTTCTCAAATAGGAAGCAGGCAAGAGGCATTTCATGCGCAGAGTCGTTGTAACCGGTCTGGGATTGGTCACTCCTTTGGCCAGCGGGGTCGAGGAATCTTGGTCACGGTTGTTGGATGGGGAATCCGGCGCAGGCCCGATCACCCAGTTTGATGCCGTAGAGAGCGGTGTCACCACGACCTATGCCTGCGAAGTTCCGCGCGGCGATGGAACCGAAGGGACGTTTAACCCCGACGATTGGTTGCCGCCAAAAGAGCAACGCAAGATCGAAGACTTCATTCTGTATTCGATCGCAGCCGCCGACATGGCCTGCCAAGATGCCAACTGGCTGCCTGAGGATGAAGAAGACCGCCTGCGTACAGGCGTTCTGATCGGTTCCGGTATCGGCGGTTTGGGCTCTATTGCTGAAACGGCAAACCTGATCCGCGACAAAGGTCCGCGTCGTGTGTCGCCGTTCTTTATTCCCGGTGCGCTGATCAACCTGGCATCCGGTCAGGTGTCTATCCGCCACGGGTTCAAGGGGCCCAACCATTCGGTCGTGACAGCTTGTTCGACCGGTGCGCATGCCATTGGCGATGCCAGCCGCATCATTCGTGCAGGTGACGCTGACGTCATGGTTGCCGGTGGCGGTGAAGGCTGCATCTGCGAGATCGGTATCGCTGGTTTCAATGCGTGCAAGGCGCTGTCGACCAAGTACGCAGACGACCCAAAGAAAGCCAGTCGGCCGTATGACGTGGACCGTGATGGCTTTGTCATGGGTGAGGGCGCAGGCATCGTGGTTCTGGAAGAGTACGAGCACGCCAAGGCGCGCGGTGCAAAGATCTATGCCGAAGTGCTGGGCTATGGCATGTCCGGCGACGCTTATCACATCACCGCACCGTCCGAGGATGGTGATGGCGCTGAGCGTTCCATGAAAGCCGCATTGCGCAGCGCGGGCCTTGAGCCTTCGGATCTGGACTATATCAATGCGCATGGCACATCGACTATGGCGGATACGATCGAACTGGGCGCGGTAGAGCGCCTGTTGGGGGATCACGCCAGCAAGGCCACCATGACCTCAACCAAATCGGCCACTGGTCACCTTTTGGGTGCGGCTGGCGCGATTGAGGCGATCTTTTCGATCCTGGCGATCCGGGATCAAGTGGCTCCGCCGACGATCAATCTGGATAACCCCGCCGTTGAAACTCCGATCGATCTGGCGCCCAACGCCAAGCGTGAGCGTGAGATCAATGTGGCGTTGTCGAATTCGTTCGGCTTTGGCGGCACCAATGCCAGCGTGATCTTCGGAAAGGTCAGCTAAATGTTCCGGGCTCTTGCTTCGAATGCGCTGACCTTGCTGATCGTTGCCTTGTTCCTGATGGGCGGGCTGGTTGTGTGGGGGCAGTCGCAATACAAGGCCGAGGGTCCGCTAGAATCCGCCATGTGCCTGCAGGTCAGAAGCGGGTCGAATATGACCCGTGTCAGCCAAGAGCTTGAAGATGACGGAGCCATCAGCAGCGCCATGATCTTTCGCATGGCGGCGGACTACACGGATAAATCGCAGCAGCTGAAAGCCGGTAGCTTTCTGGTGCGCGAAGGCGCGTCGATGGAGCAGATCATCGACGAGATTACCAGCAGCGGGGCCAGCACCTGTGGGTCCGAGATTGAATACCGTATCGGTGTCACCCGCATCCAAACCCGGGTACGCGAGTTGGACCCGGCAACGCTGGAATTTGTCGAGATCGCATCGTTTGATGTGACCGACGAGGACATCCCTGCCGAATACGGTCAAAAGCGTGAAGAAGCCGACACCCGGTACCGTGTGTCTGTTGCTGAGGGCGTGACCTCTTGGCAGGTAGCGCAAGGCTTGCAGGCGATTGAACCGCTGACAGGTGAGATTGCCGAGATCCCGGCCGAAGGGATGTTGGCACCTGACAGCTATGATTTGGCACCGGGCGATGACCGGACGGCTGTTCTGCAGGCGATGCAAGACAAGCAACAATTGCGCATCAATGCAGTGTGGGAGAGCCGCCAAGGCGACCTTCCCATCAGCAGCCCAGAGGAAATGCTGATCCTCGCGTCGATCATCGAAAAGGAAACCGGTGTTCCCAATGAACGCGGGCAGGTTGCGAGCGTCTTTGTGAACCGGCTTGAGCAGGGCATGAAACTGCAGACAGACCCGACGGTCATCTATGGCGTCACCAAGGGTCAAGGCACGCTGGGGCGCGGGCTTCGTCGCAGTGAGCTGCGCCGTGCAACACCTTGGAATACTTATGTGATAGACGGTTTGCCACCGACACCCATTGCCAACCCAGGGTTGGCCAGCCTTGAGGCTGCTGTCGCACCGGAAGAGACCAACTTTGTCTTCTTTGTTGCGGATGGCACCGGGGGGCACGCGTTTGCGGAAACCTTGCAGGAGCACAATCGGAACGTCGCCAAGTGGCGAGAGATTGAGGCTGAAAGAAACAGCTCAAGCAACTAAGAAAAAAAGGCCGCGTCGAAAACGCGGCCTTTTCTTTTTTTATGCAGCGGGACGTCCGCGTGGGCGACGACGTTTCGAAGACGCGGGCTTCGATGTCGAATTTGCCCCTTGCGGTCTACGCCCCCGGAAGCCTCCGCGATTGCGGGCTTTCTTGGGCTCGGAAAATTCTGGCATGGTGCCGCTGGCGACCGGAATTTCAATCTTCATCAGTTTCTGAATCTGGCGCAGCTGGTCCACCTCGTCCGGTGAGCAGAAGGCGATAGCCTCACCTTCGCGACCAGCACGGGCTGTGCGCCCGATGCGGTGGACATAGTTGTCGGGCACTTCGGGCAGGTCATAGTTGATCACATAGGCAACACCGGGAATGTCGATGCCACGCGCGGCCACGTCGGTCGCGACTAATACGTTGATCTCTCCGGCCCGGAACGCCTTGATCGCGCGGTCGCGCTGTCCCTGGCTTTTGTTACCGTGAATCGAGGCCGCGTTGAATCCATCGGCCACAAGGCCTCTCATCAGTTTCTCGGCACCGTGTTTGGTACGGGAAAATACCAAGGTCAGAGCGTCCATGTCAGCGGACAGAATTTCGCGCAATTTCCGCGGTTTGCCGGCCCTGTCGACGAAATGCACAGACTGCGTGATCTTGTCCGCCGCTTTACCTGGAGGCGAGACCTGCACTCGCTGCGGGTTGGTCAGATAGGATTGGCTAAGCTCTTCCATCTGTTTTGGCATAGTGGCCGAGAACAGCATGGTTTGGCGCGGCGTGCCCAGCTTGGGTGCGATTTTGCGTAGGGCGTGGATAAAGCCCATGTCCAGCATCTGGTCGGCCTCGTCCAGTACAAGATGTCGCACCGAGCCAAGGTCAACAGCACCGCGTTCCATCAGGTCGATCAAACGCCCGGGTGTGGCGACCAGAATGTCGGTGCCGCGCGACAGGAACGAAATCTGTCTGCCGATCGACTGACCACCGACCACGGTGGCCACGCGCAGTTTGGTCTTGTCGGTCAGGTTGCGCAGGCTATCCGCGATCTGGTTGACCAGCTCGCGGGTTGGGGCAAGGATCAGCGCTTTGGCGGTTTTGGGCGCGGGTTTGCCGGGCTGCGCCAGCAAGTGGTCGATCAGCGGCAGGCCGAAGGCTAGCGTCTTACCGGTGCCGGTCTGCGCCAGGCCCAGGATGTCGTGACCGTTCAGCGCCAGCGGGATGGCCTGGTTCTGAATAGGGGTCGGTTGTGAGAAATTGGCACGTTTCAGTGCATCGTTGAGGGCTGGTGCAAGGCCCAGCATGTCGAAGTCGAACAAATAACTATCCTTTGTAACCCGCAAGGCAATAGCCGTGCGGACAAGACGTGTCTGGCCACGCAGCGCGTGACCGGCAGGGTTTCCGCTAAACCTCGGGACGTGCAGGCGAACCCTGCGCCATCTGGCGTCGCGTCAAGAACCCTGCGTGAATGGGAACTAGGAGAAGTAGTGATGCGCTGTGGGGTCTGCTGCGACCGTCAATGCTCACGCGTCAGCGCTGTCTTAAGGTGGCACATGCTAGTTTTGTTAGCATTTGTCAAGCCATGAATTGCGAAGTGGGAACACGTACTTGCCGCGGCCGCCAGGGAACGGATTGTTCAAATAGAAGAACCTTGTCCAGCTGGGCTTTGAAAATCCCGAAGTGCTTCTTGGCTTTCATAACATCGGAAAATACCCGATCCTTAGGGGAGATGACTTTTTGTGTATGACCAAAAAAGGAATCCAGAAATGTGCGCTAAAATACTTGTAGCTACCACTCTGACCGTGGTTCTAGCCGCGTCTTCAGCAATCGCATGCTCTCGGATCGTCTATGAAACGGCAGACGGATCCTTCCTCACGGGGAGGACGCTTGACTGGTTCGAAGATACTTCAACAGACATTTGGGCCTTCCCGCGGGGCATGGACCGTGATGGTGGTGCCGGAGAGAATTCGGTCAAATGGACGTCCAAATACGGCTCTGTCGTGGCAACGATCTATGACGGAGCAACTGTTGACGGCATGAATGATGGCGGGCTGGTCGGCAACGCTCTCTATCTTGCCGAAGCGGATTACGGGACGGAAAATGCCGGAGACAAACCTCTCATTTCTGTCGGAGGGTGGTTGCAGTATTTTCTGGATAACTTTGCAACAGTTGAAGAAGCCGTTGCAGCTATGGAGCAAGAGCCATTCGTGATTGTAGCGCCGATGTTGCCTAGCGGACATGAGGCAGGGGGGCATATTGCGCTATCCGATGCGTCTGGTGACAGTGCAATATTCGAGTATCTCGATGGCGAGTTGGCTATCCACCACGGCCGCGAATTTACTGTCATGACGAACTCTCCTACTTTTGACGAACAACTCGCAATCACCACTTATTGGGGTGAAGTTAATGGTCTTTCATTTTTGCCCGGAACCCATCGGTCTTCCGACCGATTTGCGCGGTTGAGCTGGAATCTGAATGCCGTTCCCTCGTTTGACGACAAAAACGATGCGACGGCGGCGGTGTTCTCTCTCGTGCGATCAATTTCCGTACCATTTGGTGTGACGGACCCAGAGCGCCCAAACATCGCATCAACAACCTGGCGTACGGTCGCTGATCATGAGCTGGGTCGGTACTACTATGAGAGCGTGTTCAGCCCTACATTGTTTTGGGTGGATATCGAGAACCTTGATCTCTCCGATGGGGCTTCTACCCTGAAATTGGAACTTGGCGAAAAGCCCATCCTTGCGGGCGAGGTTTCGGCCAGCTTTGAACCTTCCGAGCCATTTCTTTTTCTCGGCGATACGTAACGTTGTAGTCACGGGGCTCAACCACTGACGACCGTCTGCCACATAGTCCTATCAGTAAAGGTCTCTTAACTATCAGCGCACGCTACCCGTTGCGCCGTTGTTGCGCAACACATTGACTTTGCGGACTTTCTTGCGTATAAGTTGTGTCATGCTAGAAGAGGTGGACGACGGCCCCGGGGCGACCCGGTGGCCGTTTTTCGTTTCTCTCGTGCGGAGATCACTCACGCATGAGGTCACAGGCACACATGACTTTGATTACCCCGGAAGAGCGGATGTCCCAGACGGCTGATTTGTTGCAGTCGCTTGAGAGATCCATTCGCGATCTGCGCCAAGCAGCGGAAGAACTGCGCAAACAGATCGGTGCCGGGGAGGATGCAGATCTTGCTGGTTCAGCCAAGCAACTCGGGCAGTTAGAGGGGCTGATCCGAAGTTGTCAGAAAGTGGAGACAAGCTTTGTCGAACAACATCACAGACAAGCCGGAATTGCCCAAGGGGGGTATGCGCTCGACCTTGAGCGCGCTCGATTTGAGATTGGGTGCAGGCTGGCTCGCCTCCGCGCCTGCTGCGGTTCGGGACAGATTTCTGAGTGAGATCGGGGAGGGGGGGCTGTGCGCCCTCCCTTTCCTGTTCGAGTTCTGGGCACTGCCGCATCAGTTGCCGCCCGAAGGCGACTGGCGGTCCTGGGTTATCATGGGCGGGCGCGGTGCTGGTAAGACGCGGGCCGGGTCAGAATGGGTGCGACAGGTGGTCGAGGGGGCTTTGCCGCTGGATCGCGGCGAGGCGCGTCGTGTGGCCTTGGTCGGTGAGACTTTCGATCAGGTGCGCGATGTGATGATCTTTGGCGATAGCGGGATTTTGCAGTGTTCGCCGCCGGATCGGCGACCTGTCTGGAAGGCGTCCGAACGGAAACTGATCTGGCCAAACGGAGCTGAGGCGCAGGCGTTTTCGGCGCATGATCCTGAGGGGTTGCGCGGGCCGCAGTTCGATGCGGCCTGGGTGGATGAGTTGGCCAAGTGGAAGAAGGCTGGCGAGACCTGGGATATGCTGCAATTTGCCTTGCGGTTGGGGGAGCGACCTCGGGTCTGTGTGACGACCACACCGCGCAATGTGAAGGTTTTGAAGGAATTGCTGGCGTCTCCGTCCACCGTGCAGACCCATGCGCCGACCGAGGCGAACCGGGCCAATCTGGCGGATTCGTTTCTGGACGAAGTGCGCGCGCGTTATGCGGGTACGCGGCTGGGGCGGCAGGAGTTGGACGGCGTGCTGCTGTCGGATGCCGAGGGGGCGTTGTGGACCGGGGCGATGCTGGACGCGGCGCGAGTTGAGAATGTACCAGAGTTGGACCGTATTGTGGTCGCGCTGGACCCAGCGGTGACGGCGGGCTCGGATGCGGATGCCTGCGGGATCGTGGTGGTCGGCGCGCAAGTGCAAGGGCCGCCCGAGGACTGGCGGGCCTATGTACTGGCCGACCGGACGGTGCAGGGCGTTGGCCCGGCGGGCTGGGCGCAGGCGGCGATTGACGCGATGGATGAATTCAGGGCCGAAAGACTGGTGGCCGAGGTCAATCAGGGCGGGCAACTGGTGGAAGAGGTCGTGCGGCAGGTGGACCCTCTGGTGCCTTATCGCGCGGTGCGGGCCTCACGCGGGAAGGTCGCGCGTGCCGAGCCTGTTGCGGCATTGTACGAACAGGGGCGGGTGGCGCATGTCGCGGGGCTGGACGCGCTGGAGGAGCAGATGTGCCAGATGACCGCGCGGGGGTTCGAGGGGCAGGGCTCCCCCGACCGGGTCGACGCGCTGGTCTGGGCGCTGCATGAGTTGGTGGTGGGGCCTGCGGGGGCGTATCGGCGGCCTCGCGTGCGGACTTTGTAGATGCAATCAATGAATATGTTTTTCCTTTGTATTGCGATACATCACAGCTTGACGTTCTCATATGGATAGCCCAGCTTTTGCGTGACTATTATCTAAGGTTGCGCACTCGATGGGCGATGTAACTCACCTAGATCACTCTAGTTCGGTGTTTCGAATAATGCCGCCAACGACTAATGTATTGGGCCGAACTTTCCTTTTTCGATCTTCACAGTTAGGAACCGCTGTTTCAGTCCAGTATAAAGGCAATCATTATTTTATCACGGCCAACCATTTAGTTGATGACAGGCTAGAAAAACCGATTGCAATAAAGAGTCGATCTGGCTGGGAGTACCTCAGTTCTGCTGTTTTGCTAACTAAGTCAGTCGATCTTGATATCGCTGTATTCAGTAACCCTCTATACCCTGTCGATTTTCTTGATAAGCTGTCGCTTCCGCTAGATATGGATGGCCTTGTTTGCGGGCAGCACGTACACTTCCTAGGTTTCCCTCTGTCGCTTGAGGAATACGTTGACTTCTCGGGTTTGGAGGGGCGCCCTTTCCCATTTCAGAGAGGGGGCTATTGTATCAGCTATTACCGGAAACCGTATGATATTGGACGGGTTCAATACGATAGGTTTCTCTGGTGGACCGGTTGTTCATTATAGAGATGGCTTACATAGAGTTTGCGGTGTCGTTACTGGCTACAAGGAAGAAATCAGACCAGTCGAAATGCCAGATTCCGATTGGCAGTCAGAACTAGATGCCGTTTACAAGCAAAACACTGGAATCACCTACGCAACATGCGCCAGCTCGATTAGAAATCTAATAGACGAAATCGGTTAAGAGCCTGTAAGTGTTTCTCTTTCCATGAATGGTAAGCGCGATTTGCCGTTGCCCAACCTCCGCACGCTCCATTCCCGAGGCTTAAACCTCTTTCCCTCATAACTCTTTTCAACAAGCCGGGCAGAGCGGCGGCAGAAAGGAGCACAGATGGTATTCGATTTCTTGCGTCGTGGAACGGCCGGGGAAGCGCCCGAAGCAAAGGCGAGCGCGGCGGGGCCTGTGGTGGCGTGGCAGACGGGTGGGCGCGTGGCGTGGAGCCCCAGGGACGCGGTGTCGCTGACGCGGACGGGGTTTTCGGGGAACCCGGTGGGGTTCCGCTCGGTCAAGTTGATCGCCGAGGCGGCGGCGGCACTGCCTCTGGTGCTGCAGGATCAGGCGCAGCGCTATGACGTGCATCCGATCATATCTCTGATGCGCCGCCCGAATGCGGCGCAGGGGCGGGCGGAATTGATGGAGGCTTTGTTTGGGCAGTTGTTGCTGTCAGGAAACGCCTATGTCGAGGCGGCACAGGCCGAGGATGGATTGCCGGTTGAACTGCACGTCCTGCGCTCGGACCGAATGAGCGTGGTGCCGGGGGCGGATGGATGGCCCAAGGCGTATGACTATACGGCGGGCGGCAAGACGCATCGTTTCCCGGCTGATGCGATCTGTCATATCAAGTCATTCCACCCCCAAGACGACCACTACGGGTTCTCGCCGATGCAAGCTGCGGCGATGGCGATTGATGTGCATAACAGCGCGTCGCGGTGGTCGAAATCATTGCTGGACAATGCTGCGCGGCCTTCGGGCGCGTTGGTGTGGAAAGGCGGCGATGGACATGGGGTGATGGCCGAGGATCAATTCCGCCGCTTGTCCGATGAGATTGAGCAAAACTATCGCGGGGCGCGCAATGCAGGCCGTCCGATGGTTCTGGAAGGGGGGCTCGATTGGAAGCCGATGGGTTTTTCACCCTCTGACATGGAGTTTCAAAAGACCAAGGAAGCCGCCGCCCGCGAGATCGCACTGGCCTTTGGGGTCCCGCCGATGTTGCTGGGAATTCAAGGCGACGCGACCTATTCGAACTATCAGGAGGCCAACCGGGCGTTTTACCGCCTGACCGTTCTGCCCTTGGTGACGCGGGTGGCGGCGGCGGTGTCGGAATGGTTGGCGGGCTTTACAGGCGAAGAACTGGTGTTGAAACCCGACCTGGATCAGGTGCCGGCGCTGTCGGCGGAGCGGGATGCGCAATGGGCGCGAATCAACGGCGCCGAGTTCCTGACAGACGCTGAGAAACGCGTGATGCTGGGGCTACCGGAGCGTGCAGATGGCTGAGGGGTATCCGCCGTTTGATTGTGCGCCGGGCCTGCGCTTGGCTGCGCATGAACGGGTGGCCGAGATCCAGCACGCGCATTTATGCAGGCGGCTGGATCAGATCGAAGAGATGATGGAGCGGCTGGAGAAACGGCTGTGGCTGACGGTCTATGGAGTCGTTGCGGTGATCCTGGCGCAAGCGTTTCAGTCAATTCTGGTGGTGTCGCCATGAATTCAGAGGCTTATGAGGAGGTGTTCATGGATTTAGAACACAAGTTTGCGCGGTTTAGCGATGGATTGTCGGTGACCGAGGACGCGGTGATCGAGGGCTATGCCAGCCTGTTTGGGCAGGTCGATCAAGGGAGCGATGTAGTGCAGAAAGGCGCATATCGCAGGTCGTTGGCTGGGCTAACGGCGGCAGGTCAGCGGGTCAAAATGCTGTGGCAGCACGACCCGGCGCAACCCATCGGTGTCTGGGACGACGTGCGCGAAGATGAACGCGGGCTTTGGGTCAAGGGACGTATGTTGGAAACCACGCAGAAAGGCCGTGAAGCTGCGGAATTGATCCGGGCCGGGGCCATTGACGGGCTGTCGATCGGCTATCGCATCAAACGGGCCATAAAAAATGAAAAGGGCCATCGGGTCCTGACCGAACTGGAGCTGTGGGAGGTGTCGCTTGTGACTTTTCCGATGCTGCCCAGTGCGCGGGTGGCGGCAAAGGGGACGATCCCGGACGCCGAGGACACCCTGCGCAATATTGCCGAGGTGTTTGATCACGCCCGGCAGGAGCTGGCGCGAACCTAGCGCGCCTCAATCCCACCCAAACAAGGAAGTTCTGATGAGCAAGACCGAGACCCCGGCCTTGACCGGAGAGGGTGTGCCCCTGGTTCAGGAGGTGAAGCAGGCGATGACTGGCTTCGTGAGCGAATTCAAGGGCCTGAAGGCTGAAGTTAAAACCAAACTGCAACAGACAGAAGAGCGACTGACCATGCTGGATCGTAAATCAATCACCGCGGCGCGCCCGCATCTTGCGGCTTCAATCGAGGACGGTGCGCCGCATCAGAAGGCTTTCGACGCCTATGTGCGATGCGGTGACGATGACGGCCTGCGCGGCCTTGATATGGAAGCCAAATCGCTGTCCAGCGCCGTTAACAGCGATGGCGGATATCTGGTCGATCCGCAAACCGCCGAGATGATCAAGTCGGTGCTGAAATCCACGGCCTCGATCCGTTCGATCGCTTCGGTGGTGAATGTCGAGGCGAACTCGTTCGACGTGTTGATCGACCACACCGACGTGGGCGCGGGCTGGGCGGATGAAAGTTCTGCTGCGACCGAGACGGCGACCCCGTCTATTGATCGCATCTCGATTGCCTTGCACGAGCTGAGCGCGCTGCCAAAGGCGTCGCAGCGCCTTTTGGATGACAGTGCGTTCGATGTCGAGGGATGGCTGGCTGGTCGTATCGCTGACAAATTTGCCCGCGCCGAAGCGGCGGCGTTCATCTCGGGCGATGGTGCGGACAAGCCAAATGGCATTCTGAACCATGCCAAGGTCGACAATGATGTTTGGACCTGGGGCAATCTGGGCTATGTCCCGACCGGCATTGACGGTGGTGTCGATGCGGACGCGATTGTCGATGTGGTTTATGCGCTGGGCGCGCAATACCGCGTCAATGGCACCTTCGTAATGAATTCGAAAACTGCTGGTGTGATCCGCAAGCTAAAGGACAGCGATGGCCGCTTCCTGTGGTCGGACGGTCTGGCTGCGGGTGAGCCTGCGCGCCTGATGGGCTATCCGGTTCTGATTGCCGAGGACATGCCGGATGCGGGCACCGACAGTTTCTCGATTGCCTTTGGTGACTTCCAGGCCGGCTACACTATTGCCGAGCGCCCTGATCTGCGCGTCTTGCGTGATCCGTTCAGCGCCAAGCCGCACGTTCTGTTCTATGCGACCAAGCGTGTCGGCGGCGACGTGAGCGACTTTGCCGCGATCAAGCTGGTGAAATTCGGCACCGCCTAAGCGGTGACGGATCCGGGGGGTCATTGGCCCCTCGGGCGCGGGCGCGGGCCGGGGTGAGATCCCCTGCGTTGTCTAGCTGCTCCCCTCCGTCCGAGCAACGTGGGGCGGTGCGTGCCCGTCATTTTCTTGAGTGAGGCCCCCGGAGGGGTCCGAGATTGCGGAGTGAATGGATGATGTTGATCGAAGAAACCGCCATCGCGGATGCGGCGCTGCCGGTGGATCAGTTTAAAGCGCATCTGCGGCTGGGCACAGGCTTTGCCGAAGGCAGCGTTCAGGACGATGTGCTGAAAGGCTTTCTGCGCGCAGCCGTTGCGGCGATCGAAGCGCGCACAGGCAAGGTTCTGATCGAGCGCGATTTTTCCTGGAGCCTGACCGTCTGGCGAGACCAGTCGGGTGAAGTGTTGCCGGTGGCTCCGGTCACCGAGGTCAAGAGTGTGACGCTGGCAGATGCAGACGATGCAGAGACGGTTGTCACCTCGGATAGATACCGGTTGGAAAAAGACGCGCAGCGTCCCCGGCTACGCTCCGTTGGGGCACTGATGCCGAAGATGACAAAGGGTGGTTCTGTCAGGATCGTCTTTGGCGCTGGGATGGCAATGGATTGGGGCGGGTTGCCCGCCGATCTGGGGCAGGCGGTGCTGTTGTTGGCCGCGCATTACTACGAATACCGCGATGAGACAGCGCTGGGTGCCGGGTGCATGCCGTTTGGTGTCACCAGCCTGATCCAGCGCTATCGCACAGTTCGGTTTGTTGCAGGGGTCGTGCAATGAAAGCGCCGCGGTTGAACAGAAAGCTGGAGTTGGAAGCGCCGGTGCGCGTGGCCAATGGATCAGGCGGATACACCGAAACCTGGGTACCGCTGGGCACGGTATGGGCCGAGGTGACCGCGCGCAGCGGGTCAGAGCGGCAGGTGGCTGGCGTCCCGGTATCGCGGGTCGGCTATCGCATCGTGGTCCGGGGCGCGCCCACAGGCTCCACCATGCGGCCATCGCCGGATCAGCGCTTTGCAGAGGGCGAACGTCGTTTTGTCATCCGCGCTGTCGCCGAGTGTGATCCGCGTGGCCAGTACCTGACCTGTTTCGCAGATGAGGAGGTGGCAGCATGAGCTATGGCGTTTCAGCAGCCCTGCAGGCGGCGGTGTTCAAGCAGATTTCAGAGGATACGCAGGTTAACAATTTGTCGGGTGGCGCGATCTATGACGCGGTGCCGGCCGGAGCAGTACCACAGACTTATGTGACGCTGGGACCGGAAGAGGTTCGTGATGTCTCTGACCGATCGGGTGGAGGTGCGGTGCACCGGTTCACGGTCTCGGTCGTATCCGAAGCCGCAGGGTTCGGGGCCGCCAAGACCCTGGCAGGAGCCGTGTGTGACGCGCTGGAGGGTGCCTTGCCCAGCCTTGATCGCGGGCGTCTGGTGGGCCTGTGGTTCGAGCGCGCATCAGCCCGGCGCACCGGGACCGGTGGAGCGATCCGCCAGATCGACCTGAAATTCCGCGCCCGCGTGGAAGATGACTAACCAATCAACGGAGAGAGCATATGGGTGCCCAGAACGGCAAGGACCTGTTGGTCAAAGTGGATATGAACGGCAGCGGTCTGTTTGAAACGATCGCGGGATTGCGCGCCACGCGTGTCAGCTTCAACGCGGAAAGCGTGGATGTCACCAGCCTGGAAAGTCAGGGAGGTTGGCGCGAACTTCTATCGGGTGCCGGGGTCAAATCGGCTTCCATATCCGGCTCGGGAGTGTTCAAGGACGCCGGGACTGATGAACGCGCGCGGCAATTGTTCTTTGACGGCGAAACACCGGATTTTCAGGTCATCATCCCGGATTTCGGCATTGTTGCCGGGCCGTTTCAGGTCACAGGTGTCGAATATGCGGGCTCGCACAACGGCGAGGCGACTTATGAGATGAGTTTGGCCAGCGCCGGCGCGCTGAGTTTTACGGCGCTGTAAGCCGATGGCCAATCCGTGGACAGGCGAGGTGGCTTTGACCATCGATGGAGAACGGCGGGTGCTGAAGCTGACGCTGGGTGCTTTAGCGGAATTGGAACAAGAGCTGGGTGCCGGTTCGCTGGTGGAACTCGTGCAACGGTTCGAAGGCGGAGCCTATTCCAGTGGTGACGTATTGGCACTGATCGTGGCCGGGTTGCGAGGCGGTGGCGGCGACGTCAACCGCACCGATCTGCTGAGCGCCGAAATTGAGGGTGGCCCGATGGCAGCTGCGCGTGCGGCAGCGGAGTTGTTGGCGCGGGCCTTCATGGTGCCGGATCAGGCATGAGCGGGTTCGACTGGCCCGCCTTGATGCGGGCCGCGCTTGTTGGCCTGCGTCTGACGCCGGATCAGTTCTGGCGACTGACCCCGGCCGAATTGCAACTGATGCTGGGGCAGGGCGCAGGGATCCCGGCGATGAACCGGGCTGGCCTGGATGCGTTGCTGAAGGCCTACCCGGACAAATTACAAGGAGAGCGTGATGACGGATCGTGACGGGTTTGACGACTTGCAGGAACGCGGCGATGCGCTGGGAGACTCGCTGGGTGACGCGGCATCTATGGCGGCTGCTTTTGACGGCCAGATGAAACGGATCAGCGCGGCGTTTGAGGAAACGGGCAAGGATGTCGCGACGCTGGAACGCGGCATGTCCAGCGGGTTGCGCAAAGCCTTCGATGGCGTAGTGCTAGATGGGATGAACCTGTCCGATGCGCTGGACGTTTTGAAGAACTCAATGATCCGCACGGCGTATTCGGCAGCGATCAAGCCGGTGACGGATCACTTTGGCGGGATGCTGGCCGGAACCGTTGGCGGTCTGGTGCAGGGGCTTTTGCCATTTGCCGACGGTGGCAGTTTTTCGCAAGGCCGGGTGATGCCTTTCGCCAATGGCGGCGTTGTCAGCGGCCCAACCACATTTCCCATGCGTGGCGGAACCGGGTTGATGGGGGAAGCCGGACCCGAAGCGATCATGCCTTTGGCGCGCGGGTCAGACGGTAAGCTTGGGGTGCGCACCTCGGGAGGTGGGCGTGCCGTCAATGTCGTGATGAACATCACCACCCCGGACGTTCAGGGGTTCCGTCGCAGTCAAAGCCAGATTGCGGCGCAGATGAGCCGCGCACTGGGGCGCGGCAATCGCAACAGGTAACTTGAGGGAGCAGGCCATGAATTTCCATGAGGTTAGATTTCCCGCCAGCTTGAGCTTTGGTTCGGTTGGCGGCCCCGAGCGGCGCACAGATATCGTGACACTGGCCAACGGGTTTGAAGAACGCAACACGCCCTGGGCCCATTCAAGACGACGCTATGATGCCGGGCTCGGGATGCGCTCGCTTGACGATATCGAAGCGCTGATTTCGTTCTTCGAGGCGCGGCAGGGGCAGATGTTCGGATTTCGGTGGAAGGATTGGTCTGACTTCAAGTCGGGCGCAGCAACGGCTGAGGTAGACAATGCCGATCAGGTCATTGCACGTGGCGACGGCAAGACGACCGAGTTCCAGTTGTTGAAAACTTACAACTCTGGCGGGTTCAAATACGTCCGTCCGATCCTCAAGCCAGTTCTAGGGACCGTCAAACTTGGCCTTGAGCAGGACGAAATGCGCGAAGGCGTGGATTTCGAGGTAGATCTGGCGCGGGGCCAGGTCACGTTTACGAACGCGCCACCGCAAGACGTCGAGATTACGGCAGGGTTCGAATTTGACGTGCCCGTTCGTTTTGACACCGACAAGATCCAGACCAGCGTGGCCAGCTTTCAGGCAGGCGACGTGCCCAACGTTCCGGTGGTCGAGGTGCGGGTCTGATGGGCGGTAATGCACAGGGGTTGCAGGAGCACCTGCAAAGCGGGATGACGACAACCTGTCGATGCTGGGCCATCACGCGCACGGATGGGCAGGTTTACGGCTTTACCGATCATGATATGGAGCTGCGCTTTGACGGGCTGGTCTTCAAGGCGAGCAGTGGTCTGACCGCGGCAGCGATCGAACAGGCGACAGGCCTTTCGATTGACAACTCCGAGGCGATGGGCGCGCTGTCTGATGCGGCAATCAGGGAAGAAGACATCGAAGCCGGGCGGTTTGACGGCGCTCAGGTACGGGCCTGGCTGGTGAACTGGGTGAACCCTGAACAAAGGGTATTACAGTTTCGTGGCTCGATCGGGGAAATGCGGCGCGGTGGCGGGGCGTTTCACGCTGAGTTGCGAGGGTTGACCGATCTGCTGAACCGGCCCTTGGGGCGGATTTACCAAAAGCCATGCACCGCAGTGCTGGGCGACGGCGCTTGCCGATTCAACGTGGCAACGCCCGGTTTTCAGGCAGAAGCGGAGATCGTCAGTCTGTCGTCGGGCAGTTTGCTTCAACTGAAAGGGGCGGACGCGCCGGATATGGCATGGTTCGAACGTGGTCGTTTGGATGTGATTTCCGGCACGGCCTCGGGTCTTTGGGCGTCGGTGAAACAGGATGAGCGTATTCCGGGGGGGCGCAATGTCACCTTATGGACGGGGATCAGTGGCGGGCTGACAGTCGGTGATCGTGTCCGGCTGACCGCCGGGTGCGATAAACGTATGGAGACCTGTCGAAGAAAGTTCAACAACCTCATCAATTTCCAAGGTTTTCCGGACTTACCAGGCGAGGATTGGGTGATGGCTGTTCCTAAGAAAGACAAACCGAATAAAGGGGGCAGCAGACGATGACAGTAGACCGGCAGGACATAGTTGCAGAAGCGCGCCGATGGCTAGGCACGCCGTATGTGCATCAGGCGTCCGTCAGGGGCGCGGGGGCGGATTGTTTGGGATTGCTACGCGGCATCTGGCGCGCGCTGTACGGAGCTGAGCCGGAGTCCGTGCCGAACTACAGCATGGACTGGTCAGAGCCACAGGGGGATGAACGCATGTGGGATGCGGCCCGCCGAAATTTGACATCAAAGCGGCCCTCGGAACTGGCAGTAGGCGACGTTTTGCTGTTCCGCATGCGTGATGGCGGCGTCGCCAAACATGTGGGTGTTGTCAGCGAAACCGGCGCGGTCCCTCGGTTCATTCACGCATATTCCGGGCACGGAGTTGTAGAAAACGCCCTGAGCGACCCTTGGCGTCGCCGGGTTGTCGCCTGTTTCGCATTCCCGCCGGAGGTCAAGTAAATGGCTACGATTGTACTTTCCGCAGCAGGCGCTGCCCTTGGTGGCTCGATCGGTGGCACTGTCGCGGGTCTTTCCACGGCAATCATTGGCCGGGCTGTCGGCGCGACTTTGGGGCGGGTAATCGACCAGCGGTTGATGAGTCAATCTGTGATGGGTGGCGGCAGCGAGGTTGTCGAAACCGGGCGTCTGGATCGTTTCCGCCTGACCGAAACCGGAGAGGGGGCTTCGGTCACTACCGTGTTCGGCCGTATGCGTGTTGGCGGGCAGATCATCTGGGCATCGGACTTTCTGGAAACCCGCAGCACCAGCACGACAACCCAATCCACGCGGGGTGGAAAAGGGTCTCGTCGGCCAAGCTCGGCCACAACAACCACGACCACGCATACCTACAGCTATTCGATCTCGCTGGCGATTGCCGTGGGCGCTGGGCAGATCTCCGACATCTCACGTATCTGGGCCGATGGTGAAGAGCTTGAGCGCGTCGGGCTGAATATGCGCCTGTACAAGGGCACCGACAATCAATTGCCTGACCCGTTGATCGAGGCGGTCGAGGGCACCGGACAGGTCCCTGCGTACCGGGGCACCGCATATGTGGTGATCGAGGACCTACAGCTTGCTGCATTCGGCAACCGGGTCCCGCAGTTTTCCTTTGAGGTTGTCCGACAGGAACAGCCGGGGCTGCCCGACACACTCGG
The DNA here is from genome assembly GCF_059609805.1 of Ruegeria sp. YTSC004. Lineage (NCBI taxonomy): Bacteria > Pseudomonadati > Pseudomonadota > Alphaproteobacteria > Rhodobacterales > Roseobacteraceae > Ruegeria > Ruegeria sp. YTSC004. The sequence continues at coordinate 231,686 of NZ_JBXWMJ010000004.1, forward strand.
TGCTGTATCCCAGATCGTGCGCGGCGTGGCGATGATCCCGGGTACGGGCGAATATTCTCTGGCCAGCAGGCAGGTGAATTATTCCAAAGGGCAGGGGCAAAGCTGGGCTGCGAACGTGCATTCGGCTTCGGGCGTTTCCGATCTGATCACCTCAACTCACGCGCTGAATGCTGAATTACCCGCCTGCGAAGCGGTGTCGCTTGTCGTGTCGTGGTTTGGCGACGATCTGCGGTGCGGTCAGTGCAAGGTGCAGCCAAAGGTCCTGCACAAAGAGTTTGATGGCGAGAACATGCCGTGGAGCGTATCAGGCGTATCCCGAGCTGCTGCACAGGTTGTTCAGATCGAAAATGATCGACCAGTATATGGGGCGACACCTGCGGATGCGTCGGTGGTCGAGGCGATCCGGCATCTGAACACATCCGGCAAGCGGGTGATGTTCTATCCCTTCATCTTGATGGACCAGTTGCGCGGCAATGGCCTGCCGGATCCGTGGTCTGATGCCACCGATCAACCGCACCTGCCTTGGCGAGGGCGGATCACGCTGAGCCAGGCACCAGGCCGCAACGGATCTCCGGATAAGACAGCCGGGGCTGACGCGCAGGTTGCGCAATTCTTTGGCCAGGCCCGCGCTGGTGACTTTGTCGTCGCCGATGGCACCGTCACCTATACCGGCCCGCAAGAATGGGGTTTGTTCCGCTTCATTTTGCACTATGCGGCGCTCTGCAAGGCAGCTGGCGGTGTGTCGTCGTTCTGCATCGCATCCGAGATGCGCGGCCTGACGCAAATCAGGGGCGCGACCGGGTTTCCTGCGGTGGCGCAGATGCAGATCCTCGCGGCTGAAGTGCGCAAAATCCTGGGGCCGGATACCAAAATCGGCTACGCGGCCGACTGGAGCGAGTATTTCGGTTACAAACCCGTCGATGCTGGCAGCGACCGGTACTTTCATCTGGATCCGCTTTGGGCCGATGACAATATCGACTTCGTTGGTATCGACAACTACATGCCCCTGTCTGACTGGCGGGACGGAGAAGATCACGCCGACGCCAAAGCGGGCGTAGATGCGATCTATGATCTGGACTACCTGCGCGGCAATGTTGAAGGTGGGGAAGGGTACGACTGGTACTACGCCTCGACCGAGGAATCCAAAGCGCAGATCCGGTCAGCGATCGAAGATCAGGCGCATGATGAGGCATGGATCTGGCGATACAAGGATATTCGCAACTGGTGGTCGCAACCGCATCACGAACGGATCGGAGGCGTGCGTCAAGCCAATCGGACCGCATGGGTGCCTCGGTCCAAGCCGATCTGGTTCACGGAACTGGGTTGTGCGGCCATCGACAAAGGCACCAATCAGCCGAACAAGTTTCTGGACCCGAAATCCTCGGAATCCAAGCTGCCGCGCTATTCCAACGGTCTGCGGGATGATTTCATTCAGGTGCAATATCTCAAGGCGATTTTGGGCTATTGGTCCGAGGCAAAAAACAACCCGGTTTCCAATACTTACGGCGGCCGCATGATTGATCTGTCCAATGCCTATCTCTGGGCTTGGGATGCGCGACCATATCCAACCTTCCCGAATCTGCAAAGCCAGTGGAGTGATGGTGAGAACTACGCGCGAGGGCATTGGTTGAACGGGCGGTCGGGGTCGCGCACGCTGGCATCGGTAGTGACCGAGATTTGTCACGGGGCTGGTGTGACCGACATCGACACGTCGCGCCTTTATGGTTTGGTGCGCGGCTATGCTATTGAACAGGTCTCGGACGCGCGATCAGCCTTGCAGCCGCTGATGCTGCGCTATGGTTTCGATGCAATCGAGAGGGATGGCGTATTGCGGTTCCAGATGCGCAATGGGCAACGCGCCATCACACTGAATCAGGAACATCTGGCGCTCAGCTCGGATATTGAGGCCGGTATCGAACATCGCCGCGAAGCTGAGGCTGAAATGACTGGCCGGGTGCGCTTGCGCTTTGTTCAATCGGATGGGGATCATGACATCATCGCGGAAGAGGCCGTTCTGCCCGACACGCGGACCCATTCGGTGTCTGTCAACGAGATGCCCCTGTCCATGACCCGTGCCGAAGGTCGTCAGACGGCGGAACGGTGGCTAAGCGAGGCGCGGGTGTCCCGCGAAACCGTGCGCTTTGCGCTGCCGCCTTCGTTGAGGCACATCGGCGCGGGGGATGTCGTCAGCCTGGGTGAGGGCGGGCAGGGTGCGCGTTTCAGGATCGATCGACTGGAGCAAGCCGAGATGCAATTGGCGGATGCCGTTCGGATCGAACCAGGAATGTACGCGCCGTCTGACCTGCCTGATGACATAGTCTCGACCAAGCCCTTCGTCGCCCCGGTTCCGGTTCTGCCGGTTTTCATGGATCTGCCGCTGATAACCGGCTCAGAGGTGCCGCATGCGCCTTTCCTGGCTGTGTCCGCCGACCCCTGGCCTGGCAGCGCCGCAGTGTATTCGGCCGTGAATGATGAGGATTATACCTTGCAAGAGGTTATCTCGGCACAGGCCGTCATCGGGTTTACTCAATCGCCTTTGCGGCGCGCCGAGGTAGGGGTTTGGGACGACGGTGCGCCGCTGCGCGTCAGGCTGGTCGATGGCTTGCTGGAATCGCGCCCGCGCGACGCTTTGTTGAATGGTGCCAATCTGGCCGCAATAGGGGACGGGACGCCCGGCAACTGGGAACTGTTCCAGTTCGCCAGCGCCGAACTTGTGGGTCAGGGGACCTACGCCCTTTCAGGGCGCCTGCGCGGGCAATTGGGGACGGACAGTGTCATGCCCGACACCTGGCCTGAAGGTTCAACTTTTGTCTTGCTGGATGAAAGAGTTTTCCAAACCGGGTTGCTGCGGTCTGAACGGCGCGTGGCGAAACATTATCGCATTGGGCCGGGAACACGTGCCTACGACGATCCTTCTTTCCTCCACCAGGTTCACGCCTTCGACGGCAACGGACTTCGGCCATATGCTCCGGTGCATGTCAAATCGGCAAAAATCGGAGCGGGTGACGAAATTTCGTGGATCCGTCGAACCCGGCTGGACGGCGATGGCTGGGATGGATTTGACGTGCCGTTGGGGGAAGAGACTGAATCCTATCTGGTGAAAATCAGGATCAACGGGTCAGCAATACGCGAACAGGTTACGTCAGAGCCGCGCTGGACATACCCATCTACGATGAAAGCCGCCGATGGCGTAACCGGCACTTACGAGGTTGATGTGGCACAGATCTCAGCCAGCTACGGGCCGGGTCCCGCCGCACGTCTTCTGGTTGGGTAAGGCACGTATGCGTCCTGTTTTGCACGGCGATGTAAGTGCCGCGGCGCGGGTGTTGCTAAACGCGCCGCCTTCCGACCGGGAACGCCTGTGCACCAGAATGATCAACGAAGCTGAACTGGCCGACATCTATGTCGGCAATACAGGCCGGCTACACCCGCTGTTTGGTAATGGCTCATTGATGACAGTGGCCCGAACCCGGCCATTAGCCAACGAGCCAAGCTTTGACGATTTGCAATATTGCCAGTGTTTTGAGATGGTTCTGCGATGCCTGGTTCAATTCCGCGTTACCCGGATGCGCAGCTGACGCACTTGCTGGCCGCTGGATCAAGGTTCAGACGACCAACCGGAATCTCTTCGCCGCAATCCTCGCAATACCCGAATTCACCATCCTTGACCCGGGTCAGGGCCACTGACAATCGGCGTGTTTCGATATCCCGATTCGCTTGCTGAGCCTTGGCCATGGCCTGATTTTGCAGGGCGCCCATCCGGCTGAGCCGCCCGACTGCCTGTTGGTCCAGTTCAACAACTGCTTGTGCCTCGGTTCCAAGCGCAGAATGTGCGGCCAATTCGTCCAATCGCGCGCGGATACGGGCTTCGAAATCCTCCAACTGGGCTTCATTCATTTTCGTTGCCCTGCAGATCACGGGTTTGCGTTTGGTGATTTTACAACTAAATGGCATTCTAGGCGCAGCAAAGGATGAAAAGCCATGTTCGAAACGCGCAGCCACGTGACCCCCGTCGACCCTGTTTGGGATCGCATCACCGCCGAAGCTCAGTCGGCAGTTGAGATTGAGCCTTTGATGGGTGGGCTGGTTCACGCCTGTATCTTGCACCACCGCAGCCTGGAACGGGCGCTGTCCTACCGGATTGCGGCCAAGCTGTGCTCGAACGAAATGTCGATGATGGTACTGCGCGAGATCGTGGACGAAGCCTATGCCGACGACCCCGCACTGCTCGAAGCTGCGCGCGCGGATTTGATGGCCGTCTACGAACGCGACCCGGCCTGCCACCGCCTGTTGCAACCAATCCTTTACTTCAAAGGGTATCAGGCGATGCAAGCCTATCGCGTGGGGCACTGGTTGTGGCGCAAGGGGCGTTACGATCTGGCGTATTTCTTTCAGATGCGCTCGTCCGAGATTTTCGGGATTGATATCCACCCCGCGGCAAAGATCGGCAAAGGTATCATGATCGACCACGCGCATTCGATCGTGATTGGTGAAACGGCGATCGTTGGCGACAACGTCTCGATGTTGCATTCGGTGACCCTTGGCGGGACCGGCAAGGAAGAAGAACAGCGCCACCCCACGATTGGCGATGGGGTGCTGATCGGGGCAGGTGCCAAAGTTCTGGGCAATATCGTAGTTGGCCACTGCAGTCGTATTGCTGCAGGCTCGGTGGTGCTGCAGGAAGTGCCTGCTTGCAAAACCGTGGCTGGAATACCGGCCAAGATCGTCGGAGAGGCCGGGTGCGATCAACCCTCGATCTCGATGGATCACATGCTGGGCAAAGACCAGTAACTCAAGTCAGTTCAAGCGGTCGTTCTTTTTGATCGACCGCTTGCGCCGCCGTTCTTCACGCCGCTTTTTTCGTTCTTCTTTCCTTTTCGCGCGTTCAGCTTCACTTTTGGCCGTCTCGGCTGGATCAGAACTGAAGGCGGAATGTTCACCCGGATAGGTATTTGGCTTCGCCGCCGCAACCGTCGGCATACCAAACACAAGTGTTGTAACCAGCAAGAAGTTTACCGAATAGGTGGAAGTCATAGGTCGCCTGTGTCCGTGATTTTCATTCAGACAAGGTGGTTGACGGTAGTCGTCGGCGCAACACGCGCGGTGATCACAAGCTCTCACATGACGGTTGTGATCTGGTTGGGTCGCGCCGGTCTGGTATCGGCGCGACCCTGATTTTCCTTAGGCCAGCATGACCATCGGGTTTTCCAGGTTGTCCACAATGGCTTGCAGCAACTGGGCGCCAAGCGCACCGTCAATGACTCGATGATCGACAGACATTGTCACCGACATAACAGTAGCTACTGTCAGTTCACCGTCATCGCCGACAACCGGTTTTTTCAGCCCGGTTCCCACTGCCAAGATGCCTGCATGCGGCGGGTTCACGATGGCGTCGAAATTGTCGATACCGAACATGCCAAGGTTCGAGACCGCGAATGTGCCGCCCTGATATTCATGCGGTGCCAGCTTGCGTTCGCGGGCACGCCCGGCAAGGTCCTTCATCTCGGTCGACAATGCGGACAGCGATTTAGTGTCGGCGTCTTGCAGAACCGGAGTAAACAATCCGCCTTCGATGGCGACTGCGACAGCCACGTCCGAGGGCTTAAGCTGCAGAACCCGATCACCGGCCCAGACGGCGTTACATTCGGGAACCTGTTGCAGCGCGTTGGCGACAGCCTTGATGATGAAGTCGTTGACGCTCAACTTTACGCCGCGGCCTTCCAACTGCTTGTTCAGCTGGCTGCGGAACTTGAGCAACGCGTCCAGCTTGATATCGCGGCGCAGGTAGAAATGCGGGATCGTCTGCTTGGCCTCGGACAGGCGGGCAGCGATGGTCTTGCGCATCCCGTCAAGCTTGATCTCTTCGTAGTCGCGACCTTCGTACATCCGGGCAACAGCATCCGCGGACGGACCGGCCGGAGCTGCGGCGGCTGCCGGTGCAGCAGCGGCGGGTGCGGATGCGGCAGCCGGAGCCGGGGCAGTTGCAGTTGCGCCTTCGACATCTGCTTTCACGATCCGCCCATGTGGGCCAGAACCAGCGATCTGCGCCAGATCCAGACCTTTCTGGGCCGCGATACGGCGGGCCAGAGGAGATGCGAAGATCCGACCGCCATCCGCCTTGGCCGGAGCAGCCGAAGCAGGGGCGGGCGCCTCGGGTGCAGCTGGCGCGGCAGCCTCGTTGCTCGCGGAAGCAGCAGGAGCAGCCGCCGGCGCAGCGGCAATGTCATCCGCGCTTTCGCCGTCTTCCAGCAGCACCGCGATCGCGGTGTTTACTTTGACCCCTTCGGTGCCTTCGGGGATCAGGATCTTGCCGATTGTGCCTTCGTCGACGGCCTCGAATTCCATCGTGGCTTTGTCGGTTTCAATCTCCGCCAGCAGGTCGCCGGACGAGACGGTATCGCCTTCCTTGACCAGCCATTTGGCAAGGGTGCCTTCCTCCATGGTCGGCGACAGGGCGGGCATCAGAATTTCCGTGGGCATCTGTCTGTCGCTCCTTACCGGTAGGTCACTTGTTTGACGGCTGCGATCACTTCTTCGGTTGTGATCAGCGCCAGTTTTTCCAGATTTGCGGCATAAGGCATCGGAACATCCTTGCCGGTGCAGTTGATGACCGGCGCGTCGAGGTAATCGAACGCCTCTTGCATCACCACGGATGAGATGTAGCCGCCGACCGAGCCTTGCGGCCAGCCTTCTTCGACGGTCACCAGACGGTTGGTCTTCATCACCGAGTTGATGATCGCGCCTGTGTCCATTGGCCGGATAGTGCGCAGGTCGATCACCTCGGCACTGATACCGTCCTCGGCCAGCTTGTCGGCGGCCTCAAGCGCATATTGCATGCCGATGCCAAAGCTAACGATGGTCACGTCCGAACCTTCGCGCCAGATACGTGCCTTGCCCAGCGGGACGGTCAGATCATCCACCTGCGGCATGTCAAAAGAACGGCCGTAAAGGATTTCGTTTTCCAAGAACACAACCGGGTTCGGATCGCGGATCGCTGATTTCAACAGTCCTTTGGCGTCAGCCGCCGAATAAGGCATTACCACTTTCAGGCCAGGCACTTGCATATACCACGCAGCGTAATCCTGGCTGTGCTGCGCACCGACGCGAGCAGCGGCACCGTTGGGGCCACGGAATACGATGGGGCAACCCATCTGACCACCGGACATGTACAGCGTCTTGGCCGCCGAGTTGATGATCTGGTCAATCGCCTGCATGGCGAAGTTGAAGGTCATGAACTCGACAATCGGTTTCAGTCCGGCCATGGCGGATCCGACAGCGATGCCGGCAAACCCGTGTTCGGTAATCGGGGTGTCGATCACGCGCTTGCTGCCGAATTCGTCCAGCATGCCCTGGCTGATTTTGTAGGCGCCCTGATACTCGGCGACTTCTTCGCCCATCAGGTAAACGTCTTCGTCACCACGCATTTCTTCGGCCATCGCGTCGCGCAAAGCTTCACGCACGGTCTGCTGGACCATTGGTGCATCCGCCGGCCAGTCCGGGGAAAGATCCACCTTGGGTGCCGCAGGTGCGGTTGCAGCGGGGGCGGGGGCTTCTGCTGCCAGGGGGGCAGCCTCAGCCACCGCCGCGCCTGCGGGCGCAGCCGCTAGGATGGCCGAGGCGTCTTCGCCTTCTTCAACCAGCACTGCGATAGGGGTGTTCACTTTAACCCCCTCGGTGCCTTCGGCGATCAGGATCTTGCCGACGATGCCTTCATCGACGGCTTCGAACTCCATCGTCGCCTTGTCGGTTTCGATCTCGGCCATAATATCGCCGCTGGATACGGTGTCGCCTTCCTTGATCAGCCACTTGGCCAATGTGCCCTCTTCCATTGTGGGCGAAAGGGCGGGCATGAGAATTTCGGTTGCCATGTCTTAATCGTCCTCTCAGGCGTAAATGTCGGTCCAGAGCTCTTCGACGGAAGGCTCGGGGCTTTCTTTCGAGAATTCGGCGGCTTGATTGACGATCTCTTTGATCTCTTTGTCGATCGCCTTCAGATCATCCTCGGTCGCGTGTTTGCCGGTCAGCAGCAGTTCGCGCACATGTTCGATCGGGTCGCTTTGTTCGCGGACTTTCTGAACCTCTTCGCGGGTGCGGTACTTGGCCGGGTCGGACATCGAGTGGCCGCGGTAGCGGTAGGTTTTGATCTCAAGAATATAGGGGCCTTTGCCCGCACGGCAGTGCGCGACAGCCTTTTCCCCAGCGGCTTTGACAGCCAGTACATCCATGCCGTTGACGATCTCACCTGGGATGCCGAACGCTTCGCCGCGGTGGTAGATATCTTTGGTCGAGGTCGAGCGCGCCTGCGCCGTACCCATGGCGTATTGGTTGTTCTCGATCACGAACACCACCGGCAGATCCCAAAGGGCGGCCATGTTGAAGGTCTCATAGACCTGGCCCTGGTTCGCAGCGCCGTCACCGAAATAGGTGAAGGTCACGCGACCATTGCCCTTGTACTTGTCCGCAAAGGCCAGTCCCGCACCCAGCGGAACCTGTGCGCCAACGATGCCGTGACCACCATAGAAATGCTTCTCTTTCGAGAACATGTGCATCGAGCCGCCCTTACCTTTGGACAGACCACCGATGCGCCCGGTCAGCTCGGCCATCACGCCGCCTGGATCCATGCCGCAGGCCAACATATGGCCGTGGTCGCGGTATGAGGTAATACGCTTGTCACCTTCTTCGGTCGCAGCCTCAAGGCCGACAACAACGGCCTCTTGGCCGATGTAGAGGTGGCAGAAACCGCCAATCAGACCCATGCCATAGAGCTGACCGGCCTTTTCCTCGAATCGGCGGATCAGCAGCATTTCACGGTAGTATTCGGTAAGTTCTTCCGCAGAAACATTTGGTTTCTTTGTGGTTTTTCGCGCAGCCATTGTGGCGATCTCCCCCTCTCGGCAAGATAGTTTAGCGTTAAACTATCTCATAAAGCATTTGTTGCTTTCTGGCGAGGGGAAATGTGACGCAGCGTCCGGCAAGGCAGAATTCAGCGCGTGATCATGCGGTTAACCCGTGGGGTGGCATCCATTGGTGGGGGGGTCAGCGAATGACGATCTCATCCGAGCGGATCATGCCCAGAACGGACCGCGCCTGCTGATCCAGAAGATCCAGATCCAGGTAATTGTCTGACAGGCGGCGCGTCAGGTTTTCCATTTCCGTGATTTCGGCGTCAAGTTTGGCCAGGTCGCGCGACAGGGCGTCCCGTTCCGCTGCAATCTCGACCCGTCGGAACAGGCCATAGTCGCCCTGCACGGCGGCGAAGGTGAAATAAACACTCAGCGTGAAAGCCACCATGAAGAATACAACTGAGCCCAAACCGGGCCGATGGGAACGGGACACTCTGTTTACCGCCGTATGAAGTCTGCCTCAAAAACGTGCCCTTTTCGGACATCTGCCTGCACTATGTCACAGGTGATTCGGCTTGTGAATCCCTCGATTCGCAATTTTTGATGATCAGCAGAAAAAATATGTTCGCCTGATGAATTTGGCTGGGAAAAAAGCGGTTATCGCCAGGCTTCCAGCGCCTGGTTGCGTTGCAGGGTTTGTTCTTCCATGCAGGCCCAATAGAACATGGGGGCCGCGCTACCGTCGCTGTCCAGCTCGGGGTCACAGGTCACGTCACGGCGTTTCAGCCAAGCGCGTTGCTCGGTCAGCAGGGCTTGGCCATCACCGCGCGCGTCCGATGCGGGTTTGATCTCTGACCAAAGGCGGTTCAGCTCTTGATCTGCAATTTCCCATTTTTCTTTGGCGCAGAAATTGGCGTCAACCTGTGTTTGGCCATCGCAATGGGATTGCGCATATGTCGTGATGGGCAGCAGAGTGGTGGCAAGGACGGCAATAGCTTTCATGGCACATCTCCCGGTTTGACAGAGAGAGTACCATGAATGCCGATTGCCAGACAGACAGGGGTTACTGATCCAGTGCCGCGACGCCGGGAAGAATTTTGCCTTCCATCCATTCCAGGAACGCGCCACCGGCAGTCGAGATGTAAGAGAAATCCTTTGCGGCACCGGACGCATTCAGCGCAGCGACCGTGTCACCACCGCCTGCGACCGACACAAGCTGTCCGGACCGTGTCAGTTCGGCCGCCTTCAAGGCCGCTGCGTTGGTCGCGGCATCAAAGGGTTCAATCTCGAACGCGCCCAGCGGACCGTTCCAGATGAGCGTTTGGCTCTTCTCAAAAATCGCGGTGATTTCAGCAACAGTCTCGGGACCGGCGTCAAGGATCATGCCGTCTGCAGGGCATTGATCGGCTGGCAGGACCTGATTGGGGGCGTGGGCCTCGAACTTTTCAGCGACGACGACATCGCGAGGTAGGACGATCTGGCAGCCGGTCGTTTCGGCCTTGGCCAGGATCTCGGCCGCCGTGTCTTTCATCGCGGTTTCCGCCAGCGATTTGCCGACATTCACGCCTTGTGCGACAAGGAAGGTGTTCGCCATGCCCCCGCCGATGATCAGGTAATCCACCTTTTCGATCAGGTTGCCCAACAGGTCCAACTTGGTCGAAACCTTGGCACCGCCGACAACCGCAGTAACCGGGCGTTTAGGCGCGCCTAGCGCGGCTTCCAACGCGCTCAGCTCTTGCTGCATCAGGCGGCCCGCGCAGGCGGGCAACAACCGGGCCAGTGCTTCAGTCGAGCTGTGTGCGCGGTGTGCGGCCGAGAAGGCATCATTACAATAGACGTCGCCCATCTTTGCCATGCCGGCCGCCAGTTCCGGGCTGTTTTTGGTTTCCGCCGCGTGAAAGCGCGTGTTTTCCAGCAATAACACTTCGCCAGCGCTGAGGTTTGCTGCCGCTGTTTCCGCCTCGATCCCCACGCAGTCATCGCCAAACCGAACCTTGGTGCCAAAGGCTGCCTCCAATGTCGGAACAAGCTGCTTCAGCGACAGGTTTTGGCGACGTTCGCCGCCCGGACGCCCGAAATGCGCCAGCAGGATGGGCTTGCCGCCAGCGGCCAAGATGTCCTTCACGGTCGGCACGATGCGCTCGATACGGGTGGCGTCGGTCACCACGCCGTCGACTACCGGCACGTTGATATCCACGCGCACCAACACGCGTTTGCCGTTCAGGTCCATGTCGTCCAGTGTTTTCCAGCCCATCGCGCAATCCTCGACAAATATGAAAGTGACTTAGGCGGTTCTTTTCCTGCATTTTGCCGTCAGGTCAATGCGTCACTTGGCATTCCCGCGCCCTGCGCATAGGTATTTGCGCAAGATAAAACGACAGGAGGGCCTAATGGCCGAGATCAAGGATCCCGAAAACACAATCATCGTCGAACTCAAAGACGGCAATGTCGTCATCGAGCTGTTGCCGGATGTAGCGCCCCAGCACAGCGCTCGCATGAAAGAACTGGCGCGCAGTGGTGAGTATGACAACGTGGCCTTTCACCGTGTGATCGATGGTTTCATGGCGCAGACCGGCGATGTTCAGCACGGCGACATGGAAGACGGGTTCAACCTGCGTATGGCGGGTACCGGCGGGTCGTCTCTGCCCAACGTTCCGGCGGAATTCTCGAAGCTGCCGCATGACCGCGGCACGCTGGGCGCAGCCCGTTCGCAGAACCCGGATTCGGCCAACTCGCAGTTCTTCATCAACTTCAAGGACAACCACTTCCTGAACGGTCAGTACACCGTTTACGGTCGCGTCATCGACGGGATGGAGCATGTGGACGCCATCGTTCGTGGCGAGCCGCCGATGAGTCCTGACCGCATGATCAGCGTCAAGGTGGCAGCCGATGTATAAACTGGCCGCTGCTTTTGCCTTGTTGGCCAGCCCGGCGCTGGCCACGGGCCTTGAGGTCGAGATCAAAGGTGAGGGGGCCAATGGCACCGTCACTATCGACCTGTTCGATGATCTGGCCCCGAAACATGTCGAGCAAATCGCTGCCCTGGCCAATGAAGGGAAATACGATGGCGTGGTGTTTCACCGCGTGATCGACGGCTTCATGGCTCAGACCGGCGATGTTGAGCATGGCCGTCTGGGCGGCGACTTGCGTCGCGCTGGCACCGGTGGATCTGACCGTGCGGACCTTCCGGCCGAGTTTTCGGATTTCGAATTCGACCGGGGTGTTGTCGGCATGGCGCGGGCGCAAAACCCCAACAGTGCCAACTCGCAATTCTTCATCATGTTCGAGCCGGGCCCGTTCCTGAACGGCCAGTACACGGTTGTTGGTCAGGTGACCGGCGGCATGGACGTGGTAGATGCGATCAAACGCGGTGAGGGACAGAATGGCGCGGTGATCGGCCAGCCGGACGTGATGAAAAAAGTCACCGTTACCGAATGATCTTTGAACCCGGCGCTTACTCCAGCGCCGGGTTTCTCGTCATTGATCGATGAAGTTTCGGATCGCTTGCGTGTAAGTATCCGGATCCTGAAATGACGCAAAGTGACTGACGTCTTTCAAAATCAATAGTTCAGCGTCCGGGATCGCCTCGGCAATCGCCTGTGAGTGTTCGGTCAGAATTGCTTCGTCATGTTCGCTCTGCACGACCAGAGTGGGCACGGTTACGGATTGCAGCCCCTCAAGCCCTCCGGGCTTTTCCGTCGCCCACATGGCTGCGACACCGCCCAGAAACGCTTCGAACCCGTCCGGAGTGGGGGACATGGCGGCATAGTCCCCGGCCATCATCCCGACGTAAGTTCCAAAGACTTCGTTGGTTTCGACTGAAGGGTCAATCCCATCCAAAGTAACGTTGCCCGCATGGGCGAAATGGCTGGCAAGACGATCCGGCGCCGTGGTCGAGATCGTGTAGCCAATGTTGGCACCGTCAGACCATCCGACCAGATTTACTTGCTCAACATTCAGATGATCCAGCAGCGCCAGATAGTCCTGCGCCAACAGTTCGTAGCTGTAGGTGCTGCCGTCATTGGTTGAACGGCCGTGCCCCCGCGTATCCGCCACAATCACGCTGTGGTCACTGGCCAGATCAGCCACTTGCGCTGCCCAGATATCGCCATGCGCCAGACCGCCATGGATTAGCAGCACGGGCGTGCCCTCTGCCGATCCATAGGTGGCGTAATACATATCTATGCCATTCACGCTGGCGGTACCACTGGACGCGGCCTTGGGCATGGCAGGCGTTTCGGGGATTGTCAGCCAAGCATCCTGTGCCAGTCCCGCTGTCGCGGTCAACGTCATCGCAGTGACCATCAGTGTTCGAAGCATGTCTACCTCCCTGGTTTCGCGTCGTCTCGTCAGGGATGATAGCTTAGGAAGAGGAAAGCGGGGGAAATAATCCCCCGCTTGGCCTTTAGTCGTCTGTTGTCATCGCCTTCCAGATCAATGCGCCGATTGCGCCACCGATCAGGGGTGCAACCCAGAACAGCCAGAGCTGCCCAAGGGCAGGCGCGTCCGCGAACAAAGCAACCCCTGTGGACCGGGCCGGGTTGACCGATGTGTTGGTCACCGGGATCGAGATCAGGTGGATCAATGTCAAACCAAGCCCGATGGCGATGGGGCCGAACCCGGCAGGAGCGCCGCTGGAAGTGGCCCCCAGGATGATGATGATGAAGAACGCAGTCATGACGATCTCGATCACCAGAGCGGACATCATTGAATAGCCCTCGGGTGATGCCTCACCATAGCCGTTCGAGGCAAACCCACCCACGCCGTCAAAGCCGGGCGCGCCGCTGACGATTAGATACAAGACAGCAGCCGCAGCAATTGCGCCGATGACCTGGGCGATCCAATAAGGGATAAGGTCCTTCGCCGGAAACCGTCCCCCGATCATCAGCCCAAGGCTGACTGCAGGATTGAAATGGCCGCCCGAGATATGCCCGACGGCATAGGCCATCGTCAGAACGGTGAGGCCGAAGGCAAAGGAAACGCCCAGCCAACCGATGCCCACATCGGCGACCCCGGCGGCCAGAACGGCGCTGCCGCAACCGCCCAGAACCAACCAGAACGTACCGAAGAACTCGGCCATGAGTTTTGATGACATGAAAAATCCTCCTGAAAACACTAATTTAAGACTAATTCGAAAATGATGTTTTGTGAAATGTTTGGATAAGGGGAAATTTCACTGGCAGTGGTCAGGAGTGAGGCGGTGGGAGCCTAAGCACGCCTAACCCCAGGCAACCGGGTCCAGTTGGAACAGTTTGGCAAGTTGGTCATAGACCTCAGGGGCCTCAGATTTCAGGTCGCGGGGCTTTTCAAAGAACACCTCGACGGAAACGGCAAAGAATTCTTCATGGCCGGTTGCGCCATAGGCGTCGATTACCGTGCGCCGCCCGCTTTCGACGGCGCGGACAAGGGTGTCATAGGCAGTCAGAAAGACACGCTCCCACTCGGCAAAGCTTTGCCCGTCGCTCAGGATCGGAACGCCGTTGGTGCCACCGGACAGATCGTCTATCTGGTGGGCAAACTCATGCAGTACGACATTCTGCCCGTCATGGTCGTTCAGTGCGCCCAGCTTGCTGTGGGTCCAAGACAGGATAACCGGTCCACGGTCCCAGCTTTCCCCGGTGCGCACGATCTCTTTCTCGCTGACGACGTATCCTTCCTGTCGGCGCTGCCGAGACTTAAAAGCGTTCGGGTAGATCAGGATCGTGGTCAGGTGATCGTACCAGAGGTCGCTGTTTACAATAAGAAGACAGGCCTGCGCGGCGATGGCCAGTTCCATCTCTTCGGTCACGTCCAGCCCGTCGCAACCGAAGAAACGAACCTGATCCAGAAACAGATTCACCTTGCCGTCCAGTTTGACACGCAGGTCTAGGGGCAGGCGGCGGATCAACGGCACTTGCTGCTCGATGAGGATGCGTTGGTGGTCTGTCAGGGGTGTGGACAATAACTGTTGGCGCGCCCGGGACTTGGACCAGTAGCGATACAGTAGGAAACCGGCAATAAGCGCCAAGGCTGTGAAAAAGAACAACATAAAGGTCACTATAAGGACGCGCCGGGCGGTTGGAACCGGAAAACCCAATCGTCCCCGTCAAATGAAAAACGCCGCGGGTTTCCCCGCGGCGTTCGAAACTTGGAAAGTGGTCCGCGTTACTGCTTGACTTCGGCCGCCGGGTTGGCACCCGCCTTGCCGCCGCGGCCCGGGTTCAGAGGGTCGTCCTGACGCTGAACCGAACCTTCGAAATGCGCGCCGCTTTCGATCGCGATGGTCTTGTGGATGATGTCGCCTTCGACACGTGCGGACGAGGTCAGGCGTACCTTCAAACCACGGACACGGCCCACGATGCGGCCGTTGATCACGACGTCATCGGCGGTGACTTCGCCTTTGATGGTGGCAGTCTCACCGATTGTCAGCAGATGCGCACGGATGTCGCCTTCGACAGTGCCTTCGACCTGGATATCGCCCGAGGTCTTCAGGTTGCCCGTGATGTGCAGGTCCGAAGACAGAACCGATGCCGGTGGCTTGGGCTTGGGCGCGGTGCTGGCCTTGTTTTCTGCCGGTGCAGGGGCCGCCGGTGTCGCCGGTGCAGCGGGTTTTGCCGCCTCGGGTGCAGTGGACGAGGGCTCGTTGATTTTGCTCTTAGAAAACATTTCTCGCAGCCTTGATGTAAGTCATTGGGTTAACAGGTTTTCCGTTCACGCGAACTTCATAGTGCAGGTGCGTGCCGGTCGACCGTCCGGTGCTACCCATATCAGCAATATGATCCCCGCGCGAGACCCTTTGACCAACCTTCACGCGTATCTTCGTGTTATGGGCATAAAGTGTCTCAATTCCGAACGCGTGCTTGATTTTTACCAGCCGTCCAAACCCGGACTGCCAGCCGGCATGGGTGACCACACCGTCGGCGGTGGCAAAAATGTCGGTGCCATGGGCACCTGCGAAATCAGCGCCGTTATGCATGCGGCGACCACCTGTCTTGGGGTCTCGACGCGTCCCGTAACCGCTCGTGAATCGCACGACGGAATTGACGGGGCTTGCAAACGGCGCTTTCTCTGCAGCAATTCGGTACAGGTTCAACTGATCCATCTGTTGCAACAGAGTATTTGCGCGGATCTCGTCGGGGGTCAGTTCCTCACCGCGCGTGCTGAAAGAAATAGGGGTTTGGGGGCCGCCCATGCCGCTATAGCCGCGGCGGACTTCTTCGATGATGCGGTCGGTGGGCATGCCGGCCTGGCGGAACATCTTGTCCAGTGGTTCGACCGAGATCACCATTGCCTCTTCCAACTGGCGGAAGATCTCGTCGCTGCGTTCCTGCATCAGCCGGATTTCCAGCTCAAGATCGTCACGCTGTTCCAGCGCGTCCTTGGCATTGGCGGCAATCTGGTCGCGTTCCTCGGCGGTACGGGACAGTGCCTCGGTCATAAAGTTCATCTGTTCAGGGTTGGCAACGGCGGCCATGTACATGTCGCCTTCGCCCGCTTCCTGTTGAAGCGTGACCAGTTCTGTACGTGCTTCTTCGCGCTGTTTCATGGTAGCGCGCAGCGTGGTCTGGATAACCTCGATCCCGGTCTCAAGCTCGCGGCGGCGGTTTTCCGACGCCAGCAGTTCCGACTGCATGGCCGAAATCTGCTCGAGCGCTGCGTTGAACCGGTCCTGAGCCGCCAAAGCCTCCTGCGCTCGGACGTCCCGTTCCGTGGACATGATGTTCAGTCGTTCCTGATAGGTCGCCTGATCACGCTTTGCCTGTTCCCGGAAGTTTCCCGACCCGATGCTGTCCATCAACAGTATCGCAGTCGCGACAGCTGTCCATCCCACGAACAAGGCGACACCAGCAACGGCTATGACCTGCGTTTCCGAGCTTAGCCGAATAAACCGCGTATCATTGTCGGATTTCAGAAAGACACGGCGTTCGGGAAAATGCCGCTCGAACAATGAATGTAATTTGATTGCCAGACGTGTTCTCACGCGTCCTACCTCTCCATCCCCAAAGATCGGGACCGGTCGTGAGTGATAGCCGTCCCTTGGGCGAAGTGCATAGAGCGAGAGGGAGCTTTGGGCAAGTTTGTTAACTTATCGACCTTGCGTTACCGGTTTTTGCCGCCGATTCTAGGCGAGAAATTGCCGATAACGTCAACTTGTGCCCGTTATTGCGCCTGTCCCGGCAATGGCAAATCCTCCGTCAGAGGCCAATAGAAATCCGGCGGCAGCCCGGCCTCGGCCCGTTTTTCTTCGTTAAACGGGGGCTTCAGGACGCCATGGAAATACTGGCGCACCAATTGGTGAAATACATCCTTGGGATCTGCGTTTTCACGCCCACACAGGAAATGGAACCATTTTGAACCATAAGCCACGTGGGCCACTTCTTCAGCATAGATGACCTCGAGCGCGGCAATTGCCTGCTCGGCTTTGGCCTTGCGGAATATGTCGATCATGCCGGGTGTCACGTCCAACCCACGCGCCTCGAGCACCATGGGGACAACCGCCAGTCGCCCCATCAAATCTTCGGCAGTGTCTTCGGCCGCGCGCCACATTCCCGCATGCGCGGGCAGAGCGCCATAGTGGCTGCCCTTGCTTTCCAGACAATCGCAGACCAATTCGAAATGCCGCGATTCTTCTTCGGCGCATTTGACCCAGTCATCGTAGAACCCGATGGGCATCGGCACGTGGCCAAACCGCGCGATGATGTCCCAGTGTAGGTCGACGGCGTTCAGCTCGATATGCGCAACTGCGTGAAGCAGGGCGATACGCCCGGCCTCGGTTCCGGGCTTGCGCTTTGGAACCTCACGCGGCGATAGCAGCTCGGGCTTTTCCGGGCGGGCAGGGTTTAGCGGCGGAGTTGCGGTTCGCACCTCAATCTCAGGCGCGTCGCCCTTGCGCGATGCGAACCAGGCGGCGGCATAGCGCTTGGACAGGGCAGTCTTTTCCCGACCATTCGCTGTTGTCAGGACTTCAGTCGCCATCTGAGTCAGTGTTTTGGACACCGCGTTGTCTCCGTTGGTTGAGATGGACGGCTCATAGACCGGATGACGACCGTGGTCGAGAGGATTACAGGCTGCGCACAGCCTCTAGCACCTCGTCCACATGGCCGGGGACTTTGACTTTGCGCCAGACCTTGGCGATCTTGCCCTCGCCATCGATCAGAAAGGTCGAGCGTTGAATTCCCATGGATTTCTTGCCGTACATGTTCTTTTCAACCCAGACGCCATAGTCCTCGCAGACCGAAGACCCTTCATCCGACAAAAGCGGAGTCGTCAGGCTGTGTTTGGCAACAAACTTGTCGTGCTTGGCAACACTATCCCGCGAGATGCCAAAAACTTGAGCCCCCGCATCACCAAAGGCCTGAAGTTGTTCCGAGAAACCGATGGATTCCTTGGTGCAGCCCGGCGTATCATCGCGGGGGTAGAAAAACAGAACGACGGCACCGCCGCGCAGGTCCGATAGGGTCACTTCGCCGCCGCCGTCGCGGGGTAATGTGAAATCAGGGGCGATGTCTGTTACGTCGGGCATTGGAAACTCCGCTAAAGGATTTTAAGTGCTGCCCGGCATAATAGGGCGACGCGAGCGGGTTGAAAGACTTGGATAAAAAATTGGCTCAGCACGAAGACGCAAGTGGCGACCGGCCCGAGACGCCTGTCCGCCGCCGGTCACGCCGTCGTATCGCCGCGCGCTGGAGCATCGGAACCTTGTTTTTAATGTGCCTGCTGGTCGGAGCGGGCTGGTTCTTTTTGATCGGAAAACAGCTGCACGCGCCGGAATGGGTCACACAGAAAGTAGAAGCGCGTCTGGAACGCAGCCTTGGCGGTCTTAAATTCACCTTTGGGGACGCCAGCTTTATCGTAAACGAAAAGTGGCGCCCGCGTATCCGATTGACGGATGTGACCATCAGCGATGCGGCGGGGCGTCAGATCGTTCAGATTTCGGATTTGCGGACACGCCTGTCGATGCGTGAATTGCTGCGCGGCAAGATCAGACCGCGGCGGATCACTATGCTGGGTGCGCAGATTGCTTTGACCCGTGGTGAGGACGGTGCGCTGTCGCTGACAGTGGGGTCGGGCAGTGCCCCGGTGCAAAAGGCCCCGACGCTGGCACAGCTTATCGAGGAATCGGATGATGTGTTCCTGTCCCCGTTTCTGTCAGGTTTGCGGGCGGTCGATCTGGAATCGTTGACGCTGGACTATCAGGATCTGCGGCTGGGGCGGGCCTGGGTGTTTGACGGCGGGCATATCTCGATCATCCGGGACGGGAATGAAATGCGGCTGGCGACCGGGTTTTCGGTTCTGACCGGGCGCGACTACGCCAGCACGATCGAGGCGAACTATACCAGCGTGCTTGGTACCCCTCAGGCGAGTTTTGGGGTTTCGATCACCGATTTACCCTCGGAAGACATTGCCACCCAAAGCGTTGCACTGGCGTGGTTGCAGGTGCTCAATGCTCCGATTTCCGGCGCGTTACGGGGCAGTGTAGATGGGCAGGCCGCGCTGGGGCCGCTTTTTGCGACGTTGAATCTGGGCGAGGGTGTCCTGCAGCCCAGACCTGAGACGCGCCCGATCGGGTTCGAATCCGCGCGCGCCTATTTCACCTATGACCCCGCGCGTCATGTTCTGGAATTCAACGAGGCCTCGGTCGTGTCCGACGTGGGGGCCGTGCAGGCCGAAGGCAAAGCCTATTTGAACGGGGTCGAAAACGGTGTTCTTGAAAGCCTGACGTCACAGCTGACCCTGAACAGTATCGATATCTACCCCGGTGGTCTGTTCCCGGAATCGCTGGAAACGGCGCGGGCGGATGTGGATTTTCAACTCAAGCTTGCGCCGTTCGAGCTGCAGCTGGGGCAGTTGACGATCACGGATGCCCTGCACGAATTGCACGCAACGGGCAGGTTGATCGGCCAGCCCGACGGTTGGGATGCCGCGTTTGATGCGCAACTGGACAAGATGGGGTCTGAGAACCTGTTGCGATACTGGCCCGAAAGACTGGCGCCGAACCCGCGGAAATGGGTGTCGGAAAACCTGTTCGAAGGTCAGTTTTCAGATGTGGAGTTTTCACTACGCTTGCATCCGGGCAGTAAGCCGGACCTCTATTTGGGCCTTGGGTTCGATGAGGCCAAGATCAGGTTTGCCAAGACCTTGCCGCTGATCCAGGACGGGCGGGGCCGGCTTAGCCTGCTGAAAGATCGCTTTACCGTCACGGCTGAAAAAGGGGTTGTCATCGCCGATCAGGGTGGCGCGGTGGATGCCTCGGGAACCTCGTTCATCATCCCGGATACAACTGCCAAGGGCGGAACGCCTGCGATTGCTCGGATCGAGGCGCGCGGCAGCGTCGAGGCCGCCTTGTCGCTGCTGGACCGACCACCACTAAGCCTGATGTCTAAAGCCAACTTGCCGGTCGATCTGGCGGCTGGTGACGTAAGCTTGTCAGGCACTTTGTCATTGCCGCTGAAAAAGGGGCTGAAGTTTCACGACACAGAATTCCACTACACCGGTGAAATCGACAATGTGCAAAGCGACAAACTTGTGCCTGACTATTCCGTCAGCGCTGATCTTTTGAACCTGTCCGGCAATCAGACCGAGGTGAAGATCGACGGCTACGGCTTATTCGGCCAAGTGCCGATGCAGGTCGCGTGGCGTCAGCCCATTGGCGGGGATGGGCCGCAACGCAGCGAACTGACGGGCCAGATCGAACTGTCGCCTTTGTTGATGAGCGAACTGAAGGTGCCGCTGCCGCCGGGCATGCTGACTGGAAAAGGCACAGCGGATATCACCGTTGGAATCGGCGCGGATGAACCCGTCACACTCTCTGCGACCTCGGACCTCGCCGGGGTCGGAATGGCAATTCCTGAACTTGGCTGGCGCAAAGGGACGGGGGCGACCGGAAAGATGACACTGGACGCCACGCTGGGTGAAAAGCCCAAAGTGGATGATCTGACGCTTGATGTCGCGGGGCTGCGCACTAAAGCCTCGATCTTCTTCCGGGACGGGGGTGCCTTTGACCGGATACGGTTCAGTTCGTTTGATCTGGGCAACTGGCTGGCGGTGCCGGCCGAACTGATCAACACCGGCGGACCTGTCCCCAATATCGTCGTTCAGGGCGGTGTCATGAATCTGGGTCGCGCAACCTTCGGCGAGGGCGGTGGCGGAGGAGGGTCAGGCCCCGGTCCAAGGATCGATGTTCTGTTGGACCGCCTGCAGGTGACCGAAGACATTGCACTGACCGGGTTCCGGGGCGCGTTTCAAACCACAGGCGGGGTGAACGGCACCTTTACGGCCAATGTTAACGGCGGCACGGCGGTCAGCGGTCAGATGAGCCCGCGCGACAGCGGTAGCGCCGTGAACATAAAGTCGAAGGACGCAGGGGCCGTCCTGCGGTCAGCTGGTGTTATCACCCAGGCGCGTGGCGGCAGTTTGGATCTGCAACTGGAACCGGTCAGCGCGCCGGGGAATTATGATGTGATCCTCAAAATACTAAACACACGCATTACCGATGCACCGGCAATGGCCGCACTGTTAGACGCGATCAGTCTTGTTGGACTTTTGGACGAGATGACCGGGCAGGGGATTTTTTTCTCGACTATCGATAGCCGCATGCGGATCACTCCGACCGAAATCAAAGTCCTCAGTGGAAGCGCCGTTGGCCCGTCCATCGGCTTGTCCTTTGACGGCACGATCGACACGGTTGCGGGCATGCTAAACCTGCGTGGCGCAATTTCTCCGATCTATCTGGTGAACGCGATCGGAAGTGTGTTTACGAAAAAAGGCGAGGGGGTCATCGGGTTCAACTACAGCCTGACCGGGCCGCTTACGAAGCCAAAAGTTTCCGTAAACCCGCTGTCTGGCCTTGCGCCACTGTTCCTACGAAATTTACTGCGCGCACCGGCCCCGACTGTATCAGATGGCCCCAATGCGCTGCCGAGAAAGCCGGATGAACCCAAAAAGACCTTTGGTTCTCCGCCCCGGGACAATTGACCCGGATGGGCTGTTGCTGATTCCGATGCGGAATTGTATGGCGCGGCTATGAAACTCAGCGATTTTGACTTCCATCTGCCCGAAGACCGGATTGCCACACGTCCCGCCAGCCCGCGCTCATCCGCGCGCCTGTTGGTGGCCGAAGGTGACGTGATCTCGGATGCGCATGTTTTTGATCTAACCGACTGGTTGCAGCCGGGTGACAGATTGGTGCTAAACGACACGCGCGTCATCCCCGCGCGCCTGAACGGGCGGCGCCATCGCGACAGTGCGCAAGGACCGGTGTCTGCTGCAATCGAGGCGACTTTGCTGGACCCGCAGGCTGATGGCACATGGGCGGCCCTGATCAAACCGCTGAAGAAAGTGAAGCTGGGTGAAGACATTCAATTCTCGGATCAACTGAGCGCCACGCTGGAGCGGGTTGAGGACGGGCAAGCCTATCTGCGGTTCAATCTGTCGGGCGATGATTTTGATGCTGCGCTGGAACAGGCCGGGGCAATGCCTCTGCCGCCCTACATCGCCGCCAAGCGGCCTGCGGATGAGCAGGACAAGACGGATTACCAGACAATCTGGGCCCGCAATTCCGGTGCAGTTGCCGCCCCGACGGCGTCGCTGCACTTTGATGAGGCGTTGATGCAGGCGCTGGGCGCGCGCGGTGTCGCAGTCACCCATGTCACGCTGCATGTGGGCGCGGGAACGTTTCTGCCGGTCAAGGTTGAGGACGTGACGACCCATAAGATGCACGCTGAGTGGGGCAGTGTCAGCACCGCCGCCGCGCAAGAGATCCGCGAGACCAAGGCCGCAGGGGGCAGGGTCATCCCGGTAGGCACAACGGCGTTACGACTGATCGAAAGCGCCAGCCGGTCGGGCCAGATCGAACCATGGGAAGGCGAAACGGACATCTTCATCTATCCCGGTTTCGAATTTCATGTGACCGACGCCTTGATGACCAATTTCCACCTGCCGAAATCCACCTTGTTGATGCTGGTGTCGGCCCTGATGGGGCAGGAGCGAATGCGGAAGGTGTACGCGCATGCGATTGAACAGAAATACCGGTTCTTCTCTTACGGGGATGCGTCGCTTTTGATCCCGTAAGGGACGTGTTGTCGGGATCGAATCTTTTCAATGTCGTAGACAAGCATGACCAAAGCCGTTTTTGATTGCAAAACGGTGTCACAGTCTTGGTCGGAATTTTTCGGAGGCCCCAATGATTCAGGTCCTTTCCAGCGCATGGGCGCTATTGCTTGGTATGGGCCTGTTGATGGTCGGAAACGGCCTTCAGGGGACAATCCTGGGTGTCCGGGGCGAGATCGAGGGGTTTTCGACCCTTCAGATGTCATTCGTCATGTCGGCCTATTTCGTTGGTTTCCTGGGTGGATCACGCCTTGCACCCGAAATGATCCGACGTGTCGGACATGTGCGGGTCTTCGCGGCACTGGCATCGTTCATTTCTGCCGTGATGATCATGTATCCGTTGATGACCGACCCGGTTATCTGGATTCTGGGCCGTGTCGTGATCGGGTTCTGTTTTTCCGGAGTGTACGTCACTGCGGAAAGCTGGCTCAACAATGCAGCCAGCAACGAGAACCGTGGGCAGGCGCTGTCTCTTTACATGATCTTCCAGATGACAGGCATCATCAGCGCACAAGGTTTGGTTCTTTTGGGCGATCCGGCCGGGTTCGATACCTTTGTAATCGCCT
The DNA here is from genome assembly GCF_059609805.1 of Ruegeria sp. YTSC004. Classification (NCBI taxonomy): domain Bacteria; kingdom Pseudomonadati; phylum Pseudomonadota; class Alphaproteobacteria; order Rhodobacterales; family Roseobacteraceae; genus Ruegeria; species Ruegeria sp. YTSC004. The sequence goes on from NZ_JBXWMJ010000004.1 coordinate 255,183, forward strand.
CCATTCTGGTTTCGGTCTCTTTTGCGCCAATTCTCTTGTCGATCTCACCGACACCTGCGTTTGACACAACCAAACCGATGACTTTGCGCGAATTGTTCGGATATTCGCCCTTGGGCTGTGTTGGCATGTTTCTTCTGGGCGGCGTTTTCTCTGCACAGTTCGGGATGGCGTCGGTATACGGTGCCCGCGCGGGTCTGACGCTGGTCGAGATTTCGACTTTTATTGCCGCATTCTATATCGGTGCTCTGGTCTTGCAGTATCCATTGGGATGGATGTCCGACCGCATGGATCGCCGTTTCCTGATCATGCTTGTTGCAGGGGTCGGCAGCTGCGCGGCAGTTGTGGGCTTGGTATTCGGTGTGACGTTTCCAATCCTGCTGGGCGCGGCCTTTGTGATCGGCGGTATGTCGAACCCTCTGTATTCACTGCTGATTGCGCACGCGAATGACTTTCTGGAACACGAAGACATGGCCGCAGCGTCAGGGGGTCTTTTGTTCATCAACGGCATGGGGGCCATTGCGGGCCCGTTGATCACCGGTTGGCTCATGGGGGATGCGGTCTTTGGTCCTCCGGGCTTTTTCCTTTTCATCGCAATACTGCTGGTCGTTATGGCGGGCTATGCGCTTTACCGTATGACCCAGCGCGCGGCGATCCCGGTCGACGAAACGGGCACCATGTCGCCGCTCTATCCAACGGCGTCTCCGGTTGTGATGGAATTGGCGCAAGAGGTGGCCATCGAGGCCGCAGAAGCCGAGCAGGAAACGCAAGATGTTGCCTAGAACACGAATTTATGTCGCAAGTGTTGCAATAATTTACTGTTACAATTCTGTAAAACACACTTAAATGAATTTAAGTCCCTTGGGGGGGAAACACGACGGAGTTAAGGGCATGGCAAGTCCTGAAGATGTATTGAGTTTTTGGTTAGATGAGGTTGGTCCCAAGGGTTGGTATCTGCAGGATGACGCATTGGATGCAGAAATCCGCGAAAGGTTCCTGACCACATGGGAGGCTGCGAGTGAAGGCAAGTTCTCTCTTTGGCTGACCTATCCCAGCGGTGCATTGGCGTACATCATCCTGATGGATCAGTTTCCACGCAACATGTTCCGAGGAAGCGCTGAGGCCTTCGCCTCAGACCGCGCGGCGTTGTCAGCAGCGAAATGTGCGGTGGACAAAGGGTGGGATATGAAGATCGACGAACCGGCCCGCCAGTTCTTTTATCTTCCATTGATGCATTCGGAAAACCTGTGTGACCAGGAACGCTGTGTGCGCCTGATGTGTCAAAACATGACCGATGGCGACGACGGCAACCTGTTGCACGCAAGGGCGCATCGCGAAGTGATCCGCAAGTTCGGTCGGTTCCCATACCGCAACGACGCTCTCTCGCGCCCAATGACCGAGCACGAGGCCGCCTATGTCGACATGGGCGGATACGGCGCGACCGTGCGCGAGTTGCAGACAGCCGGCTAGGACGCCGGCTCGCAGCCTCGGATTGCAATGATCCGGTCGGCGACAATGTCGGCCGAATTTTCAATTGCAGTGTTAATTAACTGGTCCGGGGCTTCGGTCAACTCGGCTATTCTCGCCTGCGCAGCTTGCAGGTTATTCTCTAAATCATTCAGCTTTTCCAAAGCTTCAGACAATTTTTGGGCGGTGGCACTATCGGCTGCTGTTCCGCTAAGCTGAAGGGATGACAGGTCGCTGCGCAATGCCGTCAGTTCACCGCGTATCCCTTGAACGTCTTCCTTCAGGGGCGCTACGATCTGGACCTTCTCGGCAAACTTGACGGTAATGTCGTCGACTGTAGAAGCCAGCTTCCACCCCAGAAACAGGCATAGTGCAATCAGGATAAGCGTTGCATTTAACAGTGCAAGCAACAGATCTTTAAGCGTTTTGGCCATGGTAAGCCTTTCGAATGACTTGGGTTTCACGAAGTCCGGACAGGCCCGGTGCGTATCTTCTAGCCATAGGTTCACGCGCGGTATAGGCTGAAAACAGCGCATACCGCGCCGGTTTACCCTGCGTCCGTTTTGTCGCGGGAGCAATATGTTGATGCGTTCTTAAAATTAGTTTAATGGTAAACTAATTTCTGAATCGACCTGCGCCGAGAGGGAAACATGGCAGCACAATCTTTTGATCTGATCGTAATTGGCGCCGGTCCCGGTGGCTATGTGGCCGCTATCCGTGCCGCGCAACTGGGCCTGAAAACCGCCGTGGTCGAACGCGAGCATTTGGGCGGTATCTGCCTGAACTGGGGCTGTATCCCGACCAAGGCGCTGCTGCGAACGTCCGAAGTGTTCCATCTGATGGAGCGGGCCAAGGATTTTGGCCTGAGCGCAGACAAGATTGGTTTTGATCTGGATGCGGTCGTCAAGCGTTCGCGCGGCGTTGCGGCGCAGCTGTCGGGTGGCATTGGCCATCTGTTGAAAAAGAACAAAGTGACCGTTTTCATGGGTGCGGCCACGATCCCTGCTAAAGGCAAGGTCACCGTTAAAACCGACAAGGGCACCGAGGAACTGACCGCCAAGAACATCGTTCTGGCCACCGGTGCACGGGCGCGCGAACTGCCCGGATTGGAAGCGGATGGCGATCTGGTCTGGACCTACAAGCACGCGCTCCAGCCGCCGCGGATGCCAAAAAAATTGTTGGTGATCGGGTCCGGCGCAATTGGGATCGAATTCGCCAGCTTCTATAATACCTTGGGCGCAGACACGACCGTGGTCGAGGTTATGGACCGGGTCCTGCCGGTCGAGGACGCAGAAATCAGCGCGTTGGCTAAGAAGGCCTTTACGAAACAAGGCATGACCGTCATGGAAAAGGCGATGGTCAAGCAACTGGACCGCGCCAAGGGTAAGGTCACCGCGCATATTGAGGTTAAGGGCAAGGTCGAAATGCACGACTTCGACACCGTGATCTCGGCCGTGGGGATTGTTGGGAACGTTGAAAACCTTGGGCTCGAGGCCTTGGGCGTTAAGATTGACCGCACCCATGTCGTCACGGATGAATTCTGCCGCACAGGTGTTGATGGCCTTTATGCCATCGGTGATATCGCAGGCGCGCCCTGGCTGGCGCACAAAGCCAGCCATGAAGGTGTCATGGTTGCAGAATTGATTGCCGGTAAACACGCTCATGCAGTGAAACCCGAAAGCATCGCCGGCTGCACCTACTGTCAGCCTCAGGTCGCATCGGTGGGGTACACCGAAGCCAAGGCGAAAGAGCTTGGCTATGACATCAAGGTTGGCAAGTTTCCGTTCATCGGCAACGGCAAAGCCATTGCGTTAGGTGAGCCCGAAGGCCTGATCAAAACGATTTTCGACGCCAAGACAGGTGAACTACTGGGCGCACACATGATCGGTGCGGAAGTTACCGAGTTGATTCAGGGCTACGTAGTGGGACGGCAATTGGAGACCACCGAGGAGGACCTGATGAACACTGTCTTCCCACACCCGACTCTGTCGGAAATGATGCACGAAAGCGTGTTGGATGCCTACGGGCGTGTGATTCACATGTAAGGATGGGGGCTCTGTCCCCGCCGACCGGGCCGGGCGTCTCCCCTGAGAATATTTTAGCCAGATGAAGTAAGGATCCTTCCTTCATCTGGCTTTTTAATTTCCCGGAGCGCGAGGCAGAGCCTCGCAAGTATTTTATTTATTCAATGCATCCAGAATGCGCGCCCACGAGCGAATACCCTTGTGGAAACTTTTCACGTCATATTTTTCGTTCGGTGAGTGGATGGCGTCATCGTCATTGGCATAGCCAACCAGCATCGAGTCCAATCCAAGAACCGAATTGAAATAGCCAACCACCGGGATCGAGCCGCCCATGCCGGTAAAGACAGCTTCCCGGTCCCATTCATCCGACAATGCGCCGCGCGCGGCTTCGAATTCCGGCCGGTCGAGGTTCATGACCGACGCAGGCGAACCTTCAAGGTCGTTGTCCCAGACGACTTTCGCGTCCGGCGACAGGCGATCTTCGACATGTTTACGGACCTTGTCGCGCAGGGCATCGGGGTCCATGTCGCCGACCAGCCGGCAGGTGATCTTGCAATGTGCTTCGGACGGGATCACGGTTTTTGATCCCGCGCCATTGTAGCCACCCCACAAACCGTTCACTTCCAGTGTTGGACGCGCCCACTGCTGTTCCAATGTGGAATAGCCCTTTTCACCATGGGGTTGCGAATAGCCAACCGAGTTCAGGTATTCCGCCTCATCAAAACCGCAGTTTTCCCATTGGCGCAGCTGCTCGGCGGGCACTTCGTGTACACCTTCGTAAAATCCGTCAACGGCCACGCGACCGGTTTCGTCATCGTAGAACGAGGCGACGATCTTCGACATCTCACGCAGCGGATTCAAGCCCGGGCCGCCATAGTGGCCGGAATGCAGATCGATGCGTGGGCCGATGATAGTGAACTCATCCTTGAGCATGCCGCGCAATTGCGAGGCGATGGAGGGCACGCCACGCGAGACCATCGAGGTGTCGCAAACCAGCGCAAGATCGGCTTTCAATTCGTCTTTGTTGGCTTCGAGGAACGGCACCAACGAGGGTGAGCCGGATTCTTCTTCGCCTTCGAAGAAGAACGTGATGCGGCAGGGTAGGGTGCCGTGGATCGCCTTCCATGCGCGGCAGGCCTCAACAAAGGTCATCAACTGGCCTTTGTCATCCGACGAGCCGCGGCCGCGGATGACCTGACCGTTGTCAGTATCTTCCAGCGCTGGGTCGAACGGGTCACGGTTCCAAAGCTCCAGTGGATCAACAGGTTGCACGTCGTAGTGGCCATAAAACAAAACATGCGGGCCGTCGCTGCCCTCGCCCACATGGCCAACGACCATCGGGTGGCCCGGCGTTTCGCGCTTTTCGGCCGTAATGCCGATGCTTTGCAGGTCTGTGACCAGCCAGTCGGCGGCCTGATCAACCTGCTCTTTGTAGGCTGGGTCGGTCGAAATCGATGGGATGCGCAGAAATTCCATCAAACGGTCGATGGACGTGGACAGATCGGTGTCGATCCTGCTCAGAACCGCGTCTAGTGACATGAGCCTCTCCTGAATGGCGTGAACTGGTGCGGAACCTATCAGCACCGGCGGTGCCGTCCAGTGCGTATCGACGGGATTTGGGGTATACTATCGGAAACGGGACATGTGACTTTGGAACGCCTGCGTCGTTTCCTCGCGTCTGATGGCCGTAACTTTACTTGTCCCGTGGCAAGATCAGGGATAATTGATGCAAATCAATGTCGCGACTCCGACAATGCCGCTACTCAAGGCATTCAAGGGGAAGCAAACCGCAGAGACAGAATGTATGGTCATCTGGGGGAGTAACGGGTTCGGCAACCAGCAGGTCAATGCCGGGCACAGAAGGAGAAACCGGTGGACTATACTGCTCAGCTCGATTCAGCGATTGCCAGGCTGCATGACGAAGGTCGTTACCGGACCTTTATTGATATCGAACGCCAGAACGGTCATTTCCCGCATGCTGTACGGACGCGTCCGGACGGCTCGCAGCAGAATATCACGGTGTGGTGTGGAAACGACTATCTGGGTATGGGCCAGAACCCGGTTGTTCTGAATGCTATGCATGATGCCGTTGATGCTGCCGGTGCAGGTTCCGGCGGAACGCGCAACATTTCGGGCACCACTGTCTATCACAAGCAACTTGAAGCTGAGTTGGCGGATTTGCACGGTAAAGAAGCGGCGTTGCTGTTCACCAGCGCGTACATCGCCAATGACGCGACGCTCAGCACGTTGCCCAAGCTGTTCCCGGGCCTGATCATTTATTCTGACGCGCTGAACCATGCCTCGATGATTGAAGGCGTGCGCCGCAATGGCGGCGACAAGCGAATCTTCCGTCACAACGACGTCGCGCATCTGCGCGAGCTGCTTGAGGCCGACGATCCTGCGACACCCAAACTGATCGCTTTCGAGTCGGTCTATTCGATGGACGGCGATTTCGGCCCGATCGAAGAGATCTGCGACCTGGCAGATGAATTTGGCGCGCTGACCTATATCGACGAGGTGCACGCGGTCGGCATGTACGGTCCCTGTGGTGGAGGCGTGACCGAACGTGATCGCTTGGCGCATCGCATCGACATCATCAACGGAACATTGGCCAAGGCTTATGGCGTGATGGGGGGCTATATCGCCGCCAGTGAGAAAATGTGTGACGCTGTGCGTTCTTACGCGCCGGGTTTCATCTTCACGACATCGTTGCCGCCGGCCGTTGCCGCAGGTGCTGCCGCATCTGTCGCCTATCTGAAGGGTGCGTCGGAATTGCGCGAGCAGCACCAGACTCAGGCCAAGGTGCTCAAGCTGCGACTGAAAGGGATGGGTCTGCCGCTGATTGATCACGGCAGCCACATTGTACCGGTGATCGTTGGCAATCCGGTGCACACCAAGATCCTTAGCGATAAGCTGTTGGATGACCATGGAATCTACGTCCAGCCCATCAACTTCCCGACCGTGCCGCGTGGTACGGAACGCCTGCGTTTTACCCCGTCACCGGTCCACGGACCGGGTGAAATGAACCGACTGATCCATGCGATGGACGAACTTTGGTCACATTGTGCGCTAAATCGCGCCGAACTTGCAGGATAACCTCACGCCAAAGTGTGCAATGCATTTGTCGCGTGTTAAGCTTACGCTAACAAAAGAGACGCACGAATCGTTAGGTAGGCGATTCGCCGTTGGCGTGTAACACGCGTAAGGCAGAATGGGGCAGCAGGAATGATTGGGCGCAGATCACAGCGCGATTCCGAACAAGACACGGACGTCCGGCCAAAGGGCTTTGACGACTATGAGGTGCGGCTTGGCGACAGGATGCGCGGCGAACGCGCGACGATGGGCAAGTCTCTTCTGGATGTTCAGCGCGAACTGCGGATCAAAGCCAACTACATCGCTGCCATTGAAGACGCTGATCCTGATGCGTTTGACACACCCGGCTTCATCGCCGGGTATGTGCGTTCTTATGCGCGCTATCTGGGCATGAACCCGGATGATACTTTTGCCACCTTCTGCGCCGAGAGCGGCTTCGAAGTTGCCCATGGTATGTCAGCCGAGGCTTCGGTTGTGCGCAAACCATCCGGCGGGTTGCCCGCGCGGGGTCCGATGGGGCGCGATCCGTTCATCTCGCCGAATACACCTTACATCCCAGGCAGGGAATCTCTGGTCAGCCAGATCGAACCCCGTGCCATTGGCTCGTCTCTGGTTCTGCTGGCGGTAATTGGCGGCATTGGCTACGGCGGCTGGGCCGTCTTGAACAAAATCCAGCAGGTACAAGTAAGCCCGGTTGAACAAGCCCCGGTGGTTCTGTCCGATCTCGACCCGTTGGATGCAGCCCGCGCTCCGGTAGAAGTTGCCGAAGCCGCAGATGCCACCGCACCGACCCCTGAGGCGCTGGATCGTCTTTATCGCCCACAGGCGCTGGATGTTCCGGTTCTTGTGGCACGTGACGCTCCGATTGCTACGCTGGACCCGCGTACCGTGGGTACGTTCCGTCCACCAGAGGCACCACGGATTGAAGTGGCCGAGGTGCACACAGTTGAACGCCTCGCATTGCCGCAGGTAGTCGAGCAGGTTGATACCGCGCTCAAAATTGTTGCCGTTGCACCATCTTGGATGCGTATTCGCGCCGCAGATGGGAGCGTCCTATTCGAAGGTACGCTAGGCACAGTCGAGCAGGGCAACACATTCGAGATACCTCTGACCGAAGAACCGCCGCAGCTGCGCGCAGGGGCTTCGGGGTCCGTTTATTTCTCGATGAACGGTGAGCATTTCGGGCCTGTTGGCGCGCCGGGCACAGTGACCAAAGGTGTTCTGCTGTCCAAAGACGCGGTTGCCGAACGCTATGAGGTTGCCGATCTGGAAGCCGAACAGAATAGCGCCCTCAAACAATTGGTGGCCGAACTTCAGGCGGAAGTACCTGAAACGCCTGCTGAGTGATCTGGCCATTGCGGTGGCCGGGTAGGCGGACTATTTAAAGACGCAACTCAGGCAGCTCTGGACCCGTCCTCATGTCCCCTAATCATGTCCGCCCGTGGCGAAACATTTATCGCCGCAAATCCCGCCAGATCATGGTCGGGAATGTTCCGGTCGGGGGCGACGCGCCCATTGCTGTTCAGACCATGACCAACACGCTGACAACAGACGTTGCTGGGACCGTTGCGCAGGTTCAAGCCGCCGCCGAAGCGGGCGCTGATATTGTGCGCGTGTCCGTCCCAGATGAGGCGTCATCGAAGGCGTTGAAAGAGATTGTGCGCGAAAGCCCGGTTCCCATCGTGGCCGACATCCACTTTCACTACCGTCGGGGCATCGAAGCTGCCGAAGCGGGGGCTGCATGTCTGCGCATCAATCCAGGCAATATCGGCGATGAAAAGCGTGTGAAGGAAGTCATCAACGCCGCGCGCGACCACAATTGCTCGATCCGGATCGGGGTAAACGCGGGCAGTCTGGAAAAGCACCTGCTTGAGAAATATGGCGAACCATGTCCCGAGGCGATGGTCGAAAGCGGGTTGGAGCATATTCGCATCCTGCAGGACAACGACTTTCACGAATTCAAGATCAGCGTGAAGGCCAGCGACGTCTTTCTGTCCGCAGCGGCCTATCAGGGCATTGCCGAGGCCACGGATGCGCCGATCCACTTAGGCATCACCGAGGCGGGCGGGCTGGTGTCTGGCACCATCAAATCGGCCATCGGGCTGGGTAATCTGCTGTGGATGGGTATTGGCGACACGATCCGTGTCAGCCTGTCCGCTGACCCGGTCGAAGAAGTAAAGGTGGGCTTCGAGATTCTGAAATCCCTGGGCCTGCGCCATCGCGGCGTGAACATCATCTCGTGCCCCTCCTGCGCGCGGCAGGGCTTCGACGTGATTAAAACGGTCGAGGCGCTGGAACAGCGTTTGGAACACATCAAAACGCCGATGAGCCTTTCGATCATCGGTTGCGTGGTGAACGGGCCGGGTGAGGCGTTAATGACCGATGTAGGCTTCACCGGCGGCGGGGCCGGATCCGGTATGGTTTATCTGGCAGGCAAGGCCAGCCACAAGATGTCGAATGACCAGATGATCGATCACATCGTCGAAGAGGTCGAGAAGAAGGCGGCGGAACTGGACGCCGTGGCTGAGGCGGCGGAATAGTTGATGTCACTGACCCTTGGGTCACTTCAGGCGGCGGGCATTTGTTGCGTTGCGCAGTGAATACCGCCACCAAATTCGCCTAAAATATCGACGTTCAGTGCCACAACTTCGCGCCCCGGGTAATGTCGGGACAGGGCGTCGCGCGCGATGGTGTCGGTTTCTTTGTCACCGAATTGGGCCATGATGACCGCGCCATTGCAAACATAGTAGTTTGCATAGGACGCCACGAACTCTGGATCTTTGACCCGCCTTCTGACTGGTTCCGGAATAACCTCTACTTGTAAACCTTCCGCAACCAATCGGTCATGCGTGTCCAATGCCGCAAGGTGGAAGGGGTCCTGAAAATCAGGTTCGTCTGGAAGGTTGACCAGAACACGACCCGGTCCGGTAAGGCGTGCCAGACTGTCGATATGGTAGTCGGTAATGTCTTCGCCCCAAACACCCTCGGACCAAATCATGCGGTTTGCTCCGTAGGCGGCCAAAAGTTTGGCTTCGATCTCGTTACGGGACTGGCCAGGGTTGCGATTGCCATTCACCCATGAGCTTTCATGCGCAATGAGCAGGCCGTGCCCGTCTTGCTCAACACCTCCACCTTCACCGTTCAGGCCGGACGGAAGGAGCGGCAGGCCCAGTCGTTCAGCAACGCGACCAGCGACACGAGCGTCCTGTTTGTGTGCTTGCTTCTCACCCCAGCCATTGAACTGGATTTTGCGGATCGCCATGTCACCGCCGTCTGAGATCAAAAAGATCGGTCCGGAATCCCGGCACCAAAGGTCTTCGGTTGGGACGTCCCACAATTCAACTTCCGTTGAAAGTTTTTCACGCGCTGCCGAATGCTGTTCGGCGGCAGCCAGCATCGTCACCGGTTCAAATGGCGATATCGCATTGGCAATATCGGCGATTGTTTGCTGCACCAGATCACGCAAGTGGGCATCTGGATACACATTGCGGCTTACTGGCCACTGCATGAAAGTGCGTTGGTGTCGTGTTTCTTCCGCGGGAACAAAATAGCCCAAGCCAGCTTGGGCCAAAGGTTGCTGTGTGACACTCATTAACCCAATCGCCCCGCCGGACAGCAGAACTTCCCTACGCTTCATTGTGAAAACCCCAATAGGCTCTTTGTTCATCAACCCTGTTCTGCGCGCACACCGTCCGCAATCTGCTTCATCTGATCCGCTGGCAGGAACCCACGCAGCATTTCGGTGCCCAGAACAAATGAAGGTGTTCCTGAAATCTGCATACGCTGCGCCAGCGCACGGGTCTTACCGATTTCATCCGTAACCTGTTCGCTGTCCATGGCCGCAATGATCGCATCGCTGTCCAGGCCGAGGCCATCCGAGATCCGGCGCAGGGAGACTTCGGAAGGCTCTCCACCGAATTCCATCAGCGCGTCATGGACCTGTTTGTAGGCGTCGGCGCCAGCCACATGTTTGGTTGCGACCGCAAAACGCGAAGACAGGACCGAGGCGTCGCCCAGGATCGGGAATTCCTTGATCACAAGGCGGATGTTGCCATCTTCGGCCAACAGGCTCGCGACTTCGGGCACGGCGCGGCGACAGTAGCCGCAGCGGTAATCCATGAATTCGACCAGAGTGATGTCGCCATCCGGGTTGCCACCAACCCAGCTATAGCCGTCGTTGAACAGCTCGTCCGCATTGGCGGCGACCAGTTCCTTGTCAGCGGAAGCTTCGGCCACAGCGTTACGCTGTTCAAGAATGTTGATTGCTTCGATGATCACTTCGGGGTTTTCCAGAAGGTACTCGCGCACCTGCACACCGAACTGTTCGCGTTCGGCATCGCTCATGGTGCTCAGGTCCAGGGCCTGCGCGGGGCCGGTGATCAGGGAAAGCCCCAGAAGGGCGGGTGCAGCATGTCTGAGGATCATTTCCGGTTCCTTTTCTTTTTCTTCGCTCGTTCCGAGGCAATCAACACATCCTGTGCCCGTTGCCAACCAGGTGAACCTTCGGGCAATTGCCCGACGGCGCGTTTTGCGTGAATGCCTGCATCGACCAGGCGGCCTTGCAGGGCATAGCGTTCTGCGGTCACAGCCGAGGCCATGCCGTTATTTCCGACCTTGGCATAAGCCATTCCAAGATCTTGCATCAGTCGTGCATTGCGATAGTCCCGCGCGCGCGCCTTTTCAAGCACCTTCAGGGCGTCGGTCGTGTGCCCATCTGCCAGCAAGGCGCGCCCGTACCCCGCCAGAAGCAACGGATCATTCGGAGACATCTCAACTGCCTGTCCGTAAGCTTTAATTGCGTCTGGCAACTTTCTGTTTTCCAGTAGAATTTGCCCTTTTAATTCATAAAAGAACGGATCATCGGGCCGGATTTCCAGCGCGCCGTCGATTGCGGTCCTTGCGCGGGCCAGATCGCGGTTCTGATGATGGGCGGCGGCTTCGCGCATCAGGCGGATGTCCTGTGCGCTTTCCTCTTTTAACCGGCGCAAGGTCCAGCCCGGCGAACGCAGGAAAGCCGATAGTTTGCCCTTGACCCGCGCAAACCAGTAATCGGCGTTGGGGTTGGGTAAGGCATGATCGCTGAACTCGCCCACAAACGCCTCAGCGGCGCGCAGCCGTTCGCGGCTGGTGGGGTGGGATCGCATATAGGGGTCTTGGTTGGCGGTGTTCAGCAACTCCTGACCTGCAAACTTTTGGTGAAGGGCAACCATCCCGTTGGGTGAGATCCCCGCCGCGCGGAGGTAGCTGGCCGAACTGCGGTCGGCCGATGCCTCTTCTGCGCGTGTGTGCCCCAGGAAACTGCGCAGGGCAGACGCGGATGTGCCAGCGGCGATTCCCGCTGCGGCCTCGCCACCACCTGCGGCTGCGGCGATTAGGGCCAGCGCAGTGCCCAGCTGGGCTTTGCGCTGTGCGGCGCGCATGTTTTCAACCCGTCTGGCCAGATGGCCGTTGGCGATATGGGCCGCCTCATGCGCGATCACGGCCTGCAGCATCTCGGGGCTTTCGACTGCCAGGATTAGTCCATAATTCACGTATATCGCGTTGTAATCAATGACAAAAGCGTTGAACGTTCTGTCATTGACGACCAGAATTTTCACCCGATTGGTGTTTAGCCCGGCGGCCCGCAGAATGGGAAAGGCCAGTTCGCGCAACCCGTGCTCGATATCGGGGTCGCGGATCAGGCTTTGGGCGCTGGACTGAAACGCACTGCCCATCCATGCCACTGCAATCAGCAACAGGGCCGGGATTGACGCCAGCCTGGATAAGCGTTCAAAAGCCATGGCTGCAACATGGGAGATGGGCATGAGAAACTCAACCCGATCCGGGGTCGATCCCTTCATCGTGATGGACGTGATGGAGGCCGCGCGCCGCGCTGAAGAGGCCGGGCGGCACATCATCCATATGGAGGTCGGCCAGCCGGGAACGGGCGCGCCCAAGGGGGCCGTTCAGGCCTTGGCCAAAGAAATGGACCAAGGCCCGCTGGGCTATACCGTGGCCTTGGGTCTGCCCGCGCTGCGGCAACGGATCGCAAGCCTGTACGGTGAGTGGTATAACGTCGATCTCAACCCCGACCGCGTCGTGGTTACTCCGGGGTCGTCCGGCGGGTTTCTGCTGGCTTTCACTGCCCTGTTCGACAGCGGCGCCCGCGTAGGTATCGGCGCGCCGGGCTATCCCTCTTATCGGCAAATTCTGAAAGCGTTAGGTCTGGTCCCTGTCGATCTGCCCACCGCACCCGAAAACCGGATGCAACCCGTGCCATCCGATTTCGCAGGGCTCGACCTGCAGGGCCTGATGGTTGCGTCGCCTGCGAACCCCACCGGCACGATGTTGGATCACAAAGCGATGGGCGCGCTGATAGACGCCGCGCAGGGGCAGGGCGCTTCGTTCATCAGTGATGAGATTTACCATGGGCTGGAATATGAGGCCAAAGCTGTCACCGCGCTGGAGCTGACGGATGACTGCTATGTGATCAACTCGTTTTCCAAGTATTTCTCGATGACCGGCTGGCGCGTTGGCTGGATGGTGGTTCCCGAAGATCAGGTGAGGGTGGTTGAACGGATTGCCCAGAACATGTTCATCTGTGCGCCGCACGCCAGCCAAGTGGCTGCGCTGGCGGCAATGGATTGCAATGGCGAATTGCAGGCCAATCTGGATGTCTATCGCCGCAACCGCCAATTGATGCTGGAAGGGCTGCCCAAGGCCGGTTTCACCAATATCGCGCCGCCGGATGGGGCGTTTTATGTCTACGCCGACGTTTCGGACCTGACCGACGACAGCCGGGCCTTTGCGGCCGAGGTGTTGGAAAAGGCCGGGGTAGCCGTCACGCCGGGACTGGATTTCGACCCGTTGCGCGGTCATACGACGCTGCGGTTTTCATACGCGCGCTCGACGGCGGACATCGAAGAGGGTCTGCAGCGACTGCACCGCTTTATGGCGGATCGCGGTGCGATCACGAAACAGGCCTGAGCCGTTCACAACGAGCCCCGGATGCGATAGGGTGCCAGACAAACGATCTCGGGAAAACTTGAGGCCATGAGCAGGATCATTTACGCCATTGCGCTGTTTTGGGCGCTGTCTACTGCCGCAGTCGCGCATGACTTCAGCGCGCTTGCGCGCGTGTTGCCTGATGACAGTCGCATTGTGGACGAAGGTCGCGCAGGGGTGAGGGTCGATCTGGGCCTCAGCCAAGGCGTGCCTTACCGCGTGTTCACATTGCAAGATCCCTACCGCATGGTACTTGATTTTCAAGAGGTTGACTGGACCGGGCTTGACCGCGAAACACTTCTGCAGACCGATCGTATCAGCGGTGTTCAGTTCGGAGCATATGTTCCCGGCTGGTCTCGGATGGTTCTGGAGCTTGGCGCGCCTTTGGCCGTCGACCGCGCCGAGATGAAAATTGATGAAACGGCTGGAGGGGCGCAATTGTCGCTGCTTCTGCAAGGAACCGAATTCGATTCATTCGCTGCCGGTGCAGGGGCACCCCGTCAACAAGGTTGGGATCTGCCTGAACCCGCAGTAACCCCTGCCCAGCCGCGCCGCGGCGGGGCAGGCGCGTTGCGGGTCATGCTTGACCCCGGTCATGGCGGCATCGACCCGGGGGCCGAGGTCGACGGGTTGGACGAAAAGACCCTGATGCTGACCTTCGCGCGCGAACTTCGCGAGCATTTGTTGCGGACCGGAGGGTTCGAAGTGGTGATGACGCGGGTTGATGACCAATTCGTCTCGCTCGAACGGCGCATCGCGCTGGCGCATAGAGCCGGTGCCGATGTGTTTATCTCACTGCATGCAGATATCCTGTCTGAAGGGCGGGCGCATGGTGCCGCAGTATATACTTTGTCAGAAGAAGCATCAGATGTGGCCAGTGACAAGCTGGCGGAACGTCATGACCGCGGTGATCTGATCTCGGGGATTGATTTGAGCGGTGCGGATGACCAAGTGGCCGATATCCTGCTGGATATCGCGCGGCAGGAAACCAAGCCTCGAACTGATGCGTTGGCCCGTGCGCTGGCTGATGGCATGACACAGCAGGGCGGCCCGATGAACAGTAGGCCGATCCGCACGGCCTCCTTCTCGGTTCTCAAGGCAGCGGACATTCCTTCGGTTTTGGTCGAGCTTGGATTTCTCTCCAGCCCTCGGGACCTGCAGAATATCAGGAACCCGAAATGGCGCGTTGGAATGGCGCAGGGCATTGTCGATGGTCTGCAGAAGTGGCGGCAAGATGACCTGATCAAAAGATCCCTGATTGGTCAGTGACCCTGCGACGTAAACCGGCTATTATTGGCCATCGTGTTTTGACCCTGCGCCGGGCCATCACTATATAGGCGTCACCGCGAGTAAAAGGCAGTAACGTGATCCGTTTCATTCTTTCGATTTTCGGGGCGATCTTCAGCCTCGTGACATTGGGTATCTTCATGGCCGCGCTGGTCGTCGGCGCGATCTTCTGGATGTATGGGCGCGACCTGCCCAGCCATGAATCGTTGGCGCAGTACAAACCGCCCACGATCAGCCGAATCTATTCGGGCGAAGGCCAGTTGATCGACGAGTTCGCGCAGGAACGCCGTTTGTTCACGCCGTCCGAAGAGATTCCAGATCTGGTGAAGCAGGCGTTTATCTCGGCTGAGGACAAGAATTTCTACACCCACCAAGGTTACGATCCGCGCGGTATCATTGCCGCCGGTGTCGAGGCGGTGAAGTCCAAGGGCGAAACCGTTCGCGGTGCATCGACCATTACACAACAGGTGATGAAGAATTTCCTGCTGTCCGGCGACCGCCGCGCCGAGCGGAAAATCAAGGAAATCATCCTCGCCACCCGGCTTGAGGATACGCTGGACAAGGAACAGATCCTCGAACTTTACATGAACGAGATCTTTCTGGGTCAGAACTCCTATGGCGTGACCGCTGCTGCGCAGACCTATTTCAACAAGACTTTGCAGGGGCTGGAGCCGCACGAGGCCGCAACTTTGGCCGCCATGCCCAAGGCACCGTCGGATTATCACCCGGTTCGGCAAAAGGACCGCCTGCTGGCGCGCCGCAACTACGTTTTGCGCGAGATGAACCAGAATGGGTATATCGATCAGGCGACCTATGAGGTCGAAGTCGAAATGCCCCTCCGATCGGTCCAGAACGGAGATTTCGAAAGCTTCCGTACGGCGTTGCCGCCGCGTGACTATTTCACCGACGAGATCCGCCGCCAACTGAGCGAGGATTTCGGCGAGGGCGAATTCTTTACTGGGGGTTTCGCGGTTCGCGCTTCGGTTGACGAGGAAATGCAGCTTGAGGCAGCCAAGGCCTTGCGCACCGCATTGCAGAAATACGACCGTTCACGTGGGAAGTGGCGTGGTACGGGCGAGGTGATCCCAGAAGAAAAACTGGCGGATGAGGCGCAATGGCGCGAAGCCTTGGCCATCATGGAAATTCCTCGCGACGTAGTGCTGCCGACCCAGTGGTATCCGGCCGTTGTACTGAATGTGGGTGAACAGCAATTGACCGTAGGGATCGAGGACGGTCCGGCAGACGGCATCGTCCCGCGTGCTGACATCAAATGGATGCAAGGTGATTTTGCGGCAAACTTCAAGCGCGGTGACGTCATTCTGGTCATGGCTGGAGAGGAAGGCCAGTGGTCCGCCCGTCAGGTGCCGGAAGTGCAGGGCGGCTTTGTTGCGATGGACGTGAACTCGGGCCGTGTTCTGGCGATGCAGGGCGGGTTCTCGTATCAGGATTCGGTGTTCAACCGCGCCACACAGGCGCAGCGCCAGCCGGGTTCCAGCTTCAAACCCTTCGTCTATGCCGCCGCGCTGGACAGTGGCTATAGCCCTGCAACCATCGTTGTGGATGCCCCGATTGAGGTGAACACCCCCCAAGGTCTGTGGCGACCCAAGAACTCGTCGAACAAATTCTACGGCCCAACGCCGCTGCGCACGGGGATCGAACAGTCACGGAACCTGATGACCATTCGCCTGGCGCAAGAGGTGACCATGCCTGTTGTCGCGGGCTACGCGGAACGGTTTGGTGTCTATGACCGTATGGGCGCGTTCCTGGCGAACTCGCTGGGGTCGGAAGAAACCACGCTGTACAAGATGGTCGCCGCGTACGCGATGTTCGCAAATGGCGGTGAGCGGGTGGAGCCCACTCTGGTTGACCGTATTCAGGATCGGTTCGGCAAGACGATCTATCGCCATGATGACCGTCAGTGCTTGGATTGTAACTCGGCCTGGCTTGAGCCGGACGAGTCGCCCACTATCGAGACCAATCGCTCTCAGGTCATGGATGCGATCACCGCCTATCAGTTGACGTCGATGATGAAAGGTGTGGTGGATCGCGGGACCGCGTCCAGTGTCGTCAATCTGCCGGTGCCGACTGCAGGTAAAACAGGTACGACGAATGAATCCAAGGATGCGTGGTTCATCGGCTTCACCTCGAACATCGTTGCTGGTTGCTATATCGGTTATGACCGCCCGCGTCCGATGGGGCGGGGGGCCTATGGGGGTACGTTGTGCGGGCCAGTGTTCCAGAGCTTCATGGAGAAAGCCGTCGAGAAATACGGCGGTGGTCCGTTTGATGTGCCCGAAGGCGGCCACTTCATCAAGATCGACCGCTTTAGTGGCGCGCGCCTGCCTGCCGATGCTTCCGGTGACTATGTCGTGGCCGAATATTTCCGCGATGGCGTCGACGGCTTTATCGACCGTGTCTACGACGGTGGCTTTGCGATGGGCTCCGACCTGCCTCTGTTCGAAGAGGCCAGCTCGGGCCGTCAGGTTACCACGTCGACCGGCAACACAATCACTGTTGGCCCCAACGCCAGCCAGGGTGATCTGCAGGGCGGCGGTCTTTACTGATCCGCTGCCTGCAGGAGAAGGTTCAACAGGTCTTCTTCCGGGTCATGTGTGACGGTGCCATCTGCGCGCCAGAAGATCGACAGAGCACATTTTGCGGCAGCCCATTGGGCAAGTAGTCCTTTTTTTACCCGCATGGCGGTCGCGTATAGCGCCAGGCCAGTTTCAATCTGTTCAGGTCGGCGAACCCACTCTGGCATGCCTTTGGGGTGGCGCAGTGCATTGGCCAGCTCGAATGCCGGGTCGCCGATGTACCCCTTGGCGTCAAAGACCCGAGGCCCGGCAGGTGTTGCGATTACGTTGTCATGATGCAGGTCCCCGTGCAGCGGAACAACCATATCCTGCGTGTCCAGAAGCCGACGGCCAATGCGGATCGCTTGCATCATGTCGTGCCGTAGCCGGATCGGGCAATCGTCCGAGAATTGACAGTCGAAAACTGGCGCGAAGACTTCCTGAAGCGGTTTCAGCCCGGTCGCGTTGATGGTCGGCCTTCGGTGCAGTCGGTCCGCTGCCGTCGCCAGACCGCGTACCGCATCATCCGGGCGGCCAGACCGCGCGATGTCCCCAAGCGATGGCCCTTCAAGCCATTCCGTCAAAACGGCGTTGGGCGCCTCGGCCATTATGTGCACAGCCCCCCGGTCACGCCACAGGTGCATCAGGTGCGGACCAGCTGTTTCATTGCCACGGTTTGGGCGGCGATAGATCTTGAGGGCGGCAAGCGTGTTGTCCAAAGTTCGGACCTTCCACACTTGTGCATGCCCGGTATTTGCGACGGGCTGTGCGTCTTCCAAATCCCATCTGGTCAGAAACTCGTTCAACGCGTTTTGCATTCCGTCTCGCCTGTCTTGTGGTGGCCCGCGCCTCTTGCTATCACGCAGGCCTGATTGAGCAAGTTGGGACAAGACCATGCGCGCCGAAACCCAGAACACCGTGGCGGAAATCGAAAAGTCGCTGGAGCTGCTGGCGCAGCGTATGGACTATGAGACCGCCCCTCATCGTCTTGAGGAATTCAACGCGCGCGTCGAGGATCCTAACCTATGGGACAACCCCGAGAACGCGCAGAAACTGATGCGCGAGCGTCAGATGTTGGTCGATGCCATTGAGACCTACGAATCCATCAAGACCGATCTAAGCGACAATATCGAGCTGATCGAACTTGGCGAGATGGAAGAGGATGAAGAGGTCGTCACCGACGCCGAAGACGCCATTCAGAAATTGGGGGCGAAGGCCGCCAAGAAAGAGCTTGAGGCGTTGCTAGATGGCGAAGCCGACGGCAATGACACGTTCCTTGAAATCAACTCGGGCGCCGGTGGCACCGAAAGCTGTGACTGGGCCTCGATGCTGGCGCGCATGTATGTCCGTTGGGCCGAGAAGAAGGGCTACACGGTCGAGCTGCAGTCCGAGACTGCGGGCGAAGAGGCGGGCATCAAATCCGCCGCCTACAAGATTTCGGGTCACAACGCCTATGGCTGGCTGAAATCCGAAAGCGGCGTGCATCGTCTGGTGCGCATTTCGCCATTTGACTCGGCGGCCAAGCGGCACACATCCTTCAGTTCGGTCTGGGTCTATCCGGTGGTCGACGACAATATCGAGATTGAGGTGAACCCGTCCGAAATTCGTATCGACACATATCGGTCTTCGGGCGCGGGTGGTCAGCACGTGAACACCACGGACTCGGCGGTTCGGATTACGCACATTCCAACCGGGATCGTCGTGACCAGTTCTGAGAAGTCGCAACACCAGAACCGAGATATTGCTATGAAGGCCCTGAAATCGCGCCTGTATCAGCAGGAATTGGACCGCCGCAACGCGGACATTAACGCGGCACATGAGGCCAAGGGTGATGCGGGCTGGGGCAACCAGATCCGGTCTTATGTTTTGCAGCCCTATCAGATGGTCAAGGATCTGCGTACCAACCATGAGACATCGGACACCAAAGGTGTACTGGATGGTGATCTGGATGGGTTCATGGCTGCCACCCTTGCGATGGATGTGGCGGGCAAGAGCCGCTCCGAGGCACAGGGCGACGGCTGAGACGCCGCAAGGGGGCCTGCCCCCGTCTCCGCAGGCGGTGACTCCGCCGGGATATTTTTGGCCAGATGAAGCGGATCCGTGCGCTGCGGTGTGCATGGTAAAAGATATATGTAAAACACGGGTTTAAATGGGGTTGCTGCCTCGCTAGGCTGATCGCGACTTGGTAACACTGAATGCGATGGATCCCGGATGGATTTAAGTCAGACAACCGCAACTGCCTTGTTGGCGGCGCTTTCGGCCCGGCGTCTCTTAGCCGCTGATCTGATGCGTGAAACCTTGGATCGCATTGCGGCGGTCAACCCGCCGCTGAATGCGATTGTTGCGCTGCGTGATGAAGAGGCGCTGATGGCCGAGGCGCGTGCGCTGGATGCGGGGTCAGTGACGGGCCCGTTGCATGGGTTGCCAATTGCGGTCAAAGATCTGGTGAATGTCGCCGGGGTGGTGTCGTCGCAGGGATCACCGCTGTATCGCGATCATGTACCCGAACAGGACGATCTGATAGCCGCACGAATGCGGGCGGCCGGCGCAATCCTGATCGGTAAAACAAATACGCCAGAGTTCGGTTTGGGCTCGCACACGTTCAATCCCGTTTATGGTGCCACGCGTAACCCGTATGATCACTCTAAGACATGCGGTGGATCATCGGGTGGGGCAGCGGTTGCGCTGGCCACCGGGATGGTGGCGCTGGCGGATGGCTCTGACATGATGGGCAGTCTGCGCAATCCCGCGGCCTGGAACAATGTCTATGGGTTTCGCCCAAGTTGGGGACGTGTGCCGCCTGAACCGGTGGGCGACATATTCCTTCACCAACTGTCCACGCTTGGCCCAATGGCACGAGCCCCGGAAGATCTGGGTGTGTTGTTGGACGTGATTTCAGGGCCGGACCCGCGGCATCCTGCAACCCCGCACAATGCTGCAGTGTCTCCTGTTCAGGCGGCCGATCTGGCCGGTATGCGGATTGGCTGGCTGGGCGACTGGGGTGGGGCGTTCCCGTTTGAGGATGGTATTTTGGACCTGTGCCGGGATGCGCTGTCCGTTTTCGTACAGCAGGGGGCGCAGGTTGAAGCTGTTGCGCCGCCCTTTGATGCCGAACGCATATTCGAAAGCTGGTCGACCTTACGATCCTGGAGCGTGGCGGCAAGTCTCGCCCCGCAGTCTGAACAGCGGGCGCAGTTGAAGGACACGGCGCAATGGGAGCTTGACCAGGGGCAAGCCTTGACGGCGATGCAGGTGCATCAGGCAAGTGTTGTACGATCGGATTGGTTCCGGCGCGCGGCTGAACTGTTCGAAGGATTTGATGCGTTGATCCTGCCGTCTACTCAAGTCTGGCCGTTTGAACTTGAGCTCCCGTATCCCACCGAGATTGCCGGTAAAAGCATGGATACCTATCACCGCTGGATGCAGGTCATGATTCCAGTCAGCTTGATTGGCTTGCCGTGTATGTCGGTGCCGGTAGGGTTTGGGGCAGGCGGGTTACCGATGGGCATGCAAGTCTTTGGCCCGCGCGGCGCGGATACGGATATATTGTCAATCGGAGCCGCGTATCACGACGCGACCGGGTGGCCACAAAACCGACCGGCTTGAGGAGAGCGCCGGAAACAGGAGGAGAAACAGAGCATGGAAAAACCCTTTGGGGTTCCGGATATGGGACCTGTGGATGCCGGAATGCTGCGCGAGGCGTTGCGCCATGCCTGGGCTGATTTTCGTCGGGCACCTGTTTTTGGCCTGTTGTTCGGTGGGTTCTATGTGTTGGCTGGCTTGGCCATGGCGTGGGTCACGGTGCAGACGCAGACGTCATTCTGGCTGGTGCTGGCCACCATAGGGTTCCCATTGCTCGGCCCTTTTGCGGCAGTAGGGTTGTATGAGGTGTCACACCGGTTGGAACAGGGTGAACCTTTGGATTTCAAAGAGGTTTTCGGCGTTGTCCTCCAGCAGAGCCGTCGTCAATTGCCATCCATCTGCGCGATTATCGTGGTGATTTTCCTGTTCTGGTTTTTCTTGGGTCATATGATCTTTGCGTTGTTCATGGGGCTGTCGACCATGACCAACGTCTCCAGTTCGCTAGAGGTCTTTATGACACCCAATGGCCTGACTATGCTGGCCGTCGGCAGCATCGTGGGGGCCATTTTCGCCCTTATTCTATACATGATCACCGTCCTTTCGATCCCGATGTTGCTGGATAGAGAACTGGACTTCGTGACTGCGATGATCGCCAGTTTCAGCTATGTTCGGTCGAACCCGAAGATCATGCTGGGGTGGGGTGTGTTCGTGGCTGTCGTGACATTTTTGGCCATGATCCCGTGGTTTTTGGGATTATTGATCGTCTTGCCTTTGCTGGGGCATGCCAGTTGGCACCTGTATCGTCTGATCACTCTGGCAGGAGCCGGGAAAGACGCTTGAAGAGCCTATGCAGCGCTTTGCTTGAGCCGTTTGGCAGCGCGCGCCGCAGGAAGGGCGGCCTTTGCCTGATTGCCCAAATAGTTCAGCGAAATCCGGCGCATTGTGGTCGCCTGAGCGTTGGTCTTGGACAGGCAAATTGCAATGCCACGCCATCGCTCGGAGTTTTCTTCAGCGCCGCGCGTTACAAGGTAGATACGGCTGTTTTGGGCTGCGCGGCTGGACATAAGGATAAAAATCTGCCGTCCGGCGCAAGCCGCGATGCCTTGTACTTCACGTCTGGTGGTGTCGGCCGGTATCCCCTCATTTTCGGGCTCATAGCTGCGCACCAGCGTGCATTGCGGCAAACGGCGCGTGTGGATCAGCCGGTGTCTGGTCATGGGAGATCCGTCCAGTCCCGTTTCCGTCGCATAATAAAAGCCCGCCGGCAGCAGGTTTTCGGTCAGCGTTGAGGGGCCGGATCCCAGGAATTCAGTCAGGGCCGAAGCAGCCGGATGTTCCGGTGGCGTTTCAATTTCCTCCAGAGGCCGCAACAGGATACGGGCGTCGACCTCGAAAAACCGGCACATGCGATCCAGAACATCGGGGCGGGGAAAGCTCTCACCGGCCAGATATCTGTTGAATTGGGTCCTGTTGATGCCCAGCTGGCGGCACAGCTCGGACACGGACGAATATTGCCGCGACAATTGTCGCAGATTGTCGCCGAACATCCGGCGCAATTCATCAGGACTGCGGATACTCATGGTCATTTCTGTCCCAGGTTCCAGAGTGTCATTTCAAAAAGTGCGACGCACCCGACCTTTTTGGCCGTGCATGCATTCACAATCGTACTGGTGACCCCAGCTGGCGCATCCCAACACCACGCTACGCCCCCGAAGTTAACGTTGGGGCAGGCAAACGCAATAGGCTTTACGTCAATTTGTATGATCTTTTTGGGTAACCATGCTCATAAGCAACATACAGCAGTATTGTTTGAGCATGTCCTGGGACTGCGCCTCGCCCCGGTATCAAAAGGGGGGGCGAGGCGAAAAAGTCAGTCGCCGCGCAGCAGGGCGGCCACGCCGGTGCGTGCAATCTCGACAAGGCCCAGCGGGCGCATCAGATCTGCAAAGGCGTCGATTTTGTCAGGGGCACCGGTGAGCTCGAAGATGAACGAATTCAACGTGCTATCGACAACGCTGGCGCGAAAGATATCGGCCAGACGCAGCGCCTCGACCCGCTTGTCGCCCGCGCCGACAACCTTGATGATCGCCAGTTCCCTCTCGACCGATGGGCCTTCGACAGTCAGGTCGTGAACATCGTGCACCGGAACGATACGGCCCAATTGGGCTTTGATCTGTTCGATCACCTGAGGGGTGCCGGTGGTGACGATGGTGATGCGGCTTAGGTGGCCAGTGTGATCCACCTCGGCGACGGTCAGACTTTCGATGTTGTAACCCCGGCCCGAGAACAACCCGATCACGCGAGCTAGCACACCCGGTTCGTTTTCGACCAAGACAGCAATCGTATGGCGTTCCTGCACGTCCGAAAACGTGGGGCGTAGGTTATAGGCGGAATGGCGCGTTGCACCTTTTTTGATATGTAGGGCAGACATTTATGTCCCTTTCATAATCCTGTGATGGTCGGGTGCCGGTGCACCCGACAAAATCTGTCGAATTGTGTCAGACCAGAACCGAACCTTTGGAATCGATTACGCCCTGTGTCTCGGCCTCGCCCAACAGCATTTCGTTATGTGCCTTGCCCGACGGGATCATGGGGAAGCAGTTCTCGTGCTTTTCCACCAGACAGTCAAAGATCACCGGACCGTCATAGTTGATCATCTCCATGATGGCGTCATCCAGATCGGCCGGATCGGAACACAGGATGCCCTTGGCCCCGAAGGCCTCGGCGAGTTTGACGAAATCGGGCAGGGCCTCGGACCAGGAATGTGAGTACCGCTCGCCATGCAGCAGTTCCTGCCACTGACGGACCATGCCAAGGCGTTCATTGTTCAGAATGAACTGTTTTACTGGCAGACGGTACTGCGCTGCGGTGCCCATTTCCTGCATGTTCATCAGCCACGAGGCCTCGCCCGCGACGTTGATGACCAGCGCGTCAGGGTGCGCCATCTGCACACCGATGGAGGCCGGGAAGCCATAGCCCATCGTGCCCAATCCGCCCGACGTCATCCAGCGGTTCGGATCTTCGAAGCCCAGATACTGCGCGGCCCACATCTGGTGCTGACCGACCTCGGTGGTGATGTAACGGTCGTGCTTTTTGGTCAGATCTTCCAGCCGTTCAAGCGCGTATTGCGGTTTGATCGTCTTTTCGCTGTTGGTGTAGGCCAGACAATTGACCTTGCGCCATTCGGTGATCTGATCCTGCCACTTGGCAACCGACGCCTCATCTGTCTTGCGGCCACGCGCTTTCCAAACCTTCAGGATGTCCTCCAGCACATGTGCAACATCACCAACAATCGGGATGTCCACGCGGATCACCTTGTTGATCGAGGAAGGGTCGATGTCGATATGGGCCTTTTTCGAGTTGGGCGAGAACGCGTCAATCCGCCCGGTGATCCGGTCATCGAACCGCGCACCGATGTTAATCATCAGGTCGCAGTCATGCATCGCCAGATTGGCCTCATACAGACCATGCATGCCCAGCATGCCCAGCCAGTTTTTGCCCGACGCCGGGTATGCGCCAAGGCCCATCAGGGTCGAGGTGATCGGGAAGCCGGTTGCATCGACCAGTTCGCGCAGCAACTGGCTGGCCGCTGTGCCGGAATTAATGACGCCGCCGCCGGTGTAAAAGACGGGCTTCTTGGCGGTCTCAATTGCGGCGACCAGTTCGGTGATCTCCTCCAAATCGCCCTTCACTATCGGTTGGTAGTGCGAGGTCGAGGGCTTTGGAGCGCTATAGTCACCGGTTGCGAACTGAACGTCCTTGGGGATATCGACAAGAACCGGACCAGGGCGACCCGAGGTGGCGACATGGAATGCCTCGTGCATCGTGTCGGACAGCGAGTCCGTGTCCTTGACCAGCCAGTTATGCTTGGTGCAGGGGCGGGTGATGCCGACGGTGTCCGCTTCCTGGAACGCGTCCGAGCCAATCATGAACGTCGGAACCTGTCCGGTCAAAACCACAATCGGGACCGAATCCAGCAGCGCATCCGTCAGGCCGGTCACGGCGTTTGTCGCGCCGGGGCCAGAGGTCACAAGGGCAACGCCGGGCTTGCCGGTCGAGCGAGCATAACCTTCGGCTGCGTGAACTGCGCCTTGTTCATGCCGCACCAGAATGTGACGAATATCGTTTTGCAGAAAAATCTCATCATAAATCGGTAGCACAGCACCGCCGGGGTATCCGAATACCGTGTCCACGCCCTGATCCTTGAGGGCCTGAACTACCATCTTTGCGCCGGTCATCTCACGTGTCATCTGCTTTGCTCCGTTCGCGACATGTGTCTTGCGTTTGACAAAAAAAAGCCCCCGAGATTTTCGGAGGCGCATGGGTTCGATTATGGTTTACCGTTACCGGCCCATGCGCGTGGTTCCTACGATTACGACTAGCGTTCTCATCGCCAGAGGCTCCTTCTTTGCGTGCAGGGACATTATGAGCCGGGGCAAGGGGCGTCAACAGGCTTTTGCACCAATTTTCTAACTCTGAGGGTGAATTTTGCGACATTTTATTGCGCAGATTGACGCATGCAGGGAATATTCAGGAAAAATACCCCCTTTCACCTCCAAATTTCTGCCTTGAGGGTAGTCAAAAAGCGGCATCGCTATGTCCGAAACAAGCATGATGAGTAGTTTTGACTGCGGCACGCTGAGAGTGACCGAACAAGGAAGGGAGGCGGAGGATGATCCATGATCTCGTTGATCTGGGGCGGTATCCGATCGATTGCCCGGACTCGCGCGCACATGAACGACTGATCGGTGATCTCCGCCGCGAGTTGGATCAGGACGGCTGCGCCGTTTTACCCGGTTTTATCCACCCCGAAGGTTTGGCGCAGCTATTGAAAGAGGCGGATGCCGTGGCCGACCGGGCGCACCGCTCTTTCAACCGCACCAACGCTTATTTCTCAAAGGACGATCCCCGGTTGGAACTGAATCACCCAATACGCAGATTCTATGACCGGTCGAACGCCTTCGTTCCGGCAGACAACTTTCCCAAATCGGGTCCACTGCGCCGAATCTATGAGTTCGAGGGCTTTTTGCCGTTCATACGCGATGGGCTGGATGAGCCGGAGGATCGGTTCTTTCGCTATGACGACCCGCTGGCGGATGTGATCGTCAACGTGGTCGAAGAAGGGCAGGGCTTTCCCTGGCATTTTGATACCAACAACTACACCGTGACACTGGCCATCCAGAATGGCGAGGTGGGTGGGGCCTTTGAATACGTGCCGAACTTGCGCAGCACCGAATACGAGAATTTCTCGTCCGTGGCTTCGGTGCTGGATGGAAACCGGGCACTGGTCAGGACGTTGGAGCTGCAGCCCGGAGACTTGCAGATCTTCAAGGGCAGATACGCCTTGCACCGGGTCGCCCCGGTCCAAGGGGCGCGTAGCCGGTATGTCGGTATCTTTTCCTTTGTCGAAGCCGAGGGTATGTGTGGTGGGATTGAACGTACCAGGCAGCTGTATGGGCGGGTTCTGCCGCATCATCACCAGCGAGTGGGATTGCGCAAGGATCAGTTGTTGGATTGACCGGCTGCAGGTTACAATCGAGAGCAGAGGCTACCGTCGGAGGGGCATATGCCGGAATTGCTACAGCTTACGCCTTTTGTTCTGTGCTCGTCACTGCAAAAGCAGATTGACTTCTATTGCGACCGGTTGGGATTTACCTGCAGTTTCAGGCAGGACAATTATGCCTTTCTGTCGAGTGGTAAGGTCGCCATCCGCTTACTTGAATGCCCGCCGCGCGATGATGGGCGTGCTTTAGGGGATGATCAGTCCTTCTATATCGATGTTGCAGGGATTGATGATCTGTATGAAACCCTCAGGGCAGGGTTGGCTGATTTACCAGAGGAGCGCGTGCGTCCGCCGTTTGATCAGCCGTATCAGCAACGCGAGTTTCACGTCCTGGATGAGGATGGAACACTGGTTTTTTTTGGTGAGGACATTCGGCCAAGGCCCTGAAATCAAAAGCTCCCGCCCGTCGTCGATGCGCCATTGGCGCACCTCCTCCGGTTGGGCCGGGCAGCGCGTTCCGCGCTGCGGGATCAAAAGCCGGGGCTTGTGCCCTGCAAAACGCCATGTTCAAGCGCGTAGCGGGTCAGGCCGGCGGTGGATGAAATCCCCAGTTTGCGCTTGATGTTCTTGCGGTGCGTTTCAACGGTTCTGACTGATATATCCAGCGCCGCGGCGACTTCCTTGTTGGATTTGCCCTGCGCCAGTTCCAACAGGATTGTCTGTTCACGCGTGGTCAGCGCCTCGCGGGCGCTATCGCCTTTGGGCTGAAGCGATCCGCTGGCCCCGGTGCACAGGTACTGCTCGTCGCGCATCACCGCGTCGATGGCCTGTTTGATCTCGTCCGTGGGAACGTCCTTGAGAACGTAACCGCTGGCGCCGTGGCTGAGCGCGGTCGAGATGTATTCGCGGCTGTCGTGCATGGATAGGATCAGGATGCGCGTCTGGGGCAGTCGTTCCAGAATGATCTCGGTCGCGCTGAGCCCACCAAGACCGGGCATGTTGAGGTCCATCAGGATCACGTCCGGTGCCAGATCGGCGGCCCGATCAACGGCCTCTTGTCCGCTGCTTAGCGTCCCAACCACCTCGATCTCGTCATAGCTTTCAAGGATCGACTGAATCCCTTCGGCGACCATCGGGTGGTCGTCGACGATAAGAACCCGGATTGTCTGATCGCTCATGTACCGGCCTTTCGGTTAGGCGTTGCGTCTTCTTGCGGCGGCAGCATGTGGCTGAGGGGCAGGCTGACCTCAATCACCGTTCCGCTGCGTGGGGCGCGTGATGACAGAATGCGCAACGATCCGTCAAGCTGTTCGATCCGTTCCTGCATGTTGCGCAGGCCGATACCGGGGTTGGCCGGATCAGGAGTGGTGCGTAACCCACGGCCATTGTCGGTTATCCGCATTGTTGCGCCTTTCTTGTGGCCGCGCAGGCCGATTGTAACACGGGTCGCGCCGGAGTGGCGTTCAATATTGGTTAATGCCTCTTGGGCAATACGGTAGAGGGCGATCTTGCTATCCTGATCCAGCCGATTGCGGAACACCACGGTTGAGAATTCGGTCTCGATCCCGGTGCGTTCACAGAAATCGTCGGTCAGAGCCTTGAGGGCAGGGCCAAGGCCCAGATCGTCCAGAACGCCGGGCCGTAGATCTCGGCTGATGCGGCGGACTTCGGTAATGGCGGACCCAAGCGTATCGATCCCCTTGTCCAGCGGCTCGCGCGCACCGTCGTCATCACCGCGCGACAAACGGCGGCGCGCATTATCCAGGGTATAGCGCACGCCTACGAGTATCTGGCTGATGCCGTCATGAAGTTCGCGCGCCACGCGGCCACGCTCTTCTTCTTGCGCGTCGAAAACCCGCTGTGTCAGTTCCTTGAGTTTGGCATCTGCCAGACGGCGTTCGCGGACGTTCAGCAACATGCCCGAGGCGAAGACGACCAACACCGCAGCAAGAACAATTGCGCCAATATACGAGAACGTCCGTTGCACGCGGGCCTCGACCTCAGCCCGCGCGTTGGCGACTGTTGCGACGATATCGTCGATGAAAACTCCTGTGCCGACAGCCCACCGCCAATCTTGCAGGCCGACCACATAGGCGATCATTTGCGCCTCTTCGCCTGTCGAAGGTTTTTGCCACATGAAACTGTGCCAGCCCGCACCTTGACGGGCCAGGCTGATGAATTCGTCCACAACAGGGGTGCCGTCGCTATCGGTTAGCCC
The DNA here is from genome assembly GCF_059609805.1 of Ruegeria sp. YTSC004. NCBI lineage: Bacteria > Pseudomonadati > Pseudomonadota > Alphaproteobacteria > Rhodobacterales > Roseobacteraceae > Ruegeria > Ruegeria sp. YTSC004. The sequence goes on from NZ_JBXWMJ010000004.1 coordinate 283,911, forward strand.
CTCCCAGTTCCGGTTGATGAATTCGGTCTGGCGCGGGCTGACGAGATTGTTGCCGTCATAGTCATAGACAAAAAAGAACCCGTCCTTGCCGTAGATCATCGCTGACAGGATTTGCGTCACAAGGTTCTGCGCAACCTTATCCTCTGTGGATGCCCGTCCGTAGATATAGGCAAACCCGTTTCGAGCCTGCGTGACATAGTTCTTAAGCTCTTCTTTCTTGGCTTCAATCAGTCGCCGCTCAAGCGCTTCAATTTCGCGTTCGGCGGTTGCCCGGGATTCCTGAACCACAAAGAAAGCAATCGCGGCCACTGCGACGACCAGAGGGATCGCCGCCACAAGCGACAATTTCTGGCCATAGGTCAGCGAGATCAGGTTCCGGAATCCCCTCATAGGCGAATCGATACGCAAGCAGGCAGGAAATTGCAAAATTTTTGGTGAATTGGCGCATATGAGAGGGCCGGCGCGCAGAATTATTTTGCATTTGTCACGGTTTGCACCCGGTAAAACACCAAAAACGCGATGCCCTACGTAGTACTAGGTATTCACATTCACATCTTGGTCATTAGGCTGACGCGCACTGAAAACGACTACGCCCGGCAATCGCTCGGGTTTTGAATATGTAGGGGAGGAACACTCATATGGATCGTCGTTCATTTCTGAAAACATCTGCTCTGGGCGGCTCGGCAGCTGCAGCCACCACACTGGCGGCACCGGCATATGCGCAGGGCAAGCGCACGCTGACCATGGTAACCTCGTGGGGTCGCGGCCTGGCGGGTGTTTTCGACAGCGCACAGCGTTGCGCCGACAGCATCACTGCGATGTCGGACGGCAACCTGACCGTTGACATCAAGGCTGCCGGTGAACTGGTTGGTGCGTTTGAAGTCTTTGACGCGGTTTCGTCGGGTCAGGCCGACATGTATCACGCGGCGGACTATTACTTTGTTGGCCAGCACCCGGGCTATGCCTTCTTCACCGCTGTTCCGTTCGGCATGACCGCTCAGGAAATGGTGAACTGGTACTATCAGGACGGCGGCATGGAGCTGCATGACGAGCTGGGCCAGATCTTTGGTCTGAAGTCGTTCCTGGCAGGTAACACCGGCGCGCAGGCGGGTGGCTGGTACTCGAAAGAGATCAACGGTCCAGAAGACTTCCAAGGTCTGAAATTCCGTATGCCCGGTCTGGGTGGCCAAGCTCTGGGTAAACTGGGCGCGTCCGTGCAGAACATTCCGGGTTCGGAAGTGTATCAGGCGCTGTCGTCCGGCGCGATCGACGGTACCGAGTGGATCGGTCCGTGGGCTGACGAAAAAGCCGGTTTCCAGGAAATCACCAAGGTTTACTACACCGCCGGTTTCCACGAGCCGAACGCAGGCCTGTCGCTGGCAACCAACCGCGACGTGTTCGACAGCCTGACACCTGCTCAGCAGAAGATCATCGAGATTGCCGCTGCCGAAGCACACCAGTGGAACCTGGCACAATTCCTGGCCAACAACGGTGCCGCTCTGCAGCGCCTGCAATCAGGCGGCGTCAAGGTCATGGAATTCCCGGACAGCGTTTGGGATGCGTTTGGTGCGGCCAGCCAGGAAGTGCTGGACGAAAACATGGGCGACGAGCTGTTCAAGAAAATCCACGACAGCGCCATGGCGTCGTCGGCCTCGTCGGCTGGATGGTTGGACCTGTCGTCGGGTGTTTACACCACGCAGCGTAACCGCGTCCGCGGCTAAACGTTTTCCAAACGTTCCATTGGTTTCCCCGCCTTCGCGGGGAAACCTTTCTCTGTTGCGTATGCGCGGACCCATCAAACCGCTATAATCAGCAGTGCAACTGATACGACCTGGGGACAACATGCAGGACGAAAACGGTATCTCGTTCTTCGGCGCCCTGTGGAACGGACTTGTGTGGTTCGTTCAAAACATTGCCGAAGCCTTCTATAATTTCGGATACGCCATAACGCATCCGCAACTCTGGCTGAACTGGTCGGACAAAGAAGCCATCATGCGCTTTGTCTACTATGGCGGCTCGGTCGAGTTCTTCTTTGTGGTTTTCACCCTCTTTCTGGTTCTGACGGCCATCGGGCTGTACTACCGGAATTTCATGTGGGGGATGGTGCGGGGCCTGGAAGGGTTCGCCAACACCACCGGGCGCTTCTTTGCATGGGCCGGTTTGCTGATGGTCATTCAGCAAATCGTCATCGTATTCATGCAACGCGTGTTTACCCGCCCGGATATGTCCTTTGGTCTGGGTATCCCGTTTCAAATGGATATCAGCTGGTTTGCCGAAGAGTTGAAGCTTTACAACGCGATGGTCGTCTGCCTGTGTTGCACCTACACATTTGTGCAGGGCGGCCATGTCCGTGTTGATCTGATTTATGCCGGCATCAGCCACCGCGCCAAGCGTGTGGTGGACATGTTGGGCGCGCTTTTGTTCATGATGCCGATGGCCGTGCTGACGTGGATGTATGGCTGGTATTTCATGTGGCGGCACCTGATCGTACCGAAACCGTCGGCCAGTGACACGCTGGATCGTCTGGTGATGAAATCCCGTGCGCTGCGCTGGAACATCGAAACCATCGGGTTCAGCCCAAATGGGTTCAACGGATACTTCCTGTTCAAGATCCTGCTGATTGCATTTGCCGGAATGGTGTTCCTGCACGCAATCGCATTCCTGTACCGCTCGTATCTGGAATACGTCGAAGGACCGGACAGCGTTGGAAAATACCTCGACAAGGACAGCCTTGGCGAGGGTGAAGAAGCCTACGAAGGCGCACATTAGGGACGGAGACCCAGACTATGTTATTCGGACTTGATGGCGTCGAGATAGGCCTCATTATCGTATTCTTCTGCCTCTTTGGGGGCATCCTTTCTGGCTTTCCGGTGGCCTTTGCCATCGGCGGGGCCGGTATCATCTCATTCGGTATCATCGCGGCGCTGGACAGTGCCGGTCTGTTAATACACCAGGCAATTGATACCAGTTCCCAAGCATACCGAGACCTTGTGAATTCGGGCGTCAAACCGGACACGGTGTCGGTGTTCCGCTTCCCGGATTTACCAAGGATCGCCGAGCCGGTCTTTGTGCAAGGCTGGGAAACCGCGCTGGACCGTAATGTGTCGTTCATCGTGAACCGCATGAACGAACGCGTTCTGGCGGGGCAGTCTATTGAGACCCTGCTGGCCGTTCTGATGTTCGTTCTGATGGGCATCACGCTGGAACGCTCAAAGATCGCGAACGACCTGCTGACCACAATGGCGCGCGTCTTTGGGCCGTTGCCGGGTGGTCTGGCCGTGTCGATCGTGGTCGTGGGTGCATTCCTGGCGGCCTCGACCGGAATTGTTGGCGCGACCGTGGTAACCATGGGCCTGCTGGCGCTGCCGACTATGTTGCGCAACAACTACTCGCCTGAACTGGCGACGGGTGTGATTGCGGCATCAGGCACGTTGGGGCAGATCATTCCGCCGTCCATCGTGATCGTTCTGTTGGGCACCTTGGCGGGTGATCTCTATTCAACTGCGCAGGAAACGCGCGCTCAGGACGCTGGTTGTACCGATGCGCTGACCTATCTGGGGGAACCGGCTGTGGTATCGGTCGGGACGCTGTTCCAGGCTGCCTTGTTGCCGGGGATCATGCTGGCCTTGCTCTATGCGCTGTATGCCTTTGGCTATGCGCTGCTGAACCCTGAGAAAGCACCGGCGGTGCCAATGTCGGGTGGCAGTGGTGAGCCGATCACGCGTAGTGAAGGCCTGACCTGGTTGCTTGGTGCACCTGTCGCCCTGATCGTTGGCGCAGTCCTGCTGGGCAGCTCGGGGGTCATTGGCAGCCAGAATATCAACGTCTCGGCGTTCTCGGACATCGGTGAGGGCGCGTCGTTGCGGACCAATGTGTCCGAGCAGTGCAAGGCCTCGATGATCGAACTGCATGGGCAATCTGCCTGGGATCAAGCCGTATCCGAGCAGGAGGCGATTGATGCCGCAGGTGGTGTCGCCAACGCCGAACGACTGAGCGAAGAGGCGCTGGTCGAGGCGCGCGAGGCCAAGATCGCCGTTGCGGCGCCGATTGGTACTGGTGTTGCGGTGATTGTGGTTCTGCTGGGTCTGACACTGGTCATGGGCCGCGGCATTGCGCCGTCCAAACCGACGCAGCCGTTGATTTTGGGCGCTATCGGTCTGCTGTTGATGTTACTGGTTGATGTTTTGTTGATTGCACCAACAACGTCTTCGGGATTGACCTTCGTCCTTCTGGCTCTGCCCTTTGCCTTGGCAATGTACGGCTGCAAGGAGGCGGCAGCCCGGTGTGCCACGAATGATTTGATCCGGGTGGTCTTTCCGCCATTGGTTCTGATTATCGCGGTGCTAGGATCAATTCTGGGCGGTGTGACCAACCCAACACCCGCAGCAGCACTTGGGGCGGGCGGAGCGATCATGCTGGCAGCCTATCGCAAGCTGCAGGATCAGGAACGTTCCGGCAAGGTGATCATCTGGGCCACTTTTGCCGTGATCATTGCGCTGCTGATGGGCGTGAACTTTGATCTGCGCATCAATCAGAGCAATGTGAACTTTGAGACCTGGGTCGCCTTCATAATTGCTTACGGTGCTTATCTGTATGCCCTGTTCGGTCTGTTGTTTGGGTGCTGGGTTTTGTTCACCAGCGGGGTTCTGACGCCTGTTGTGCGTGAAACGGCCAAGGTGACCTCGATGGTGTTCACCATCCTGATCGGATCGCAACTGCTGAACCTGGTGGTGATCTCGTTCGGGGGTGAGCACTATATTCAGCAGTTCCTGCGCAGCTTTGACAACGAGTTCACGGTCTTCCTGATCGTGATGCTGGTGCTGTTCATTCTGGGCTTCGTGCTGGATTTCCTCGAGATCATCTACATCGTGATCCCCATCGTGGGACCGGTGATTTATGGTGGCTCGTTCGATCCGAAATGGGTGACGATCATGGTGGCGGTGAACCTTCAGACGTCGTTCCTTACGCCGCCGTTTGGGTTTGCGCTATTCTACTTACGAGGGGTCGCGCCCAAAGAAGTCACAACAGGCCACATCTACCGTGGGATCATTCCGTTCGTGATCATTCAGGTGGTCGGGATTGCGATCCTGTGGTTCTTCCCGTCGATCGTGACCATTGTTCCGGATCTGATCCCGAATTGATGCGACGTTCATAACCAAATTGAAAAGGGGGCCTTTGGGCCCCCTTTGCTTTGGTGTTGGGGGAAGGCGCGCTGGCCCTTCTTGGTCTGCGCCCAATTCAACCCTAGGATATTTTTGCCAGATGAAGTGCAGATCAGGTGAACTGGATCAGGTCCCAGCGATTGCCGAACGGGTCGCGCCAGACGGCGACGATGCCATAGGGCTCATTGCGTGGGTCTTCTTCGAAATGGACGCCTGCAGTGACCATTGCGTTGTGGTCACGTTGGAAATCATCCGTTTGAAGGAAAAAGCCGACGCGCCCGCCGGTTTGGTTTCCAACTGCAGCGGTCTGGCTTGGGCCATCTGCCTTGGCCAGTAGCAGAGATGCGTCGCCCGAACCCGGCGGGGCAACTCGGACCCAGCGTTTGCCACCGCCGAGATCAACATCTTGCAGCAGAGTGAAACGGAGTGTTTGGGTATAGAAGGCGATCGCGTCGTCGTAGTCCGGCACCACGAGGGTGACGGCGAAAAGACTTTGGGTCATGGGATATCAGCCTTTGGTAGGGTGGCGGTCGGGCAGTTGGATGCTGGCAACCTGTTCCGCGATTGGCGCGGTGGACAAAGGGTGGCGGCTGGAATCCGTCAGTTCAGATGGGTTGTTTACGCTGATCCATTCGCCCTGGTAATAGGCCTCAAGCCCTGAGAATCGCGCTTTGTAACCCATCTTGGGGCTGCCCGGCACCCAGTATCCTAGGTAGACATATGGCAACCCGGCTTCGCGCGCGATGTCGATGTGATCGAGGATCATATACGTGCCCAGCGAGTTCTGCGGTTGCTGGGGGGTGTAGAATGAGTAGACCATGCTGAGGCCGTCATCCAGGACATCTGTCAGGCTGACGCCGATCAGATCCCCGGATTTAGGGTCGGCATATTCCACGACACGGCTGCGGATCGGAGTTTCTTCGATCATCGCGGCGAACTCGAAAACGTCCATATCGGCCATTCCACCATCCGCGTGGCGAGTGTCCAGATAGCGGCGGAAGAGTTCGTATTGTTCGTCCGTGGCCCAGGGTGAGTTCGCCCTGCGTTGCAGGTACGCATTGCGCTTCGCCGCGCGTTTTTGGCTTTTGCTTGGGCAGAAGGCCGTCACGTCGATCCGGGCCGACAGACAGGCTGCGCAATCGGAGCAGGACGGGCGGTACAGCACGTTTTGCGATCGGCGAAACCCTTGTTGGGACAATGAGTTATTCAGCTGATCCGCACCTTCCCCCTGAAGGGCAGTGAACAATTTACGCTCCATCCTGCCCTCAAGATAAGGGCAAGGCTGTGGGGCCGTCACATAGAATTGTGGCGCGATTGGCAGCGTGTGTCGCATGAACGTTCCGTGTTTCCTTGGACCGGATGATAACAACCGATCCTAAAACCGCCAAGTGATTCACGTCGTTGAATTTTTTACGCGCGCTGGTTGATCATGACAGTTCCAAGGAACGCATCAGTAAGTCCCTGGCCACGTGCGCTGGTCAGCATCATGATGACCGAGATGATTTGTATGACCGGAAAGGCCATGCTGACAAAATAACCGGCCGTGTGGGCCACCGCTTTGCCAAAATCCATCCGGGATCCGAATGAATCGCGCAGTTCGATCCCCATAAAGCGCATGCCTAGTGTGGCCGAGCCATTGGCGATGGTAATCACGCGGTAGACGAAACTGACGACGGCATAGATCAAGGCCAGAACGAAAAAGCCCAGACCAAAGGTCAGCAGGATGGCCACCGTACACAACAGCGAGATAAAGGCGATGTCGAAAAGCCAGGCGATAAAACGCTTGGTCGCGACAGACTGGTAAAACTCTGGCTGTCGGTCTGGGTCGGGCAGGTGGGTCATATTTTGATTTCCGGCTGAGAATTTAGGACACCCTGTCCCGAATGTCGGGACAGGGCAAGGTCGGCTTAGGCGCGTTCGCCGTTTTCAGCCTCATCACTGTTTTCACGGGCGCGTTCGTCCATGAACTGGTCAAACTCAGCCTTGTCTTTGGCGTCACGCAGGCGGCGCAGGAAGGATTCGAATTCCTGTTGTTCGCGCTCGAGCCGGGCCAGGGTGTCGGACTTGTAGGCGTCAAACGCGCTATTGCCGGATGGCTTCATCGCACTCATGTGGCTGTGCCAGGATTTGCGACGGCTGCAGGATTTGCTGAACATGCGTTTGCTCCAGATCATATAGGCAAGAAGCGCCAGGCCAACGGGCCAGAAAAAGATGAAACCAAGGACCATGGCGGCGATCCAGGCCCCTTTGCCCTTGTCATCCATCCAGGCTTCGGCACGAGAGAGCCACCCCGGATTTTGTGGGACGGCGTGGTCGGACAATGCGGTCATTTGGGTTCTCCGGGTTTGATGTAAATTGCTTTCACATTGTCTAGATGGGGGCTGAAGTGCGGGTTGCAAGGGGTCGATGTAAAAATGATTTACATTTTGTAATTTGCGACGGTTGACCTTGCTGCGGAACGGGCGCACTTTCCGCCTATGCAACATGTTGAAAATACGACACCTCCGACGCTGGATGAAATTCTAAACTTGGAAAAGCAGGTTTGGACCGCCCTGATGGAAGGCAATGCGGCTGCAGACCGGGCCTTGCTGAGCCCAGATTTTCTTGGGGTTTATCCGGCGGGGTTTGCGAGCCGGGATGATCACGTGGGACAGTTTGCCGACGCGCCGACGATGGCGCGCTATGAGCTAAGCGACACCCGGTTGCGCGTTTTGACCTCGGACATTGTTCTGCTGTCGTACCGGGCCGACTATCAGCGACCCAAAGCCGAGGGTTGGGAGGCAATGCTAATCTCGTCGCTTTGGGAAAGGCGGCATGACGTCTGGGTCAACAGTTTCAGTCAGGATACGCCCCTGGAGGGGAAATGACTGGGCCTCTTTCCATTCAGCGCCTGCCACGTGCATTCGACCAGTCGCTTGGCGATGATGCGCGCGCAGCGGTAAGCGGCACTACATCCGAACAGGGCGAGTTGATCGCTGGGGCGGCGGGGTCCAGCCCTTATCTGAAAAACTTGATCGATCACGAAAACGATTGGTTGGCCTCAGCGCTGCAACACCCCGATCAAGCGCTGGCCGACGTTTTGCAGGCTGCGCAAATACTACCGCCGGATCAGTTGAAACCGGGGCTGCGGCTGGCCAAGCGACGGATGGCGTTGCTGACCGCTCTGGCCGATCTGGCGGGCGCGTGGCCGTTGGAAAAGGTGACTGCTGCGCTAACCGATTTTGGCGCGTTAGCGGCGGATGTGGCGGCCAAGGCCGAGATCGCCAACCTGATACGGCGCGGTAAACTACCGGGCATGGGGCCGGACGATGTCGAAATCGCAGCCGGGATGATTATCCTGGCGATGGGCAAGATGGGCGCGTACGAGTTGAACTACAGTTCGGACATCGACCTGATCGTTCTGTTCGATGAGACCCGGTTTGATCCCGATGACTTCTACGAAGCGCGACAAGGCATGGTGCGGGCGACACGCAATTTCTGCGCCACGCTCAGCGACAAGACAGCGGATGGGTATGTATTCCGCACCGATCTGCGCCTGCGTCCGGATCCGGCAGTGACGCCGGTCTGCATGGCGGCCGAGGCGGCCGAGCGGTACTATGAAAGCCTGGGCCGCACGTGGGAGCGCGCGGCTTATATCAAAGCACGCCCATGCGCTGGCGATATTGCGGCAGGACAACGGTTTCTGGATACGCTGCGCCCCTTTGTCTGGCGGCGTCACCTGGATTTTGCCGCCATTCAGGACGCCCATGACATGCGTTTGCGTATACGTGAGAACAAGGGAACCGGCGGTGCACTGACCATTCCGGGTCATGACATGAAACTGGGGCAGGGCGGTATTCGAGAGATCGAATTCTTTACCCAGACCCGCCAGTTGATCGCTGGTGGTCGTGACCCTGACCTGCGCGTGCGCGGTACGGTACCCGGATTGGCGGCGCTTGCCGAAAAAGGCTGGGTCCCGCAGGACGTGGCAGACAAGCTGACTGATCATTATCGCGCCCATCGTGAGGTCGAACACCGTATCCAGATGATCCATGACGCTCAGACCCACAAGGTGCCGCAATCGCCGGACGGGATAGAACGCGTTGCCTGCCTGATGGGGATCGACGTCGACGAACTGACCCGTGACCTGACCCACAGACTGACCGAAGTGCACGACCTGACCGAAGGCTTTTTTGCGCCCGGTTCCTCGACGCGCGTGCCGGTTGGTGAGGTGGATTTTGACCAGAACGTTCTGGCTCGCTGGACGACATATCCCGCACTGCGATCGCAACGCGGCGCGCGGATATTTGAACGTCTCAAGCCCGAGCTGCTATCGCGTTTGGCAAAAACGGCGCAACCGGACGAGGCGCTGCGGGCGCTGGATGGTTTTCTGTCAGGCTTGCCCGCCGGCGTTCAACTGTTTTCACTGTTTGAGGCCAACCCCCAACTAATCGACCTGCTGATTGATATTGTCGGGACATCCCACGCGCTTGCGGCGCATCTGTCGCGCAATGCATCGGTGTTTGATGCGGTGATCGGCGGGAGTTTCTTTAGCGACTGGCCGGGGCAGGCTACGCTGCAGGCGGATCTAGATCAGGCCCTTTCAGAGGAATCAGATTACGAAAGCCAGTTGGATCTGGCCCGCCGCTGGTGCAAGGAATGGCACTTCCGCGTTGGCGTTCATCACCTGCGCGGGCTGATTGATGGTGAACAGGCGGGGCAGCAATACGCTCAGCTTGCAAGCGCGGTGATTGCCGCGATCCTGCCGCGCGTATCGGATCATTTTGCCCGTAAACACGGCCCTGCACCGGGGCGCGGTGCAACCGTGCTGGGCATGGGGTCACTTGGGGCTGGGCGGATCAACTCGCAATCCGATTTGGATATGATCGTGATCTATGACCCGCTGGATCAGGATATGTCCGAGGGACCGCGCCCATTGGCGACCCGCACCTATTATGCCCGGTTCACGCAGGCGCTTATCACGGCCTTGTCCGCGCCGATGTCACAGGGGCGTTTGTATGAGGTCGATATGCGCTTGCGCCCGTCGGGCAATCAGGGGCCGGTGGCGACAAGTTGGGCCAGCTTTACCAACTATCAGCAGAACGAAGCGTGGGTTTGGGAACATCTCGCCCTGACACGGGCCCACGTGATCGCCGGAGACGAAGGTCTGGCCGAAGATATCGAGACGTTCCGCACAGGCCTGCTGTCGCAACCGCGTGACCAGCAGAAAGCCCTGCGTGAAGTGGCCGAGATGCGCGCCCGCCTGGCCGCAGCCAAATCACCAGCAGGGATCTGGGACGCCAAGAACGGCCCCGGCCGGATGATGGATATCGAGCTGATGGCCGAAACCGGGTCGCTGGTGTCAGGCGTCGTACAGCGCGATGTGCATTCTGGTTTGGACGGCGCCGTCGCTGCTGGTTTGTTGGACGTCGCTCAGGCGCAAACGCTGAAGGACTGCTACGACCTATGCTGGTCCGTGCAATGTGCGGCGCGCTTGTTGTCCGGCAAGGTCATCGAAGCTGACAAGGTCGGCGAGGGCGGATCTGCCTTCCTGTGCCGCGCGACTGGATTTGAACAGGTTGAACAGCTGCAAAGCGCGCTGCAAGACAACTACAGCACGGCCGCCGGGATCATTGGCGGCGTGATCAGGGACGAAGATGATGGCGCAGAGTAAAGATCCAAATGATCACAAGGGGCTGATCCGCGAGGCGTATCGGATCGAAGGCATCACATTGCCTGAATGCCGCAGCATTTTTCTGGACTGGGCGCTGAGCCTGCCCGCTGAACGGGACCAATCCCAGGCGCTGATCGATCTGCATGCCTCCTATTCCCAGCAAGACGCGGATCACCCTATGACGCAGGTGCTAGCTGAGGGGTTGCAATCTGCCAAAACCCCCAAGCGGCGCGGCGGTTGGCGATCGCGCGACCGCTAGGGCTTTTCCCTCGGGGTATTCGCGACTATGAGGGCGTCATGACCCAAACTGCCGATCACCCCCGTATCCGCCTGAAACCCAAAGCCAACGCACGTGGCCTGCGCCACGGTTTTCCGTGGGTGTATGCCAATGAAATCGTGACGGATCGCCGGACGCGTAAAATCCCGGCAGGGGCGCTGGCAGTGCTTGAGGATGACAAACGCGCGCCCATCGCACTGGTTGCGGTGAACCCCGACTCCAAAATCATGTGCCGCGTTCTGGACCGCAATATCGAAGCCCAGCTCGACGCCGCGTGGTTCGAAACCCGACTGCGCCGTGCGGTCGAGATGCGCGAACGCCTGTTCGACGCGCCCTATTATCGCCTGATCCACGCCGAAGCTGACGGCTTTCCCGGTGTCATCATCGACCGGTTTGGCGATGCCTGTGTGATCCAGCCCAATGCCGCGTGGGCCGAGGCGCATCTGGAAACTCTGACCGAGGCTCTGGTCACTGTCACCGGCGTGACAACCGTGCTCAAAAACGCGTCGGGCCGGACTCGAGGGCTGGAAGGCCTGGATGATGTGAACCTCACCCTGCGTGGCACCGCCCCCGATGCGCCGCTGCCGGTGCCGATGAACGGCGCCACGTATATGGCCGACCTGACAGGCGGCCAAAAAACCGGGCTGTTCTACGACCAACGGCCCAACCACGCCTTCGCCAAGCGACTGGTGCAGCCCGGCGCGCGGGTATTGGACGTCTTCAGTCACGTGGGCGGATTCGGGCTGGCCATGTTGGCCGGTGGCGCGGGGCAGGCGCTGTCCGTAGATGGATCTGCAGCCGCGCTGGACCTCGCGGCCAAAGGGGCCGAGGCCTCTGGTTTTGCTGACGCGTTCCAAACCAGACAAGGCGATGCCTTCGATGCCCTGACCCAATTGGGTGAAGAGGGCGCGCAGTTCGACGTCGTCATCTGCGATCCACCCGCCTTTGCGCCTTCGAGACAAGCGCTGGACGCTGGCCTGCGCGCCTATGAACGTGTGGCCCGCTTGGCGGCAGCTCTGGTCAAACCCACCGGTTATCTGGGCCTGTGCTCGTGTTCACACGCGGCTGATCTGGGCCGGTTCCGCGACGCGTCGTCTCGTGGGATTGGTCGGGCGGGGCGACAGGCGCAACTGATCCATACGGGCTTTGCCGGACCCGACCATCCGCAACTGCCGCAACTGGCGGAAAGCGGCTATCTCAAAGCCGTGTTCTACCGGCTGTGAAGGCGGTTCTGGATACCTGCGTCATCTACCCCACGGTGATGCGAGAGATGCTGCTCGGCGCTGCCAAACTAGGCCATTTCACCCCCGTGTGGTCGGCGCGCATCCTCGAGGAATGGGCGCGCGCGGCCCGCAAGCTGGGCCCTACAGGCGAGGCTCAGGCTCGTGCTGAAATTGCACTGGCGCAAGCCAATTGGCCGAAAGCCGAGTTTCCTGCAGCAACCAATGTCGAACAGCGGCTCTGGCTGCCGGACTGCGCGGATATCCACGTCCTGGCAACGGCCGTTGCATCCTCGGCGGACGTGATCGTTACCGTCAACGCCAAGGACTTTCCCCGAAACATCCTGTCCGAGGAAGGGCTGGACCGCCGCGATCCGGACAGTCTGCTGCACGGATTCTGGCAATCCGATCCCGACGGCATAAGCGGCACAGCCAACCGTGTCCTGGCCGAGGCCAACCGCCTGTCGGGCGACCAATGGACCTTGCGCCCGCTGATGAAAAAAGCCCGTCTCCCACGCCTGGGCAAAGCGCTCTCTACGTAATCGGTATCCAGCTTCATCTGGCTAAAAATATCCCGGAGAGCGCGATAGGCTGGCCTCTCGGTGTTAGATCAGCCACGGGTCCAACGCTGCTCTAATGCCTCCAGGGCAGCGATCCGTTCGTCCGTTTTCGGATGGCTCATCAACCAGGCGGGCACAACGCCAGCACGCTGCTGCGTCAGGTCTTCCAGCTTGTGAAACAACGACTTCTGCGGTCCGATTCCGATCCCGGCTTTGGTCAGCAAAGCGGCGGCATACTCATCAGCTTCATACTCATCACTGCGCGACAGGCGCGACGCCAACAGGTGTGTCAGCATATTGGCAATCCACGCGCCGATGAACGGGATAAAGCGGTTCAGCAGCATCATCAAAGCGGCCCGCAGCGCATTCTGCCCGGAAAAATCGATCATCCGGCGGCGCGCATGCCCCAGTGCCACATGACCCAATTCATGCGCGATGACGCTGGCCATTTCCTCGGCGGAAACCTCGCCACTGCGAAATTTGCGGTAGAATCCACGCGTGATGAAAATCCGCCCGTCAGGTGCTGCCAAACCGTTCACCGGGTCAATCTCATAGATGTAGACCGGCACCCGGTCGATCTCTAACGCTGCAGCCAGCCGGTCGGTCATGCGTTTCAGGGCAGGGTCGGCCAGCTCGGTGGATTTTGCATCCAGATCCTTATGTGTGCGCCAGACGGAAATCCGGTACATCACAAGGGCATAGGCAATGGCCAGCAGGATCGGGGTCAGACGTAGCATCTTACAAATATGGTTCCGGGCCGGGGATTAGGCAACCGCGCTTGAGCTTTTGTGCCATAAAGGTGAATGGGTCCAATTCTCGCCCATTTTCCCGCATAGCACGAATTCGATGCAAGGTTTTCAACAAGGTAGATTTTGTTATGAAGAGTTTCTGTTTGCGGATGTACATATTTTGCCTGCGATCATTGGGGATGTACGGCATTCTTGTGTCTGTAGCATCGGCCGGGGCGCTGGCCGTCGGCTTTTCTAAGGGGTTCCACATTGGACCGTTGGTTTTGTCCACATCGATTGCGTTAGCTATCAGTTTGGCGATGGCCATTTCGAAGCTGACGCCAAGTTGGCTGGCTGACCCCGCTGGAATGATCAAAGCCTTTGTCATTTTTGTGGGCTCGGGGCCGCTCGTTCTTCTATTCGGGATCGTCAGTATGACCGTAGTTCTGCCCATGGAACTAGACGCTTCACTGGGTAAATCGCTTTCTATTCTGATCGCGCTTCCCGCATGGGCTTTGGGGGTTGGTTTGGGCTGGACCGCCCTAATTTATGGAATTCTGCCGGACAAAAGCCAGCCCGGTCCTTCACCGCTGCCCGGCGCAGCACCTCCGCCGCCACCGACTTCAAGCGCTGATTTGCGAAGCCTACGTCAGTCCCGTATGAGTCGATGAGTACTGAAGAAACGCGCCCATTCATATCGGCTTAGTCGTCGTTTCGGCGGCTTGCGCGGCGCATTTTTACAATCAATATATCGTCACAGTGTGAAACACAGTGGCTGCCAGACTTGTCGCAGGGCAGGTCGCGCCATAACTTTGAAATTATGTGGTCATTTGCCGATATCCGCCCGGCCTATAGCAGGGCTGAACGTGTCAGTGATGGCGTTGTTCATATCCTTGGCGTCACTGCGGCTATCGTTGCCGTTCCGGCGCTGATCGCGTTGACCGCCCTATACCGGACTGAGCCTGCTGCGGTTCTTGGGGTCTCGGTCTACGGCTTCACTCTTATTCTGATGCTGTCGTTTTCGGCTTTGTACAATATGGTACAATCTGATCGATGGAGTGAGTTGCTGCGCCGCCTCGATCACTCGGGGATTTACGTCAAAATTGCAGGTACTTACACGCCATTCATCTTACTTTCCGGTGCCCCAATGACCGGACTCATGATCGGTCTTTGGTCATCTGCGACCCTTGGATCAATCCTGAAAATGATCGACCCTCACCGGTTCCGTTGGTTTGGTTTGGCGCTGTATGTGTTGATGGGATGGGCGTCCGTCTGGGCGGGTCAATCGCTGCTGGCCGACTTGTCGCAGCCTGTTGTGGCGCTGATGATCACCGGAGGCATCGTCTATACCGCGGGCATCGCCTTTTATCTTCTGGATTGGTTGCCGTTCCACAACACAATCTGGCATGTCTTCGTTCTGACAGGCAGCGTGTTGTTTTTCCTTGCGGTTTCGTTCCGTATTGCCTGGGCGCCGGTCCTGCAGATATGACGGTCAGCGGGTCAGTTCCCGCATCCCCTGTTCCAAACCGGCCAGCGTCATCGGCACCATGCGGTCCTCGAAAACCTCGCGGATCATGCCGATGGAATGGGTGTATTCCCAGTACTTTTCCGGCACCGGATTGATCCACAGATTTGATGTCCACTGCTCGCGCGCGCGCTGCAGCCAGACCTGACCGGCTTCTTTGTTCCAATGTTCGTTCGCGCCTCCGGGATAGGCAATCTCATAAGGGCTCATCGAGGCGTCGCCGACGAAGATGCACTTGTAGTCTGAACCATAGGTGCGCAGTACTTCGTGGGTCGGAGTCTGCTGATCCCATCGGCGGTGATTGTCACGCCAGACGCCTTCATACAGGCAGTTGTGAAAGTAGTAATATTCCAGATGCTTGAACTCGGTTCTTGCAGCGGAAAACAGCTCTTCGACAACTTTGATATGTGGATCCATCGAGCCGCCCACATCCAGAAACAACAGCACTTTGACTGCGTTGTGACGCTCGGGGCGGGTTTTGACGTCGAGATAGCCATGTTCGGCGGTGGCGCGGATGGTGCCGTCCAGATCCAGTTCCTCGGCCGCACCTTCGCGGGCCCAGCGACGCAGGCGCTTCAGCGCGACCTTAATATTGCGCGTACCCAGTTCAACCGTGTCGTCCAGGTTCTTGAATTCGCGCTTGTCCCACACTTTTACGGCGCGCTGATGACGGCTTTCCTTCTGGCCGATCCGCACACCTTCGGGGTTATAGCCATAAGCCCCGAACGGCGACGTCCCGGCGGTGCCGATCCACTTGTTGCCACCCTGGTGGCGGCCTTCTTGATCCTTGAGACGCTCACGCAACGTCTCCATCAGTTTTTCAAAGCCGCCCATGGCCTCGATCTCGGCTTTTTCTTCGTCTGACAGGTGTTTCTCGGCCATCTTGGCCAGCCATTCGGCTGGGATATCGACAGCTTCGAGCACCTGATCAAAGCTGATCTCTTCCAGACCTTTGAAGCTGGCGGCAAAAGCTTGATCGAACTTGTCGATATTGCGCTCGTCCTTCACCATCGAAACGCGAGCGAGGTAATAGAACGCCTCGACATCATAGGTCGCCAGACCCTTTTTCATGCCTTCCAGAAAAGTCAGATACTCGCGCAGTGATACGGGAATGCCAGCTTTGCGGAGGTTTTCGAAAAAGGGCAGAAACATGCGTTAACCCACCAAACGAACCAGGATCAGGGAAAGCACCAGACCTACAATGGCAAATGCGATGCCGTAACCGGCCGCATATTGGGCAATATCCGCGCCGCTGCCATTGCGTTTGCGAGCCTTCATCGCGCCAAGGATCGCCCCCAATAACGCCATTCCCAAAACTACGACCATGCGTTATCCGCCTCTGTTGTTGGTGGACGGACCTTCGGCAACTTCCTGCATCAGCGACCGGACCACGACTTCCGAGCCAAAGCCGTATCGCGCCCATGCCAGACTGTCCAGCCTGACGGTACGTGCCTGTTTCGGGCGTCCGGCCTGATTGAGCGCTTCGGATTTCAACAGTAACAGAGTGGCCAATTGAGATGCGTTTTCGGCCCGCGACATGACTGCAATTGCCTTGTCCAGTTCGGGCAGTATCTCTGGTCCTTTTCCCTGCGAAAGCGCGAAGGCCGCGGTTTGCGTTGTCACATAAGCCTGATGAATTTCAGTTCCCGGAGCAGAGCGCAGAAATTGCATGGCAGTTTCGTAGTGTCGGATCGCTTCTTGCGGATTGTCGAATTGCGCCATGCGGCCAAGAATATAATGCGGATACGCCCGCCGATGGTCGGTCCAGCCCTGTTCCTGCCCGATCTGAACCGCTCTTTCCGCGGCTTTCACCCGGTTGCGTGTGCTTGGCCTTGATCCAAGCGACTTTTGGACGGCGTTGATCCACTCGCGCGGTGTGTCCGAAACAGGTTGCGCCGGCAAAGTATCGCCGCGCGGGTTCAGTCGGCTGAGAATGCCGGGCAGGACGGCCTGGACTTGTTCGCGTGTCATGCCGCTGCGCAATTGGGGCGAATAAGCCGTGCGCAGGATCAGCATGTCAAAACCGGTCAGAATGGTGTGGATGTTGTCGTCGTTGAACACCGAATCCGGCAGGTGATACAGGTCATTCAGCGGCCCCAGAGCCTGTGCCAGTTCCTCGTGCAGGCAGTCGCGCTTTTCCTGCGGGCTCACGTCATAGGGAATGAAAATGCCCAGCCGTTCGCGGCTGCGCAGCGCGGTCCAACTGCTCTTCCGTTTGCGCCGGTCCTGTCGGTATTCCTCAAAGCTGGATGCGTTGGGAACCACGAAACAGGCGGCTTGCGGCAAGATGCGTTGGATCTGCTCCTGGCTGACGGCCTCGATTGTTATGTTGGCCTGGCCCTCCGTCATCTGGCGAATGTCGATCCCGGCCTCGCGTTGTAGACGCGTCAACAACCGGGTCAGATCGCGCTGCATTGACGGTGTGGGTGATCCAGTAAGCCGAACGGTGACGGGGCCCTCGAACCGGGTGAATACGGGCAGGGTGGCGCCGCCTTCGAGCGCGAAGTGCAAAGAAAGGAAATCGGCCGCAATATTAGCGTTCGACCTAGCGGGTGGTCTTGGTCGGGTTGACGTGAACGCTTTGGCGGGCGGCAGGTTTGCCTCGATCGCCTTAACGCGTGTTGGCGGTTCAGGGGTGGTGACCGCGGTGCATCCGGCGACGGCAAAGCCAAACAGGACCGCAGCGACCCTGATCATGGGCGTTGATACCGGATAAAGGGCGTTTGCTTGCCGATCCGGTCATAGAGCTTGCGCGCTGTGTGATTGAACTCTTGTGTCAGCCAATAGACAGAAGGCGCGCCTTGCCGGTCGGCCTCGTCATAGACTGCCTGTATCAAGGCGCGGCCAACGCCGGTTCCGCGCGCCTCGGGCCGGGCGAACAGGTCTTGCAGATAGCAAACGCTTTCCTCTTTCCACGCATGGCGGTGAAATAGGTAATGGGTCAGGCCAACAAGATGACCATCCGCTTCGGCCACGAAACAGGAAAAATCATTGGGATCATCCCCAAGCAGCCGTGCGAAGGTGCTGTCATATGTCTGCTCTGGCACGGTCGTTTCGTAGAACGCCAGATAGTCGCGCCACATCTCGGCCCATTCGGCGCGATCTTCGGGCTGCAGCGCCCGGATATTAAGGGTGTCAGACAAGCATTGGCTCCTATGTCGTCAGGCCGGACTGCCCGACGACGCCGGACGGCCTTTTGGCCAATGCTGACACCCGGCCCCCCGCAAGGCAAGCGGGGATCCCCAAGTGTTCAATATTCTCAGCGTTTGCTGCGTGCCATGAAGGCGAGACGTTCAAACAGGTGAACGTCCTGTTCGTTTTTCAGCAGCGCGCCGTGCAACTTGGGCAACGCATTGGCCCCGTCGCGTTTGAGATCCTCGGCGGTCAGGTCTTCGGCCAGCAACAGCTTGAGCCAGTCCAGCACTTCCGAGGTTGACGGTTTTTTCTTCAACCCCTGCGTTTCACGGATTTCGTAAAACTGGGTCAGCGCTGTGGTCAGCAATGCATCCTTGATGCCCGGGTGGTGCACGTCGACGATCCGGCGCATGGTCGCCTCATCCGGAAAGCGGATATAATGGAAGAAACAGCGCCGCAGGAACGCGTCGGGCAGTTCCTTTTCGTTATTCGACGTAATGATCACAATCGGTCGGATTTTGGCTTTGATGGTGTCCCCGGTTTCGTAGACGTGGAACTCCATCTTATCGAGCTCTTGCAGCAGGTCATTGGGAAATTCGATATCGGCCTTGTCGATCTCGTCGATCAGTAGCACGACTTTCTCATCAGATTCAAAGGCCTGCCACAGTTTGCCCTTGCGGATATAGTTCGACACGTCATGCACGCGCTCGTCGCCCAACTGGCTGTCGCGCAACCGGCTGACCGCGTCATATTCGTACAGGCCCTGCTGTGCGCGGGTGGTGGACTTGACGTTCCACTCGATCATCTTCAGCCCCAGCGCACCGGCAACCTGCTTGGCCAGTTCGGTCTTGCCGGTTCCGGGTTCACCCTTGACCAGCAGGGGGCGTTCCAGCGTAACGGCGGCATTCACTGCAATTGTCAGGTCATCGGTGGCAACATATTCGGCTGTACCTTGGAAACGTGCGGTCATGGGCCCCTCATTCAATATCGCGCGGCATGTGTCCTTGGGGTTATAGCGGGGTGAAAAATTTGACAAGACAGGTCGCTGCGTCGCGCAGGGCGAAATTGACGTGCGACTCCAATGCCTTTGGTTGATTCGGATGCCAACGTAGGGCGCGACAATTTTGGGAACGCCCCAAAAATGCCTGTCAATTTTCACAGAAAAACAAGGATTTGTTGTTTAAAGTCTCATATTTAGACGACCTGAAACAGCACGCAGCCGGGCTAAGTTTCCATAGTGACATTCCCCCCGCTGTCGGATAAACGCTCCGCAGAAGGGGATTGCCGCATGTCAGGTGAAGCAAAGGTGACCGGCGTTGCAGGCCACACCGAGGGAGCAAAAATGAAGCAGGAAGTATTTCTGCCAGAGGATTATCGTCCAGCCGAAGACGAACCATTCATGAACGACAAGCAGTTAGAGTATTTTCGTCGTAAGCTGCTGGATTGGAAAACTGAACTTTTGGCAGGCAGCCGCGATACGATCGAAGGGCTGCAGGACAACACTCGCAACATTCCGGACGTCGCAGACCGCGCAAGCGAGGAAACTGATCGCGCGCTGGAACTGCGGACACGTGATCGCCAGCGCAAGCTGGTGGCCAAGATTGACTCGGCCCTGCGTCGGATCGACGAAGGCGAATACGGATATTGCGAGAAGACGGGCGACCCGATTTCGCTGAAACGTCTTGATGCGCGCCCGATTGCGACGATGACGCTAGAGGCGCAGGAACGCCACGAGCGCCGCGAAAAGGTCCACCGCGACGATTGATCGCTGGAAAAATCAGAATTCTCAAACGCCGGGGTCTTTTGCTCCGGCGTTTTTGCTTTAAGCCAGTGATATGAATATCAACGGTCTGAAATTTGGCATCATCGGTGGTGGTATCGGTGGGATCGCCGCCGCTCTGGCGTTGCGGCAACGCGGCGCTCAGGTCGTGGTTTTTGAGCAGGCAGCCGAATTGACCGAGGTCGGCGCCGGCTTGCAGATCAGCGCCAACGGAATGGTCGTACTGCGTGCTCTGAACGTTGTCGGTGAAACGCCGGAGGGGGGCCAGCGGTCCCACGGAACGGTGTTGCGCGACTATCGGGCAGGGCGATCTGTCAGTGAGATACCGGCACCGGCCGCTGGACCGACCTACTACTACCATCGTGCTGACCTGCTGGGATTGCTGCACAAAGCAGCGCTTCGGGACGGTGTCGAGTTTCGACTGGGCGCACGAGTTGCGCAGGTGCGCAAACATCCCTCCGGATCCGAGATTATTCTGGAAGATGGTACAGACCGGCACGTTGATTGTGTGATTGCCGCCGACGGTGGGCGAAGCACGATCCGCGCAGACCTGAACGGGCCCGAAGCACCAAAATTCACCCATCAGGTGGCCTGGCGCGCGACGATTCCTTGGGCGCGTCGCGATCCCAAACCGCGCGCCGTTCTGACGATGGGGCCGGGCCGGCACGTTGTCACGTATCCTCTGCGCGATCACACTTTGATGAACGTTGTCGCGATCGAGGAACGATCCGATTGGCAGGAAGAAGGCTGGCGCCGACGCGGCGACCCCGAGGAACTGCGCGCTCGATTTTCCGACTTTGGCGGCGTGGTCGGGGAAATTCTGGGGCAGGTACAGGAACCCCACATCTGGGCGTTGATTCTGCGACCCGTCGCAGAACGCTGGCAGAACGGGCGCATTGCATTGTTAGGGGATGCGGCTCACCCGACACTCCCCTTTATGGCGCAGGGTGCCTGTCTTGCGCTTGAAGATGCGTGGGTCCTGGCCCGATCTTTTGATGATCAATCCGGGATAGAGCAGGCGCTGTCCACCTATGAAACCCGCCGTCACCGAAGGGCGCAGCGCGTGGTGGCTGCGGCTGGTGCCAATGCCCGAAATTTCCACCTGCGCGGCCCGATGCGGTTGGCCGCACAGGCGGCTCTGATGGCGGTCGGGCCACGATTGTCTCGGAAATACGACTGGATATACAGCTACGACGCGACGGCCTGAGGTTTCACAGGTCCAAGTCGACCCAGACCGGGACATGGTCCGAGGGCTTTTCATGCCCGCGAATCTCGGCATCAATCCTGCAATCGCGCAACAGATCGGCGGCCTGCGGCGTAAGAAGAAAATGGTCGATACGGATCCCGTCATTCCGGTTCCAGGCACCGGCCTGGTAGTCCCAGAACGAATAATGCTCAGGACCTTGGGTGACGGCGCGGAACGCTTCCGTGAACCCCAGATTCAGGATCTTGAGAAACGCGGCGCGGCTTTCCGGCCGGAACAGAGCATCCTCGCGCCATGCATCTGGACGTTTTGCGTCTTCGGCCTGCGGGATGATGTTGTAATCCCCAGCCATTAGCGCGGGCTCTTCGCTCGTCAGCAAATCGCGCGCGCGGTCATATAGCCGCTCCATCCAGGACAGCTTGTATTCGTATTTCGGACCCGGCACCGGGTTACCGTTCGGCAAATACAGACCGCAGATCCGAAGGGCTTTTTTGCCAATGACGGTCGCCTCAATCCAACGGGCCTGTTCGTCCTCGTCGTCACCAGGAAGGCCCCGAGTCACATCTTCAAGTGGCAGCTTGGACAGGATCGCCACGCCGTTGAAGCTCTTTTGCCCGTGGGTTTCGACGTTGTAACCGCGCTCTTCAAACAGCTCGCGGGGAAAATTCTCGTCGATCGACTTGATTTCTTGCAGCAGCACAACGTCCGGCTGCGCGTCATCCAGCCAACGGGGCAGGGCTTCGGCCCGCGCTTTGATGCCGTTAATGTTGAACGTGGCGATTTTCATGCGCGATCCTCCGGCTGGCTGCCGGTTGATCTATCCCTTAACCGCGCGGGCAGAGCAAGCTCACATTGAAAATGAAGTGCCGCAGCCGCAGGAAGAGGTTGCGTTGGGGTTCTCGATCACAAACCGCGCGCCGATCAGTTCCTGCGTAAAATCGATCACCGCGTTTTCCAGAAACGGCAACGAAATCGCGTCGACGATCACTTTCTGGCCTTTGCCTTCCAGCACAAGGTCGTCTTCTTTCGGTTCGTCCAGTGCGATTTCGTATTGAAATCCGGAACATCCGCCGCCTTCCACTGCGACGCGCAGGGCTTGTCCCTGATCGGCTGCACCGATCTCGGCGAGACGTTCAAAGGCGCGTTCTGTAACTGTGGGGGGCAGATTCATGCCAAACTCCAAAGGTTTATTTCCTTTACGCCTTACAATATAGAAAGTGCAAGGACAGGCGACAAGGACAAGGCCTTTGAACATAGCGGGTTTTGCCTCGAACCCAGGCCGCGCCAGGGGGCGGCTTGTGCCAGAGGAGGAAAGCAGTTTCCGGTCATGCTTTCAACGCGACAGGGACCGGATCATTCACGCCAGCGCGTTTCGGCGGCTTAAGCACAAGACACAAGTGTTTGTTGAGCACGAGGGCGACAGCTATCGCACGCGCCTGACCCATTCTATCGAAGTTGCACAGGTCGCGCGAACAATCGCCGGAGCTTTGGGCTTGAACGGCGAACTGACCGAGGCCGTGGCGTTGGCGCATGATCTGGGACACACACCGTTCGGACATACCGGCGAAGATGCCCTACATGCGCTCATGGAGCCTTACGGCGGATTTGACCACAACGCACAGGCCATTCGCATCGTCACGAAGCTGGAACGCCACTATGCCGAGTTTGACGGATGCAACCTGACATGGGAGTGCCTAGAGGGGATCGCCAAGCATAACGGGCCGGTCACCGGTGATTTGCCGTGGGCACTGGCCGAGTGCAACGCGAGTTTCGATCTTGAGCTTTACACTCATGCCAGTGCCGAAGCACAAGTTGCCGCCCTTTCGGATGACATAGCCTATAACAACCATGACCTGTTGGACGGGTTGAGGGCGGGTCTGTTCACGGATGATGAAATCGGGCAATTGCCTATCGTCGGTGACTGCTATGCCGCGGTGGATCGGAGATATCCGGGTTTGGATTCTTATCGGCGCCGGCATGAGGCGCTGCGCCGTGTTTTCGGCGTCATGGTTTCCGATGTAATTGTCACGTCGCGTGGGCTGATCACGAGTTCGGGCGCGGAGACCGTCGAGGAAATTCGCAATCTTGGTTATCCGGTCATCCAGTTCTCGGGCGGTTTGTGGGCACAACTCAGGGAAATCCGCGCCTTTTTGTTCAAGCAGATGTACCGCGCGCCCAGCGTCATGGATGTGCGCGCCGAGGTAAGCAAAGTCGTGGAAGATCTGTTCCCAATCTACATGAACGATCCGAAACAGATGCCCGCGCGCTGGCATGAGGATATTGAGGCGGCCAGCGATGAAACAGCGCTGGCGCGGATTGTCTCGGACTACATTGCAGGCATGACCGACCGATTTGCCCTGCAGGATCACGCAAGGCTGGCTGGTGCCTGATCACTCGACCCCGATGTAAGCCAACGCCCAGACCTGCTGGCCCGACTGTTCGGCGGCCAGGTCGGGGTCATCGGTCGGGGGGAAGACGATCATAGTGGGGCCGTAGCCGCCAACACCCATCGGCGCACCGTCGGCGTGTGTCGCGACGATGGGTTGATGGGCGGTTATGCTGTCCCAAGGAATTTCAGACTGATAGCCATCCATGGCCATTGGCTTGGCGGTTTTTCCTTCGGCCCCGGCCATGATCAACAGGTCCGACAGGCGTGGCCCGGAAAAGGCGATGTCGCTCTGATTGTCTTCCGGGCCGTAAGGAATAGTGATTTCAACCTGCTCCAGTCCGTCCAACATGGCCGCATCAAAGCCGGCGGCTCCGTCGTGCTGAACCTCCAAGTATCCCAGCAGACCGCCATCGTTTTCACCGCGGGCTGGCAGGTTGGTTTCCGTGACCGCTCCGCCAAGGGTCAAAAGTACATGGCCTTGCGGTTCAGGCATGTCGGCCCAAAGCGGCAGGGCAGAGGTCAGAACGAAGGCGATTGGCAGGGCAAGGCGCATAGGGGTGTCTCCGGCTTGAATTTCCACCGACGTTAGCTGAGTCTACCGCTAATCCAAGCCCAAACTGATCGCTTCCATTGACCTTGCCGCTTTGCGTGGTAAACCGCCGGGCAAGCAAAAGGACATCCGAAATGAACCTGTTTTCCGAGATCCGCGGCCTCGTGCTGGACGCGCTGGCACAGATGCAGTCCGAAGGCGCATTGCCCGAGGGGCTGAGTTTTGACAACGTGGCGGTCGAACCGCCGCGCGATGCGGCGCATGGCGACATGGCAACCAACGCCGCGATGGTGCTGGCGAAACCGGCCAAGATGAAGCCGCGCGACATTGCCGACGTGTTAGCCGGAAAGCTGGCGGCGGATGCCCGGATCACCAGTGCCGAAGTTGCCGGGCCGGGCTTTTTGAACCTGCGTCTTGCGGCATCGGTGTGGCAGGGTGTGTTGGCAGCGGTGTTGGATCAGGGCACTGATTATGGCCGCTCGTCCATGGGGCATGGCCAGAAAGTGAACGTAGAGTACGTGTCCGCGAACCCCACTGGGCCACTTCATGTGGGCCATACGCGGGGTGCTGTGTTCGGAGACGCTCTGGCGAGCTTGCTGGCGTATTCGGGCCATGACGTGACCCGTGAGTATTACATCAACGACGGCGGCGCGCAGGTGGATGTACTGGCGCGGTCCGCGTATGAGCGGTATCGCGAGGCCAATGGCCTGAGCCCTGAGATTGCCGAAGGTCTCTATCCCGGTGACTATCTGATCCCGATCGGCGAGGCGCTGAAAGAGAAATACGGCGACGGCCTGATCGACAAGCCGGAAAGCGAATGGCTGGAAGAGCTGCGCGAGTTCTCGACCGACGCGATGATGGATCTGATCCGCGCGGACTTGAGGGCGCTGGGTGTCGAGATGGACGTGTTCTACTCAGAAAAGTCGCTCTACGGCACCGGCAAGATCGAGGCGGCACTACAGTCACTGACTGACAAGGGCCTGATCTACGAAGGTGTGCTTGAGCCGCCCAAAGGCAAGAAGCCCGAGGATTGGGAGCCGCGCGAGCAAACCCTGTTCAAATCGACCGAGCATGGCGATGACGTCGACCGCCCGGTTAAGAAATCGGATGGCAGCTGGACCTATTTCGCCCCGGATATCGCTTATCACTATGACAAGGTGACCCGTGGCTTTGATGCACTGATCGACGTGTTTGGTGCAGACCACGGAGGCTATGTGAAACGGATGAAGGCGGCTGTTTCCGCGCTGTCCGATGGCAAGGTGCCGCTAGATATCAAGCTGACGCAATTGGTGAAACTGTGGAAGAATGGCGAGCCGTTCAAGATGTCCAAGCGGGCAGGGAACTTTGTCACTCTGCGCGATGTGGTCGATCAAGTTGGCCCGGACGTGACCCGGTTCGTAATGCTGACCCGCAAGAACGACGCGCCGCTGGACTTCGATTTCGACAAGGTGCTGGAACAAAGCCGCGAGAACCCTGTGTTCTACGTGCAATACGCCCATGCACGTGTCATGAGCGTACTGCGCCGTGCCGCCGAGGCGGAAATCGCTACGGATGACGCGACCCTCAAGGGTGCTGATCTTGGCAAGATCGACCATGCCGCAGAGCTGACGGTGGCCAAAAAGCTGGCTGAATGGCCGCGTCTGATCGAAATTGCCGCACGCACCAATGAACCGCATCGGGTTGCCTTTTACCTGTATGAGCTGGCGGGTGACTTCCACGCGCTATGGAATAAGGGCAACGATGAAACGCAACTGCGATTCATTCAGGATGGCGATGTTGCCACAAGCCAATCAAAAATCGCATTGGCCCGGGCCGTTTCTGTTGTGATTTCAGCGGGCTTGGGTATTCTTGGCGTCACTCCGGCGCAGGAGATGCGGTAACTAACACCGCCCGACGCGCCGGTACGAGGTAGGCAAGAAATGACCCGCGCGCCACTTTTTAAGGCGCAATCGGGCGGTGAGGCGGACATGGCAAGTTACGATTACTCGGGGCAGATGCGCCCCGAGGAGATGCATTACACGAATCAGCCGCATCCTGAGGATGGGTATGAGTATCCCGACGACTCCTATGGCTATGAACAGGCTCCGCGAGGGGCAGGGCTGGGCCGTATCGTCAACGTCATGGGTGCAGTAGCGTCGCTGGCATTGGTCGCCGGGATTGGCGTCTGGGGCTTCAAACTGGTGATGCGCGACGTTAGTGGCGTGCCTGTTGTTCGCGCCATCGAAGGGCCAATGCGCATTCAGCCGGAAAACCCCGGCGGCACCCCGGCCGATCACCAGGGTCTGGCCGTCAATGCCGTGGCAGCCGTTGGAACGGCAGCACCGCCAGCAGATCGCTTGATCCTTGCGCCGCGCCCGGTTTCGCTGACAGACGAAGATACGCCTGTTGAACCGCTGAAGCCGACGCAGGCCGTGCATGTCGTCGAAGAAGAGATCTCGGATCAAGAGGCTGCGCAGCTGCGCCAGAATACAGTCGATGCCCTGGTTGCCGAATTGGCCGGTGGGGCGGCGAAAGCGAATGAACCGGCAGAGCAGGGCGTACAACTCGCCTCGTTGGCACTGCCCGAGGAAGAGCCGGCCATTGATCCTGCTGATCTGGCCGCACAATTACCGGACCCGGAACTGGCGGCACTGCCCGGTGTCCGCCGGTCCCTGCGTCCGTCCACGCGCCCAGCCCGAGCGACGCCAAGCGGGATTTCATCCAACAGCAGTACCGAAGCTGCGATCAACGCCGCTGTCAAAGCCGCCGTTGGCGTGGACGTGGATCCGAATACCCTTTCCAAAGGCACGCGCATGGCCCAGCTCGGTGCGTATGAAAGCTCGGATGTGGCCCGTGCGGAATGGGATCGCATGAATGGCCACTTTGGCGAGTATATGGCTGGAAAACAACGTGTTATCCAGAAGACCTCAAGTGGCGGTCGGACATTCTATCGTCTGCGTGTTCTTGGGTTTGATGACCTGAGCGACTCGCGTCAGTTCTGTGCCGCTCTGGTCGCACAAGGTGCAGACTGTATCCCGGTTGCCGTTCGGTGACATTCGGTGCTGCGATCACCGATGCCGAAGGGCTGCGCCTGACGTCAGAGGAAAAGAGACTATTCCAGCAGATGAACCCATTCGGGTTCATTTTGTTTGCGCGCAACATTGATACAGCTGAACAAGTTCGCGCCCTATGCGATGACTTTCGTGATGCCGTAGGGCGCAATTGCCTTATCACCATCGATCAGGAAGGTGGCCGTGTGCAGCGTCTGCGCGCGCCATTGGCACGCGAATGGATGCCGCCCCTGGATCATGTGGGCCGCGCAGGGGATCAGGCGGAACGCGCCATGTACCTGCGGTATCGACTGATCGCAAAAGAGCTATTCGAGCTTGGCATTGACAGCAACTGCGCCCCGATGGTCGATTTGGCGCGCGACGATACCCATGCGTTTTTGAAGAACCGCTGTTATGGCTCTGATCCCAAACGGGTTTCAGCTCTTGGGCGCGCGGTTGCCAAAGGCCATCTGGATGGGGGTGTGTTGCCAGTTCTCAAGCACATGCCGGGGCATGGATTGGCAACGCTGGACAGCCACCATGACCTGCCGCATGTGGACCTGACACAGGACCAGCTGGAGCAAGCGGATTTCGAACCGTTTCGGGCGCTGAACGATCTGCCGATGGGGATGACGGCGCATCTGGTTTACGATCGGATTGATCCGCAACCGGCCACAATTTCGTCTGCGATGATCGGGCTGATCCGCGACAATATCGGTTTTGACGGTCTGATCATGACTGACGATATCTCGATGAAAGCGCTGAGTGGCGCGCCCGAAGACATTGCGCGTCAGTCACTGGCCGCAGGGTGCGACGTGGTTCTGCACTGTAACGGAACGTTGGACGCGCGCGCCAAGGTGCTGGAAGCCGCCGGGGAAATGACCGCGCAGGCACAAAAGCGCGCGGAAAAGGCGTTGTCGATGCGACAGAAGCCTGTGGAACTTGACATCCAAGCGACTGAGGCTGAACTATCTGCCCTAATGGGCAGGCAGGTATATGAACGATAATCTCTTTAGCGAAGACCCGGCCTCGGTCGCGGATCGTCTTGCGGCAGAGGCGTTGATTGTTGATGTCGACGGGTTCGAAGGCCCGTTGGATGTATTGTTGACCCTGTCGCGAACCCAAAAGGTCGACCTTCGGAAAATCTCGGTTCTCGCGCTTGCGCAGCAGTATCTGTCCTTTGTGGAAAAGGCCCGCGCGCTGCGGATTGAACTGGCGGCAGACTATCTGGTCATGGCCGCATGGCTGGCCTTCCTCAAATCCCGGCTTTTGTTGCCACCGGACCCGGATGATGATGGTCCTTCGGGCGAAGAACTGGCCGCGCACCTGGCGTTCCAGTTGGAACGCCTGCAAGCCATGCGCGACTCAGCCGCGCGTCTCATGGCCCGTGATCAACTGGGGCGCGATTTCTTTAAACGCGGGCAGGGTGAGGATATCACCCGTATTCGCACCGTGACCTACTCTGCCACGCTGCTGGATCTGATGCAGGGATACGCCCGTATCCGAACTCGTGACGAGTTCCGCCCCTTTGTTATGGACCGCGATTCAGTTTTCACAATGGAACAGGCGCTAGAGCGGATGCGCCCGCTGATCGGGTTTGCCGGAGCTTGGACGGATATGGAATCCTATCTGCCCGAGGGCTGGGACGCTGACCCGGTGCGTCGCCGCTCGGCCACTGCAGCGACCTTTGCTGCCTCGCTTGAACTGGTGAAAGAAGGACATATGGAGATGAAGCAAACCGAGACGTTTGCTCCGATCCATTTGCGCAAAAGGACTGACACACGTGACTGACGAACCGCAAGACGAAGGCACCGGCACTCTGTTCGAAGCGCCACCCTTGGCGGAGCAGGAGCGCATGGTCGAGGCCGTGTTGTTCGCCAGTTCCGAACCGGTAACGATCGCCGATCTTGAGGCGCGGATGCCGCATGGCAGCGACGCGGCGCAAGCGGTTGAAATTCTGCAGAAACGGTATGAAGGCCGGGGTGTCCGTGTTGTCCGCGTGGGTGAGGCTTGGGCCATTCGAACCGCCCCCGATCTGGGCTTTCTGATGCAAAAGGAAACGGTTGAAACCCGCAAGTTGAGCCGAGCTGCCATCGAAACGCTGGCCATCGTCGCCTATCATCAGCCCTGCACCCGTGCCGAGATCGAAGAGATCCGGGGCGTCTCGGTTTCGCGCGGTACAATCGATCAACTGTTGGAAATGGAGTGGATCCGTCTGGGCCGTCGCCGGATGACACCCGGCCGTCCGGTCACCTTTGTTGTGACGCCACAGTTTCTGGATCATTTCGGGTTGGAAAATGCCCGCGATCTTCCGGGGCTCAAGGAATTGCGGGCTGCTGGGTTGCTGGAAAACCGGCCGCCCCCGGGCACGATGCCATTGGGCGAGGGGCGTGATGACAGCGAAGATGAGGACCAGACCGAGCTGTTCGAGGAAGAGTGATAACTTGGCCCTTTTGTTGCCGTTGGAATCACCTATGTTGTGGCCAAGCTGAGGAGTTGAGCAATGAATATGAATCGCATCATCGACATGATCATCCGCCAGATCATGCGGCGGGTCGTCAACAAAGGCATCGACAAAGGTTTTGATGTGGCGGGCCGGATGGGGAAGCCGAAACAAAGATCGGCTGTGCCTCATGACACGGGCGCAAATGACGATAGCAATCGTCAAGCCTAGCAGATAAGCCCGGCGCAGGGCGTAATCTGAACGTGCGCCGGTTCAAGAAATGTTAGCCAACAGCCTTGAAGTGTTTGGACAGTTTCAGCCCCTGTCCCTGATAGTTTGACGCGATGCCCGCGCCATAAAGCTGTGTCGGCATTTCGGCCATCTTCTCATAGACCAGCCTCCCGACGACCTGCCCATGTTCCAGAACAAAGGGGGCTTCGTGGCAGCGTACTTCCAGCACGCCGCGTGATCCCGTTCCGCCCGCTGCGGCGTGACCGAAGCCGGGGTCAAAAAATCCGGCATAGTGCACCCGGAATTCGCCTACCATTGCAAGGTAGGGGGCCATTTCAGCCGCATACATGGGGGGAATATGGACCGCCTCGCGGCTGACCAGGATATAGAACGCACCGGGGTCTAGGATGATGCGGCCATCGGTGGTGCGCACCTCTTCCCAGTATTCTTGCGGGTCGTATTCGCCAATCCGGTCCAAATCGATCACACCGGTATGCGGTTTGGCCCGATAGCCAACCAGATCAGTGTCGGGCAATTGCAGGTCGACCGAGAATCCCAGCCCATCCTGAATGACCGCCGGTCCGTCGACCAGTGGCGAGTCGTTGTGCAGCGCGGTCAGTTCCGCGTCGCTGAGCACCGCCTGACCCTGACGAAAACGAATCTGGTTCAGCCGCATGCCCGGCCGCACCAGAACCGAGAATGAGCGTGGACAGATCTCGGCAAAAAGCGGCCCGGTATAGCCTGCCGGTACGCGGTCAAACTCGGTGCCACCATCGGTGATCGTGCGGGTCAGAAGATCCAGCCGCCCGGTCGAGCTTTTGGCATTTGCCACCGCGCTGGTATCGGCGGGCAGGGCTAGTGATTCCATCAGCGGCACCAGATAGACGCAGCCTTTTTCCAGAACGGCTCCGCCGGTGATGTCGATGCGGTGCATCTCAAACTCGGCCAGACGATCCGCGACCGTGCGTCCTTCGCCGGACAGAAACGAGGCGCGGACCCGGTAAGCAACTGTACCTAAACGTAAATCAAGGCTAGCGGGTTGAATTTGCGCCGGGATAACCTCGGGGCTGGCGGTGATCTCACCGCGGCCGATCATCGCCTCGATCTGTTGGTTGGGACATACACCTGTCATTCCGATCCCCTCTGTTGCCAGAGCGGGATCTGGCCTGTCTGCCATAAACGTCGGTGTGATTTGGTCGGGCTAGCAGGACTCGAACCTGCGACCTTCCGTCCCCCAGACGGACGCGCTACCAGGCTGCGCCATAGCCCGACGTTGAGGTGTTCATAAAGACTTTCCCGGCGGGGGCAAGAGGAAATCATCGCCTTTTTTCTTATCCTGCCGACCGGTTCTCAATTCGGTTGATGACAGCGCGCAAGTCCTTGGCGATTGGTGCAATCCGACGCAGAAGATCGTTGTCAAACTCGGTCCGTTCCCACGCTTGTGTGGCGATGCCGCCCATCAGGGGGGCTTCATCCAGATACTCGGGCGCAGGCTGTGGTGGCTCTGCTTGTGGTTGCTGCGGGGCAGGCGTGGGCGTCTCGGCCTGAGGAGCTTGTTCCGCTGGCGCGGTCGCCTCGGCCACCGGTGCTGGATCGCCTAGGTCCAGATCAATCTGATCGCTGGGCGTGGCAGATTTGGCGGAGAAGGGCACGACAACGGTGTCGTCTGCCGGGGCGCTTTCAGGCGCAGCGGGCTCATCCAGGCTGGGCGACAGCGAGGAAACATAGGCCACGCCTTGTTCACGCAGGATGCGCTGGACACCTTTGATGGTGATCCCGTCCTCGTGCAGCAGTTTCTTGATACCGCCCAAAAGGCGCATATCGTTTGGCCGGTAATACCTGCGGCCACCCGCGCGTTTGACGGGTTTTACCTGGCTGAAACGGCTTTCCCAGAAGCGCAGGACATGAGCTTGAACGCCCAACCAGTCCGCAACTTCACTTATTGTGCGAAAGGCGTCGGGGGACTTGCTCATGACCGTTTCGTCCCGAATTTACTTGCGATTCCCTGCGGCGACGCGATCCTTCATCAGGTGCGACGGGCGGAACGTCAGGACGCGGCGAGGCTGAATTGGCACCTCTTCGCCGGTTTTTGGATTACGGCCGATGCGGGCGGTTTTGTCCCGAACACTGAACGTACCAAACGATGAAATCTTGACCTGTTCACCTTGGACCAGTGCGTCCGACATGTGGTTTAAGACGCTTTCGACAAGCTGCGCACTTTCATTACGTGAAAGGCCAACCTCGCGGAAAACAGCCTCGCTCAGATCCATTCGCGTCAGTGTTTTATCGCCCATACCATTTCCCCTGTTGATATAAGAGAATATGGTGATGGCAAATTCGCTGTCAATATCAATGAATTGCACGAGGCTGTGTAAGCCGTTTTGCGCCGGTTACCAGCGCAGAACCACCGCGCCCCAGGCCAGGCCGCCACCGATAGCCTCGGTCACGATCAGATCGCCGGTCTTGATCTGGCCCCGTTGTTTGCCCACTGACAGGGCCAGAGGAATCGATGCGGCAGACGTGTTGCCATGATCCTGGACCGTTACGACGACGTTATCCATCGGCAGGCCCATTTTCTTAGCAGTGCCCTGAATGATGCGGATGTTGGCCTGATGTGGCACGATCCAATCGACGTCCGCGTTGGTCAGACCGGCACGCCCCAGGGCGGTTTCTGCAGTTTTCGCCAGCTTTTCGACCGCGTGGCGGAACACCTGATTGCCCTGCATCCGCAGATGCCCAGTCGATTGGGTCGACACACCGCCGTCGACATAGAGCAAATCCTTGTAGCGTCCGTCAGAATTCAGGTCGGTCGAAAGAATGCCGCGATCCTGCGCGGTTCCTTCGCTGTCCTGCAGCTCAAGAATCAACGCGCCGGCACCGTCGCCAAACAGCACACAGGTGGATCGATCTGTCCAATCCATGATGCGCGAAAACGTCTCGGCGCCGATGACCAGCACACGTTTGGCCTGACCGGACACGATCAAAGCGTTGGCGTTGCTGAGGGCAAAGACAAAGCCAGCACAGACGGCTTGCACGTCAAACGCGAATCCATGGGTCATGCCCAGGCGCGCCTGCACCATCGTCGCGGCAGAAGGGAAAGTCAGGTCAGCCGTTGATGTCGCCAGAATGATGGCGTCGATATCCTCGGCCTTCAGGCCAGCATCGGCCAGGGCGGCCAAGGCAGCGTTGGTCGCCAGATCGGACGTGGTTTCGCCATCAGCAGCAAAGTGGCGGCGTTCGATTCCCGAGCGAGCTTTGATCCACTCGTCCGACGTATCTAGCGTCTTTTCAAATTCAGAGTTCGGAACGATGCGCTCTGGCAAATAGTGTCCGACACCTACAACAACTGAACGGCCTGCCATTTGGGGGTACTGCCTTTATTGTTATTCGCCCGCCTTTGGCGGTACGTGCGCGGCATCTTGTGCAAGCTGGGCTGTCGATGCAACCCGTGCCGCCAATTTTTCGGCAAAACCCGACTCGGCCAGGGTAAAGGCCAGTTTGATCGCCGCCGAAACTCCGGTGGCATCTGCGCCACCATGTGATTTGACCACGGTTCCGTTGAGGCCAAGGAAGACACCGCCATTCACGCGGCGTGGGTCGATGCGTTTCTTCAACCGTTGCAGCGAGGTGATGGCCAAAACCGATGCGAGCCGGGACAGGGGGGAATATTTGAAGGCCTCGCGCAACAGATCACCGATCAGGCTGGCCGTGCCTTCGCCGGTTTTGATCGCGACGTTTCCGGTAAAGCCATCGGTAACAATGACATCCGCCTTGTCGCCGGGAATGTCGCTGCCTTCCACGAAGCCTACGAAGTCAAAATTCGCCTGCTCTGCGAATTCCGTGATCATCGCGTGGGCTTCTTTCAGTTCGGCCCGACCTTTGTGTTCTTCGGTGCCGACATTCAGCAAACCGATCCGGGGCCGATCCAGCGCCATGCCGTTGCGGGCATAAGACGCCCCCATCAGCGCATATTGCAGCAGATCTTTGGCGTCGGCCCGCACATCGGCGCCGACATCCAGCATTACGTTGAACCCTTGCGGGTTGCGCGACGGCCACAGAATCGCAATTGCCGGGCGGTTCACACCTGGCAATTTGCGCAAACGCATCATCGACAGTGCCATCAGCGCGCCGGTATTGCCGCAGGAAACTGCGCCGTGGGCTTCGCCTTTGCGCACTGATTCCAGTGTCGACCACATTGACGTCTGCTTGCCGCTGCGGACGACCTGACTGGGCTTGTCCTCCATCGTGACTACGTCAGGGCAATCACGAAAAACGACGCGTCCCTGCAGGACACGCCGTTTGGCGACAAGTTTGCGCAGCTTTTGCTCGGGCCCGTGCAGAACGAAGGCGATATCGGGGTTCTTATTTGCCGATTTGGCAATGCCCGCAACAACAGTCGCGGGCCCCGAATCTCCGCCCATAGCGTCAACCGAGATGGTAATCCGTCCGGTTTGCGTGGGCTGTTCCGTCATGCCTTGGCCTACGAGTTATGAGGCTTAGGCCGCGTCTTCGTCCAGGTCGATTTCGTCGGCCTGAGCGACGACTTCACGGTCATCATAATGGCCGCAGGACGCGCAGACGTGGTGCGGGCGCTTCAGTTCGCCACAGTTTGCGCATTCGTTCGGGTTTGCAGCAACCAGAGCGTCATGTGCGCGGCGATTGTTGCGGCGCGACTTGGAAACTTTGTTCTGTTGGACAGCCATGGTCTCAACCTTTGTCTATTAAGGGTCAGCAGATTCGCTGCTGGCCGGGTTTCATTCTTCGTTTTTCTAGTGGTTTGACGCGCGTTTAGGGGACGGGCCCCGCAATGTCCAACCCAAATTCCGTTGAGCGCGCGAAAATACTGCGATTCTCGGCATGTTCAAGCGATTTTTCTGGAGGCCTGCTATGACAGGAAAACAGACCTATGTCACTCGTCTTTTTTCAAAGCATCGCGCAAATTCGCCAGTCCGGCAAAGGGCTTTGCGTCTTCGTCCGTCATCGCCTGTTTGCCCGGCTCAGTATAGCCGGCCTGTTCCAATTCTGCGCCGTCCTTCCGTGGGTATTGGGGCAGGGCAAGCGACAGCGCCTCAATCATCACCGATGCGGGGTCGATTTCCGCGCCCAGCGCTTCGGTCTCATCGCCTTCGGGGATTTCGAATTCAGGCTCGTCGGGGTTTTGCCAGTCTTTCAGATAGACCCGTGATACAGGAATATCGATGCGCGTGGTTACGGGTTCAAGCGTCACGACACAGGGTTGAATCACCGTCGCCCCCAGTTTTCCGGCAAGAATCCAATCGCGTTTACCTTGTGCCCTTACGTCACCCACAAAGCTGAGCTTGCGCAGGCCCAACAATCCCAGTTCGGTTTTGATCGCGTCCAGGCCCTTGCTATCGGGGCGCAGATCAAACGGCGTGGGCGCGTTTTGGGGCAGGTCGGCCACCCGCAGAGATGTATTAGTCGTCATTCGTGACCCTTTCGTGTGTTGAACCGGGGCTGCGGTTTATGTAATCGGATAGGGTCCGCAAGGTCCCAAGGCAAGAGGATGTAAATGTTGAAGGTTGTGAACAGGTTGAAACCGGCGTCCAAAAGGCTTGTCTTTGCGGCCTGTTTGGTTGCGGCTGGCGCTTGCACGCCAATCTTCAAGAATCACGGATACGTCCCGCCGGCTGACCAACTGGCTGAGATCAAAGTGGGCGTCGATACCCGCGACAGCGTTGTTGAATCAATCGGAGCGCCCACCTCTGCCGGGCTGGTGAAGGATTCGGGTTTTTACTATGTCCGCTCTCGCGTGCGCCACTACGGTCCGAAGCGCCCCGAAGTGGTGTCGCGCGAACTGGTTGCGATCAGCTTTGACCAGCGTGGTGTTGTGCGGAACATAGAACGTTTTGGTCTTGAAGATGGATATGTGGTGGTACTGGACCGCCGCGTGACCGAATCCAGCGTTCAGAACCGTGGCTTCCTGCGCCAGCTGCTGGGCAATATCGGCAACTTCAACCCTGCGAACATTCCGGGCGCGAATTAAGTCTGCACTGCCTCTTGCGACGGTCACAGGACAGTCACATGTTCTGTGGTAGAACCGTTGCAACATGAAGCAGGTCAGCAACCGCGGAGGATGCGACCATGGCATTATTGCTGGGCAAGGGCAGATACCGGGCTCGTTTGGCGCAGTCCCCTCAGGATGTGGCGGCGGCGCAGAAACTGCGAACTCTGGCATTCGGGACGGATCAGATTGACCGGGATGAATTTGATCCGGTCTGCGCGCATATCCTTGTTGAAGATTCGCGCTCCGATGGACGGCTGGTGTGTTGTTTCAGAATGCTGACAATGGAGCACGGGGCCGAGGTTGACAGCAGTTATTCTGCCCAGTTCTATGATCTGTCTGCACTCAAAGGGTTCGACGGCCGCATGGTCGAAATGGGCCGTTTCTGCATTCACCCGGAATGGACAGACCCTGATATCCTGCGGGTCGCCTGGGGGGCGATGACCAATTACGTGGACGAGAACAACGTCAAGATGTTGTTCGGCTGTTCATCCTTTGCAGGAACCGAAACGGTCGAGTATCTGGACGCTTTTGCCATGTTGAAGCAACGGCATTTGGCGCCAAAGCGTTGGTTGCCGCGGGTCAAGGCCCCCGATGTATTCAAGTTTGCTTCTCGCTTGCGGCGCAGGCCTGACGTTAAAAAGGCGATGTCGCGGATGCCTCCATTGTTGCGCACCTATCTGATGATGGGCGGCTGGGTCAGTGACCATGCGGTGGTGGATCGGCATATGAATACGCTGCATGTATTCACCGGGCTTGAGATCGGAGCGATCCCCCCGGCCCGTAAACGGTTGCTGCGCGCAGTGGTCCGCTAGATTGAGTATTTTCGAAAAGGTGAAACAGGGACGTTGACGCCTTGTGCCCACCGGTTTAGCTGGCGGCATGGCGAGAATTCCTTTGTTGCAGATGTCCGGCATATCCCTGACTTTCGGGGGCGATCCGGTGTTTTCGGGGCTGGACCTGGTGGTTCAGCCGGGCGACCGCGTGGCCTTGGTTGGGAGAAACGGGTCGGGAAAGTCGACCCTGATGAAAGTCATGGCAGGTCTGGTCGAGCCTGATCAGGGTGACATCGTGGTGCCGCCCGGAAAATCTGTTGGCTACATGGAGCAGGACCCCGGCATGGAAGGGTTCGCGACATTGGGCGATTACGCGTCCAGCGGATTGGAACCGGGTGAGCTGTACAAGGTCGAACGCGCGGGCGAGGGGCTGAAGTTCGATCCCTCCCGCCCGGTTGAAACCGCTTCGGGTGGCGAGCGTCGCCGGGCGGCATTGGCCAAGCTGATGGCCGAAGCGCCAGACCTGATGCTGCTGGACGAGCCGACGAACCATCTGGATATCGAAGCAATTGCCTGGCTCGAACGCGAACTGGGATCGACCCGAGCAGCCTTTGTTCTGATTTCACATGACCGTGCGTTTTTACGCGCGTTGACCCGCGCGACGTTGTGGATCGACCGCGGCATGGTACGGCGGCAGGAGCAAGGGTTCGAGGCTTTTGAAACCTGGCGCGACAAGATTTGGGAAGAAGAGGATCAGCAGCGTCACAAGCTGAATCGTCTGATCAAGTCCGAGGCCAAATGGGCTGTCGAAGGTATCAGTGCACGGCGCAAGCGAAATCAGGGCCGGGTGCGGGCTTTGCAGGCTTTGCGCGCTGAAAAGGCTGCGCAGATCAAGCGTCAGGGATCAGCGGCAATGTCGCTGGAAGGCGGACCAAAGTCTGGGCGAAAAGTGATTGAAGCCAAGGGTTTGTCCAAGACCTTTGGCACGCATCAGATCGTTAGAAACTTTGATCTTCTGGCACAACGTGGGGATCGCGTGGCTTTTGTCGGGCCCAACGGTGTGGGCAAGACGACGTTGCTTAAGATGTTGCTCGGACAGGAACAGCCCGATGAGGGGACGGTGACGCTGGGCACCAACCTTGAGATTGCGGTGTTCGATCAGGCCCGCGCGCAGCTGGACCCCGAAATGACCCTGTGGGACAGCCTGACCGGGGACCCCGAAATGCGGGTGTCAGGCAAAGCGGATCAAGTGATGGTTGGGGGTCAGCCCAAGCACGTGGTTGGTTACCTCAAGGAATTCCTGTTTGATGATGCGCAAGCAAGAGCCGCTGTTAAGTCATTGTCAGGTGGGGAAAAAGCGCGTTTGCTGTTGGCGAAACTGATGGCCAAGTCCTCGAACCTTTTAGTGCTGGACGAACCGACCAACGATCTGGACGTTGAAACGCTGGACCTGTTGCAGGAACTGCTCGACGACTATGACGGCACCGTCCTGCTGGTCAGCCACGATCGGGATTTTCTGGACCGCGTTGCCACCACCACGATTGCGATGGAGGGCAATGGCCGCGCGACCGTTTATGCGGGCGGTTGGTCGGACTACATCGCGCAACGGGGTGACGTAGCGGAAAAGAAAGCTGAAAAAGCAAAGACTTCGAAGTCAAAGCAAAAGCAAGAGGCGCAGCCGAAATCAGGACTATCTTTCTCGGAAAAGCATCGGCTTGAGAAATTGCCTGCCGAGATTGCCCGCCTAGAGGCCGAAATCGGCAAGCTGGAAGAGCTTATGTCAGATCCTGAGCTGTTCACCCGTGAACCAGTCAAGTTCCAGAAGGCGACCGAGGCGCTGGTCGAACGGCAAGAGAAACTGGCCGCCGCAGAAGAAGAGTGGCTGGTGCTTGAGGAAAAGGCCGAGGGCGCTTAGGGGCGCGTCAACGGTTGGGCAGGGTTGCCGACAACCGCTTCTCCGGCCGCGACGTCTTTGGTCACAACGCTGCCTGCGCCAATAATGGCGTTGTCGCCGATGGTGACGCCGGGCATCACGATGGCACCTCCGCCAACCCAGACGTTTCGGCCAATGGTCACCGGTATCCCGATTTCCAAACCTTTTGCACGCTCAACGGGGTCTTTGGCGTGCTGCGCGCAATAGATCTGTGCGTGTGGGCCAAACATTGTGTCATCACCGATCCGAACCTGAGCGGTGTCCAAAATCACGCAGCCCGCGTTGAAATAGACCCGCGCGCCGAAGTGGATGTTAAGCCCGTAGGCGCAATGAAACGGAGCCTCGAGTAAGCAGCCTGGCCCGACGCCTGCGAACAACGCTCGCAGCTCGGGTGCCATGGCACCACGGGCATCAGGAGGGCAGGTGTTATGCGTGTGGACTGCAAGCCGGGCACGGGTGCGCAGCGCCTCAAGTTCCGGGTCCAGGCAGTTATACCACTGCCCGGACTGCATCTTTTCCCGCTCTGTCATGGGACAGGCTTAACGCATACGAAGGGCGCCGTCGATGCGGATGACTTCTCCGTTCAAGTAGCCCATCTCGACAATGAAACCCGCCAACCGCCCGTATTCGTTCGGATCGCCGAGGCGGGCAGGGTTGGGGACATCTGCCGCCAGTTGTTGTTGTACTTCTTCAGGCAGGCCCGCCAGCATCGGCGTCATGAAAATTCCCGGAGCGATGGTCATTACGCGCACTCCGGTCGAGGCCAGATCACGCGCCATCGGCAGCGTCATGCCAACGACGCCGCCCTTCGAGGCTGCATAGGCCGCTTGGCCCTTTTGCCCGTCGAAGGCTGCGATTGAAGCCGTGTTGATGATTACTCCGCGCGCGCCGTCCGGTTCGGGATCATTCTTTGCCATCTCAGCTGCGGCCAGGCGCGAAACGTTGAACGTGCCCACCAGATTGATGTCGATTGTGCGCTGAAACGCGTCCAACGGGTGGGGGCCATCCTTGCCGACTGTCTTGATCCCATATGCGATCCCGGCGCAGTTCACCGCAGCCGTAATGCGGCCCATCTTGCCCTTAGCGTGCTCGATGGCCGCCGCAACCGATTCTTCATCGGTTACATCTGTTTGTACGAAATGCCCGCCGATGTCCTCGGCGACCTTGGGGCCACGCTCGGCGTCGCGATCCAGGATCGTGACCTGCGCGCCTTGTTCGGCGAAGTACCGAGCCGTCGCCTCACCCAACCCCGACGCCCCGCCGGTGATAATTGTGGCTGAATTTGAAAGTTGCATTAGGCGACCTCTCAAGATTTTGACATTTTCCCGCCTCATTAAACTTTGCGGCTTGGGTAGATGTTGTATATTCACGACAAGAGATCGTCACAACTAGTGCCGTGATCATTGTAACGAGTTGTGGCGAGCCTTCATTAACGCATCTTTAGCGGGAACTTACCTGCGCTTCATTTGCGGCTCCCACAGTGTAACCGAAGACCCTGACGCACCTGGGTATTAAGGCGCAAGGAGCTAAGTGATGCGAATTAAACTGAAATCCACTGTTTCGGCATTGGTGGCCTCTCCATTCATAGGAGCTATGATAGTAACCACTGCGTATGCTGCGACGGATGTGTGCAATGCGAGAACTGCGCGGATAGCAGCCAACGCCGGCGACTATCAGACGCTTTGTGATTGTACGCACGTGACACCCAGTTTTTTGAAGCGGCTACAAACACGGTCAGATTTCGAATCAACACTAGCTTACACTGGCGAACAATGCCCGGGTTTGGCCGTATTGTTGACGGATTTGGAGACAGCTTCAGTCCGCGGAAATTCGGCACGAGGTGGCGAAGATCGGGACAGCGATCAAATTGCACAAGCTGACCCAAGCCCGCGCGGTGAGTCTGGTTCTGGCGATACCAGCAGTAGTTCGACCGGAGGTACCAACAACGGTGGCGGAAGCAACAGCCCTGGCGGTGGCGGAAGCAACAGCCCTGGCGGTGGCGGAAGCAACAGCCCTGGCGATGGCGGAAGCAACAGCCCTGGCGGCGGTGGAAGCGACAGCCCTGGCGGCGGTGGCGAAAGCAACAGCCCAGGTGGCGGCAACGATGGCGGCGGCAATGATGGCGGCGGCAACGATGGTGGCGGCAACGATGGCGGCGGCAACGATGGCGGCGGCAATGATGGCGGCGGCAATGATGGCGGCGGCAACGATGGCGGCGGCAATGATGGCGGCGGCAACGATGGTGGCGGCAACGATGGCGGCGGCAACGATGGCGG
>NZ_JBXWMJ010000005.1:0-309667 GCF_059609805.1 Ruegeria sp. YTSC004
ACAGGCATCTCCCAACCAGCAAAATCAACAAGCTTACCCCCCAACTCAACGTGCAAGTCATACAAGGGGGTGCGTTTTAAATCGGTCATTTCCTCAACCTTTCAATCAGCGAGATTGGTCACGAACGACCATGACGGTGCAATGCGCGTTGCGTACGACACGGGCGAGGTTCGGGCCAATTTCATAATTCGGGAAATCGCCTTTGGTCGACGCCATGACGATCAGATCAAAGCCGTCCTTGTAGGCCAGCTTCAGGATTTCGCGGTAGACGCTGCCTTCTTCGATGTGAATTGCAACGTCGGAGGCATTGGCATGATCCAGAACGGCCTGAACCGCATTACGCACGTGCTCTTTGGCACCGGCGCCATAGTTGGCGGGCAGGTTCGGCAGCTGGATGATCTCGGGAATGACGGCAACCGCATGCAGTTCAGCACCGTAGAACTTTGCTTGTTCCAATGCGGTCGGCAGGGCCAATTTCCACGAGCGTTCGTCAGTGTGGTCAATAGGCAGCAGGATTTTCGTGGCCATCACGTCTCTCCTCGAGATATGGAATTCTGTTTGAATGCGGGGGGCCGACGCGGCCCCCCCCCGTTTTCTTTTGGGGCCGTATTACTCGGCAGGTGTTCCGCCCGGTTCTTCGGACTTGCCACCCGAGGCAAAGAACTCTTTCGTCAGTTTGAAGACGATCGGGCTCAACAGGGCCAGGGCGATCAGGTTCGGGATGGCCATCATGGCGTTCAGCGTATCCGCCAACAGCCAGACAAAGCCCAGATCCGCAGTTGCGCCGAAGTAGATCGCGACGATCCACAGGATGCGGTAGGGGAGCAGGGATTTGACACCCAGCAGGAACTCGACGCATTTCTCGCCATAGAACGACCAACCCAGGATGGTGGTGAAGGCAAAGATC
This sequence comes from Ruegeria sp. YTSC004, assembly GCF_059609805.1. Classification (NCBI taxonomy): domain Bacteria; kingdom Pseudomonadati; phylum Pseudomonadota; class Alphaproteobacteria; order Rhodobacterales; family Roseobacteraceae; genus Ruegeria; species Ruegeria sp. YTSC004. Next base: position 908 of record NZ_JBXWMJ010000005.1, read on the forward strand.
GACAGCGCGATTGCGATCAAGTGACCGCCGCCCGGCAGAGAGGTCGCAAATGCCAGTGAGGTCAGGGCAGCGCCCGATTCACCCGAGGTCCATGCGCCTGTCGAAATGATCGCCAGACCAGTGATCGAGCAGACGATGATGGTGTCGATGAACGTACCGAGCATCGCGATCAGGCCCTGGTTGACCGGACCTTTGGTCTCGGCTGCTGCGTGTGCAATCGGAGCCGAACCCAGACCGGCTTCGTTCGAGAACACGCCCCGTGCCACACCAAAGCGGATCGCGGCCCATACGGCTGCACCTGCGAAACCACCTTCGGCCGCCGAAGGAGTGAAGGCATAGGTGAAGACCAGCGACAGCGCGTTGCCAATCTCGCCAATGTTGATGATCAGAACCAGCAGGCCGGCGATGATGTAGGCAATTGCCATGGCCGGAACCAATTTACCGGCAACCGCACCGATGCGGGTAATGCCACCCAGAATAACGGCTGCGGTCAGCACCATCAGAACAACGCCAGTGACCGAGGTGTTCACGCCGAAGTTCGATTCCAGAACCTGAGCAACACCGTTGGCTTGTACGCCGTTACCGATGCCGAAGGCCGCGATTGCGCCGAACAGGGCAAATGCTACGCCCAGCCAGGCCCATTTTGCGCCGAGGCCGTTTTTGATGTAGTACATCGGGCCGCCAACAAAGTTACCGAGCTCGTCTTTTTCACGGTATTTCACCGCGCAGACAGCCTCGGCATATTTGGTGGCCATGCCCACCAGGGCGGTCATCCACATCCAGAACAAGGCGCCCGGACCGCCCAGGAAGACAGCAGTGGCCACACCGGCGATGTTACCCGTACCGATGGTCGCCGACAGCGAAGTCATCAGCGCGTTGAACGGGCTGATTTGTCCATCGCCCTGACCCTCACGGCCTGCAAACAAAAGCTTGAAGCCTGTGCCAATGCGCAGGATCGGCATGAATTTTAGCCCTACCTGCAGAAAGAAGCCGACGCCAAGGATGAGGACCAGCATTAGCGGCCCCCATACGACGCCATTGATGGCTCCTACGATTGAATTTAACGCTTCCATGGTTTCCCTCCCATTTGCGTTTGGTTTATGCCCCGTTGGCGATGGCCCGCTGGCGGGCCTGCTTGAGGGCGGCAAAATCTTCGTCGGCGTGGAACGAGGAACGTGTCAGCGGCGTCGCCGACACATGCAAAAAGCCCTTGGACCTTGCGATCTGTTCCAGTTGGGCGAACTCCTCCGGTGACCAGAACCGGTCAATCGGGTGGTGTTTTGGTGTCGGCTGCAGGTACTGACCCACGGTCAGAAAATCGACCTGTGCGGCGCGCAGGTCGTCCATCACCTGTCGAACGTCGTTCAGGCTTTCGCCCAGCCCAACCATCAGGCCGGATTTAGTGAAAATCTCGGGGTTGGCGCGTTTCGCATCGTCCAATAGGCGCAGAGATGAGTAGTAGCGCGCGCCGGGGCGCACCGTCGGATACAGGTGCGGGACGGTTTCCAGATTGTGGTTGAACACATCCGGGGCAGCATCGAACACCACATCTGCAGCAGTGCCTTTGCCCAGAAAGTCGGGGGTCAAAACCTCGACCGTGGTTTCGGGGTTTTGATGACGGACAGCGCGGATTGTCTGGGCGATATGTTCGGCTCCGCCATCCGCCAGATCGTCGCGGTCGACGGATGTAATGACCACATGGCGCAAGGCCAGCTTCTTCACAGCTGCCGCGACGCGGCCCGGTTCAAACACGTCCAGCGCATCTGGGCGACCGGTGGAAACGTTGCAGAAGGAACAGCCGCGCGTGCAGACCTCGCCCATGATCATCATGGTGGCGTGGCGCTTGGACCAGCATTCGCCAATATTGGGGCAGGCGGCCTCTTCGCAGACCGTTGCCAGATTGTGGTCGCGCATCAGGCGACGGGTCTCGTAATATTCGGGCCCGTCGATCTTTTTCTTGCGAATCCACTTCGGCTTTCGCGGGATGACACTGTCGGCCTTCTTGGCCTTTTCCGGGTGGCGGGTGCGAAGCTGGATGGTCATCTGGCTGTTCCCTCTCAGGCGTGGATTGCTCGGCCCATGGCGTCGAGGCAGGCTTCCTTGACGGCCTCGCCCATTGCCGGATGCGCATGACAGGTTGAGGCGACTTCGCCGACGGTTGCGCCCTTGGTCATGGCCAGAACCAGCTCGGCGATCAGGTCACCGCCATGTGCGCCGCAGATATGCGCGCCCAGGATATTGCCATTTGGGTCGGCCAGTACTTTGACGGCACCGTCCGTCTCACCGGTCGAGCGCGCACGTGAGTTGGCCATGAAGGCAAACTTGCCAACCGAATATTCGGTGCCAGCCTCTTTCAGTGCTTCCTCGGTCAAACCGACCGAGGCGACTTCGGGGTCAGTATACACAACGCCCGGAACGGTGTTGTAATCCACATGACCGGCTTCACCTGCCAGCATCTCGACACAGGCGACGCCGTCTTCTTCGGCCTTGTGGGCAAGCATCGGGCCGGGGACACAATCGCCGATCGCATAGATGCCGGGAACCGAGGTGCGGAACGACCTGTCCACCTGAATAAAGCCGCGCGGGTCGAGGGCTATCCCCAGATCTTCCAACCCAAGCCCGCGCGTTACGGGGCGGCGTCCGACGGCGATCAGGACCTTGTCAGCCTCGATCACCTCTTCCTTGTCTTTGCCGACCCGGTCCAATTTCAGCGTCAGTCCAACGTTGGTCTTGTCGATGGTTTTTAGGGCGCGTCCCAGTTGGAACTTCAGGCCGCGCTTTGACAGAGCACGCTGCGCAAGTTTCGCGATCTCGCCGTCAATTCCGGGCAGAATGCGATCCAGATATTCGACAACCGTGACCTTTGCACCCAAACGGGACCAGACCTGCCCAAGCTCCAACCCGATAACCCCGGCACCGACGACAACCAGATGCTCGGGTACAGCGTCCAACGCGATTGCTCCGGTCGAGCTCAGGATGTCCTGCTCGTCAATCTCGATCCCGTTCAGCGGGGTTGGCTCGGAACCGGTGGCGATCAGGATGTTTTTGGCTTCATAAACATCGTCGCCAACTTTGACCTGCCCGTCAGAGGGGATACTGGCCCAGCCCTCGATCAGATCGACGCCGTTTTTCTTGAACAGAAACGCAATGCCCTTGGTCAGATCGCCGACGATCTTGTCCTTGCGACCCATCATCGAGCTCAGATCGATGCTGGCCCCCTCGACAGCAATGCCATGGGAGGAGAGATGTGCAAGCTCGGCATATTTGGCCGAGGAGGTCAGCAACGCTTTGGAGGGTATGCACCCCACATTCAGACAGGTTCCGCCAAGCGAACCGCGGCCTTCAACGCAAGCCACTTTCAGTCCCAGCTGTGCAGCGCGGATCGCTGCAACGTATCCGCCGGGTCCGCCCCCGATGACGATTAGGTCGTAGATGCTCATTTCGTGGTCTTTCAGTAGATCGGATAGCTGGCGCAAAGCGCGCGGACTTTTTCGCGGGTTTCGGCTTCGATCGTCGCGTCGCCTTCCGGCGACTGGGCCAGAGCGTCCAGCACATCACCGATCAGGTGACCAATCTGTTTGAACTCTTCCGGTCCAAAGCCGCGGCTGCAGCCTGCAGCGGTTCCCAAACGGATGCCGCTGGTCACGGTAGGTTTTTCCGGATCGCCCGGCACGCTGTTTTTGTTGCAGGTGAACCCGGCACGCTCCAACGCGGCTTCTGCGTCTTTGCCTGTCACGCCCAGCGGGCGCAGGTCGACCAGCATCAGGTGGTTTTCGGTGCCACCCGAAACGATGTCACATCCCCGTGCCATCATAACGTTTGCCAGCGCAGAGGCGCTGTCCACGACGCGCTGCATGTAGCTCTTAAAGTCTGGCTTCAGCGCTTCGCCAAATGCGACGGCTTTGCCGGCGATCACGTGCATGAGGGGGCCGCCCTGAAGGCCGGGGAACACGGCGGAATTGATCTTTTTCGCCAATGCTTCGTCATTGGTCAGGATGATCCCACCGCGCGGACCGCGCAGGGTTTTATGTGTGGTCGATGTCACGATATGTGCGTGGCCGACGGGCGAAGGGTGCAGACCCGTGGCGACCAGACCAGCGATATGGGCCATGTCTGCCAGAAGCCAAGCGCCAACCTCATCCGCAATGGCGCGGAAGCGTGCAAAATCGATCTTTTGTGAATAGGCGGACGCGCCTGCGATGATCAGTTGCGGCTTTTCGGCTTTTGCCAATTCTTCGACCTGATCATAGTCAATCAGACCGGCATCGGTCAGGCCGTACTGAACCGGGCGGAACCACTTGCCGGATTGTGCTGGTTTGGCACCGTGCGTCAGGTGGCCACCTGCATCCAGTGACATGCCCAAGATCGTGTCGCCGGGGCTGAGCAGGGCCAATTTGACGGCGCCGTTGGCCTGCGCGCCCGAATGCGGCTGAACGTTTGCGTATTCGCAGCCGAACAACTGTTTCAGACGGTCGATGGCCTCGGATTCAACTTCGTCTACAAATTCGCATCCGCCATAGTAGCGACGGCCTGGATAGCCTTCGGCGTATTTGTTGGTCAGGACTGACCCCTGTGCGTCGATCACAGCTTGCGAGACAATATTCTCGGACGCGATCAATTCGATCTGTTCAGCCTGACGTTTGCCTTCTCGCGCAATTGACGCAGCGACCACCGGATCTGCTTCGGTAAGCGACGTTTTGAACATGGTTTCCTCCTCAGGCACCGAATCCTCAGTACGAAATTTTGTTTCCAATAGTGGAATTCGTGCAGTTAAAGCAACATATATCTCACATTTGTGAAGTTGTGTGGTTTGAGGGAAATCTGTAACCTCTGGTAAAACAGGGAGATTTTTATGGGCGACGAGACGCGCGGTGATGTTTCCTCACCGGAAGATCAGGACGAAGGTGAGGTTCTGGGGCGTTCCATCCGCGATGCGCGACGTGCAAAAGGCTGGACTTTGGAGGAAGCCGGACGCGCGGCGGGAATCGGTCGGTCCACTTTATCGAAGATCGAAAACAACCAGACGCGGCCAAGTTTCGACATCGTGCGCAGGCTGACGCAGGCGCTGGATATGAGCACGCCGCAGCTGTTTCTGCAGTCCGGGCAATCGGGGATTTCGGGAAGGCGCGACTTTACTCCGAAAGGTGAAGGCGAGATAAAAAGCACACCGACCTATTTGCACGAATTGCTGTGTCCCGAGCTGACCAGCAAGCGGATGCTGCCTTATATCGCGACAATCAAAGCCCGCGACCTGTCAGAGTTCGAAAACTGGATTCGGCATACGGGCGAAGAGTTCATGTATGTCATCAGCGGAGAGCTGATTTTTGTGTCAGAGCATTACCGCCCGCTGCCGATGAAGGCTGGTGACTCGCTTTATTATGACAGCGGGATGGGGCACGGGTGCATTTCGACCAGTGAGGAAGATGCGAAAGTGCTGTGGGTGTCACTCGAATAAGCACGACGTACAAGGCATGAATAAAAGCGGCCCCAGCGGCCGCTTTTTTGGATAAGACGGTCACCGGGTCAGGTGTGGCCCAGTACCTTGCGGGCAACGCGGAAACACTCCAGCGCTTGTGGGACACCACAGTAGATGCCAATCACGTGGATGATGGCTCGGATTTCCTCGGGCGAGACGCCGTTGTTGATCGCGCCTTTGCAGTGGATTTCCCATTCATGCATTTTCCCCAACGCGCCGATCATGGACAGGTTCATCATCGACCGCGTCTTGGCGTCGATCACGTCATCGCCCCAGCCAAATCCCCAGCACCAGGCGGTCATTGCCTCTTGGAACGGACGGGTAAAGTCATCCGCTGCCGCCAAATTCTTTTCCACGTATTCCGCGCCCAGCGTGCTCTTGCGCTGTTCAAGGCCTTTCAGAAACAGGTCCTCGTCAAAAATGTCTGCCATGTCTTCTCTCCGGTGTATCAGCCCGTCAGGCGATGTTTATACAGGTGGTCGTAGTGGGGTTTCATCCGGCGGTACACCTGTTTGACCCGATCCGGCGCGTCCGAGATCGAGATATGTTTGCGGGGTTGCGGAGCCAACCCCGTCGAATTGGCCAGATTGGCGTGGAACGACCCGCCATCCCACCAAGAATGGGCGGAAGGGTCGCCACCGGGTTCCCAACTCAGCGCTTCTTCCAGAAACGAAATACCGACCGCGTCGCAAAACCGTTCGGTCATGGCGTGCGGGTTTTCCAGCAGGTCATCACTGTCGATGACCGGTGGAGGCGTGCCGTTCAGGGCAGTAACCAGATCGAACAGGGCACGCTGTTCAGGAAAGCCGACTTCACCTTCGGCGAAGTCGGGCCATTGTTTGTACATCGAGGTGATCGTTTTTGCCGGGTCGCGGATCAGGAAGGCGTGGTTGAAGTTCGACAGGAACTCGGCATTCCATATGTGATTGATGTAATGCGGGAAGTCCTTGATGAAGACAGGCCTCTTCTGCGCACGAGCCTGAATGTCGGACCACACTGTCTCCAGTGTTAGGCCCGGCGTCGTCACATCCCCCGGTTTGAACCTGTGCCACAGCGGGTCTTCGCCCTGATACCACGCCTCGCCAAAGGGTTCGTGCAGACAGTCCAGATCCCCGCGCTGCCGCATCATCCATTCAAAAGCAGTGGACGTAGAGCGGGGCACCGCCCAGAGCGCGAGGACTTTGTTCATGTCGATGATCCTTTGAAGTGAAGTTTATAGCCGCCCCAGAAGTTCTCCGTGCGGTGTTTCTGGTGCGAGGCTGAGGGATTTGAAGATACGCCAGTACAGCGCGATGTCATGACCGATCACCGGTTTGCCAAGCGCGGCCTCAAGCGTATCCGCCAGATGCAGGGGGCGCTGTGGCAGGCCATTCGGCCCGGTGCGGAAATTGCACATGCCGTTGATCAGGATCGCATCGGCCTGCGGGGCCTGCTCGGCCACGTATTCGAAGCTTTTCATCGCGATATCACCGTCAAAAACCCAGCGGTAGGAATTGACCTCCTCCTGGCTGCTGAACCATCCCTGATCATGGAAATTTCCGGCGTAAAGCACGTCGAACCCGGCTTCTTTCAGAAACCCGACTGTGCCCTGCCACCATTCAGGCCAGTGGTAGGCCGCGTTCAGGGCGACCTTTTCAACATTCATCTCGCGCAGCGCTTCGACCATGGCGTAACCGGCCATGTGGAACTGTGTGCCGTACTTGTCCGACAGATCCGCGCAATGCTGCCGGACCCCTTCGACGCCTAACCCACAGGCGTGGACCCAGTTCGAACCGACCTGCCCGCAAACATCGACGCCGTTGCGGGACATACAATGGACGAAATCCTCGAGCATGCCAAAGTTCTGTTTCCGCTGGTTCAACCCGTGCACGTAGTTCGGGACGTGCAGCATCCAGCCATGCACACCGACCGTTTCAGGGCACATGCGCAGAAAATCCGACGGCGCCGCGTCAAAGTCGAAGGGCGGGCTGGTAAAGCCGACCTGATAGGGAAACAGCTTGTGTTCGGGGCGCCAGTCTTCAGGCATCAGCATGGGCGGGTCACCTCATCACTAGTCCACCGCCTCGCGCATCCATTGCTGCAAACGGGCAATCGAGTGTTCCGACATCACACCACAACCCGGGTCCAGCACCAGCGGACCGGGGCGGTAGCCGCGGGATTTCAGGCCGCGATGGACGCTTTCAACCAGATGGATGTCTTCCTCGACTGTGGTTTCACGGTCCTGTACAGCCAGTTGCCGGATCACCGCACTTTCCGAGCCGCCCTCGGTGTACCAGCCGCGCCAGACGGTGCAGTGATCGGCATCAATGGCGCGCCAGTGATAGGTGTTGAGCACATTGCCCGGGTAGCACTGGAACGAGAACATCGGCCACAGGAACCATGACTGGTAGTCGCCGGCATGCGGCACCGAAAGGTCGATCGGGTAGGTCATCTTGTCGAGGCTTTGGCATTCGGTCGTATGACGCAGCACGTAACCGCCGCCTGCATCGGGTTGGATGTCATAGGTCTCAGGTTTGACCACTCCTTCGGCAAAGGTCGGGTGGTTGGTCGGGCAGTGATAACACTCCGAGTAATTCTCGATACTGACTTTCCAATTGCAGTTTTCCGGGATTTCGACCCATTCCAGCGGTTCCAGATCGTCAATATGAGGGACAAAGGCGCGGATTTCCTCGCGCACGCCGGGGTACCATTCATCCATCGGCGCGGCGTCATCGTCGAGATTGACGAAGATGAATCCGTTGAACACCTCGGTCCGAACCGAGGTCAAGCAGATGGCGCTGCGGTCAAAGCCGGGTACAGATTTGATGTTCGGCCCGGCGCGCAATTGACCGGACAGCTCATAAGTCCAGGCATGATAGGGGCAGACCACGACTCGAGTGTTGCCTGCGCCCGTCACCATTTCATGCGCGCGGTGCTGACACACATTGTAGAATGTTCGGATTTCCCCGTCGCGGCCGCGAATGCAAAAAAGGTTCTGTCCAGCAATCTCGAAGGCGAAGTAATCCCCTGTCTCGCGCACCTGGGCGACGTGACCTGCAAATTGCCACGTTCGGGCCAGTAATCCCTGCATCTCTTGCTCGAAGATCGCTGGGTCAGTGTAATACCGGGCGTCCAGTGAATGCGTCAGAGGTGCGTTCATTCGGGTTCCTCCGCGTAGAGGCCAAGCTGGTGGCGGCGTTGGTGAAATCGTTCTACCCGCTCGACGATCTCATCGCTGGAAACGGCAATCACAAAGGACAGCAGCGTTTCCAGCAAGGCGATGGTCGAAACCGAGGACGGAAAGAACTGTGGTGTGTCGGCGGCAACGACAAAACCGTGTTGTGCGTTCAGGATCACCGGGCTGGCCGGGCTGTCTGAAATGCCGATGACGGTCATTCCCTGTTGGCGCGCCAGTTTGATCGCGTCGATCACTTCGGTGCGGTAGGGATGGCAGGTGATGGCGATCAGTACGTCCTGCTGGTCAGCCCATGCCAGATCATCCACCGGAGTAGAGCCGGGACGCGGGATAGCGTGGAACTGTTTCATGCCGGTTGAAGCCAGATAGGTGAAATTGCGTGCGTTCGAATTGTTGACGCCCACACCCAGTGTGAAAATCTGGCGGCAGTTCCAGATATCCTCGGCGGCGGCCTTCAGGCTTGCGGCGTCAATCCCGGCAAAGGTTTCTTCGATATTGCGGATCGCGGCGCCGATCATATCGGCATAGAGGCCGCCCAGTTCCCCTGACTTGCCGATGTCCTGCAACCAGCGGGCGCGATCAGGAAATGACACTCGTCCCTGCCGGATCGCATCCCGGAACGGGGCGCGAAAATCTTCGTAGCCCTCGAACCCCACCTGCCGCGCCATGCGGACAAACGTGTTGGGTTTGACTTTCGCCGCCTCGGCGATCTCTCGCACGGTAGAAACTCCAACATCGGTTGGGTTTTCCAGCACGTAACGCGCGGCCTTCTGCGCTTCGGGCGTAAGGGCGTCCCATTCCTCGGACAGGCGATCCAGAACAGTTGATGATACATTTGTGTCATTCATGATTGACGATGGTACATTTGTGGAATTAGCCTGTCGAGCAGAAACGCGACTCGGGAAGAGGAAAAATCATGTCCGAGAAGAATCTGCCGTCGCATGCCCGCGTGGTGATCGTGGGCGGAGGTGTCATGGGAGTCGGTCTGGCCTATCATCTGGCGCATGAAGGATGGGGCGACGACACCGTCCTGCTTGAAAAGGCCGAGCTGACCAGCGGCAGCACCTGGCACGCCGCTGGGCAGATCACGCATTCGACGTCCAGTTTTGGGTTGGGTAAATGCGTCGACTACAACATCAGCTTGTATTCTGGCCAGCTAGAGGCCGAAACCGGCCAGCCGGTGACGTGGCATGGCTGCGGATCGTTCCGTCTGGCCTATACCGAGGACGAGATGGACTGGTTGCGTCACACCCTGTCTGTGGGCCGGTCGCTGGGGTTCAACATTGAGCTGGTCGGACCTGAAAAGGTGGCCGAACTGCACCCGTTCTACAATCTCGAAGGCGTGTTGGGTGCACTGCACACGCCTGATGACGGGCATGTGGACCCGACCAACGTCACCATGGCAATGGCAACTGGAGCGCGGCAAAAGGGTGTACGCATCTTCCGCAACTGTCGCGCCACCAACATTACGCAGGCCGAGAATGGCGAGTGGGTGGTAGAGACCGCACAGGGCACCATAACTTGTGAGCATGTGGTGAACGCTGGCGGCACCTATGCCCGTCAGATGGGCGAATGGTCGGGGCTGCAACTGCCCATGACCTCGATGACCCACCATTACTTCGTGACCGAGCCGGTGCCCGACTTCCAGAATCTGGACAAGGAACTGCCCGTGATCCGCGATGACCGCAAGGTCTCGGGCTACATCCGGATGGAGCAGCAGCGCGGCCTGATCGGGATTTACGAAAAAGAAAACCCGAACTCGGTCTGGCATGATCATTGCCCCTGGGAATACGAGAACTGGCTGTTCGATGCGGATTACGACCGGGTGATACCCTGGCTTGAAGAAAGCCTGAACCGGATGCCGATCTTTGCTGATCTGGGCATTCAACGTGACGTGCATGGGGCGATTTCGCACCCGCCCGACGGCAACCCGCTGATCGGGCCAGCGCCGGGTGTTCGGAACTATTGGTGTTGTTGCGGGACGCAGATCGGCATCGGCTGGGGGCCAGGTCTGACCCGCGAACTGGCGCGCTGGATGGTGCATGGGGCGGCCGATATCTCGATGCGCGAATTCGACCCGCGCCGGTTTGGGGCGTATGCCACCAAGGATTGGCAGGTGATCAAGGCCGAGGAAGACTACTGCCTGCGCCATGAAATCCCTTTCCCGCATTTCAATCGTCTGGAAGGCCGCCCGATCAAGCCATCGCCGCTGTATGAGCTGCTGAACTCCAAAGGCGCGGTGCATGAAGAGGTCTATGGGTTCGAACGCCCCCGCTGGTTCGCGCGGGATGGGGTTGAGCAGCACGATCACTACTCCTTCCGCCGCACACCGGCAGACGACATGGTCGCGGCTGAAGTCAATGCGGTGCGCGAACAGGTCGGCATCATGGATGTCACCGCTTTCACCAAGGTCGAGGTTTCGGGTCCAGACGCCCACGCCCTGCTGGACCGGTTGACCGCCAATCGGATGCCGCAAAAGGTGGGCTCGATCACGCTGACCCATATGTTGAACCGACGCGGGCGGATCGAATTGGAAACGACGATTGTCCGCAAGGCCGAGGACCGCTTCTACCTGGTCTGTGCGGCCTTCTTTGAACAGCGCCTACTGGATCATCTGGCACACGAGCGTGCCGGTGAGGATGTACAGATTACCGCGATGTCCACCGACTGGTCGGCCTTGTCGCTGAACGGTCCCCGGTCACGCGACGTACTGTCCCGCTGCACCGATGCCAATCTGACCAATGCCGGGTTCCGCTGGCTGTCCGCGCAGGAGATCACCATCGCAGGCCACAAGGTCTGGGCCTTCCGCATGTCCTATGCAGGTGAGCTGGGATGGGAACTTCACATGCCCAATGCCGCCTGTCTTGACGTCTACAACGCGCTTTGGGCCGCGGGTGAGGCGCATGGCATCACCGACTATGGCAGCTTTGCCATGAATGTGATGCGGATGGAGAAGGGGTTCAAGGGCGCGGGCGAGCTGACCAACGAGGTCACCTTGGCCGAGGCTGATGTGCTGCGCTTTGCGCGTACGGACAAAGAGTATCTGGGCAAAGACAAAACCCTGAACACTGACTTGCCGTGGGTGTGTGCCTATCTCAAAATTGAGCCGGATGGTGAAATTGATGGCCACGGTGGAGAAGCGGTGATGCTGGATAGTCGTGTCGTGGGTTCAACAGCCTCGGTCGTCTATGGGCACACGGTCGGCAAGATCCTGGCCTTTGCGTACATCAAACCCGAGGCTGCTGCCCCTGGCACCGAGTTACAGGTCGTGATTCATGGCCAACCCCGCGCGGCCTATGTTCTGGGCGAACCAGCCTATGATCCGCAAAGCCTGCTGCCCCGCACCGACGCTATTTTGGAGACTGCATAGTGAGCTTGCCTGACAAAATGAAGGCCATGGTCACGATGGGCCATGGCGGCTTGGAGCAAATGGTGCTGCACAAAGACTGGCCGCGCCCGGATCCCGCGGCCGGCGAGGTGTTGATCAAGGTCGCAGCCTGCGGGCTTAACAATACCGACGTCAACACGCGATCCGGCTGGTACTCAAAAACCGTGACCGATGCGACGACAGGCGACGCGTTCGAGGAAGTCAGTGACGAGGATCCTACCTGGGGCGGCGCGCCCATCACTTTTCCCCGGATCCAAGGGGCTGATATCTGCGGGGAAGTCGTCGCCGTGGGAAAAGGCGTCGACCCCGGGCTGATCGGTCAACGCGTCATCACCGATGGATGGCTGCGCGACCCGTCTGATCCGGGCAATAAGGACAAAACCGGCTATTTTGGCTCGGAACGGGACGGTGGGTTCGCTGAATACGCCACGACCCTGGCGGTTAACGCGGTGCCGATCCGGTCCGACCTGTCGGATGCCGAACTGGCCACGTTCTCGTGTTCCTATTCGACCGCCGAGGGCATGCTGACCCGCGCCAACGTCACCGACGCCGACACGGTTCTGGTGCCCGGAGCCTCGGGCGGGGTGGGCGGTGCCTTGGTTCAACTGGCCAAACGCCGGGGTGCACGGGTGATCGCGATGGCGTCGGATGCCAAACACGAAGACGTTGCCGAACTGGGTGCCGACAAAATCTTGTCTCGTGCCCCGGAAAATCTGCGCGCTGCACTTGGCGATGAAAAGGTCACCGTTGTAGCCGATGTGGTTGGTGGCCCCTACTGGCCCAACCTGACCGACGTTCTGGAGCGCGGCGGGCGGTACACCTGCTCGGGCGCGATTGCCGGGCCCATGGTCGAATTTGACCTGCGCACATTCTACCTGCGTGACCTGACCTTCACCGGCTCTACCGTGATTGATCCGCAGGTGATGCGTAACATCGTTCAGTATATCGAGGCCGGTGAGATCAAGCCCGCCCTGGCCGCGACATTTCCGCTGGAAGAGTTGCGCGAAGCGCAAGCCGCTTTCATTACCAAGCAGCACACCGGCAACATCGTGGTGATCCCATGACGATGGACGACGTTCTCGAAGCTGCCCGACAGATGCATCAATCACATCCTGAGCTTTCAGAATTCGGAGCCTGGCCTGATGACCTGACGCCAACGGATCAGGAGCCAAACCAAATCCCTGCCGTCGAACTGATTCAGCAAACTGACTTCGCGACCGGGCACGCAACGCGATCCCTTTCAGACGCGATCAGGGCAACCGCACATCTGGCGCAGTGGAAACACACCTATACGGAGGAAGAGGTCGGCGCCGATTTCCTTAGTCGCTATGGCTATTACGAGCTATTCGGTCCGACCGGGCATTTCCATTCGACCCAAATGCGGGGCTACGTCGCCTACTGGGGGGCGGGCCTGAATTATGATTGGCACAGCCATCAGGCCGAAGAACTCTATCTGATCGTAGGCGGTGGGGCGATGTTCCGCGTCGAAGAAGACGAGACTTACGTCGGCCTCAATCAGACACGACATCACTGCAGCTGGCAAAGCCACGCCATGACAACAACCGACGAGCCAATTCTGGCTTTCGTTCTGTGGCGAGGACAAGGATTGAACGACTTGCCACAAATGGATGCGGCATGAAAACCATTCCGATACCTATCTGGCCATCCCAATGTGGGCATGCCTGTGTTGCGAAATGGCCCAGTATCCCGATTGAGGAGTTCCGTCTATGAGACCGCAAGCCGAAGCCACTCAGATGATTGATGACGCCCGCGTGCGTGTGACGCGATTTGACTTTGCACCAGGGGCCGAAACGGGATGGCATCGCCACGCAATGGACTACGTCATCACCGCCATAACCGATTGCCATATGCGGCTGGAACTGCCCGATGGATCGGTCAATGAAGTAACGGTTGCTGCAGGAGTAACTTATCGTCGCGACGAGGGTGTCGAACACAACGTGATCAATGCCGCGTCCGCGCCGATGACCTTTGTTGAAGTGGAACTGAAATGAAAATCACTCGTCTTTCAGTCTACCATGTCGACCTACCGCTTGAGCATCCCTACTGGTTGTCTGGTGGCCGGCTGAAGTTCGAAGTGCTGGATGCAACGTTGGTCAAAGTCGAAACCGATTCAGGTCTGACCGGTTGGGGCGAGGGTACCCCGTGGGGCCACACTTATGTTCCAGCCCACGGTCCGGGTATTCGCGCCGGGATTGAAACGATGGCACCGTTCATTCTGGGCCTTGATCCGCGACGGGTGCTGGACGTCGAACGGGCGATGGATATCGCTCTGCCTGGCCATCTTTATGCCAAAAGCCCCATTGATATGGCTTGCTGGGATATTGCGGGTCAGGCGGCGGGCCTGCCGATCGCCGATCTGATGGGCGGCGGGTCTCGCACGCCGCGCCCGATTGCCTCGTCGGTCGGAGCGAAGACCGTCGAAGAAACGCGTGAAGTGATGGAGCGCTATCGCAGCCGCGGCTACGTTGCGCATTCGGTCAAAATCGGTGGAGATGTAGAACGCGACATTGCGCGCGTCCGTGACGTGGAAAGCATCCGACGCCCCGGTGAGATCGTCCTTTATGACGTCAACCGTGGCTGGACGCGGCAGCAAGCCCTGCGGGTGATGAGCGCCTGTGAGGACCTGAATGTGATGTTTGAACAGCCCTGCGAGTCGCTGGACGATATCGCCGCGATCTCGGGCCGCCACGCCTCACCCGTTTCAGTGGATGAAAGTCTTGTGACCCTGCAAGATGCCGCCCGCATTGCCCACGAAGGGTTGGCTGAGGTGTTCGGAATAAAACTGAACCGCGTCGGCGGCCTGACTAAGGCGGCGCGGATGCGGGACATCGCGTTGGCGCATGGAATCGACATGTTCGTGATGGCCACCGGTGGTTCGGTTCTGGCCGATACCGAGGCGCTGCATCTGGCGGCGACAATTCCGGATGAAAATTGCCACGCCGTCTGGGCGTGCCAGGACATGATCACCGTCGATGTTGCTGGCGGGCGAGGCCCCCGCAATATCGACGGCCACCTGCACTTGCCGGAAACGCCGGGACTTGGCGTGCAACCTGCCGAGAATGCGTTGGGCGATCCTGTCGGGGTCTACCAGTGAAGATCACCAAGATAACGCTTTGGTCCGTCGACCTTACCAGCCACGAGACCTATCATATGGCCGAGGGTAAGACCTGTGCGACCGTGATCTCTCATATCCTGAGCCTTGAGACGGATACGGGCCCACAAGGTTGGGGCGAGGTCTGTCCGATCCCGCATTACCTGCCAGCTTTTGCGGGCGGAGTGCCAAGCGCGATTGCTGAGATGGGTCCCGAGATCTTGGGCATATCCCCTTACGGGGTGGACGCGCCAATGCGTAAGCTGGAAGGTTTCCTGCAGGGACATCGCTATGCCAAGTCCATAGTCGACATCGCGCTTTGGGATTTGTTCGGGCAGGCAACGGGCCAGCCGGTCTATGCGTTGCTGGGTGGGCGGACGCGGAAGGACATGCCGCTGTATCACTCGATCACTTGCATCGCGCCAGATGACATGGCACGGATCGCCAAGACGGCTTTCCAGACCGGCATTCGCCAGTTTCAGGTCAAGCTGGGGGTCGAAGGCGACTGGCAGGCCGACGCCGAGCGTTTGACCAAAGTGCGTGAGGCCGTGGGACCGGGGCCTTTGGTCTATGGCGACTGGAATTGCGGTGCATCACGCCTGCACGCCACGAGAACGGGCCGGGCGGTGGCGCACTTGGATGTGATGCTGGAACAGCCCTGCAAAACGCTGGAGGATTGTGCCGCGGTTCGACGGGCCACCGGCTTACCTATGAAGATAGACGAGAACGCCCATGATCTGGCGTCGCTGCGGCGCGCATATGAGCTGGGCTGCATGGATGCTGTCGCTTTGAAACTGTCGAAGTTCGGCGGTTTGTCGGCCATGCGCCGGGCGCGCGATCTGACCGTGCATTTCGGGGCCGAGATCTGCGCCGAATGTACCTGGGGCTCGGATATTGTCACCGCTGCATCGCTGCATTTTGCGGCCTCGACCCCGCACGGGTCGCTGATGAACACCTGCGACCTGTCATCTTATGTGGCGCCTCGCATTTGCCCCGACGCACCAAACCGTGAAAACGGCCGGATTGCCCCGCCCGAAGGACCGGGGTTAGGTGTTGTGCCGGACCCAGAGGTTCTTGGCCCACCAGTATTGGAGATCGTTTGAGATGCTGAAAATCAACACCCAAACCGAATGGATCGCCCGCGCGAATGAGGTACTGCCCGCCGGTGGGTTTGGTAATTTCGACCCCGGTATCGTCATCGCGCGCGGCGAAGGCAGCCGGGTCTGGGATGAGGATGGCAATGAATATGTGGACTACCTAATCGGTTCGGGTCCGATGTTGCTGGGCCATGGTCATCCCGAGGTCATGGAAGCCGTGTTGGAACAACTGCCTAAGGGCATGACCTTCTTTGCCAACAACGCGCGGGGTATCGAACTGGCCGAAGCGATTGTTGACGCGGTGCCGTGTTGCGAGCAGGTCCGCTTTGTCGCTGCGGGTGGTGAGGCGGATATGTACGCCATCCGTCTGGCCCGTGCCTATACTGGCCGCAGCAAGATCCTGAAGTTCGAAGGCGGCTATCATGGGATGAGCGCCGAGGCACAGATGAGCCTGGCCCCCAGCCGCCACGTCAACTTCCCCCAAGCTGTCCCGGACAGCGCGGGCATTCCCGACAGTGTGGCCGAACAGATGCTGATCGCGCCCTTCAATGATCTTGATGCGGTGGCCAATCTACTGGCCGAGCATGATGACGTTGCCGCGATCATGGTTGAGCCGTTGCAACGAATTGTCCCTCCGGCACCCGGATACCTTCAGGGATTGCGCGATCTCTGCGATAAACACAATGTCCTGTTGATTTTCGATGAAATCGTCACCGGATTCCGTTTGGCCTATGGCGGTGCGCAAGAGAAATATGGCGTGACGCCCGATATCTGCACCTTGGGCAAAATCATCGGCGGCGGCTTCCCGTTGGCGGCGCTGGGCGCAAGCGCCGAGATCATGCAGCATTTCGACAAAGCGAAAGTGGGCGAGGAAGGCTGGCTGATGCAGTTGGGGACCTTGTCCGGCAATCCGGTCGCTTCGGCTGCCGGTTTGAAGACCATGGAGGTTTTGCGGCGCGATGGCATGTATGACCGTCTGCGTGAAATCGGTGCCGAGCTTCAGCAGATGCAGATGGATGCGCTGACCGGGGCCGGCATCCCGCATCAGATCTGCGGGGACGAAACCCTGTTCGACATCTATTTCACCGATACGGACTGTCGTGACTACCGCAGCGCCAAACATGACGACCCCCGCCGTAACGCCATCTACAACGATTCGCTGCGCGCACATGGGATTTTCAAAGCCCCCGGCAAACTCTATCCGTCTTTGGCCGTGACCCAAGCAGACCTGGATCAGACGCGGATGGCCGTCGAGAAAGCGGTTCAGGCGATCAGCGCAGCCTGAGGTCCAAAAGGCCATAAAATTAAGCGGGCCGCTGTCATTTCTGACAGCGGCCCTAACTGGTTGGATTTCAGGGTCTGGTCTCGCCCCCTCGAATACCACTTAAAACAAAACGGACTAAAAAAACTTTCGACTTTTTCGAGACCGACCCGACTTCACAACCGGTATGAATACTTTATGCGCCATCGACGGTGCTGTTTCAGTGAAGTAGTTCACTTTCCATAAACTTTTTTATTTTTTCCAATCAAAAAAGCCTGGGCCTGCCTGTTTCAGCAAGGATTCTGCCATGGCGCGACCTATTTCAGGGCCATCTGCGACCGACCCTGAGGTGTCCTCGGATATGGATTCGGATCCGTCGGGGCGCAAAACCTCACCGCGCAGGCGTAGTTGATAACCTTTTATTTCTGCCAAACCCGCGATCGGCGTTTCGCAAGAGCCGTCCAAAGCGGCCAGCAATGTGCGTTCCGCTGCCAAGCGCTGCGCGGTCTCAGCATGGTGGATGGCCTCGAGCATTTCAGCCGCACGGGAATCGTCGATACGGCGCTCGATGCCGATCGTGCCCTGGGCAATGGCGGGCAGCATGTCTTCGGCGGCGATGGCGGTTGCGGGAACCTCCTCCATATTCAGACGCCGGATGCCCGCCATGGCAAGAAACGTGCAATCGGCTACACCATCTGCCAGCTTCTTGAGGCGCGTTTGAACATTGCCCCGGAACTCGACCACATTCAGGTCCGGGCGACGGTTCAACAATTGTGCCCGCCGCCGCAGCGATGAGGTGCCCACAACTGCACCCTGCGCGAGGTCACGAATCGAGCTCAGGCTGGGTGAGATAAAGGCGTCTCGCACATCTTCGCGCGGCAGAAACGTGTCCAGGACCAGACCTTTTGGCTGTTCAACCGGCATGTCCTTGGTGGAATGCACCGCGATGTCGATATCTCCGCGCAGCATCGCCTCTTCGATTTCCTTGGTGAACAGGCCCTTGTTGCCAATCTCTTTCAGTGGGCGGTCCGCATCAATCATGGCGCGGTTGTCACCAGTGGTCTTGATTACCACAATCTCGAACGCGTCTTCGGGCAGATCAAAGGCTTTGCCCAGCCGTTGCCGGGTTTCATAGGCTTGTGCCAGCGCCAGCGGTGAGCCACGAGTGCCGATCTTGAGCGGTGATGCGGGGGTTGGCAGGGTCAAAGTCATGGGCACAGCTTTAGTCGCGTCACTTTGCCCTGACAATGGGGGCAGAGCTTGACAAATTGCCACTGAGGCACGACCCGTTGCGACAAACCTGACGATTGGGGACAAAGATGGCCGAGACAAAGAAACTGCTGCGGGCGCTGGCGGGTGAGGTGCAGGACGTGCCGCCGATCTGGATGATGCGGCAGGCCGGGCGGTATCTGCCCGAATATCGCGCGACTCGGGCACAGGCCGGGGATTTTCTGTCTTTGTGCTATAACCCCGAACTGGCCGCCGAGGTGACATTGCAACCGATCCGCCGCTACAGGTTCGACGCAGCGATCCTGTTTGCGGATATCCTGCTGGTGCCACAAGCGCTGGGTGCGGACCTGTGGTTTGTCACTGGCGAGGGACCAAGGCTGTCGACGATCACCCGGCAATCTGATTTCGACGCGCTAAAGCCTGTGTCGGATATCCATGAGACGCTGTCGCCCGTATATGAAACCGTACGCATCCTGTCCCGCGAATTGCCCTCCCAGACAACGCTGATTGGTTTTGCAGGCGCGCCGTGGACTGTGGCGACCTACATGATTGCCGGGCGGGGTACACCGGACCAAGGACCGGCCCACGCGTTGCGTGAAGAGAACACGGCCTTGTTCGAGGCGTTGCTGGACCGGATCACACTGGCAACGATCGAGTATCTCTCGGCCCAGATCGAGGCCGGAGCGGAGGTGGTCAAGATCTTTGACAGCTGGGCGGGGTCGTTGAAGGGCACCGAGTTTCAGAAATACGCGGTCGAGCCTTGCCGCGTGATTACACAGGCCATCAAAGCGCGCCATCCCGGTATCCCGGTGATCGGCTTCCCGCGCGAAGCAGGTGATGGTTACAAAGGTTTTGCCAAGACCACCGGCGTGGATTGCGTCGCGCTGGACAACTCTGTGTCGCCGGATTGGGCGGTCGAGCATGTGCAGGTGGATGGCTGCGTTCAGGGCAATCTGGCCTCGTCACACATGGTGACCGGCGGACAGGCGCTGGTGGATGAGACGCGTCAGATCGTCGAGGCGTTCTCGAAAGGACCGCATATCTTTAATCTGGGCCACGGGATCACACCCGATGCCGATCCCGATAATGTTCAGCTGATGATCGACACGGTGCGGTCGTGGCGGGACGCGTAGAGGGGCCAGCCCCACTTGGATTTTGGCCAACTCACCCAGGGAGATTTTTAGCCAGGTGAGGGGTCAGGAGGCGCGTCGATAGACAGCTGATCCAGAATGTCCTGCCTGTGTTCGCCTCGGCGGGGGCTGGGTTTGGGCTGCCATGTCTCGGTCGAAAAGCGGGGTGCGGCCGCGGCCTGCAATGCGCCGTCATGGTCGATCCAGGTTTGGCGCGCGGCGTTCATGGGATGGGCTTGCGCCTCGACCGGGTCGAGTACGGGCGCGACGCAGGCGTCGGATCCCTGGAACATATCGGCCCAGTGGGCGCGGGGTTTGCTGGCAAAAATTTCTGAGAGTCGCTGTGTGAGTTTGGGCCAAAGTGCCGGAACATATTGGTTTTTGAATTCGGGATCGCCTGAGAGCCCCAGTTTTTGCAGGAATTCGGCGTAGAACTTGGGTTCAAGACACTGGACGGTCATGAACCCCCCGTCCAGACACGCGTAGGTGCGGCTCCAATGCGGGCCGTCCAACAGGCTGTGACCACGCGTCTCAGACAGATTTCCGGATTGGCGCATGCTCATCAACAGGTTCATCATGTGGGCTGAGCCGTCATAGATGGCCGCATCAACCACGGTGCCCTGTCCGGTCCGCTGCGCGTTGAGAATCCCGGCTAGAATTCCGGTGACAAGATACATGGCACCGCCGCCAATATCCCCGACCAGAGTCGCAGGGGTCTGCGGGGGCTGGCCCGCGGCCGAGGCGTACCACAATGCCCCGGACAGAGAGATATAGTTCAGATCGTGCCCGGCAGTTGCGGAGAGCGGGCTGTCCTGACCCCATCCGGTCATGCGACCATAGACCAGTTTGGGGTTGGTTTCCTGAAAAGCGTCGGGGCCAAGCCCCAGCTTTTCCATCACACCTGGGCGAAACCCTTCGATCAGCGCGTCGGCCGAGGCCATCAGGCGTCTTGCGATGTCCAGATCGGCTGTATCCTTCAAATTCAGATCAATCGAGCGTTTGCCGCGATCCAGGACGGATTGCTCGGGCATACCAGGTCCGGCAGGCTGGCCCTTGCGGTGGATCGTGATGACGTCCGCCCCCAGATCGGCCAGTAACATGGCTGCAAAAGGACCTGGCCCCAAACCTTCAACTTCAATGATCCGTATTCCGCTGAGCATGGGCCTTCTCCTTTTGGCGCAAGTTTTCGGGGATGCCCAGGGATTGCAAGACCAGATTCAACTGACTGTGATAGTGCGCCTGCATCCGCCGCAGCGTTTGATGTTGGCCGCAATTGAACCGCACGGTGCCCGCAGCCTATCGGCAAGGACAACATTATGCGCGTTTGCCTGATGCGTGTTTGCTAATTGAGCATGTACACAAGCGGACTACCGAATGGCGGCGGTGCCGCAGACCTGACACAGCCGCGCGCCCACAAAAAAGCGCAGAACAATGTGCGGAATTGACCTGTTCTGTGCCGGGCCGTCGGGGTAGTGTCCCCGCCAGAACAGGGAATGTGCATGACAACTATTCTGTCCATCAGGGATTTGCGTAAGTCCTATGCCGACGGATTCGAGGCGCTCAAAGGGGTGTCCTTGGATATCGAGCAGGGCGAAATTCTGGCGTTGCTGGGCCCGAATGGGGCTGGCAAGACGACCCTAATTTCCACCGTGTGCGGCATAACCACTCCGACTTCTGGCACCGTTACTGTAGGTGGGCATGACATCCAGACCGAATTTCGTGCAGCGCGGCGGATGATCGGGCTGGTGCCGCAGGAAATCGCGCTTGAGCCGTTTGAGAAAGTTTGGAACACGGTCCGGTTCTCTCGCGGCCTGTTCGGATATGGCAGCGACAACGCCCGGATCGAAGAGATCCTGCGCAAGCTGTCTTTGTGGGACAAGCGTAAAAACGCGATCAAGGAACTGTCCGGCGGCATGAAGCGCCGCGTGCTGATTGCCAAGGCCCTGGCACATGAGCCGCGCGTGCTGTTCCTGGATGAGCCGACCGCCGGCGTAGATGTCGAACTGCGCAAGGATATGTGGGAGATCGTGGCCGAGCTGAAAAAGGCCGGGGTAACCATCATCCTGACGACACATTACATCGAAGAGGCCGAAGCCATCGCCGACAGGGTAGGTGTGATCGACAAGGGTGAGCTGCGGCTGGTCCAGGACAAGAACACCCTGATGGCCCAGATGGGCAAGAAACAGATCGAGGTTATGCTGGCCGATCCTATCCAGGCCATTCCCGACAGTCTGGCTGTGCATAACCTGACGTTGAACGGCAATGGCGACGCGCTGGTCTATACCTATGACACCCACGCGGACCGCACTGGGATCACCACTTTGCTGAACGACGTGGCGCAGGCGGGGCTTGTTCTGCGCGACGTGCAGACCCGGCAGTCGAGCCTGGAAGAGATTTTCGTGAACCTGGTATCCGGAGAACCCGCATGAACTGGTCTGCCATCGCAGCAATCTACCGGTTCGAAATGGCCCGATTCTTCCGCACTCTGGCACAGAGCTTTCTGTCGCCGGTCCTGTCGACCTCATTGTATTTTGTGGTCTTCGGCACTGCGATCGGCAGCCGCATCCAAGAGGTCGAGGGTGTATCTTATGGCGCGTTCATCGTGCCAGGGCTTATCATGTTGTCCGTTGTGATGCTGGCAATCTCGAACGCGTCTTTCGGGATCTACTTCCCGAAATTCCTTGGTACGATATACGAACTGTTGTCGGCGCCAGTGAATTTTATTGAGATCGTAATAGGTTACGTCGGGGCCGCCGCCACCAAGTCGTTGTTTGTCGGGCTGGTAATCTTGGTGACAGCCACATTCTTCGTGGACATACGCATCGAACATCCCTTTGCGATGGCAGCGTTCCTGATCCTGTCCTGCCTCAGTTTTTCGCTGTTGGGCTTTATCGTAGGGATATGGGCCAGCAACTTTGAACAAATATCTTTGGTGCCACAGCTGGTTATCACGCCACTGATCTTTCTGGGCGGAACGTTCTATTCGATCTCGATGCTGCCGCCTGTTTGGCAGACGATCACCCTGTTCAATCCGGTTGTTTACCTGATTTCCGGGTTCCGCTGGTCGTTTTACGGGTTGGCCGATGTCCCGATCGGATTCAGCCTGCTGGCGATTCTGGTGTTCACGGGGACTTGTCTGGCTGTGATCGGCTGGATATTCAAAACCGGTTGGCGTATTCGCAGCTAGGGCGTTGCATTTTTGCCCGCCACGTGTGTGAATTTGGTTCACGTCACGTCTAAGGCTCGAACGGTCCCTTGTTTAGGGCTCAGCCGCACTCTACATCGGCACCCATGAAGCTCAGCCTGCCATTTGTCAAAAAGCAGCCCCTCGTGGCCGTGGTTCGCCTATCCGGCGCTATCGGAATGGCGGGGCGTGGATCGTTGAACGATACCGCGCTGGCCCCCGTTCTGGAAAAGGCGTTTCGCAAAGGTAAACCTGCGGCCGTGGCGCTTGAGATCAACTCGCCCGGTGGATCGCCGGTGCAAAGCTCTCTGATCGGGTCGCGAATCCGGCGGCTGTCGGAAGAGCTTGAGATCCCCGTTATTGCCTTCGTCGAAGACGTTGCAGCGTCTGGCGGCTACTGGCTGGCCGCTGCCGCCGACGAAATTTGGGCCGATGACAGCTCGGTCCTGGGGTCGATCGGTGTGATTTCGGCCGGGTTTGGCGCGCATGTCCTTCTGGCGCGGCAAGGCATCGAGCGGCGCGTACATACGGCGGGCAAATCAAAGTCAATGCTCGACCCGTTTTCGCCGGAAAAAGAAGAAGATGTCGCGCGACTTCAGGGCTTGCTGGGTGATATCCACGCGAACTTCATCGACCATGTCAAAGCCCGCCGCGGTGACAAGCTGGATCAAAGTGCGGATCTGTTCACGGGCGAGGTCTGGCTTGCCAGGCGTGCGCAAGAACTGGGCCTGATTGACGGCGTTGCACACCTGAGGCCAAAAATGCAGGAGCGGTTCGGCGACAAGGTGAAGTTCCGCCGCTATGGTCTGCGCAAACCGTTCTGGTCGCGGTTCGGGACCACACTTGCCCAGGACGCCATAACCGGAATTGAGGAGCGGGCGGCCTACGCGCGCTTTGGTTTGTGACGTGATCGTCAAGGTTGTCACCCTTTTCCTGATTGCCATGGGTGTCCTGGCGATGTTCGGCAAGTTGCGCTTTCCGGGGCAGAAGAAGTTGCAGTCTGCAAGATGTCCGCGCTGTGGACGGTTCAGTATCGGTAAGGGGCCTTGCTCCTGCGAAAAAGGAGGCCGTACATGACGGCATGGCTGTTATCCGGCCTCGGCTTGCTGATCTTGCTTCTCGCAGGTGATGCTCTGGTCCGCGGTGCAGTGAACCTGAGCCTGCGCCTGGGTGTACCAGCCCTGATCGTCAGCCTGACCATTGTGGCCTTTGGCACCTCTGCCCCCGAGCTGTTGATCGCGATCAGCGCGATCAAGGAAAACGCGCCGGGGATTGCGCTGGGTAACGTGGTCGGGTCGAATACGGCGAACATCTTGCTGGTTCTGGGTCTGCCAGCCTTGCTTGCCACGCTTCACACCAGTGAATGCAACACCAGAAGAAACTATGTGTTCATGTTACTGGCCACGGTGCTGTTCATCGGTCTGGCATTCTGCGGTGTATTCAATTTGGCTAGCGGCGCAATTTTGCTAGCTGCTTTGGGTTTGGTCCTGTTCAACGCATTCCGCGATGCGCGCGCGCATCGCAGAGCCTGCGGTGAAGCCTGTGGGGAAGAGGATGAGTTGGAAGGTCTGGAAGAGGCCGATCCGGACATGCCCTATTGGAAGCTATCGATCTATCTGGTCCTGGGCCTGATCGGCCTGCCGATGGGTGCACATCTTCTGGTCGACAACGCCACGATCATTGCCCGCACATATGGCGTCAGCGAAACGATTATCGGACTAACGCTGATCGCAGTTGGGACATCCTTGCCGGAACTGGCCACGACCGTCATGGCGGCCTTGCGCAGACAGGCGGATGTCGCCTTGGGCAACGTGATCGGGTCGAACATGTTCAACCTTTTGGCCATCGTCGGTATCGCCACTTTGTTTGGACGTATCCCTGTGGACCCGGAATTCCTGCGTTTCGATCTGTGGGTCATGCTGGGCGCATCGCTTCTGTTGATCCCGTTCGTGTTCTTGAAACAAGATATCACACGCGGCTGGGGTCTGGTGTTGACGCTGCTGTATGCCGTCTACATCGTCTCGCTGTTGGCGTGACCTGAAGATAGGGGGAAATCCATGGCCCGAGCATTAGTGACCGGTGCAGGTATTCGTCTTGGTCGGGCAATGGCCCTGTATCTGGCAAAGCGGGGATATGACGTCGCCGTGCACTATGCGACGTCTGAACAACCTGCCGCCGAGACCGTAGCCGAGGTGCAGGCGCTTGGGCGCAAGGCGGTCGCCTTGCACGCCGATCTGCTGGATGAGGCGCAGGTCCTGACCTTGCTGCCCCGTGCGGCAGAGGCGTTGGGTGGACCAATCACCTGTCTGGTGAACAACGCATCGATTTTTGAATACGACGGCCTTCAAACCGCCACGCGGCAAAGCTGGGACCGGCATCTCGACAGCAACCTGCGCGCGCCATTCGTTCTGACGCAGGCCATGGCTGCGCAGGGGCTGAAGCCGGGCACGGACGAGGCGGGCGAACCTGTTGCCACCGGCCTGATCGTCAACATGGTCGATATGCGGGTGCGCAAGCTCACGCCAGAGTTCATGACCTATACGATTGCCAAAATGGGTCTGTGGGCCTTGACCCGAACCTCGGCGCAGGCGCTCACGCCAGCGATCCGCGTCAATGCGATCGGGCCAGGACCAACGATGCAGGGCCACCGGCAAAGCGAAGAACACTTTCAGGCGCAGCGCGCAAACACGGTTCTGGAACGCGGGTCGAACCCGTCAGATATCACTGCCGCCTTGGGCTATTTCCTAGATGCGCACGCGGTCACGGGGCAGCTTTTATGCGTCGACGGCGGGCAGCATCTGGGGTGGAAAACGCCGGACGTTCTGGGCCTTGAATAAGTAAAACTGCTGTAAGTTTTGCACCGCTCTCATTTCTGTTACCTACTCGTTACAAAAATGTCTTTTTTTTCATACACTTGCCTTGTGAATGAAAATATTTACAATAAAAACAATAGGTTAAGTATTTGCTTATTTTTTGTGCAAATCAAGGATTCCTTAATGAAACAAGGGAAATTTGCCAAGCTCAGAAACTTATCTTCACACTTATCCACAGAAACCGTGGATTTGTTTTCTCTTGATCTGAAGGCCACAAGATTGCAGCCATGGTCAGAGAATCATATCTCAGGCAAATGACGACAGACAGCGACCCGACCCAAGACACTCAAATGACCGGCTATGCGTGCATTCAGCGGTATCTGAAAACGCTGGACAGTTCCCCCGGTGTGTATCGCATGTTGGATGCGGACAGCCGGGTTCTGTACGTGGGCAAAGCGCGTAATCTCAAGGCGCGTGTGTCGAACTATGCGCGGCCGGGGCATTCGGGGCGGATTGAGCGGATGATCGCGGCGACAGCCTCGATGATGTTCCTGACCACAAGGACTGAGACCGAGGCGCTGTTGCTGGAACAGAACCTGATCAAGCAGCTCAAGCCCAAGTACAACGTGCTGCTGCGCGACGACAAAAGCTTTCCCAATATTCTGGTCGCCAAGGACCATGCCTTTCCGCAGATCAAAAAGCACCGTGGCGCGAAGAAAGAGAAGGGGACCTATTTCGGCCCCTTCGCCAGTGCAGGCGCGGTCAATCGGACGTTGAACCAGCTGCAAAAGGCGTTTCTGTTGCGCAATTGCTCGGATTCCATGTTTGACGGCCGCACGCGGCCCTGTCTGCTTTATCAGATCAAGCGGTGCTCGGGGCCATGCGTTGGTCTGATCTCGGATGACGAATACGGCGAAAGTGTCAAAGATGCCGAGCGGTTCCTGTCGGGGCGGTCGACCAAAGTGCAAGAGGAGCTGGCCGAACAGATGATGGCCGCGTCCGAGGCGATGGAGTTCGAACGTGCCGCCGGGCTGCGAGATCGCATTCGGGCGCTGACGCAGGTGCAGACTTCGCAGGGAATCAATCCGCGCGGTGTGGCTGAGGCGGATGTGATTGGCCTTTATTTGGACAGCGGGCAGGCTTGTGTTCAGGTGTTCTTTATCCGCGCCAATCAAAACTGGGGAAACAAGGATTTCTATCCTCGTGTCGGTGCGGATGTGTCCGCGGCTGAGGTGATGGAGGCTTTCCTTGGCCAGTTCTACGACAACAAGGAACCGCCGCGGCAACTGATCCTTTCGGATGCCGTCGAAAACGCTGACCTGATGCAAGAAGCACTAAGCGAGAAGGCGGGACGCAAGGTCGAAATTTTGGTGCCTCAACGGGGTGAGAAACAGGAACTGATTGCAGGGGCCTTGCGCAACGCGCGGGAATCCTTGGCCCGTCGGATGTCGGAAAGCGCCACGCAGGCCAAGCTGTTGCGTGGCGTGGCCGAAGCGTTTGATCTGGACAGCCCGCCGAACCGGATCGAGGTTTACGATAACTCTCATATCCAAGGCACCAACGCTGTTGGTGGGATGATCGTGGCAGGCCCAGAAGGGTTCATGAAAAATGCCTATCGAAAGTTCAACATTCGGGGCGACGACCTGACCCCTGGTGACGATTTCGGGATGATGAAAGAGGTTCTGACCCGCCGCTTTACCCGCTTGCAAAAAGAGGATCCGGATCGTGACAAGGGATTGTGGCCCGACCTGTTGCTAATCGACGGCGGCGCGGGGCAGGTGAGTGCTGTGCGCGAAATCATGGTCGAGCATGGGGTCGAAGATATCCCTATGGTCGGTGTTGCAAAGGGGGTTGATCGTGATCACGGTAAAGAAGAGTTCCACCGTACCGGTCAGCGCCCTTTTGCATTAAAACGCAACGACCCGGTGCTATATTTTATTCAGCGCCTGCGGGATGAGGCGCACCGGTTTGCAATCGGCACTCACCGTGCCAAACGGGCCAAAGCGGTCGGCGCGACGCCGTTGGACGAAATCCCCGGAGTTGGTGCCGCGCGTAAGCGTGCATTGCTGGCGCATTTTGGCAGTGCCAAGGCGGTCAGCCGGGCCAATCTGGCGGATTTGAAAGCGGTCGAGGGGATCTCAGCCGGGTTGGCGCAAAAGGTCTACGACTTCTTCCACGACAAAGGCTAGGCCTTGCGCCCGCGCCACAATATGTACAGGCCCGAGGCGACGATCAGCGAACTGCCGATCCACATCGTCTGGTCGAGATCCTCGCCAAAGAAGACCACACCCAGGGCGACACCAAACAGCAGGCGGGAATAGCGGAAGGGCGTGACGGCGGATACTTCTCCCGTCCGCATGGCTTTCATCAAGGAACCGTATGCGATTGCGCCAAGGCCTACGGCTCCGGCGACATGCAGGCACGTGTGGAAGGGCACAGGCGCGATGGGGGCCTGTTCCCAAAAGCTGTAGGCAAACCCGGCGACAATCACGCTGACAAAGCCGTAGAACCCTAAAACTTCGGTTCCAAGGCTGGCGGGTGCGACCCGGCTGGCCAGATCGCGACCTGCAAATCCCAACATCCCCAGCACGGCCAGCAGGGACAGGATGGTGAAACTGTCACCAGTTGGTTGGATGATGATCACAACGCCGATCAGGCCAACGAGAATGGCGCTCCACCGCCGCCAACCAACGGTCTCTCCGAATAGCAGCGCGGCACAGGCGACGACCACAAGCGGGGTGGCCTGCAGGATAACGGTTGCAGATGACAAGGGCGTCAGTGTGATAGCCAGGACGTAGAACAGCCGTCCGAGAATTTCGAACACCGCGCGGATTTTCATCGCGGGTGACAGAACATCCGGTTGCAACAGCCGCGTGCCACGTGCCATCGCGACACAGGCAAAGATCACCGCGCCACCCAATCCGAACAGGACAAGAATTTGCCAGACGGGCAAGGCAACCGCCGCCGCTTTCAGCAGCGCGTCTTCCAGTGCGAAACATGCCATCGCGCCGATCATCCATGCGCTACCGATCAGGTTCGCGCGCGCGTCGGTCTCAATATTTGGGGTCATCGGTTCGTCTTTGCCATTGGGCCTAATGGGCGGCACTCTGACGACAATCCGACCCGGGGCCAAGGCCAATAACCGCAGCCGCGCCGGACTGCGGCGCTTTGACCAAGCCTCTGTGATCGGTACAGTTTTTTTCCGCCCCGTCTTTCCTGTCCCCGGTCAGCGATGTAGGGTCTGCTTCATGAAGTGGAACCTGCCGAATATCCTGACCGTCCTGCGCCTACTGGCCGCGCCCGGTCTGGCCGTAATGTTTCTGTATTTCACCAGACCCTATGCAGACTGGTTTGCGCTGATCCTGTTTCTGACGGCAGCCATTACCGACTGGTTCGACGGATATCTGGCGCGTGCGTGGAAACAGGAAACCAAGATCGGCGCCATGTTGGACCCGATTGCGGACAAGGCGATGGTGGTGATCGCGCTGATGATCCTTGTGGGTTACTCCGCTGAGCACTGGACGCCCTGGTTGGTATTACCTGCCACAGTAATCCTGTTCCGCGAAGTTTTTGTCTCAGGCCTGCGGGAGTATCTGGGCGATACAGCTGGAACGCTGAAGGTCACAAAGCTGGCGAAATGGAAAACGACCGCGCAGATGGTGGCGATTGCCATTCTGTTTTCGCAGGGGATTTTCGAACACTATTTTGTGATGGCTACATTTGGCATGGATGCCGCGACTATGGATCAGGTTCTGACAGGTCAATTGGAAGACCTGAATCATATGCGCTGGCACCTCGAGGCGATGTTCTGGTCCGGTCGCATTGGGCTGTGGCTGTTGTGGATCGCGGCGGCCCTGACATTGATCACCGGCTATGACTACCTACGTAAAGCCATGCCCCATCTGAAGGAGAGCTAAGGGATGGACGTGCTGTATTTTGCATGGGTACGCGAACGGATCGGCCTGCCGAAAGAACGGATCGAGACCAAGGCCGCGACCGTATCCGATCTGGTCGCCGAGCTGAGCGCGCGTGAAGACCGCTATGCTGCCGCATTTGCGGACCTGTCCGCACTGCGCGTGGCACTGGATCAGGAGCTGTCCGATTTTGACGCATCGCTTGCTGGTGTGCGCGAAGTGGCTTTTTTCCCGCCAATGACCGGCGGCTAAAACCATGCGCATCGCGGTTCAGGAAGAAGAATTTGATCTTGGGGCCGAAGCCAATACCTTCGCTGCCGGAGACGATGCCAACGGCGCCATCGTGACCTTTACCGGCGTGGTGCGCGATCTGGCATCCGGTGATCTGGATGTGATGGAGATCGAGCATTACCCCGGTATGACCGAACGCGCGCTAACCAAAATAGCCGAAGAGGCACAGCAGCGCTGGTCGTTGGGCGATGTTCTGGTGATCCACCGCCACGGGCGCCTTGCCCCCGGGGACCGAATCATGATGGTGGCTACTGCCGCGCGGCACCGCAAGGATGCGTTTGAGGCGGCAGAATACCTGATGGATTACCTAAAATCCCGCGCGCCATTCTGGAAAAAAGAAATCACCACATCCGGCGCGGAATGGGTCGCAGCCAAGGATGAGGATGAAGATGCGCTGACGCGGTGGTAGGTTCTGTGCCCGGCACCGGATTATCTGGTGCCGGGTCTATCATAGCGAGTTAGGTGCTTTGTTCGGTGTTACATTGCCGTGCCGCTTCGATGGCTTTTTTAGTACCATCCAGACTGACGGTGAATGCGAACTCTTTCTTCGGAAACACGGTCATTTCGTATTTGTTCATGACGTCATCCACAAACTGGGCGTTGTTCGCAAGGATGTATCCGCCTGTATATCCGTCGGCGAGATGCTTAGTCTTCTTGTGCGCCTCAGCTTCGTAGACGTTGCCGTCGAGTGACAGGAAGATCTTTTCCTTCTTACCCTTCAGGCCAATGTCGTTCTTCGTGAACACACCAAGATAGCCCATCTCGTGGTCCTTGGTCAGACCCATCTGAACGACGTTCTGGTTTTCGTCCATACGCTCGATCAGGCAGGACCCGCGGGAGTCATCCACAAAGATAGTCCAACCGGATTCTTCGCCCCAGTTGGTGAAGGTATCGTTCTCTGACGGTATGACGTCACTTGAAGCCCAAGCGGCTACAGCAGAGAAGATGCTTAGAGTCGCAGCGGTTGTTAATGATGATTTGAAATTCATAGTACACTCCAATTTTCTGGATAGTGAACAGTGATGTGCATGTGTAAAAAATGCACCAATTCCTAATATTGAATTTGTTGTAAGAATTGAAGGCGATTGCCTCGGATCGGCTGATTTGTGCCGAAGGTGCAGTCGGCCCCAACCGGGGTCAGCTATTAAGCCCGGGGCTGGGATCAATCCGCGTTGTTGATACGCCCGCGTAGTTCTTCCGCCTCTTGCCGGGCGGCGCGCAGGCCGTCCATGGCGGCGGCCAATTCGGCCTCGGTCTGGGTCAGCTGGTTGGTCAGTTCGGCCTCGCGCTGCTGCAGATAGGTGATGGCCTGGTCGCGGGTTTCTTCTGCCTCATGCAGCTCCTGGCTCATGCGGTCCAGATCGGCGACGTCGCTTTGGCGGACGCGCGACAGGCGATGGGCCAGCCAGTTGGCGAACCATCCCATGCTAAAGGCGGCAAACAATATGACGGCGGTCGCGATAATGAATTCGATTCTGTTCAATTTACTGGTCCCCTGCGCCCGAGTCGGTTTCCGCATCCGTTTCCGCGGCTTCGGCCTCTGGCTCTGCGTCTTGTGACGTCTCTGTTTCGTCTTCCATCGCTTCCAACGCGGTTTGAGATTCAGCGGTGGATTCGGGCCGGATCAGGCGGAATTCGATGCGTCTGTTTTCTTCGCGCCCGGTTTCGGTGTCATTGTCGGCGATTGGCTGGGTTTCACCATAGCCCAAGGCAGTAAAGCTGGCTGTGGGCACGCGCCGCGCGCGCAGCTCATTTAAGATGGATTGTGCACGCGACTGGCTGAGCTGCTGGTTCATCTCTTCGCGGCCCTGGCTGTCAGTGTGGCCCTGAATCTCCAGCCGGATGGGTCCGCATTCCCGCAGGATGTCGGCGATCTGATTGACCGTATCGCGCGATTCGGCGGCGACCGTGGCAGAACCTGGTTCAAAGGCGATTTTGGAACCCGCCTGAACCTCGGCGATGCGCTCTTCGCAAACATCCGGGTCGGGCAGCTTGTCTGCGGGCTCGGGTGGCTTTTGATAGGTGATCGACAGGCTGAAATCTTGCGCCTCGCCCAGTTTTTCCGACAAAAGCCCCGAAACATATGCCCGGGTTTTGGGATCGTGGCTGATGCCGTTCAGAACCACTTCGTCCGGTGTCACGGTCAGCGCGCCATTGTGCAGTTGCGACAACGCCTCAAGCCCGCTGAGAACGCGAATGGGCCAATCAGCGGGCAGGTCAGGGGCGATGCGGGTGGCCGTATGAACGTGCTCGGAACCAAACGCGGCACGGGCATAGCTGTCGACCATGTCGCGAAGGGTTTCATCCCCCAGCCGGCCGCGCATTTGCACCAGACCTTCGGGGCTGCGTGTCGCTGAGAATTCGGGCGGGCCGGATTGGTTTTCCGTTTCGGGTTCTGGCAGAACCGCGTGCAGGGCAAAGACCTCAGGCAGTGCGTTTTCCAGTTCGCCGATCACCTGGTCGAACACCGCGGTACTTGTACCTTCAGCCGCGACCAGAGTGATGTCGGCGTCCGATAAAGTAACCGTACCCTGACCGATGTCTGACAAGGCCCGAATGCTGAGCACAGCGGCATCAGGCCAACGTGGAGACGGTTCGCCCAGACCGATGGTGCAGGAGTACGGGCCATCCAGACCTGCATCCTGGGCGGCCGCGACGATCCGATCCCGCGCCTTTTCATCCTGGGCTGAGCAGGCGTCGAAACGCCCGCCGTTTTCGTCGATCAGATAACGCAAAGTAAAGGGCGTAATGACCGGGCGAGGTGCCGAGATGGACAGGCCTATGCGTAGGCTCGGCGGTGCCGCGCGGGTTAGTTCTTGTTCGAGCCGCTCCTTTTCCTGCTGACTGTCGGCAATTGCGGTCACCTTCACAAGCCCGGGGCTGGCCGAGATTTTGGCCCGAGGCAACCGGGTCAGCGCCTCGACCGAATAAGTAATCGCTTCGTCCCAGCCTTTCGGCTTTGGATAATCGGCGGTTTCCAACAAATCTGAGACCGGTCCGTCATTCAGTCTGCGCAATCTCTCTGTCAGCGCGTCGCGATCTTCGCTGGCCGGGATCAGGCCAATAACCGATATTCCGCTGTCATTGCGAAGAATCTCGGCTGAAAAGCGTGGCGAGGCCAGCTGCGTCGTGGGCGCGACTTCCATTTCGTCAATGACGCGCGAGGTGTCGACCTCGGTCCCT
Source organism: Ruegeria sp. YTSC004 (assembly GCF_059609805.1). Taxonomy (NCBI): domain Bacteria; kingdom Pseudomonadati; phylum Pseudomonadota; class Alphaproteobacteria; order Rhodobacterales; family Roseobacteraceae; genus Ruegeria; species Ruegeria sp. YTSC004. Next base: position 34,162 of record NZ_JBXWMJ010000005.1, read on the forward strand.
GCCGCTGTCAGAGCGTTGAATCGTGTGGCCTCATCCGAAGCCGTACCGGTCAGAACGACCCGCAGCCCGTCCGATTGGACCTCGGCCCAGTCGTGACCCTTCAGGTCCAGCGCACGTCGCACGGCGAACTCAGAGGCCTCTTCGACTTTTGTCACGGCAAAACTTGCCGCCAACAGAGACAACCCTGCGGACACAAGGAAGACAAAGGCAACGACGAAGACATAAGGCAGGCGCATGTGCGGACTATCGACTCCTCGGGTGAGTGTTCGGAACTCTTACAGAGGGCTAGGCCAAGGTGCAATCAGAGCAGCAAGGCGACGCAGAGGAAGATCAGCGGAATAAGGCCGGTGTCGCGGTTGGCCCGGAACAATTGCAGCAGTTTGGCGTTGTCCTCAATATCAAGTCCACGCAGTTGCCAGGCCATGTGCCACCCCATCGCCCACGGCCCGGCAAGGGCCACCACCAAAGCGATGATTGATGCCTGAGTCGTTGCCGCGTCGATTATTGCCAGCCCCATCAGCGCCACGGTGGCGATCAAGAAATATTTCAACCATCGCGCAGTGTCGGTTCCAAACAGCCGGGCTGTGGACTTGATCCCAATCAGCTCGTCATCTTCGGCGTCCTGATGGGCATAGATCGTATCGTAGAACAGCGTCCACACGATTCCGGCCAGATACAGGGTGATCGCGGGTATACCCACGGTTCCCGTGTGGGCAGCCCAGGCTAGCAGGATGCCCCAGTTGAAGGCCAGCCCCAGAAACACCTGCGGCCACCAGGTGAATCGCTTGGCAAAGGGGTAGATCGTCACCGGCAACAGCGACAGTACGCCCATCGCAATTGCGGCCTGGTTGAAGGTCAACAGAATCATCAGCGCCAGCAGGCATTGCAGTCCCATCCAGGTAACGGCCTGGCGCACACTGACCTGACCGGACGGGATTGGGCGGGACCGTGTGCGTTCGACCTGACCATCGAATTCGCGGTCGGTGATGTCGTTCCATGTACAGCCAGCACCGCGCATCAGAAATGCGCCGAACGCGCAGCCGATGGCGATCCACAGATCCTCCCACCGCGGGGTGCCGTCGCTGAGGATGGCCAGTGCCAATCCCCACCAGCAGGGAATCAACAGCAACCACGTGCCGATGGGCCTGTCCGCCCGGCTGAGGCGCAGGTAAGGGCGGGTGAACGCGGGCGCATATGTATCGACCCAGTTGCCGCTGACAGCGTCGGCAACCTGACCGTCTGGTGTTGGGGCATTGCCTTGCATATGTAAGGTCTCATGAGTGCAAAGATCAGACTGTATGTAGAGCACCCTCTGGGTCAGGGGCAATCGGTTCCTTTGACGCGCGAGCAGGCCCATTACCTGTTTGGCGTCATGCGTCTGTCCGTTGGCGGACAGGTCGCGCTGTTCAATGGGCAGGACGGAGAGTGGCTGGCCGAGGTAATAGAGGCAGGCAAGCGGGGCGGCGTCTTGTCATGCGTTGAGCAATCCAAACCGCTGCAACTGCCTCCAGACCTGTGGTTCCTGTTCGCGCCGATCAAAAAGGCGCGCACTGACTTTATCGTTGAAAAGGCAGCGGAAATGGGTGTGGCGCGGATCATGCCGGTGCAGACGGAATTTACCAATTCGGAACGCATTCGTCAGGACCGCTTGCAGGCGCACGCCGTTGAGGCGACCGAGCAATGCGGTGGAACATTTGTGCCCGAGGTGGCTGATCTGCAGCGATTGGATCGCGTTTTGGAAAGCTGGCCCGAGGGGCGGCAACTGATGTTCTGCGATGAGGCCGAGGTAGGCTCGGCCCTGCGGTTGGCTGGCAATGAAACGGACCAACCCTGGGCTATTCTCATCGGCCCCGAAGGTGGCTTTTCCGAGCGTGAACGCGCGAGGCTGGCCGCGTTGCCTTATTCACATGTGGTCAGCCTTGGCCCGCGCATCCTGCGCGCCGATACGGCTGCCGTAGCGGCGCTGACCATGTGGCAGCAGGCGCTGGGAGACTGGGTGTGAACTGGCAAGAAGCGCAAGGCGCAGACGTTCCAAAGATCGACAGGTTCCTGTTTGAACATATCCAGACGTCCATGTTCCTTCTGGCGAACCTGCGGGACTTCGGCTTGCGCGGCTCAGACCCGCGCGCCTTGAACTTGTGGACATTGGGTGATGATCCGAGGGCGATATTTGGAATCACAAATGAAGGTATGGTCCTGCCGCAATGCCCCGAATGCTCGGATGACGAATTGGCCCAGGCGATTCGCCTGATCCGGGGGCGCAGGTTGTTCGGTCTGGCGGCTGAGGCCACTCAAGCACGTCGGATCATGCAGCTTGCGGGATGGGAAGACCGCCCTGCAACCCTAAACAGTGACGAGCCGGGGTTCTCGCTGGAGCTGAATCAACTTGTCATGCCGGACGCCACCAGCGCGAAACTGGTGCCGCTGGATGAACTGGACCGATCCATAACAGTGGGATGGCGGCAAGACTATCTGATCGAAGCAATGGGCTTTGACCCCGAACGCGCGCAACCTCAGGCACAAAAAGATATCGCTGCCTATATCGAACGCGATTCCCATCGGGCCTTGCTGATTGATGGTCGGCCAGTAGGAATGACCGGGTTCAACTCGCGTTTGCCAGAGGTTGTCCAGATTGGCGGTGTTTATACGCCGCCCGATCTTCGGGGGCATGGATACGCGCGACTAGCAGTGGCGCTACATCTACGCGAGGCGCACAGCAACGGCGCAACCCGCGCTGTTCTGTTTGCCGCTAGCGATGCCGCCGCGCGTGCCTATATAGCAATAGGGTTCCGGCCAGCAGGCCATTATTCCCTGATTTTGTTCAAAAACCCTGAGGACACGGCATGAGTTTCATCCGACCCGAAGCCAAACTGGCCCTGTGGCGCTGGCGCGAAGTGCTGGTGGCAGGGGTCGTCTTGTTGGTCGGCCTCAGCTGGATCGGCGGACCCGGTGGATTGCTGGGTTGGCTGGGCTGGGTACTGATCGCGGTCTCGGTGGCGCTGGCCGTTATTGGCATTCAACGCGCCCGGTTCCGTACCGGTGCAGGTGGCCCCGGTCTGGTGACAATCGATGAAGGTCAGATCACTTATCTGGGACCGCTGACAGGCGGCATCGTTGCGACACGTGAAATCGAGCGCCTTGTGCTGGACCCGACATCGTCCCCGGCACATTGGATTTTGGATCAGCAGGGGCAGCCGACGCTTCACATTCCTGTGAATGCGGAAGGTGCCGAAGCGCTGTTTGATGTGTTCTCGGCCCTTCCGGGTTTGAAAACCGAACAAATGCTGTTGGAACTGAACGGTGGCGCGACGCATCCTGTGGTTATTTGGGAACGCACGCCTCTGCGTCCGGCCCATTTGAGGCTGCATTGACACTGGCGCGGTTTAAGACCACGACTGACCAAACGACAGACACATCAGGATCGGAGCACGGTTCATGTCCATTCCCCAGTCCGGCGGCGGACCGATCGAACGCCATGAGCAACTGGCCGAATATCTGGAATCGGGCTGCAAGCCCAAACAGGATTGGCGCATCGGAACCGAACATGAGAAGTTCGGTTATTGCAAAGACACGCTGAAACCGCTGCCCTTTGAGGGTGAGCGTTCCATTCTTGCCGTCCTGCAGGGTTTGCGTGATTTGCATGGCTGGGCCCCGGTGGAAGAGGCCGGCAAGCTGATCGGGCTGGAAAAAGACGGCGCCAATGTATCGCTGGAACCCGGCGGGCAGTTGGAATTGTCAGGCGCGCCGCTTGAGACCATTCATGAAACCTGTGACGAGGTGAACGCGCATCTGCGCGATGTGAAGGATATCGCGGACAAGATCGGTGTCGGTTTCATCGGCCTTGGGGCCGCCCCGATCTGGACCCACGAGGAAATGCCGCTGATGCCCAAGGGGCGTTACCGGCTGATGAATGACTACATGGAAAAAGTCGGCACCATGGGCCGGTCGATGATGCGCCGGACGTGTACGGTTCAGGTCAATATCGACTTTGGATCCGAGGCCGACATGGTGCAGAAACTGCGCGTCGCGCTGGCGTTGCAGCCTGTGGCAACGGCACTGTTTGCCAATTCCCCGTTCTTTGAGGGTAAGCCAAACGGCCAAAAAAGCTGGCGCAGCTATATCTGGCGTCATCTGGATGATGCGCGCACCGGTATGCTGCCCTTTGTGTTCGAAGACGGGTTCGGGTTCGAGGCTTGGGTCGAGTACGCCTTGGATGTGCCGATGTATTTCGTCTATCGCGACGGCAAGTATATCGACGCGCTGGGTCAGTCCTTCCGTGACTTTCTGCAAGGCAAACTGCCTGCATTGCCGGGCGAAACGCCAACGTTGTCTGACTGGGCGGATCACCTGACCACAGCATTCCCCGAGGCGCGGATCAAGAAGTTCATGGAGATGCGCGGGGCCGATGGTGGTCCCTGGCGGCGCCTGTGTGCCTTGCCCGCATTCTGGGTCGGTTTGACCTATGATCAAGGCGCGCTGGATGCGGCCTGGGATCTGGTCAAAGGCTGGGATGCCGAGACGCGCGAAGAGCTTCGGGTTGCCGCCGCCCGGGACGGCCTGCAGGCGCAGGTCGGCGACATCAACATGCACGATCTGGCTGGCGAGGTGGTTTCGATCGCCCAAGCCGGCTTGAAATCCCGCGCCTTTCCCGGTGCAGGTGGGTTGGTACCGGATGAAACGCATTTCCTGAATGCGCTCAAGGACAGTATCGAAACTGGCAAGGTTCCGGCGGACGAGTTGCTGGATCACTATAACGGCGACTGGAACGGCGATCTGACCCGGATTTATCCCGATTTCAGCTACTGACCGTCTTTTAGGTCTGTTGCCTTTAGGAGAGTATTTGCCAATTAACGTGATGTGACCTTGCCATGTGGCGGGGTCAACCGACTATGCTTGGCAAGATATCCCCGAGCGTGATGACGTCATGGCCCGTATCAGCGAACTGCATTATTCCAATGCCTATGCCGCCCAAAGCGGCGTTTCCGAGTTCCTAGAGGTTGCGCTGAGATCCGATGAGGATCCGGCCAATTTCACTGTGTCCTTCTATCAGGCGAATGGTCAGGTCGGGATTGAGATTCCGCTGACCCACCCATCGGTTCAGGTTTCCATCGACCCTGACAACAATGAACAGGTCTTTGTAATTTCGGCAGATTTCTTTCCGATCCTGCTGACAGACCCCAATGGCGGGGGTCCGAACAACTATGAAGCCTATGCGCTGACCAATACATCGACGGGCGAGGTCATTGATTTCTACGATATCGGTGGCGGAACCACGGATATCGTCGCTCAAAACGGGTTGGCCGCCGGGGAAACTTCGGAAAATCTGCCGGTTCTCGTTGGGCCGAACCAAACCACTACGACCCTGCAATTCAATCAGCCCAACCCGGACACACTGGTGCATGCGCCGCTCTCGCCCGGTGATTCAGGCGCGCCGTGTTTCGCGGCCGGCACGTTGGTCGACACGCCAGATGGCCCGCGCAGTGTTGAAACTCTGGGGCCGGGTGACCTGGTGCTGACACAGGATGATGGTGCTTGCATCATTCGCTGGGCCGGTGGCCGCACTGTTTCAGGACGGGGTCGTTTTGCACCCGTTCGTATCCGTTCCGGCGCGTTGGGGGCGGAAAGGGACATTTACGTCTCGCCGCAACACCGCCTGCTGGTCTCAGGTTGGCAGGCGCAGCTGCTGTTCGGAGAAGATGAGGTTCTTGTCGCGGCCAAATCAATGGTCAATGACACGACCATCACATCCGCGCCTTGCGACCTTGTCCACTATGTCCACCTGTTCTTTGACCGGCATCAACTGGTGTCGACCTCTGGCCTGATCTCGGAAAGCTTCTTTCCCGGGGCGCAGGGCCTGTCGAGTCTTGATCGCGAAGCCGCAGACGAGCTGTTCGCCCTGTTCCCCGAGCTTTTGGATCAGCCGCAAACTTATGGCCCGACTGTTCGCCCGGTCCGGTGCGGCCCACAAGTGGCAATACTGCGGGCGATCTGATCCGCCCCTCTTGCTTTCGCAGACTGCTGTGATAGCAGAGCTTCAACAGCATTCAGGGAACCGTCATGGACGATCTTAAGGCAAAATATCTGGGTCAGATCGCCGATGCAGGCGACGAAAACGCGCTCGAAGCGATCCGTGTCGCGGCTGTCGGCAAAAAGGGCGAGGTTGCGCTGAAGATGCGCGAGTTGGGCAAGATGACGCCCGAGGAACGCCAGGTCGCTGGCCCCGCGCTGAATGCCTTGAAGGATGAGATCAACTCGGCCCTGTCCGCCAAGAAAGCCGCTTTGGCCGATGCCGCGCTGGACGAACGCCTGCGCACGGAATGGCTGGATGTGACCCTGCCGACCCGCGCGCGCCGTCAGGGCTCGATCCACCCAGTTAGCCAAGCGACTGAGGAGCTGACCGCGATCTTTGCCGAACTGGGTTTCTCGGTGGCTGAAGGGCCGCGGATTGAGACCGACTGGCATAATTTCGACGCGCTGAACATCCCCGGCCACCACCCCGCGCGGGCCGAGATGGACACGTTCTACATGCATCGCGCCGAGGGCGACAATCGCCCGCCGCACGTGCTGCGCACCCATACCTCGCCGGTGCAGATCCGGTCGATGGAAAAACAGGGCGCGCCGATCCGCGTGATCTGCCCGGGCGGTGTGTACCGCGCCGATTATGACCAGACCCACACCCCGATGTTCCATCAGGTCGAAGGGCTGGCCATCGACAAGGACATCTCGATGGCGAACCTGAAATGGGTTCTGGAAGAGTTCGTGAAGGCGTTCTTCGAGGTCGACGACGTCGAACTGCGCTTCCGCGCCTCGCACTTCCCCTTCACCGAGCCTTCGGCCGAGGTTGATATCCGCTGTTCCTGGGACAACGGCCAGCTGAAGATCGGCGAGGGCGACGACTGGATGGAGATTCTGGGTTCCGGCATGGTCCACCCCAAGGTGATTGCCGCCGGTGGCATCGACCCCGAGGTTTATCAGGGTTTTGCCTTTGGCATCGGCATCGACCGTCTGGCGATGCTGAAATACGGCATTCCTGATCTGCGGGCGTTCTTTGATTCCGACCTGCGCTGGCTGCGCCATTACGGGTTTGCGGCGCTGGATATGCCGAACCTGCATGGTGGCTTGTCTCGGTGAGTGAAGTTGAAGTGATTACGGTATGCGAGAATGTGTGCCGTGATTTTTGGTTTTTTCTTTCAAATTGGATGATTAGCGCAGCCCAGAACCCAATTTGGGCTCTGGTGCTCGGCGGAATAATTTCACTGCTGATTTGGAGATCCCAAATCAAGCTTTCTGAACAAATTCAGTTTAATAAAGAAAAAAGAGAATTGTTTTCGGCGTTTGTGAGTCGCGTAGAAATCGCTCATTTGGCCGCCAAAACAAAAACAGGTACCAGCGTACAAAATGTTCCTGAAATTATGGAATTGCACGGCTTGGGAAAGCAGATCAATTTAGTCGCCGGAGAGGAAACATCGGCAAGAGTAAATGACGTTGTTGGAAACGTAGGCAATATTCATGCTCGAGTTGATGGCGGTCGCGAGAGCTTTCGTGAGGCACTCATCGCGTGTGAGAAGTGCATGCGTAAAGAACTAAACAAGTGAAAACTAGTTGATGTCCTAAACAGTGCGCGGAGCAAAGGCCGATAGGCCGCCGCGCTATCGCCAGACCGCCCGCACGGGCTGGCGATTTGTCTCCGCAGGCGCTCGGTTTGAGCGATCCACGGACTTGACCAGCATGAATTGCCCACCACAGCCCGAATATCGCCACCCCGCGGTCTTGCGACAGCACGGCTTGTCACATTCTCGCACGGGGTTGTGACGTGACAGCGGGCGCAGGCTCGCTAGGGTTCGGCAGATGATTTACCGACTGCTCTGCCTTCTCCTGTTGACCGCCACCCAAGCCGCTGCTGTGGATAGATGCCACGGCGATACCGCCTGTCAGGTCGGCGACCGTTCCTATCATGTGCTTGAACCCGACGGCTGGGATGGCAAAGCGCCTTTGCCGGTGTTGCTGCATTTTCACGGCTGGGCGCGGCAGGGGACGGTGGTGGTGAACCACGAACGTATCGCCGGGGCCACGAAGCTGCGCGGCGTGTTGTTGGTGGCCCCGAACGGGTTGGGCAAAAGCTGGGATTTCTGGACCTCGGACACCGGCGACGTGCCTTTTGCCGACCGGGTGCTTGAAGATGTGGCCCAACGCTATCCAATTGATCCGGACCGCATCTATGTCTCTGGCTATTCGTTCGGCGGTGCGATGGCGTGGCGCTATGTGTGCCAGTCAGGCAATGACACGGCTGCCTTGCTGGCGGTCGCGGGGTCGATCCGTCAGACCGAGCACTGCCCGCAAGCCCCGGCCGAGGTGCGCCATGTGCACGGGACCAGCGACACCGTAATGGATTTCCCCTTTGGGCCGGGCGCGGACACGACTTATCCAGTGGCGCTGTGGCGGCAGAAATTCGGGTGTGAAACAGCGACGCCGCGCGGGGATTGGAGTGTTGTGCCGATCCTGACGCTCAGCCGGGTGGAATGGACCGATTGCGCACAGGGACAGGTTTCGCTGGATACGCATCCCGGCGGGCACTTCATCCCGCATGGCTGGATTGGGCGGCAGTTGGATGAACTGTTGGGGCGTGAACCGACATACCCCTGATCATTTGACTTGGACGGGTATTTCCAGCCTGGTTGCCCGGAATGATCCGAAAATGGAACTGCCCGATGCGAACCTTGCTGCTAAGCGCCCTGATCCTTGCAACCACACCTGTTCTGGCGCGCGATACGTATCCGCCGGTTGAGGTTCTGCTGCAGACCGATAAGTCCGTGATTGGTGAACCGCTGGAGTACCCCGAAGCAAGGCGCAGATAACTATGGCCATCGTGACCATGCAGCCCGGCCAAAAAACCGGCTGGCACCGGCATGAGGCCCCGTTGGCGGCTTACATGCTAGAGGGTGAAATCACCGTGGATTACGGAGATGCCGGGACCAAAACCTACAAAACCGGCGATGCGTTGGTCGAGGCATTCCGCTCCCCTCATGCCGGGGTGAACTCAGGCGAAGATATCGCACGGATTCTAGCCGTGTTTGCCGGTGCGGATGGTGTTTCCAACACGGTCGCGGAAGAGTAGGCGCCCAAGCCCCCCGCACCCTCTTTCCCCTGTCCGCAATATCCGTTACACGCGGTCTGACCCTAGATTTACTGGCGGAAACCGACCGATGAAATTCACTCTTTCCTGGCTGAAAGACCACCTCGACACCGATGCGTCGGTGGATGAGATTGCAGAGACGCTGACCGATCTTGGACTGGAAGTCGAAGAGATCGTGAACCCTGCGGACCGTCTGGCGGGCTTTACGCTGGGCTATGTGAAACACGCGGAAAAGCACCCGGATGCGGATAAGCTGCGCGTTTGCACGGTCGCGACTGACGAAGGCGATCTGCAGATCATCTGCGGCGCGCCCAACGCACGCGAAGGTATCACGGTCGTGGTCTGTAAACCGGGCATGTATATCCCTGGTCTGGATCTGACGATCAGCGTGGGCAAGATCCGCGGCGTCGAAAGCTTTGGCATGATGGCCTCGGAGCGGGAGCTGGAGCTGTCAGAGGAACATGACGGCATCATCGAGCTGCCCTCGGGCGAGGTAGGAGACAAGTTCGTCGACTGGTTGGCCGAGAACGAGCCGGCGAAAGTCGATACGATGATCGAGATCGCGATCACGCCGAACCGCCCCGATGCGCTGGGCGTGGCCGGGATCGCCCGCGATCTGGCTGCGCGCGGTGTTGGCACGCTAAAAGAGCGTGATTATGTGCCGGTGACGGGTGATTTCGAAAGCCCGATCAAGGTGACGATTGATGAGGACACGCTGGATGGCGCGCCGCATTTCACCGGTCGTCTGATCAAGGGCGTCAAAAACGGCCCCAGCCCGCAATGGTTGCAGGATCAGTTAAAGGCAATTGGTCTGCGTCCGATCTCGGCGTTGGTCGATATCACCAACTACATGACCTTCGACCAGAACCGTCCGCTGCACGTGTTCGACGCCGATAAGGTTCAGGGCAACCTGCGCGTTCACCGTGCCAATGGTGGCGAAAAGCTGGTGGCGTTGGATGAGAAGGAATACACCCTGCAGCCCGGCATGATGGTGATTTCGGACGACAAAGGTCCCGAATCCATCGCTGGTATCATGGGCGGTGAGGAAACCGGCTGTACCGAAGAGACCGTGAACGTCTTCCTCGAAAGCGCGTTCTGGGATCACGTGCAGATCGCGTTGACCGGTCGTGCTCTGAAGATCAACTCGGACGCGCGCTATCGCTTTGAGCGTGGCGTGGATCCTGAGTACACGCTCGAAGGGCTGGAACACGCCACACAGATGATCCTGGATATCTGCGGCGGCGAAGTGTCCAAGGTGGTCGAAGCGGGCAAAGCACCGAACCACGCACGGGCCTACAAGCTGGATGCCGAGCGTGTGCAGTCGCTGGTCGGCATGGACATTCCTGAGGCCGAGCAACGTCAAACCCTGACCCGTCTGGGCTTCCGCCTGGAAGGTGAGATGGCTCACGTTCCCAGTTGGCGTCCCGATGTCATGGGTGAGGCCGATTTGGTGGAAGAGGTCGCTCGGATTGCATCTCTGACGAAACTGCAGGGTAAGCCGCTGCCGCGTATTACGGATGGTATTCCCAAGGCGGTGATGACCCCGTCGCAGCGGCGTCAGTCGATGGCACGTCGCACTTGTGCGGCGCTGGGGTACAACGAATGTGTGAGCTATACCTTCATCGATCAGGCCTCGGCCGCGTTGTTCGGTGGTGGGGATGAGGCGACGCAGCTTGAAAACCCGATCTCGTCCGATATGAGCCATATGCGCCCCGATTTGCTGCCCGGTCTGTTGCAAGCTGCGGCCCGCAATCAGGCACGTGGGTATGCCGACGTGGCACTGTTCGAGGTTGGCCCGGTGTTTCACGATGGTGAGCCTGGCGATCAGAAAACCCAGATCACTGGCCTTTTGGTTGGACGCAGCGGTCCCAAGGATGTGCACGGTGCTTCGCGCCCTGTCGATGTGTTCGACGCCAAAGCAGATGCCGAGGCTGTGCTGGCCGCAATCGGTGCGCCCGCTAAAGTGCAGGTCCTGCGCGATGGTGATGCCTGGTGGCATCCTGGCCGTCACGGCAAGATCTGTCTTGGCCCGAAAAAGGTGTTGGGCGTCTTTGGTGAGCTGCACCCGCGCGTGTTGCAGGCGATGGATATCAAAGGCCCTGCGATGGCTTTCACCATCTGGCCGGAAGAGGTGCCTCTGCCACGTAAGTCCGGTGCCACCCGAGCGGCGCTGGAATTGCGCGATCTTCAGGCGGTCGAGCGTGACTTTGCCTTTGTCGTCGACGAGGGCGTCGAAGCGCTGACACTGGTGAACGCCGCAGCGGGTGCTGACAAGGTGCTGATCGAGGACGTCCGGGTCTTTGACGAGTTTATCGGCGGTAGTCTGGGTGAGGGTAAGAAATCTCTGGCCATCACTGTTCGCCTCCAGCCGACGGATGCGACGCTAAAGGAAAAAGACATCGAAGCGGTGGCTGAGAAAATCATCGCCAAGGTCACCAAGGCGACTGGCGGCGTTCTGCGCGGGTGATGCCTGGCCGCCTCCGGCTGGAGTTTTTGAAAAGATGAAGGGGCGGTGGCGCCCTTTCTGTTTTTGCGGAGGAGCAAATGATGCTGAACGTTTACCTATCCGGCGAAATCCATACCGATTGGCGGGAACAGATCATCGAAGGCGCTCAGGGTCTGGACATCACGTTCAACAGTCCTGTGACTGATCACGCGGCCAGCGATGACTGTGGTGTGGCCATTCTGGGGGCCGAGCCAAACAAGTATTGGCACGACCACAAAGGCGCAATGGTCAACGCGATCCGCACGCGCAAAGGCATCGCGGATGCCGATGTGGTCGTGGTCCGCTTCGGTGAAAAATACAAACAGTGGAACGCTGCATTTGACGCGGGTTACGCTGCGGCGCTGGGGAAATCACTGATTGTGCTGCACGGCCCTGATCACCAACACGCGTTGAAAGAGGTGGATGCGGCGGCACTGGCCGTGGCCGAGCAACCGGGCCAAGTCGTTGATGTACTGCGCTATGTTCTGACGGGCGCGCTGCCAAAATAACTCACGCGCCGTTTTCCTTGCGGGAAATCAGGGTGCTTTCTACCGTCTGTTTGGGCAGTACGGGGAGACATTCATGGAATTCGACTATGTCATCGTGGGCGGTGGGTCCGCCGGATGTGTTATGGCCGCGCGGCTGAGCGAAGATCCAGACACAAGCGTTTGCCTGCTTGAAGCGGGTGGCGCTGGTGAAGATTTGGTGATCCGGGCTCCGGCGCTGGTGGCAGCCATGGTTTCGGGGCGGCCCAAGCTAAACAACTGGGCTTTTCAAACCGTGCCACAGGCCGGGTTGAATGGTCGGAAGGGGTTTCAGCCACGGGGAAAGGCAATGGGCGGATCGTCGGCGATCAATGCGATGCTGTATGTGCGCGGACACCCCACGGACTATAATGAATGGGCGGATCTGGGGTGCGAAGGTTGGGATTGGAAGAATGTCCTGCCTTACTTTCGCAAGGCCGAGGGCAATGTGCGCGGTGCGGATGATTTCCATGGCGGTGACGGCCCCTTGCACGTGTCGGATCAGTCTGAGCCACGGGCAATCTCTCATGCGTTTGTCGAGGCCTGCGGCCAGCAACAAATTCGCGCGACAAACGATTTCAACGGGCCGGAGCAGGAAGGTGCAGGCCTGTATCAGGTCACGCAGTTCCACGACGGGGCGCATAAGGGTGAACGTTGCTCGGCAGCTGCGGCCTATTTGCGGGGCGTCAAATCGCGGCCGAACCTGACAATCATGACAGGGGCAGAAGCCCAGAAAATCCTGATTGACGAAAAGCGCGCGACCGGGGTGTTGCTGCGTCAGAAAGGTAAGGCCGTCGAGGTTCGCGCCCGCCGGGAAGTCATCCTTTCGGGGGGTGCATTTGGTTCGCCACAATTGCTGATGTTGTCCGGTATCGGGCCCGAGGCCGAGTTGAAACAGCACGGTATTCCTGTTTTGCACGACTTGCCCGGTGTTGGTCAGAACCTGCAGGACCATCTGGACTATGTCCTCAGCTATCATTCGAAACGTAAGGATGTCATCGGGTTGACCCCGGGCGGGGTATGGAACCTGGCCAAAGCCGGGTTGGACTGGCGCCGTACCGGAGAGGGGCTGTTTGCGACCCCCTTTGCCGAAGGCGGCGCGTTCTTCAAATCCGATCCAACCGTTTCCAAACCGGATCTTCAGCTGCACTTTGTTGTCGGAATTGTTGATGACCACATGCGCAAGATTCACTTGCCGCACGGGTATTCGTGCCATGTCTGTGTGTTGCGCCCGTTCAGCAGGGGCAGCGTTGGGCTAACCTCGGACCGAGCCGGAGAGCCGCCGCGAATTGATCCGGCTTACCTCAGCGATGACCGCGATCTGGATCTGTTGAAGCGCGGGGCACATATCATGGAGTCAATTCTCGAATCCGAACCGCTGGAACCCTGGCGCAAAAAGCGGCTCTATGCCCATGATGGAAGCGATCAGGCACTAGAGGCCGATATCCGCCGCCGTGCCGACACGATTTATCATCCGGTGGGCACCTGCAAGATGGGGGTCGACGATATGGCCGTTGTCGATACCGAAGGCCGGGTTCATGGGGTCGAGGGGCTGCGGGTGGTGGATGCATCGGTTATGCCGACGCTGGTCGGCGGCAATACCAATGCGCCCACTATCATGATTGCCGAAAAGATCGCCGAAGCAATCAGGCCCGAGGCGGCGTAACCAAGCCTTTTTGGACCGCGGGTCGTTCCAGAAACCGGTCGAGATAGTCCACCAGATTGGCGTGGTCTTCCCAGCCGACAAGGTCGTGGGCGTTGTAGAATTCGAGCCCGCGCAACCATGGCGCGATTGCGATATCGGCAATCGAATAGTCTCCGGCAATCCAATCCTGACCTTCAAGCTGTTGGTTCAGGACATTTAGCAGTCGCTTGGCCTCGTTCACGTATCGTTCGCGCGGGCGGGGGTCTTCGATCTCGCTGCCTGCGAATTTGTGGAAATAGCCTAATTGCCCGAACATCGGACCAATGCCACCCATCTGGAACATCACCCATTGGATCACGCGATATTTGTCGGCTTTGGTCTGACCCAGAAACTTGCCGCTTTTCTCGGCGAGATAAATCAGGATCGCTCCGCTTTCGAACAGACCAATGGGTTCTCCGTCCGGACCATTCGGGTCGATGATCGCCGGGATTTTGTTGTTGGGGTTCAATGACAGGAATTCGGGGCTTTTGACATCCGAGTCTGACAAGGTAATCCGATGGGCTTCATAGGGCAGGCCGGTTTCTTCCAGCATGATTGACGCTTTTACGCCGTTCGGCGTGGGGAAAGAATAGAGCTGAATCCTGTCGGGAAACTGCGCAGGCCAGCGGGCCGTGATCGGGTGAGAGGCGGTGTCCAGCATGGGGTGCTCCTGTCATGGGTTGCCTGCAATAGGTAGGTACAACGGCCCGGTCTTGCCAGTATCCGGGCTGTGCATACAAGGTCAGGGACTGTGTACGTGAGAACAACGGGGAAAACCTGCGTATCTCACACCTAGACCGAAGCGCGCTTATGGACCACTATTCCGCCAATCCCGCGCTGAGAGACGCGGGTTTGCCGTGAATCGAAAGGAGATGCGCGTGGATGAGGTCGTAACACAGGTGGGTGCCTATGCCCCGCTGATCATAAGCGCGGTCAAGGCGCTGTTCGTACTGATCCTTGGATGGATCATTGCTGGCGCCATTGCCGGTGTAGTCCGGCGCCGGATCAATGCGACACCGCATATTGATCAGACGCTTGGGAATTTCGTCGCCAGTCTGGTGAAATGGGTCATACTGGCCATGGTACTGGTTTCAGTGCTGGGCATCTTTGGCATTCAGGCGACAAGCATCGTCGCCATTTTGGGTGCCGCATCGTTGGCCATTGGTTTGGCCCTTCAGGGAACGCTGAGCGATCTCGCTGCAGGCGTTATGCTGGTTGTCTTCCGCCCTTACAAGCTGGGTCAGTATGTCGATATCGGCGGCACCGCAGGCACTGTTAAGGATCTGAACCTGTTCACGACCGAGCTGGTGACGCCGGATAACGTGCAGATCATCGTTCCGAACGGGCAATCCTGGGGATCAATCATCACGAACTACTCGGCGCATGACACGCGGCGTGTCGATCTGGTGTTCGGCATCGACTATGGCGATAGCGCTGATGAGGCGATGAAGATCATTCTGGATGTGGCAAAGGCCGATGACCGTATCCACAGTGATCCGGAACCTTGGGTGCGCGTGACAAATCTGGGCGACAGCTCGGTCGATCTGACGGCGCGGCTGTGGTGCGCGGCCGCGGATTATTGGGATGTGAAGTTCGAGACTACCAAAGCCGTGAAGGAAGCGTTTGACGCCAAAGGTGTTTCGATCCCCTACCCGCATTCGGTGGAAATCCACAAGGAAGGGTAAAGGCTCCCGCCCGTCGCGTGGGCATTGGAAATGCCCTCCTCCGGTTGGGCCCGGCGCCGCGCTTTCAGCGCGGCGTTTCTTTTTTGGAAGCCGGGATCGTGTCCACAGACGAAAAGCGGCGCGCCAAAGGCGCGCCGCCATGCCCAACGCTGTAAAGCAGCCGCTTCAGCGGCTACTTTCAGGGGCGGGAGTGCTTCAGGCGTTGACGATTGCCTCGGGCGAGACAACGTCCAGACCCAGTGCCGTACCAACAGCTTCGTAAGTCAGCTGACCGGCATGGACGTTCAGACCTGCCAGCAAATGCGGGTCGTCCTGACATGCCTTCTTCCAGCCTTTGCTTGCCAACGACAGCATGAACGGCATGGTTGCGTTGCCCAGTGCGATGGTCGAGGTGCGCGCAACTGCGCCCGGCATATTGGCCACGCAGTAGTGCATGACGCCGTCCACTTCATAGATCGGATCCGCATGGGTGGTCGCCTTGGAGGTTTCAAAGCAGCCGCCCTGGTCGATCGCAACGTCAACCAGAACCGCGCCGGGTTTCATGGTGGACAACTGCGCGCGCGAGATCAGCTTGGGTGCCGCAGCGCCCGGGATCAGAACAGCACCGATGACCATGTCGGCATCCTGGATCAGCTCGGCCGTTGCTCCGGCTGTCGAGTACTGGCTTTTGAATGTGCCGCCGAAGACGTCGTCGAGGTAACGCAGGCGTGGCAGAGACCGGTCCAGAACGGTGACATCAGCGCCCATGCCGGCCGCGATCTTGGCTGCGTGCGTGCCAACAACGCCGCCGCCGATCACGATGACTTTGGCTGGGCCAACACCGGGAACGCCACCCATCAGAACACCGCGGCCGCCATTGGCCTTTTGCAGGGTCCACGAACCGACCTGAGGTGCCAGACGACCGGCAACTTCCGACATCGGCGCCAGCAGCGGCAGGCCGCCGTTGCGGTCAGTTACGGTTTCATAGGCAATCGCGGTGCAGCCCGACGCCAGCAGGTCGTGGGTCTGGTCTGGATCAGGTGCCAGGTGCAGGTAGGTGAACAGCAGCTGGCCCTCACGCAGCATCTTGCGCTCAACCGCCTGAGGTTCCTTGACCTTTACGATCATGTCCGCGGTCGCAAAAACTTCTTCGGCGGTGTCGACAATGCGAGCGCCTGCAGCGACATAAGAGTCGTTGTCAAAGCCGGAACCCATGCCGGCATTGGTTTCAATGATGACCTCGTGGCCGCGCGCAACAGCTTCTTGCGCAGCGTTGGGGGTCATGCCAACACGGAATTCCTGGGGTTTGATTTCCTTGGGGCAACCGATTTTCATTTCTCGCTCCTCCATTCATAAACTGCCCAAATTATGTGCAATTTGGGATGCAATTTCTGTGAAACTCTGCCCGTCATTTTGGTTTTCTTTGCGAGAATCTTCGGTACTATTGGAATATCTTGCAAAGGATTTGCGCGTATGAGCCTCGATACGACCGATAGAAAGATTCTGGCTGCCCTGCAGAGAAACGGCAGGATGTCGAATGCCGAGCTGTCAGACCAGGTGAATCTGTCGCCGTCGGCGTGTCACCGGCGGGTCCAACGGCTTGAAGCCGACGGGTACATTCGAAACTATGTGGCGTTGCTGGATGCACGCAAGATGAACGTTCCGACCACCGTGTTTGTCGAGATCACGCTGCAGGGCCAGGCCGAAGAGCTTCTGGATGCGTTCGAAAAAGCGGTGGCGCGCATTCCCGACGTTCTGGAGTGTCATCTCATGGCGGGGACGGCGGACTATATTCTGAAGGTTGTCGCCGAGAACACCGAGGATTTCGCCCGAATTCACCGTCAGTACCTTTCGCGCTTGCCCGGCGTGGCGCAAATGCAAAGCTCATTTGCCTTGCGTACTGTGTTCAAGACGACGGCCTTGCCGGTGTGACCGTCAGGCTGGGGCCGGGTAGGTGAACAGGATCAGATGCATGGCATTGAAGCCGAAATGCATTATGACGGGCACCCACAACTGACCGGTCGCATAAAATCCCAAACCACAGGCCGCGCCAAGAATCGCGGCATAAGCGACTAGGGCCGGACCCCCGGCAAAATGCGCCAAACCAAACAGAAGGCTGGCCAGAGTCACACCAAGTGCTGCACCTAGTTTGGAAGCAAAAAGCGACTGCAGATACCCACGGAAAAAGGCCTCTTCCGTCAAGCAGGTCAGAAACAGATTCGAGAGTGCGAACACAATCCACCAAGGCGGCAGGCTGAGCTCTGGCCGGATGGCCTGCGCGGCCAGCCCAACGGCGAAGAGGGCGGGCAAGGTCGCAAGGCCCACCAGCAACGGTGTTCTCTGGACAGGTCTCGCTGAATCGGTCATTCCCGGCCAGGCCAGCAGGACCGCGAACAGCACCATTGGCTTGTCCAGATTCAAGTACATTGAAAACGCCGAGCTGTCCGGCCCGGCGTAGACCCGGTCAAGTACCAGCAGGTTTTGAAATCCGGGCACCAGATGCGCGCCCAATGCAAGACACCAGCCGATCAACATGACGTGGCCAACCGCCGCGCCGATGCCCGTAAGATGGTTCAGGGCCGCAGCACCCAGCAATCCGGCAGCAACAATTCCAACAGCCAAAGGCGTGACCAGCCCCATGGCGAGGGCGGCAAGACCAAACACCAACAGCAGCGTAAGGCCAAGTTGTCGCCGGCCCGAGGCCGCACTGACCATGCCGGCGATCAGTATGAACCAGGGCCATATCAATGGCAGAAGGGATACAAAATGCGCCACGGCTCTCTCACGTATTCAGGTGCGTATTGATGCCGTCGGACACCCCCAAATGGCAAGGCCGTGCAAGGATCAGCCTTTGCCTAACTGCCGGCGTTGCGTCAAATCGGACGCTTGTATCTAGGCGCAGGTCGGTTCAATTATAGGAATGACCGTACATCTGCCTGTTTTGCGGCCCCGCACCAACTTGGTATTGAACCGGCGCGGAGCGTTCATCAATTATATCTGATGACATCAGGCGGTCACACTCTCTGGGTATGGTCGAAACCCGTTGACTGATAAGGAGCAGATCTTGGCTTACCAACACAATGATGCCCCAAAAGACTGGCTGGAAGCCGAGCTCGAAGACACGCTGGACGAAGATTTCGAAATCGAATTCAGCGAGCCGATGCTGTCGATGGAAGTTCGCAAGATCTATAAGGAACAGCATCCTGACATGCTGGACCGCAAGGTCTATTTCCAGAACCTGCTGCGATTGCAGGCCGAACTGATCAGGGTTCAGGATTGGGTTCAACACACGGGCGCCAAAGTGTGCATCCTATTCGAAGGTCGCGACAGTGCCGGTAAAGGGGGGGTAATCAAGCGGATTACCCAGCGCCTGAACCCGCGTGTTGCGCGTGTGGTTGCGTTGCCTGCACCCAGTCGCAGGGAACAAAGCCAGTGGTATTTCCAACGCTACGTGCCGCATCTACCCGCAGCTGGCGAAATCGTTCTGTTCGACCGGTCCTGGTACAACCGTGCGGGCGTCGAACGGGTCATGGGTTTTGCCAGTGAAGATCAGGTCGAACAGTTTTTTCAGGACGTTCCCGAATTCGAACGAATGCTGGTGCGGTCGGGGATCATCCTGCTGAAATATTGGTTCTCGATCACCGACGAAGAGCAGCAGTTGCGATTCCTGATGCGTATTCACGATCCGATGAAGCAGTGGAAGCTGTCGCCGATGGATCTGGAATCGCGCATTCGGTGGGAATCCTATACCAAGGCCAAAGAGGATATGTTGTTCCGCACGAACATACCCGAAGCGCCCTGGTACATCGTCGAAGGCAATGACAAAAAGCGCGAGCGCCTGAATTGTATCGAACACCTGCTGACCAAGATCCCGTATTCGGATGTTCCGCAGGAAAAAGTCGACCTGCCGGATCGAAAGTACAACCCGGAATACGAACGCCGGGTTCTGCCGGACGATCTGTATGTCCCAAAGGTCTATTGAACTATTGAAGTAGAAATTGGTGCGAGGCAGGGTCGCCCCCGCCCCGCACCCTGGGACCCGTTAAGCGGCGTCCATCATGCAGTCGAAATCATAATAGTTG
Organism: Ruegeria sp. YTSC004; assembly: GCF_059609805.1. Taxonomy (NCBI): domain Bacteria; kingdom Pseudomonadati; phylum Pseudomonadota; class Alphaproteobacteria; order Rhodobacterales; family Roseobacteraceae; genus Ruegeria; species Ruegeria sp. YTSC004. Next base: position 53,734 of record NZ_JBXWMJ010000005.1, read on the forward strand.
AACACAAAGACATCACCTGAATTGTCTCCGGTCATGTCAGAGCATGTCTCAACATCGTCCGCAGGATTGTCATCGCCGGTCATCACCATATCGAAATCGTCGGTTTCGGGTTCCGCATCGGCATAGTCCGTTTCGTTCCAATCAAACTGGTCGAACTGCGCCTGAATCGATTGGACGAATGCCCGGATCTCGGCCAGGAACTCCTGCACATCGAAACATGCAAATTCTTCAGGTTCTTCCGTTCCGGGCGTTTCTGGCTCCGGTACCTCGGCCACCGGTTCCTCGGGCTCGGTGACTTCGGGGTCAGGTACCTCGGCCACCGGTTCCTCGGGCTCGGTGACTTCGGGATCAGGTACTTCGGCCACCGGTTCCTCGGGCTCTGTAACTTCGGGGTCAGGTACTTCGGCTACGGGTTCCTCTGGCTCGGTAACCTCGGGATCAGGTACTTCGGCCACGGGCTCTTCGGGCTGCGGGGTTTCTTCAACCGGTGGTGTCGGAGCCGGCGGCGTAGTGGATCCGTTGTCCAGCATGACCTCACCCTGGGTGGCAGCAAAGTTCTGCGTCACCATCACAGCGTCGAAACCCTGCATGTCGCCGGTTTCAATGCCGATCCCGATGTATTTGAAATCTGGGTTCAGAATGTTGGCGCGGTGACCGGGGCTGTTCATCAGGTTCTGATGAAGCTGCGCGACGTCATCGCTGATGCCTGGCGCGCCGCGCTCGGATTGCCAGGCGATGTTTTCACCTGACCGCCAGTTGCCCGAGAAGTCGAACCCGGCCATTTCCATCCGCTGTGTGGCGCTGGAACCACCCGAGCCGGTGTGGCTGAACCTGTCCGTTTCCAGCATCCATTCACTGTGATCCTCGGATGAGTCGTTCAGGCGCGTTTCAAGCTGTAGGGGGTCCAGCCCGCGGGATGTGCGCTCTTGGTTAATCAGCGCCAGCATTTCTTGTTCGATACTACTTGCAGTCGACATTTTTGCCTCCGATTGGTTTTTTGTCGTGGTAGACGGCGCCAGTTACAAAGGCTCGATGCTGCGTTGATAGGGATGGCGTGTTCAGAGGCGAGTTTTGGCAGGTCAGTGCTACCGCCACGGGATTCGCTGCGCTGCAAAATGCCGGGCAAAATGTTGCTGAGAGGGAAATGGCAGCTTGTCGCGCGTGGGCGGTCCGAGTCGGCGTAAATCATCCGACCCTAGAAACGACAAACCCCCGGGCGATGCCTCGGGGGTCGTCAAATAGTGTCATCCAAAGCTGGACGAGCGAGGTTTTAGAGCAAACCTTCGCGCTGTGCTTTCTTACGTGCCAGTTTACGGGCACGACGGATCGCTTCAGCCTTCTCGCGCGCTTTTTTCTCGGACGGTTTCTCGAAATGTTGCTTAAGCTTCATTTCACGGAACACGCCTTCGCGCTGCAGCTTTTTCTTCAGGGCACGAAGCGCCTGATCGACGTTATTGTCGCGAACACTAACCTGCATGTGGTTGTCACCACCTTTCTAGATAGAGTTGCAAGGAAATTGCAGGAGTTGGCCGTATAGCAAAGCGCCTCTATCTTGTCTAGTACTGGCTCTGAGAACCGGAGAACCGCCATGACCACCACTTTTGAAGATGCAAAACAGCAGCTTTTGGACGCAGTCTTGATCCATGTGCCGTTTGACGGCTGGTCCGAAGCCAGCTTTCGCGCGGCTATATTGGATTGCGATATGGATGACACTCTGGCGCGCGCGATCTGCCCCCGCGGCGCAGTTGATCTGGCGCTTGCGTTCCATGCGCGCGGTGACGCGGCGATGGAAGACCGCCTTAAATCCACGGACCTGAGCGAGCTGAAGTTCCGAGACCGAATCGCTGCCGCGGTTCGCTTCCGGCTTGAGGCCGTTCCGGACAAGGAACTGGTACGACGGGGCATGACGTTGTTTTCCCTGCCCACGCATGCAGCCGATGGGGCAAAAGCGCTGTGGCAAACCTGTGATCTGATCTGGGACACGCTGGGAGATACATCGGACGATGTGAACTGGTACACCAAACGGGCGACATTGTCGGGTGTCTATTCCTCGACCCTGCTGTTCTGGCTGGGCGACGATTCCCCCGATCACCAGAAAACATGGGAGTTTCTGGATCGGCGGATAGACAACGTCATGCAGATCGAAAAGATCAAAGCGCAGGTGAATGGTAACCCGCTGTTCAAGCCGTTTCTGGCGGTTCCAAACTGGCTGGCCGGTCAGGTGAAGCCGCCCATGAAAATGCGGGCCGATTTGCCGGGGATGCTGAACCCGCGCAAGTAAGCGTCTGGGCCTTCCAGAAATTGCCTGCTAGGCATTGGGCAAAGGAGATTTGCCCATGACCCAGATGATGCGCGCTGTCGAAATCACCAAACCCGGTGGCCCGGATGTTCTGCAACTGACGGAACGCCCGGTTCCCAAACCACAAGCCGGACAAGTGATCCTGAAAGTGGCCTACGCCGGCGTGAACCGCCCGGATGCGCTGCAGCGCGCCGGGGCCTATGATCCGCCGCAGGGTGCCAGCGACTTGCCGGGGCTTGAGGCATCGGGCGAGGTTGTTGCCATTGGTGCCGGGGTCGAAGGTCTGGCCATCGGCGATCAGGTCTGTGCCTTGCTGCCCGGCGGCGGTTATGCGGAATATGTGGCCACACCCGCTGCGCATTGTCTGCCAGTTCCTTCGGGAATGGGGATGAAAGAGGCCGCGTGCCTGCCCGAAACCTTCTTTACTGTGTGGTCCAACGTTTTCTCGCGCGGTGGTCTAAAGGCAGGTGAGCGTTTTCTGGTGCATGGCGGGTCCAGCGGCATTGGCACAACAGCGATCCAGCTGGCGAACGCGTTTGGTGCGCGGGTGTTTGCAACCGCGGGATCTGCTGAGAAATGCGAGGCCTGTGTGAACCTCGGGGCCGAGAAGGCGATCAATTACAGGGATGAGGACTTCGTGGGCGTCATGCGGGCTGAGGGTGGGGCGAACCTGATCCTCGACATGGTTGGTGGCGACTATATCCCGCGCAACGTCAAAGCTCTGGCCGAGGATGGGCGTCTGGTTCAGATCGCTTTCCTGCAAGGTCCGAAGGTCGAGTTGAACTTTGCGATGATGATGGTCAAACGCCTGACCCTGACTGGCAGTACTTTGCGCCCTCAAAGTGATCTGGCAAAGGCGAAGATTGCGCAGGATTTGCGCGAGGCTGTCTGGCCATTGCTGGAGGCTGGGAAGGTGGCCCCCGTCATGGACAGTGAGTTTGATCTGGCCGAGGCGGCAGCCGCCCATGCGCGGATGGAAAGCTCGGGCCACATCGGCAAGATTGTCCTCAAGGTCGCTGGTTAAAACTTTGGCGCGGGAAGATCCCGCGCTTTTTCCGATCAGACCACTGCGCGGCGGTAAAGATGCCAGGTTGCATGGCCCAGGACTGGCATGACAACGATCAGCCCCAGCAGCATCGGGATGGCTCCGATGATCAACAGGGCCGCTACGATGAACCCCCATGCCAAAATGACACCGGGGTTATGCCGCAACACCCGGACCGACGTCACGACGGCCACCGGCAGTCCGACAGGACGGTCCAACAGCAATGGAAAGCTGACGACGCTCATGGCCAATGCGACCAGCGCGAATAGAAACCCGATCGCATTGCCGAAAATGATCATGGACCAGCCTGCGCCCGTGGTGAACACCTGAGTCACGAAAGCCCCGAGTGAGGTGGGCAGATCAGGCCCAAGCGTATGCACATAGATGCTCTGCGCGACCATCAGCCAGACCAGCAGCAGCATGACCAGATAGAACCCCAAAGCCAGAATTGCACCGAAGGACGGGGACCGGAAGACGCCCAAGGCGTCCAGCCAATGGACCTCGCCGCCTTGCTCGCGTTTGCGGCTGATTTCGTAAAGGCCCACGGCTGCGATCGGACCGACTAGTGCGAAACCCATGATCAGCGGTGCCAGTAGGGGCACCATGTTGCGATTCAGGCCGAAGCCGAACATCAGCAGACCTGCGATTGGGTAAACCAGTATGATGAAAATGGCATCTGCCCGCGTTTCCAGAAAATCATTGTATCCGGCCTGCAAACAGGCCTTCAGGTCCTGCATCGTCAGTGTTTGCACCTGCGGCAGATGCCGAGTGTCCGCGCTGCCGATGTGGTGCACGCTTTCGGTAATATGATCGCCGGTCGCGCCGATGTTTCGGGCGGCCCAACTGATCGGATTTCCTATTGTTTTGGCCATCTTGATCCCCTCCCTTTGCCAGTGCGCAACGGGTTGAATCCGGCGGTGGTTGCCTTTGGCCGGACCAGCCGGCAACGCTCAGACCCCAGTATAGCACAGTTTTTCGCGCTGTGGTTGCGTGGCGGCAAAAACCTTCCAATTGCCCTGTTTCACAGTCGTGTTAGCTTGGCGTCAGGCAACAGGAGGTCAGCATGCAGCAAACGGCAAGAACCGTCGTCATTCACGAACACGGCGGCCCCGAAGTTTTAAAGATCGAAGACCGGCCCTTGGGCGACCCCGGACCCGGCGAGGTTCGCATCCGCCACCGGGCCTGTGGGCTGAACTTCATTGATGTCTACCAGCGTACCGGGTTGTACCCGATGGATTTACCGCACGCGCTGGGCATGGAAGCGGCAGGTGTGATTGAGGCCGTTGGCGAAGGTGTTACCCATCTGAAACCGGGCCAGCGCGCGGCCTATGCCACAGCACCCGCCGGGGCCTATTGTGAGGCGCGCGTGATGCCAGCGGCGCAGGTATGTCCGTTGTCCGAAGGGATTTCTTTTGACGCGGCTGCGGCGATGATGCTCAAGGGGATGACGGTCGAGTATCTGTTTCACCGGACAACGCCTTTGAAACGGGGTGACACGGTTCTGTTTCACGCGGCCGCCGGTGGCGTTGGTCTGATTGCCTGCCAATGGGCCAAGTCCGAGGGCATCACCCTGATCGGAACAGCCGGAACAGATGAGAAATGCAGCCTCGCGCAGTTCAACGGGGCTGCGCATTGCATCAACTACCGGACCGAGAACTTTGCTGAACGTGTGGCCGAAATCACCGGCGGCAAAGGTGTAGATGTGGTCATGGATTCCATCGGCGCGGACACGTTCAATGGCTCGCTGGACTGCCTGAAGCCTTTGGGAATGATGATCTCATTCGGCAATGCCTCAGGCCCGGTCCCGTTGATGGATATCGGTATTTTGGGCAAGAAAGGTTCCTTGAAAATCACTCGACCGACCCTGTTTACCCATATCGCCGACCCTTCCGTCTGTCAGGCAATGGCACGGCGGCTGTTCGGCAAGGTTGAGGGCGGTGAGGTCAAAATCCACATCGATCAGCGGTTCCCGTTGGATCAGGTGGCCGAGGCGCATCGGGTTCTGGAAGCGCGTCAGACCACAGGCAGCACGGTGCTTGAACCGTAAGACCGACTGAACCCGGCTCGCCGGTGTTTGATCTTGAAACGAAAAGCGGCGGCAGAATACTCTGCCGCCGCCTTTTTGGGAAATGTCTGCAAATTATTGCTGCAGTTCCGCCGGTGTTTTATCCGCGATGGTTTCCCAATTGGCGCTGGCTTGTTCAACAAAGCCCGGGATGTCACCTTCCCAGCGCTGCTGGATGTCTTGCGACAGGTTCAGGTACAGCTTGTTGTCAACGATCTTCCAATAGGTCGGGTCACCGTCAAACTTGAAGCCCATCGCAGCGCCGAATGCGCAGTAGCCGCCATATGCAGGCAGGTAGGCCTCGGGGTTTTCTTCGAACGCGGCTTTGTTTTCTTCATTGGCAAAGCGATACATTGCGTCGTTGTGCAGTGTGGTGATGCGGTAGTCACCTTTGGTCGGCTCGCCAACGGTGAAGTAGGCAACGGGATCATAGCCCTGCATGGCCAGACCGGTCGAGCTTGCGTTCAGTTCAACACCAGCGGCCAGAGCCGAGCTTGCAATGGCAACAGACAGAGCGACGCCGCCGATAAGAGATTTGAACTTGTTCATTGTTTTCACCTTTCGTGAAGGGGCCGCCACGTGGCGCAGAAAATTGCGCCCAGACAACCCAAGAGTTTTTTTGTCCGTGAGACCCGCAATTGGTCGTCACGGAACCCAAGTGGGCAGGCGGCCCATCACGTTCAAAGCAATCAATTGTGAATGTGCAGGGGCGAAGAGGCACTGTTCACAAATGCAGGGTAGGCCTTAGGTATCGGGCGCGAAATCCAAAACGAATTCGGTGACTTTTTCCGCGGGCATTTCGCAGGGGCGAAGAAGAGATCCACGTTTGGTCAAATAAAGGTTCAGGCTGATGTAGTCGCTGCCGTCCAGTGCGCGTGCGGCAAGTTTCTGGGACTTGCCGCCGGAAAATTCCGTTCGACTGACGATATACCGCCTGCCGTGGGCATGCCCGGTCGACGACCCCTTGGGGATAGCAAAAAAGGCGGTCAGGAAGGCTTCCGAGGCGCTCAAGACTGTCCGATTTTTGGTTCAGTGCCGGATTTGATGCGGGCAATATTCGCGCTGTGGCGCCAATAGACCAACAGGGTCAGGACGCCAGCCAGTAGCAGCGTTTGCGAACCTGTCAGCAGAAGGGCCCAGATAGTGGACGTTGCCGCCGCCGCAAGTGCCGCAAGGGATGAGATGCGCCAGATTGCAGCTGCAACCAGCCAGATCAGGCAACAGGCCACACCGACGCGCCAGTCCAACGCCAGCCAGATACCCAGGAACGTGGCGACCCCTTTGCCGCCCTTAAATCCCAGCCAAACCGGAAAGCAATGGCCCAAAAGTGCGGCCAGCGCCGCAATCTGCGCGGCATCCTCGCCCGCTAGGGCACGCGCCACCAGAACGGCAACCCCGCCTTTTGCGGCGTCGAAAATCAGGGTCAGGGCCGCGGCGGTCTTGTTGCCCGTCCGTAGAACATTGGTTGCGCCGATATTGCCCGAACCGATGTTGCGCAGATTGCCCAAGCCCATCACCTTGGCCAGGACCATGCCAAACGGGATCGACCCTATCAGATACCCAAAGGTTGCCCAGAGGATCAGCTGGGTCGTTGTACTGTCAATGACGGGCATCAGGGTCTCCGGTAAACTTCTTGGCCTGCAACGAAAGTTGCGGTGACCTTACCCTGCATCCGCTGGCCGTCAAACGGTGTGTTCTGCGATTTCGATTTCAGCGAGAACCGGTCCAGCACAAAGGGCACATCCGGGTCAAACAGCACCAGATCCGCAGGCGCGCCTTCGGACAGACGACCACTGTCCAGCCCTAGTCGTTTTGCCGGGTTCAGGGCCATTGCGCGGAACAGTGTCGGCAGGTCCAGCTGCCCGGCATGATACAGACGCAAGGCCGCGGGTAGCAGTGTTTCCAGCGCCACCGCGCCAGAGGCCGCCTCTTCAAACGGCAGGCGTTTGCTTTCCTCATCCTGAGGCGTGTGCATGGAACTGATCGTATCAATCAGGCCGGTCCGCACCGCTTCGATGACCGCTTGCCGGTCATCCTCGGATCGCAGCGGCGGCTTGACCTTGAAGAAGGTGCGATAGTCGGCCACGTCCAGTTCATTCAGCGTCAGGTGGTGGATTGACGTACCTGCCGTGATGTCCAGCCCATTCCGCTTGGCCCGCTCCAGCGCAGGCAGGGCGCGGGCGGTGGTGATCTGGTCGGCGTGATAGGTGGCCCCGGTCATCTCTAGCAGAGCGATGTCGCGGTCCAGTCCCATCCGCTCGGCCATTGGTGAGACGGCGGGCAAGCCACGCAGCACGGCGAATTTACCACTAGTGGCTGCGGCACCATTGCTGAGGATGGGTTCTTGCGGGTGGGCGATGACCAGCGCGCCACAGGCCCGGGCATAGGTCAGGGCGCGGGAAAACACCTTGGTGTTGGCGATCACGTGATCGCAGTCAGTAAAGGCGACGGCACCGGCATCCTGCAGGAATCCGATCTCAGTCATCTCGCGCCCTTCGCGACCTTTGGTCAACGCGGCCATTGGCAGGACGTTGACCGGAGTGTCGGCCTGCGCTCGGCGTGTGACGAACTCCAGACTTTCGGGCGTGTCGATCGCGGGGCTGGTATCGGGGCGGGTCACGATGGTGGTCACGCCTCCGGCTGCAGCGGCCAGACCGGCGGATTTATAGCTTTCCTTGTGCCGCTCACCCGGTTCACAGACCTTGACGCCGATATCGACGATACCGGGGGCAAGGCATTGCCCACCACAATCGACGACCTGCGCCGCAGACGCCGGAGCAACCCCTTCGCCGCGCGCAGTAATCCTACCATCGGATACATGTAGCCAGCCAGGGCTGTCGGTGCCGGTTTCCGGGTCGATCAGGCGGGCGTTGGTGAAAATAGTGTTGTTCATCCCATTGCTCTTTCGATGGCGGCTTTGGTGGCTGCGGGGTCAGCCTGATACTTGATCAGATGCTTGTTGCCACCCTTGGTGACGATCTGGACAAAACTGCCCATGAGGTTGACCGCCTCTATCTGGTTCAGCGCCACATTGCGCGGGCCTGGACCGGTAAGGGTGGTGTCCGTCATCTGCCATGTGGTGGTCAGTTCTTCTGAGGCCAGGTACCATGCGCGAAAGGCGACGGCCGCAAGACCCGCGGGTGCCCCGGTCCAGACGTAGGGGTTTCCGACCAGCCACAGCACGATCATCGCGACAGCCATGGCCCCGGCGGCCAGCCATGTATTCGTGCGGATATACGCGCCTTTGTCGGGGGTGAAGGTCACAGGATCAGCCATAGGATGCCTCCGATGACCACCAGCGCCACCACTGCCAGCATGGCCGACCCAATACGGCCGGGTTTGTCGTCCCGTGGTGGCGTTTGCGGGGCCGAGAACGGTTTCGCGCTTTCTGCTTTAATTGCTCCACCGGTCCAGCTTGTCGCCTCTTCAGTGTAAAGGCCAATCAGGTGCACTTTGGGGTCCGGTTGCAAAGTGGCGGCACGTCCCTGAAAAGCAGCACTGCGCACAACCATGACCCAGCCTTCAACGCTCTCCAGCGCAGCCCAGTCCAGCTGATCTTTGGGAACGCCGCACCCTTCGTTGAGATAGCCATAAAGACCCAGTTCCTCGAGATCTGATACGGGAAAGATGTCGATCTGAACGGGATCCAGACCCTCGACACCCAGAACCTGGTCGGCGGCGCCCGGTTCGCGCAGGAACTTTGCTGCCTCGGGCCGCATGTCCAGCTGAAACAGGCGCAGGACGCCGTATTCGTGGGGGGCGACGATCAGATCACTCATGCTGCCTCGCGCAGGTTGCGGGCCAACAGTTCCATTGCGGCCATGCGAACGGCGACGCCCATTTCGACCTGTTCCTGAATAACGGACCGGTTGATGTCGTCTGCCAGTGTTCCGTCAATCTCGACCCCGCGATTCATCGGGCCGGGGTGCATGACGATGGCGTCGGGTTTGGCCTGTGCCAGTTTCGCAGCGTCGAGGCCATAGCGGTGGTAGTATTCCCGCTCCGACGGGATAAAGCCGCCGTCCATCCGCTCTTTCTGGAGGCGCAGCATCATGACGACGTCGACGTCCTTTAGACCTTCATTCATGTCGTCGTAAATTTCGGCCCCAAAATCTGCGAATTGCGACGGAACCAATGTCGGCGGCCCGATCAGGCGAATGCGGTTTTCCATTTTGCCCAGCAGGATCAGGTTTGACCGGGCAACGCGGGAATGAGCGACATCGCCGCAGATCGCAATGTTCAGCCGGTGCAGGCGACCCTTGGCGCGGCGAATGGTCAGCGCGTCCAGCAGAGCTTGCGTCGGGTGTTCGTGCTTGCCATCGCCGGCATTCAGCACCGCGCAATTCACCTTCTGCGCCAGCAGGTCAACCGCGCCGGAATGCGGATGGCGCACCACCAACAAATCGGGGTGCATCGCATTCAGCGTCATCGCTGTGTCGATCAGCGTCTCGCCCTTTTTGATCGAGCTGGCCTGCATCGCCATATTCATCACGTCCGCACCCAGCCGCTTGCCTGCGATTTCGAAACTGGCCTGCGTGCGGGTTGAGTTCTCGAAGAACATGTTGATTTGCGTCAGCCCTGACAGCACGTCGGAATGCTTGGTCGACTGGCGGTTCATGTCGACATATTTCTCGGCCAGATCGAGAATGGCAGTGATATCGGATTGCGACAGGTGTTCGATGCCAAGAAGGTGACGATGGGCGAAACGCATTGGCGGGCTCCTGTCTGACAATCGCGCCGCTTATAAGAAGCCACGCAGCCCAAGGCAACCTAAGGATCAGATCCTTCTGGCAGTTTCTCGCACCCGCCTTCGGGCAGACACTGTTCGCCGGGCTTGCACCACTTGCCGTATCCGCAGTCGATGGCCTTAACAGGAACACATCCCTGGTTTTTTGAACATTTGAATCCCTGACGGCACTGAGACCCGGTTTTTTCGCAAAGATACCAGCCAGGGCGTGTACATCCGCCACCCGGCAGGCAAGACGATCCGGATCCGCAAATGCGACCGTCGTCACACGTTAGAGAAGGCAGTTCCTGAATGTCGGGCGTTATCTTCTCGCATTCCCCGCGCGCGTTGCAGATGCTACCGCCGGGGCAATCCAGACGCGATCTGCACTTATTTTGCCCGGCTGGGGCGCACCGGGTGCCGCCCGCCACGCAGCGCTCGAATGGGCCGCAGGTTCTGCCGCCACCGCAATAGGTGCCGCCCAGCGGAATGCAGTTCCCGTCAAAGCTGCATCTTTGGCCGCCCGAACAGCAGGTACTGCCGCATTTGAACTGACCGGCACGGCACTGCCCGTATCGGTCCTGAAACTGCGCAGAGGCCGGGCCACTGAGCATGGTCAGCAGCAAACTGATGAGAAAGAATCGCAATACAAACAACATGAATACGCCAATGGTCGGTGCGACGGACCGACCAATCAAGGCCTATTCGCTTTCCCTCCTTCAAAAGGTGGTTAGATTGAGGGTTATGGAATCGGCTTTGGACTATCATACTGCCCGCGCCCTGCTGGAATGGCAGATCGAACTGGGTGCGACGGATGCGATCGGTGATGCACCGGTGGATCGCTATGCGTTGCCGGATTCCGCGCCCAAAGCCAAGAAACCCGCAAAGGCCCAGTCCGCACCAGAAAAACCCAAGCAGCTTGATCCGGTTGCGGTTGCGAAATCTGCGGCACAGGCTGCAGGGACGCTCGATCAGTTGCAGGCGGCTATGGACGCGTTTGATCATTGCGAGTTGAAGCGCGGTGCGCGGCAGTTGGTCTTTGCCGACGGCACCCCGGGTGCGAGGGTGATGATTATCGGAGAGGCTCCGGGGCGCGATGAAGACCGCGAGGGCAAGCCCTTTGTCGGACGCGCCGGTCAGTTGTTGGACCGGATGCTGGCGGCAATTGATCTAAACCGAACCGAAAACGTCTATATCACCAACGTCCTGCCTTGGCGTCCGCCGCAGAACCGGGATCCCAAGCCCGAAGAGATTGGCATGATGAAGCCGTTTCTCGAACGGCACGTGGCCTTGGCCAAACCCGAGGTTCTGGTGGTGATGGGCAATATCAGCTGTCAGGCTGTTCTGGGCAAACGGGGGATCACGCGGCTTCGGGGTCAGTGGGATCAGGCGATGGACTTGCCGGCTATCCCGATGTTCCATCCTGCATATCTGCTGCGACAGCCACAGATGAAGCGGCAGGCATGGGCTGATTTGCTGGAACTTAAAGCAAGGCTGGAGGGCAAGGCATGAAAATCCTCGCATTCTCGGACCTGCATATGGCGCGAAACCGTGCCGCAGACGTCGTTGCATCCAGCGATGAGGCTGATCTGGTTATCGGAGCCGGAGATTATTGCAACATGCGGCGAGGGCTGGATGACGCGATGGCGATGCTCTCTGGTATCAATGCGCCGCTGGTTCTGGTTCCGGGCAATGCCGAAAGTGCAGGTGAACTGACCGACGCTGCGCCTGAAGGCGTGCATGTTTTGCACGGCACAGGCATGACCGTGGATGGGCTGCGTCTGTTTGGCCTTGGTTACGGCGTGCCGGTGACACCATTCGGTGAGTGGTCCTGTGATCTGACGGACCCCGAAGCGGCTGAGTTGCTGGACCGGTGTGAAGGGGCTGACATCCTGATTGCCCATTCTCCGCCCAAGGGTCACGGCGATCTTACATCGACGGGCGATGCGGTAGGTTCGGTGGCGGTCCGTGACGCAATCGAGCGGTTGCAGCCGCAAATTGCCCTTTGTGGCCATATCCATGACAGTTGGGGCTACCGAGGCGCAATCGGCGTGACGCAGATCGCCAATCTTGGCCCCACGGTAAATTGGTTCGAGGTCACCACGTGATTGATACAGTTACACTGCTGGCGTTTATCCCGGCGGCAATTGCCCTGAATCTGACCCCCGGGGCCGACATGATGTTCTGCTTTGGGCAGGGGCTGCGGTCCGGGGCGCGGCCTGCAATCGCCGCCAGCGCAGGTATTTCCGCCGGATCGATGGTTCACGTTCTGGTAGCGGGTCTTGGTCTAGGAGCGGCGGTGGCCACGATGCCCTGGCTGTTCGATGTGATCCGCTGGATGGGTGTTGCTTATCTGCTGTATTTCGCCTGGGGGGCGTTTCGCAATGGGGCGGTCTCTGCGGATGCTCCGTCCGGTCCCACCCAATTGGCATTCCGGGACGGGCTGGTGGTGAACCTGACCAATCCCAAGGTAATTCTGTTCGTACTGGCCTTCATTCCGCAATTCGTAGACCCGGCGGCGGGATCGATCCTGCTGCAGTTCCTGATTTTCGGGTCCATCATTGCGTTGGGCGGATTTGTGGTGAACGGGCTTGTTGGAATATTTGCCGGTGGTGCGGGGCGGGTGCTGATCGCGAACCCGCGCGCCTCACGCATCATGGGCTGGGTGACCGGGGGGATCTTCACAGCCCTCGCCATCCGGCTTGCCATCTTGGAAAGGGCCTGAGGAAACATGTCGCGCATTGATGAGACCAAAGACTTCATTCCGGTCCGTATCGCCGTGCTTACCGTTTCGGATACGCGGTCGATGGATGAGGACAAATCCGGCCAGACACTTGTTGATCGCATCGAAGGAGCAGGGCACAGGGTTGCCGATCGCCGCATCATACAGGATGAGCGCACTCAGATCGCCGATCAGTTACGTGTCTGGATTGCGGATCCTGAGATAGACGTGGTGATTTCAACCGGTGGTACGGGCCTGACGGGCCGCGACGTAACGGTCGAAGCGCATCGCGATGTCTATGAGAAGGAAATCGAGGCTTTCGGCACGGTGTTCACAATCGTTTCAATGGAGAAGATTGGTACGTCGGCCGTGCAATCACGTGCGACCGGTGGGGTCGCGGGTGGCACCTACCTGTTTGCATTGCCCGGCAGTCCCGGTGCCTGCAAGGACGCCTGGGACGGGATATTGGAGAAACAGTTCGATTATCGCCACCGTCCCTGCAATTTCGTCGAAATAATGCCCAGATTGGACGAACATTTGCGACGGAAGTAGACTGGTCGCACGTTAAACCGATCATAACCGCTTTGTGGCTTGGCATTTTTTGCTGCCCAGCTACCTTTTGCTAATGGCAGCCTGATGCAACCGGGGTGATTTATATATGCGATTTCTGAGGCAAAGCCTTGTTGGAGTCTTTTTGACGTCGTTGACGGTGGCCCTGTTGTTTGTGGCTGCGCAGATGATTTCGGGTGCCGTGCAAGACGTTCTGACGCGGGAAGAATCCGCGCCGCAGGCGCGCGAGCGTGTCTTTGCCGTTTCTGTTCGGTCCGCGGAATTGGAAACCGTCACCCCATATCTCGAAGCCTTTGGCGAGGTTCAAAGCCGTCGCAGGTTAGAACTGCGCGCCGCGCTAGGCGGGCGTGTTGTCGGGCTGGCCGAAGATTTTGAAGATGGCGGTGTGGTAACAACAGGCGAAGTCCTGGTTGAACTTGATCCCGCAGACGCCCAGTCCGCGTTGGACCGGGCAAAATCTGATTTGTTGGACGCGCAGTTTGAAGAGCGTGACGCGGAGCGGTCGCTGCTGCTGGCGCAGGATGAATTGAATTCGGCCGAGGCACAGGCAGAGCTGCGTGGGCGCGCCCTGCAGCGTCAGCAGGATTTGCAGACACGTGGCGTCGGGGCCGCAGCATCTGTGGAAGAGGCAGAGCTTGCAAAAGCAGCTGCGCAGCAGGCCGTGCTGGCGCGGCGGATTGCGCTGGCTCAGGCAGAATCCCGCGTCGATCAGGCGACCACCCTGTTGTCACGAGCCCGCATTGCGCTTGAGGCTGCTGAACGCGATCTGGATGATATGACAATCCGCGCCCGGTTCGGGGGCACATTGACGGATGTAACGCTAGTCGAAGGACGGCTGGTGTCCGCGAACGAAAAGCTGGCGGAACTTGTCGACCCCAATGCGTTGGAGGTGGCATTCCGCGTCTCAACCGCGCAATACGTCCGATTGCTGGACGCAGCCGGTGATCTGATCGACGCACCGGTGACAATCTCGCTTGAGGTCACGGGCACCGACCTGACCGCACAAGGCCGAATTAGCCGCGACAGCGGATCGGCGGGCGAAGGCCAGACCGGGCGTTTGATCTATGCCCGACTGGATGAGGCGTCGGGGTTCAAGCCGGGTGACTTTGTTACTGTCACCGTGCAGGAACAACCGTTGGACAACGTAGTGCGGTTGCCATCGTCGGCCTTGGATGCGGTCGGAACGGTGTTGGTTTTGGATGAAAATGACAGGCTCGAAGCGCTTCCGGTGCAACTGATCCGGCGCCAGGGCGATGAGGTTTTGCTGCGCGGCGATGGGCTGGCGGGGCGTGAGGTCGTGATCGGCCGGACACCTCTACTGGGATCGGGCGTACGTGTCCGGCCCCTGCGGATAGATGACAGCGCCGGGGCTGCACCGGATCTGGTTGAGCTGTCCGAGGAACAGCGCGCCCGGCTGGTCGCTCAGGTCGAGGCCAGCACGCGCATGTCAAAGGACGTCAAAGAACGGGTTCTGGGTCAGTTGAGCGAGGCCAAGGTGCCCGCCGCGCTGGTTCAGCGGCTTGAAAACCGGGCGGGGGGTTAAGCGCCATGATGCGCGAGATCCCCAGCGCGGCAGGCGGCATCCTCAGTTACTTCACGCGTCACAGAACGGTGGCAAACCTGCTGCTGCTGGTGATGCTGGTACTGGGTGCGGCGGCAATCCCGAATATGCGGGCGCAGTTCTTTCCCGATGTGGTTTTGGAACGTGTCGACGTGAGTGTGGACTGGGATGGGGCCGGTCCCGAAGATGTGGACAACGGGATCATTCAGGTGCTTGAACCCGCCTTGCTGGCGGTCGAGGGTGTCGCCAGCACCGAAGCAACCTCGCGCGAGGGGCGCGCCAGCATTCGGCTGGAGTTCGAGCCGAACTGGGACATGTCCCGCGCTGTCGAAGAGGTCCGGACTGCCGTCGACAGTGTAACCAGCCTGCCCGACGATGCCGAAGAACCGACAATCCGGCGGGGCGCCTGGCGGGATCGGGTTACAGATGTGGTTGTGACAGGGCCTGTCGATCCTGATCAACTGGCCAAGTTCACGGACGAGTTGATCAACAGATTGTTCGCGGTCGGGGTGACGCGCACCACAATCCGGGGGCTTGCCGCGCCACGCATCGTGGTCGAGATACCGACCGCACAACTGATTGCCAACGACATCACACTGTCCGAGGTCGCATCGGCCGTCGCGGCTGAGGTCAACGCAAACCCCGCAGGCGATGTTACCGGGGCGAATGCCCGCATCCGTACAGGTACGGAAAAGCGCACACCCGAAGAAATCGAAGGCATCGCCCTGCGCAATTTTGCGGATGGATCCAAGTTGCTGGTGGGTGATGTGGCGCAGATCCGTGTGGAGGGGGTCAATCGCAATCGCAGCTACTTCGTGGGCGAAAATCCGGCGATGTCCGTGCGCGTAGATCGCTCGAATCTAGGTGACGCGATCGAAATTCAGCACACCGTCGAAGACGTCGTAAAGGAAATGCAAGCCAGCGTTCCCGAAGGGGTGACGATCGAATTGATCCGAACCCGCGCCCAGGCGATCACCGATCGTCTGGATATTCTGGTCGACAATGGTCTCGTCGGATTGGGCCTTGTTGTCTGTTTGCTGTTTCTGTTCCTGAACGCGCGGATTGCCTTTTGGGTCGCAGCAGGTATTCCGGTTGCCATGTCTGCCGCGATCGCCTTCATGTATATCGGCGGGCTGTCCATCAACATGGTGTCCCTGTTCGGCCTGATCATCACGCTGGGCATTGTTGTGGATGACGCCATCGTCGTGGGTGAACATGCCGATTTTCGCGCGCGCCGGTTGGGTGAGGCACCGATGGTGGCCGCTGAACGGGCGGCACGGCGTATGGCGATGCCGGTCTTTGCGGCGACCCTGACGACCGTGATCGCCTTTTTTGGTCTGACCCTGGTTGGCGGCCGGTTTGGCGAGTTGATCCGCGACATCCCCTTTACTGTTATCGCGGTATTGATTGCCTCACTGATCGAATGCTTCCTCATTTTGCCAAACCACATGGCGCATGCCATCGCGCATTCCACCAAAGAACACTGGTATGATCTGCCCAACCGCGTGGTCAATCGCGGGTTCCGCTGGGTGCGGGACCATTTGTTCCGCCCATTGATCGCCTGGGTCGTCTGGGCACGCTATGTGGTGGTTGCCATGATGGTGGTGATCCTGGCGAGTCAGATTGCCCTGTTCATTCGCGGCGACGTGAACTGGCGGTTCTTTAACGCGCCCGAGCGTGGCTCGGTCACGGGCAACTTCATAATGGTCGAAGGTGCCACCCGCGCCGAGACTGTGGCCATGATGCACGAGTTGCAACGTGCGACCGAAGAGTTGGGCCAAATCTATGAAGACCGCCACGGTCGCAACCCGATCGACTATGTTCTGGCCGAGGTCGGCGGGTCCGCAGGTTGGGGGCTGGCTGCTGCCGATGGTAAAGATGCTGATTTGCTGGGTGGTATTTCTATCGAGCTGATTGATGCGGATCTGCGCCCCTATTCCAGCTTTGAGTTTGTGGGTGAGTTGCAGGATTTTGTTCCTCGCCACCCGAAGGTCGAACTGCTCAGCTTCCGGGGATGGCGCTCGGGTCCCGGTGGTGATGCCATTGATGTCCAGTTCTATGGCGCGGATGTGAACACGCTCAAATCTGCTTCCGAGGATTTGCAGAACGAGCTGTCAAAATATCCCGAGGTTTCGGCGCTGGAAGACAACCTTGCCTATGACAAGGAAGAGTACATTCTGGACCTGACGGCACAGGGTCAGGCGCTGGGGTTCCGGATTGAAACGCTGGGTCGTGTGTTACGGGATCGTCTGAACGGGATCGAGGCGGCGACCTTCCCGGATGGCCCGCGCAGTGCCGAGATCAGGGTAGAGTTGCCTGAGGGAGAGCTGACCGCCGATTTCTTGGAGCGCACTCTGATGCGTACACCCGATGGAGTGTATGTGCCGTTGGCCGATATCGTTTCGGTCGAGCGAAAGTCCGGATTCTCGACCGTCCGGCGCGAAAATGGCCTGCGTGTAATCTCGGTAAACGGTGACATATCGGAAGACGATCCGACGCGCGCGGCAGAGATTGCACGTGCCATGGGCGAGGAAATCCTGCCTAAAATTGCCTCGGAACGACAGGTCGAATGGCGCATGGCCGGTTTGAGCGAACAGGAAGATGAGTTCCTGTCCGAGGCCCGTACTGGTCTGATCCTGTGTCTGACAGGGATCTATCTTGTACTGGCCTGGGTCTTTGCCAGCTGGACGCGGCCACTGGTGGTGATGGCGATTATTCCCTTTGGATTGGTCGGCGCGATATGGGGACACTATCTGTGGGACGTCCCGCTGAGCATGTTCACGGTTGTCGGCCTGTTGGGGATGACGGGGATCATCATCAACGACTCGATTGTTTTGGTGACGACCATCGACGATTACCAGAAAGAGCGCGGGCTTGTGCCTTCGATTGTCGAGGGCACCGCAGACCGGTTGCGGCCTGTGATGCTGACGACGCTGACCACAGTTCTGGGTCTGACCCCGCTACTGTATGAAGGGTCGCAACAGGCGCAGTTTCTGAAACCCACCGTCATTACTTTGGTCTATGGGCTGGGCTTTGGAATGTTGCTGGTCCTGCTGCTGGTCCCGGCGTTGCTTGCGATTCTGAACGATCTGTCCCGCCCAATGACAGCGATGCGCCGGGCGGCACGCGCCCCGGACCGAGTGGTGCAGGCGGCTTTGGCATGTACGGGTCTTACCGTGCTTTTGTGGTTTGCGCTCACGATGGTTTGGCCCGTGTTTTACGGCGCACCTATCGGGGTCTTGTCCGGGCTTTATGCACCCGACGACGGCATGGCCATTCTTCGCATGGGACTGGGTGCCTTCGTTGCGGGTGCTGCGCTGATTTTGTGCGTCAGCGTGATCATCTCAAGCCTGCTTTATGTCCGGCTAAGAAGACCTGCGACTTAAGCCCGCCGCAGCGCAGTTTCCAGTAAGTCGATGACGCGGTTACTCATCTCCAGTTCACCGCGGCGGATCTGATCCACCGGAAACCAGCGGGCGTCCAGCGCATCGTCACCCGCCAAGGGCCTGCCGGATCGATACTGACAGGCAACCCCCACCAGCAGGTAGTGGGTCAGGACTTCGCCACTGTCGTCGAGGCGCAGTAAATCGAGATTGTCCAGATAGTGCTGTGGTTCAGCGATGACTGAGGTCTCCTCGCGCAGCTCTCTTTGTGCGGCCTCAAGAACGGTTTCGCCCCATTCGACATGGCCACCGGGAAAGCCCCACAGGCCAGCATCGGGTTGCTTGCTGCGCTGCACCAGGAGCACATGGTCCTGATGCAGAACAACCGCCAAGGCGCCGATTTTCGGGGTTTGTGTCATGAAATCACCGGGCTCAGCCTGCGCTGCATCCCCGAATGTCGACCGCGTGATTTGCACCCAACACGGTGATCCGAATTTCCGACCGATCCAGCGCAAATGGCCCGCCTGTTGCGTTGATCACCTCAGAGGTTGCGATCAGAGTATTCCCGGTCCGCGTCGTCTCGGTCTGCGATGCCCACAACGCAGGGTTCCCCGGCTCAATCACCGCAACCTCGCGCCCGCCGGCAGAAGGCATTGTCACCCGTGCCTCGATCTGCATCCCGTCGGCTGTTGGCGACAGGTGACAGCTTGCCTGGGCCACGTTGGCTTCTCGTTCAGAAAAGGGTCTCTGGGCAAGCGCTGCGGCGATGGTCGGGTTGCGCCCGGCTTCTGCGTCCAGAGTATGGTCGAATTCCAGTTGTTCGGGGATACAGACATCCTTGCAGACGCCGAGATCCATTGTTCCTTGCAGCCGTACGGGCCGCGCCGGGTTTTTCGGCGTGATCTCGACCGGCAGAACCAGTTGGTTTTCATAGCCAATCGATTGCAGCCCGTTCTGGTCAAAGACATCCGGTGCGGGCCACGTAATCGACACTTCGCCAACATTGTCCGAGCGGTTCCAGTTGAACTCCGGCGGGATCCCGGCATCCCCCGGCGCACGCCAATAGGTTTTCCAACCGTCTTTCAGCGTCACGCGCACGGCGCTCAAATATGTACCCTTCGCTGTACGTCCGCCGTCCAGAATGTCCAACTCAGCAACAGGGCCTTTTACCTGCGCTGTCGCAGGTAAGGCCACGCCGATGGTAAGGGCGATCGCCGGAAATATCTTTTTAACGCTCATGGTTCATAAATGCGCGGTTGCGGCGCAGATTCCAAGTCACGTTCCGGTCACTGGGATGAAATCTGCGGAAATGTGCTCTGATCCCTTGCCATTCCGGGTGACCAAAGGTCATTGTTGAAACAGACCTGCTAAGAGATGTCGGCCCATGGATCTTACCGGAAAACTGTTGATTGCGATGCCCGGCATGGGCGATCCGCGTTTTGACCATTCAGTGGTGTATCTGTGCAGCCATGGTGAAGATGGTGCTATGGGGTTGATTATCAACAAACCTTCGGACTTGCGGCTGAAAACTCTGTTGAGTCAGCTCAACATCCCTTGCCGGATTCCGGTCGTGGGTGAACGTTTGGTCCATTTCGGCGGCCCGGTTGAGATGTCGCGTGGTTTTGTCCTGCATAGCTCGGATTACGAGGCGAACTTGCATTCCATGCACATCACGGATGAGTTCAGCATGACCGCAACGCTGGATATCCTCGAGGATCTTGCCTCGGGGCGCGGGCCTTTGAACTCCACTTTGGTGCTAGGCTATTCAGGCTGGGGGCCCGGTCAGCTTGAGGATGAGATTGCGATGAACGGCTGGCTCACGACCGAGGCGTCGTCCAAGCTGGTCTTCGATGTAGCCGACGATGAAAAATGGGGAGGTGCGCTTGCGACTTTGGGCGTTGACCCCTTGATCCTGTCAGCCGAGTCCGGGCGCGCCTGATCAGCCGTTACGCGGGGCCGCAGCGCGGCGCAGACGGTCGTTAATGGCCGCACCCAAACCATGTATCGGAATGGGCGTCACAGCAATTGGTCTGCCGGTGTCGTTCAGGCTGTGCAGCGCGGCGAACAGGTTGGCAGCGGCCTCGGCAAGATCACCTTTCGCTGACAGGTTCAGATCGCAGTCTACCGCGCCAAACCCCAGCAGAACTTCGTCGCCTTGGGCGGTGCCGGCGTTCAGACGGACGGGCGCATCCGGCGCATAATGCGATTGCAACTGACCGGGCGCGTTCAGCGCATCACCCGGTTGGTGGTGGTGCAACTGAGTCTTCAGAACCACCTCGATCTGTTCCAGCGCAACACCGCCGGGGCGCAAAAGGGCAGGCTCGCCCGCTAGACCCACAATGGTGCTTTCCAACCCGACCCCGCATGGGCCGTCATCCAGCACCGCGGCAATGCGCCCATTCAACCCGGACAGGACGTGCGCGGCGGTTGTTGGGCTGATTTGTCCGGATGGGTTGGCAGAAGGCGCGGCGACCGGGCCGTCAAACTCGGACAGCAACGCGCGCGCCGTAGGATGGGCTGGAACCCGCACCGCGAGCGTGTCTAGCCCGGCAGTTACCAGCGAGGATATCCCGTGATCCGGCCGCAGCGGCAACACCAAAGTCAGCGGCCCGGGCCAGAACGCGGCCGCCAAAGCCTCGGCATTATCGGACCATGTCACGAAACGCCGTGCAGCTTCGGCCGAAGCTACATGCGCAATCAGCGGGTTAAAACTGGGTCGTCCCTTGGCGGCATAGATGCTTGCCACTGCTTCTCCGTTACGGGCATCGCCGCCCAGGCCGTAGACCGTCTCGGTCGGGAAAGCCACCAGAAGACCCTGGCGCAGCAAGTCTGCCGCCTGCGCGATTCCGGCAGGATCGGCGTTTAATGTCAGAGTGCCGTTGGGGATCATTGGTGGTGACGCCGCGTTTTGATTGCGTATAGCATTTAGACCGATACCTAATCGGTGGAACCCAGATGCATAAAGGTGGGCGGTGGAAATTCCAAGCCCGTCAGCGTAAACGCAATCAGACAGCCCAGAGGGAAGACATGCCATATCGCGCCCCAATCTCTGATTATGAATTCTTGTTCCGCCACGCGGTCAATTTTGACAAGATCGCTGCTACCGAGAAATTCTCGGAAGCCAGCGACGATGTGGTCAGTGCCATTCTGACCGAAGCCGGAAAACTGTGCGAAGAGGTGATGGCCCCTCTGCAACGCCCCGGTGATCTTGAGCCCGCGCGCTTGGAAAACGGCGTGCTGCGTACCTCGACCGGGTATGCTGATTGCTGGAAAGCCATAGCCGAAGGCGGCTGGGTCGGAATGAGTGGTGATCCGGATTATGGCGGCATGGGTCTGCCGATGACGTTGACCACCGCCGTGAATGAAATGATGTCTGCCGCCTGCCTTTCGCTGCAACTTGCGCCGCTGATGACACAGGGCCAGATCGAAGCTCTGGAACATCACGCCAGCGATGAGCTCAAGGCGCTCTATCTGCCTAAGATGATGGCGGGTGAATGGTCGGGGACGATGAACCTGACCGAGCCGCAGGCTGGGTCAGATGTGGGGGCGTTGACATCAAAAGCGATCTCGAATGGTGACGGCACATATGCCATCACGGGGCAGAAGATCTTTATCTCATGGGGTGACAACGATTTTGCTAAGAATGTCTGCCATTTGGTACTTGCGCGCCTGCCCGATGGCGTTCCCGGAACCAAGGGTATTTCGCTGTTCCTGGTGCCCAAACTGCTGCCAGATGAGAACGGCAATCCCGGTGTGGCCAATGACCTGAAGGTCGTATCGGTCGAGCACAAGATGGGCCTGCACGGCTCACCAACCTGCGTGATGCAGTTTGACGGTGCCAAAGGCTGGCTTGTAGGCAAGGAACATGGCGGCATGGCCGCGATGTTCACCATGATGAACAACGCGCGTCTGGGCGTCGGTGGTCAGGGTGTGGGTGCAGCCGAAGGTGCCTATCAGCACGCGCTGGCCTATGCGTTGGAGCGGAAACAGGGCAAAACCCCCTCGGGCACCATTATCGACCACGCGGATGTGCGTCGGATGTTGATGAGCATGCGTGCTGACACTTTCGCTGCGCGTGCGATTATGCTGGCCAACGCCGCAGCCATCGATATGGCCAACGCAACGGGCGACGCCGATTGGATGTCACGTGCCGCTCTTTTGACGCCGATTGGCAAGGTTTTTGGCACCGAGACGGGAATGCGCGTATCTGAGACCGGTGTTCAGGTCCATGGCGGTATGGGCTTCATCGAGGAATCCGGTGCGGCTCAGTATTATCGCGACGTCCGCGTGACCGCGATCTACGAGGGCACCAACGGTATTCAGGCGATGGATTTGGTGGCGCGCAAGATGATGGATGGCGGAGAGGCGGCCGCGCGCCTGCTGGATGAGATCGAAGATCATGCAGAACAGGCCCGGGCGACCATGCCCGAACTGGCTGGCCCCGTCTGGGAAGCCACCGAAAGCCTGCGCGAAACGACCGAGTGGATGGTCGCGCAGTCCGATATGAACAACAGATTTGCCGGTGCGGTGCCGTACCTGCACGCCTTCGCCCGTGTACTGGGTGCGCATTACCACCTGAAATCTGCTTTGGCTGAACCAAATGGCCCACGCTTAAAACTGGCCCGGTATTATATCAATGCACTGTTGCCTGAATACGCTGGGCTGTTGGTACAGGCTCAGACCGGCGCAGACGATGTGTTCGGTCTAAGTGCTGAAGAGCTTGTAGTCTGATGGACGGTGATACCCCTTTGGCGATCAGATATCCCTGGTCTGAGCCTCCGGCCGAAGGCGAGGCGTCCGAGATCGCCGAAGGTGTCCTGTGGATGCGTTTGCCGCTGCCCATGGCGCTGGATCACGTTAACATTTATGCGCTGGACGATGGTGACGGCTGGACAGTGATCGACACAGGAATGTCGTCGAAAAAAACACGACGCATCTGGGAAAAGCTTATGGCAGGCCCGTTGGCGGGCAAGCCCATCAAGCGGGTGGTCGTGACCCACCATCACCCCGATCACGTGGGCAATGCGGGTTGGTTTCAATCTGAGCATGGTGTGGAACTGGTGGCGTCGCGCACCGCCTGGCTGTTTTCGCGGATGCTGCAGCTGGACGTTCAGGAAAGCTGGCCGCAGGAAACGCAGGACTACTACCGCAGTGCAGGAATGGCACCCGACATTCTGGCCAAGCGGATGGCCGAGCGCCCCTTCAACTATTGCGACACTGTCTATCCGATGCCGTTGGGGTTCACCCGGATCAAGCAAGGTAGCGTGATCCGCATGGGTGGGCGCGACTGGGATGTCCACATGGGCAACGGCCATGCCCCCGAACACGCCACGTTCTGGAGCCGAAACGACAATCTGGTGATCACCGGCGATCAGATCCTCAGTTCGATCAGTCCCAATCTGGGTGTCTATGTCACCGAACCTTTGGCGGATCCGGTTGCGGAATGGCTTGAGGCCTGCGAACGGCTTCAGGGGCTGGCGCGACCCGATCATCTGGCGCTGGGCGGGCACAAGCTGCCATTCACCGGGCTGCCCATCCGGATGAGGCAACTGATCGACAACCACCACAGTGCATTGGATCGTTTGGAAAAGTATTTGGACCTGCCCAAGACCGCTGCCGAATGTTTCATGCCCTTGTTCAAACGGCAGATCAGCGGTGGCGAGTATGGGCTTGCGCTGGTCGAAGCGGTTGCACATCTGAACCATCTTTACCACATTGGAGCTGTCACCCGGACGCGCCGCGCGGACGGGGCGTGGGAGTTTCAGCGCAAAGGGTAAAGCCATGCAGGATCAGATCGAAACCTCGGCCGAGGCCGCCGAAGCCGCAGCTTTGCCGCGCTGCTACGAAGTGCATTCCGACCCCGAAGCAAAGTCAGGCGCAAAAGACCTGCCCGGCCCGTTGCAAAAGCCGGTCGAAACGAAAAGCCCCGCGCAGTGGGCTTATGAGCGGCTGATTCTCTATATCCAGAATTTCGAAAAGACGCTGACCGGCGACCAAGAGGTCGCGATGGGATTCACCGGCGGCGACGCAGGCGTCATGCGGATCGAGGGGATGGGGTATTTCGATCCCGATATCATCACCTTTTACGGGTCCGATGCGACCGGCGCGCGCACTCAGCTTGTACAACATGTCAGCCAGTTGAACGTGATGCTGCGGGCCCTGCCCAAATCGGTTGAGGATAAACCAGCCAACCGGATCGGGTTCCGTCTGGCGGCGGATCTGGAAGAAAGCTGATCACCTGACTTGCAATTCACGTCTGCGCAGCCTTGAATGAGTCCACCATTCAAGGGGGCCTCACGTGACCACTTTCTCTGCCGTTACAAGTGCCTACAAAGGATCGTGGGCCCGCCGCCGTGTATTTGTGCCTATCTATCTTGTTGTGCGCCTGCTGTTGGTTGCGCTGATTGCGCCCGGCGTGGCGATCACGGTGAATCTTGCCGTATCGCTATCCAACCAGACGGCGCTGACTGATCAGGCGATCGCTGCATTCATCCTCTCACCTGCCGGGTTTATTGCGGCCGTTGTGGTTCTCAGCCTGTTTCTACTGGCCGAGGTGTTTGTCTTCTCGGTCATGGCCGGGTCGCTGCGGATGGCAGAGCCGGACCCATGGCGCGCTGGCAGTTCTTCGATCAGGCTGATCCTGTCGCGGCTTCCATCCCTGTTCGGGTTTGCCGTGCGCTTTGTTGTGCGGGTTTTGCTGTTGGTTCTGCCCTTTGCGATCGTTTCTGCCGTGATCGCGTGGTGGACGCTGACTGAATATGACATCAACTATTATCTGACATTCCACCCGCCCTCATTCTGGGTGGCTGTGGTGTTGATCGGGGCGGTTGCGCTGGCTATGGCCTGGGTGCTTATCCGACGCCTGTCAGCCTGGGCTTTGTCGTTGCATTTGGTTTTGTTCGAGGGCGTTCACCCCGGACATGCGTTTGGCATCAGCGCCAGTCGGATGGAAGGTAAGCGCGGACGCCTCAAGATAGAGCTGGCCATCTGGCTGGCTGTGCGCCTTGTCATCGCTGCCGTGATCGCCTGGGTGGCCGGGCTTTTGTTCGCACTGGTGCCGCTGCAAGGCGCAGCCAACCTGAGATTGGCCCTGATTTACAGCCTCGCCGTCGCCGGTATCTGGTCACTGGCCGGACTGGTATTGGCAGCCACGGCTCTGGGCGCACTGGCAGTGCTGCTCGATGGGTTCTTTGATATCCAGACATCAGAACCAACCCCTCCAAAGCCGCGCAACCTGCGCAGAACAATGGTCACGGCTGTTGGGGCCGCCATCGTTGCCGTTCTTGTTGGGATATGGTTCGGGCAGAACCTTCTGGAAAGGGTGCAGGCACCGGACCGTGCAGAGGTTATCGGTCATCGCGGCGCTGCCGCGCTGAAGCCCGAAAACACGATGGCCTCGGTTCTCAAGGCGATTGAGGACGGGGCCGACTGGGTTGAGATCGACGTGCAGGAAACTGCGGATGACGTGGTCATCGTCGCCCATGACAGTGATTTCATGAAACTGGCCGGTGTTAACCTCAAGGTGTGGGATGCTACGATGGAGGATATCGATCAGATCGACATCGGCAGCTGGTTTGGCCCTGAATACGCAGATGAGCGGACGCCGACGCTGCGTGACGTGCTGGAGGCCGCGAAGGGCAAGGCCAAGGTCATTATCGAACTGAAATACTACGGCCACGACGTAGACCTTGAGAATCGGGTTGTCGCTCTGGTCGAAGAGCTGGGCATGCAGGACGACATTGCAACGATGTCCCTGAAATACCCGGCAGTGCAAAAGATGAAGACGATTCGCCCCGACTGGCGCGCCGGAGTTCTGGCCGCGACTGCTGTGGGTAATCTCTCAGGTCTCGAAGGTGATTTTGTTGCGGTGAACGCCGCGATGGCGACGCCGGGTTTGGTCAATTCGGTCCATGCGGCGGGTAAGGACATCTATGTTTGGACAGTGAATGATCCGCTGCAAATGTCGGCGATGGCGTCGATGGGGGTGGATGGGCTGATCACGGACCAACCAGCGATGGCGAATGAAATTCTGCGTGTGCGCGCCGAAATGGGGCCGGCAGAGCGTTTGTTGCTATGGCTGGCGACGACCTTTGGCATGTCCTTTGATACTGAGGCGATGCGCGATGAAAGCCCTTAAACTGGCAGCAATCCTTTTGTTGAGTGCCGCGCCAGCCTCCGCGCAAGACGTCATGCGCAGCTTTGAGTTGCCCGCGCATCGGTCCCTGATGGCAGAGCGCAGCAACGCAGAGTTGACTCCGTTTGAAACGGATGGCTGTTCGGGTGGTCTTTCGGCCAGCTGGCGTTTTGTGGCGGATACATTTCCCAGCTTTCGGGGACTGTATGAGGCGCACCCACCGTGGGAATACTGCTGTGTGACCCATGATCGCGCCTATCATCATGCGGGCGGCGCTTTGCGGGCCGAAGACAGCTATGACGCGCGCTTGTCCGCGGACGACACCTTGCGTGCTTGCGTCAAACAGCATGGAACAGACCATGCCGAGGAATATGCCGAGCGCTATGACATGACGGCCGAACAAATCCGTACTGCTCATTCTGTCACGGCCGAGGCGATGTACGCGGCGGTCCGATTTGGCGGCGGCCCCTGTTCGGGCCTGCCCTGGCGTTGGGGTTTTGGGTATCCGGGGTGCTCGGTGTTCCCACCTTTGGCCCCTGCGCGCGAATGACGTGGTGACAGGCCCCGGATTTTCCATTATCCAACATTTCAAACACGCGAATTAGGATTCTGAGACTCATGGCTGAACACAAGCACGGCGAAATGGATATCACTGTTCAAACCAAAACCTTTGATGGGTTCGTCAAAGCCACCACATGGTGTGTGGTTGCCATCGCCCTCCTTTGCCTGTTCCTGGCGGTCTTCGCCGCATAATCCAATACGGGGTTGACCTTGATCCGGATTTTGATTGCCTGCCTGCTGGCAGCAACTGTTGCTGGCTGCACGGGATCGCAGCGCCCGCAAGCCGACCGGGCCGAGGTCGTTGCCCGATCCTATCGTGATCCGGGGCCTTCGACCCTGACGCTGTATACGATGATCAGCACGCGCACCGGGTCTGGTGCCCATACTTCGTTGATGATCAGCGGCAGCGAGCGGGTGATCTTTGATCCTGCGGGGTCTTTCCGCGCAGATGTGGTTCCGATCAAGGACGACGTACTGTACGGTATCACCCCGAATGTCGAGCGCGCCTATCGCAGCTCGCACGCGCGCGAGACACATTATGCGCGTATCCAGACGATTCAAGTCAGCCCGCAACAGGCTGAGATCGCATTGCAGCTGGCCAAGCAATCCGGTCCGGTCGCAGGTGCCTATTGTGCGAATTCCACCGCGTCGCTGCTGAAGCAGGTTCCGGGGTTCGAACAGATCGACGTGACCTTTTTTCCGGTCAAGCTGTCGGATCAATTCGGTCAGCTTCCGGGTGTTGTGACAACGGAGTATCGTGAGAACGACGATGCCGACCTGCAAAAAGGTCTGGCCGCCAACAATGCGGCACTGAACCAACTGGAAACGGTCTCAACCCAATAAGTACAGCAACCCGTACAGTGTTGCGGCGCCGCTGAAGATTGCTGCCAGCACATTCTTTGTGATCACTCCAACGCTTAGCGCAACCGCGGCGGCCGCCATCCGTGGAATGTCGGGCTGCCCTTCAGTTGCGGTTGGCCAAACAACCAGCGGTGCAATCAGGGCTGGCAGGATGGCGACAGCGGTATAGCGCAAGTGGCGCAACAGCCAGGGAGGCATCGGACGATCCCCGACGAGGCCGATAAAGACAAACCGCAAACTATAACTGCCAATGGCAAGTCCAATGATGATGGACCAGATCGTGACCGGATCAACAGGGGTCATTGTGTGGCCTTTTTGCGTTCGGCGAACAATTCGGCCTGAGCGCCGGCCATCATGCCGGCACATCCGGCAATCAGCAGGCCCAGATTGTATGGGATGCCAGCGGTCATCAAAGAAACGACAATGGCCACCAGCGCAGCCACCACATGGGGCAGGGTGCGCATCATCGGCCCGATCATTGCCAGAAATGTAATCGGCAAGGCAAAGTCCAGCGCCCAGCTTTCGGGAATGCGCGTGCCAAGAACCGCGCCCAGATAGGTCGCAAATATCCATAGCGGCGTGATGGGGGTGACCGAGCCCACGAAATAAGCCATGCGCTGGGGCACCGTCATCCTGGGTTCTTTTTCAAACTGCACGATTGAACAGGCGTAAGATTGATCGACGGTCAGGTAGGCTGCACATGCCCGCTGCCACATCGGCGCAGCCCCCAGATAGGGCGTCAGTGACGCTGAATACATCGCCATCCGCAGGTTCACCGCCAGGGCAGAAACAAGAATAATGGCCGTCGGCGTCTGATCCTGCAGCAATTGCAGCGCGGCAAACTGCGCGGCACCCGCAAAGACAGTGGACGTGAACGCCATGGTTTGCACGATATTCAACCCGGCCTCGGTCGCGAAGACGCCGAACAGGGTGCCAAACGGGATCGCCACAAAAATGAACGGGGTCCCGTCGCGAAAACCCTTCCAGAAGTATGACTTGGATGTGGTGTCTGCCATGGCTAAATCCTATGGTGATCCCCGCAGCAGTAGCGGTCTTGGGAAAGGGTTGCAATTGGCCACGGAACAGAACCAGTCAGACTACATCATCGCCCCAGATCCCGGTGCGCCCCGCCTGACTCGCGCCGTTGAAGGCGTGGACCAGAATGGTGAAGTCAGCCAGATCTCGGTGGTCGAGGAACGCCCGCTGACGATTTTCCTGAATTCGCAAGAGATCGTGACGGCGATGACGATCGGTGACTACCCCGAGTATCTGGCGCTGGGGTTCCTGCGCAATCAGGGGATGCTGCTGGTCGATGACGACATCACGCGCGTCGATTACGATGAAGATCTGGAAACCGTGGTGGTACGCACCGCGCGCGAGACCTCGTATGAGGACAAATTGAAGAAAAAGACCCGCACCAGCGGCTGTGCGGTCGGCACGGTGTTCGGTGACATGATGGAAGGATTGGAGAACGTGCGCCTGCCGCAGGTCTCGGTCCGCACGTCGTGGCTCTATGATCTGGCGGCCAAGATCAACCGTACCCCGTCGCTGTATCTTGAGGCTGGGGCGATCCACGGTACAGTGCTGTGTCACGAGAACCGCCCGTTGGTTTATATGGAAGACGTGGGCCGCCACAACGCTGTCGACAAGATCGCCGGCTGGATGCTGTCCGAAGGTGAGGGGGCTGAAGACAAAATCCTCTACACCACCGGACGTCTGACCTCGGAAATGGTGATCAAGACCGCGATGATGGGCATCCCGGTTCTGGCGTCGCGATCGGGCTTCACCGCATGGGGCGTAGAGATTGCCCGCGAAGTCGGACTGACACTGATCGGTCGGATGCGTGGGCAGCGCTTTGTATGTCTTTCAGGTGAGGACCGACTGATGCGTGATGTGGATCCGGCGACTGTGGCGGTCGAAGATAAGAAACACAAAAGGAAAAGTTCCCAGTCCTGAAATCCGTTGGGTAACCAGTCGTTCTGAGAAAACTCTGCAAGTTCCAGAAGATGTACACTAAGGTGGAGCAACTCAGAGTGGAATTTTGGATGGTTGCCACGTAGGGAAGCTATGGAATTAATCAGTTTAATTGCACCGGTCTTCGCGGTGATCTTGACGGGGTACGTGTTTTCTTGGACGAATCTTCTGGGTGAAGACACGTCAGAAGCTCTGGTGCAGTTTGCCGTTTACGTCCTGATCCCCGCCATCATGTTTTACCTGATTGGTCAGGAGGAGTTTGAGAACCTTCTAAACTACGGTTTCTACGTGTCGTATGGCGGTACGATACTGGCTCTTTTTGCCGTCCTGTTCATCGGTTTGAAGGCGCTGACGAGTTTTCAGGTCGGATCAGCAACCGTTTTGGCCTTTGCTGGCGTTGCCTCGAACACAGCGTTGGTTGCGCTGCCCATCCTCCATGCGATTTTTGGATCAAAGGGGGCGCTGCCGGCCGTATTGGCAAATCTGGTGGTCGCCATTCTGCTGTTGATCATGACCACCATTCTAGAGACCTCGGCCGGTCACAAGGCAAGCGCCAAGACACCCATTTACAAGATCCTTCTGAATGTTTTGAAAAACCCGATAATCGCGGCAACGTTGTTGGGCGTTCTTTACTCTTTCACAGGTATTGGGTTTTCCGACGCCGTTTCGGATTATTTAGAGCTTATGAGCCAGGCGCTTGCAGCTGTTGCGCTGTTTGCGATCGGGTTTACCACAAGTGTTCGCACGATTGTTCAGACTGGACCGATGATCCTGTTCTTGACGGTAGTAAAACTTCTCGTTGTTCCGGGGGTCGTGCTGCTTGCGGGGCATTTGATCGGGCTGGATCCGCTTTGGATCATTGCGGCGACGGTCTCTGCAGCAGCGCCCACGGCAAAGAGCATCTTTTTGCTGGCCAAACATTATGATCAGGAGCCGCAGCTCGCCGCTCACGTCGTGTCGGCGACCTCGTTCCTGGCGGTCGGGACTTTGATCCTGTGGCTGTTTGTCCTGCATCATCTGCATCCTACCGCGTTCCAATTGAATTGAGTTCGCTCTACAAAGTTGCGATCTATTGATCACTTGGACGCAAGCAACAAGGTGCAGCAATGAACACCCCTTTGGGCGTAATCCTCGCAGGCGGCCTCGCCACCCGTATGGGCGGCGGCGACAAGGGTCTGTTGCAGATCGGGGGCCAAAGCCTGCTGTCTCATGTCATTGACCGGTTTGGCCCGCAGGTCGACGGTCTGGCGCTGAACGCCAATGGCGACCCCGAGCGGTTCGCCGATCTGAACCTGCCGGTTCTGCCCGATACGATTGAAGGTTTCGCCGGGCCTCTGGCGGGTGTGCTGGCGGGGCTCGATTGGGCAGCTGAACAAGGGGCCGACAGCATAGTCACAGCCGCTGCTGATACGCCGTTTTTTCCACGCGATCTTGTGGCGCGGCTGACCGACGCTGCCCAAGGGCAAACACATCCTCTGGTGCTGGCCACCACGCCGCGCACCGGGGATGAAGCGCTAAAGTCCGGCGGCGGCAAGCGGGTCAACAGGCATCCGACATTTGGGCTCTGGCCTGTCGCCCTGCGCGATGATCTGCGGGATGCCTTGAATGACGGGTTGCGCAAGGTTGTGCTGTGGACCGACAAACATGACGGGCGTGAGGCCCTGTTCCCGGCGGACCCATTCGATCCTTTCTTCAACGTCAACACGCCCGACGATCTGGCGCGGGCGCAAAAGCTGCTGGAGCAGGCATGAGGGTCTTCGGCGTCACCGGCTGGAAAAACGCGGGCAAAACCGGCCTAATGGAGCGATTAGTGGCCGAGATTACCGGGCGCGGCTTCACGGTTTCGACAGTCAAACACGCGCATCACGCCGTCGATGTCGACCAGCCCGGAACCGACAGTTTCCGCCATCGAGAAGCCGGTGCGTCCGAGGTGCTATTGGCATCCGGCAAGCGTATTGCCGTGATGCAAGAACTGCGCGGGGCACCTGAGCCGCCTTTGGCTGATCTTCTGGCTCGGCTGCTTCCGGTCGATCTCGTACTGATCGAAGGTTTCAAACGAGAAAGCCACCCCAAGGTCGAAGCGTTTCGTGCCGAGGCCGGCAATGCGTTGATGGCCCCGGAAAACAGTACGATCCGCGCTGTCGCCAGCGATACGCCCCTGCAGGTACAGGTTCCGGTGTTTGATCTGGACAACACCGCCGCAGTCGCGGATTTCATCTTGAAAGAGGTCGGATTATGACGCCGCCAAACATCACGCCTCCGCCCCTGCGAAATGATTGTTTTGCCTTGCCTGCCGGGGTCAACTGGACACCAGTGGACGACGCGCTGGCCTTGTTGCGATCTCGGTTGACGGTGGTGACTTTGGTCGAAACGGCTTTGATCGGGCAGGCTGTGGGGCGGATACTGGCAGAAGACGTTTTTGCGAAACGTTCAAACCCACCGCAGCCAAACACGGCCGTGGATGGTTATGGGTTTTCCGGGGCCGCCCCCGTGGGTCCCCAAGTGATGCCGCTGCAGGATGGGCGCGCTGCGGCTGGTATTCCGTTTGATGGCGCGGTGCCACACGGCAAGGCACTGCGCGTGTTGACCGGCGCAGCGCTGCCTACCGGTGTGGATACGGTCATACTGGAAGAAGACGTGACCGTTCAGGATGGTCACATCGCCTTTCACGGCCCGCTGAAACAGGGCGCCAATGCCCGCAAAGCTGGCGAAGACGTGGCCGAGGGCGATTTGGTTCTGCCTACCGGGCGCAGATTGACCCCTGCTGACCTGGCCCTTTTGTCGGCCACCGGGATATCCGAGGTCGCGGTACGCAAGACGCTGCGCGTTGCGGTTCTCTCGACCGGGGATGAGCTGGTCGAGCCTGGAAACTCTGCCGGACCCGGCCAAATATTTGACGCCAACCGTCCGATGCTGTTGTCGATGATCGCGCGACTGGGCTATGAGCCGGTGGATATGGGGCGCGTGTCCGACGACCGGGAAGATCTGCGTGACAGGCTGGACAAGGCGTCAGAACAGGCCGACGTCATTCTGACCAGCGGCGGCGCGTCCGCCGGGGATGAAGATCATGTCTCAGCCCTATTGCGAGAGGCCGGTGCGATGCAGGAGTGGCGCATTGCGCTAAAGCCCGGCCGCCCATTGGCGCTGGGTATGTGGAACGAAACGCCCGTATTTGGCCTGCCGGGTAATCCCGTCGCAGCCAAAGTCTGTACGTTGATCTTTGCCCGACCTGCACTGGGTCTGATGGCGGGCGAGGGCTGGTCCGAACCGCAGGCGTTCAATTTGCCTGCTGGTTTCGAAAAACGAAAAAAACCGGGGCGGCGCGAATACTTGCGCGCCCGTGTCCGAGACGGTCAGGTCGAGGTTTTTGCATCGGAAGGATCGGGTCGTATCAGCGGCCTTAGCTGGGCCGAAGGGCTGGTCGAGATTCAGGATGGCGCATGTCACATCAGGCCGGGTGATCTGGTGCGGTTCATTCCTTATGGCAGCTTTGGGTTGTGATCAGTCAAATGTACCCGCGACGCGCCCAAGCAGCATGAAAGCGCGGGCGGTTCGTGTGTCGCCCAATGCAGTCAGGTCCGCGTCGCTGGCAACCGGTTCAAATTCAACGATCATGTGATCAAAACGGCGTAGGAAATGATGCACGGCGTCCCGGAATATCGGGTCCTGCTTCATCCGCGCTGCCGTCAGTGCCAGCGAAGACCGGTCCCTGATCCCGCCCAACGCGGCAACCGCGCGGCCGCGCGCGCCCTGTGCGAACTGTCGCCAGATTTCGGGACGCGCCATATCCGGGCGCAGATCGTCCATATAGATGCCTTCCTGGCTCAGCAGTGTAAGCACGTCCTGCGAAGCCTGCACCAGTTGGGCGGTCTTGCGATCCCGTAGCGCCAGCCTGAGGGCATCGAACCCTTCGGCGTCATCCTGTGTTTCAGGAAAGTTCAGCGCCCGAATGAAGGTATCGGTCGTCAATGGCGGCGCGATATCTTCGGCCGGAGTGCCCAGTTCCAAAGATGTCTGGTCGCCTGTGGCAACTGATGCTTCGCCGCGAACCGGCTCGGTCCGTTTCGACGAAAACGTCGCCAGCGCGGTTTCTGCTTTTTTGGCGGTCTCGGCGATTTCGTCCAGCTTTTTGCTGACACCGGGTTCTTGCAAACTGGCGGCGCGCTGTTGCT
The DNA here is from genome assembly GCF_059609805.1 of Ruegeria sp. YTSC004. Classification (NCBI taxonomy): domain Bacteria; kingdom Pseudomonadati; phylum Pseudomonadota; class Alphaproteobacteria; order Rhodobacterales; family Roseobacteraceae; genus Ruegeria; species Ruegeria sp. YTSC004. Next base: position 87,807 of record NZ_JBXWMJ010000005.1, read on the forward strand.
GAATTACGTAAGCCTGACGGATTGCATCTATTGCGGTCTGCAGCCGGGCGCTTTCCTCGCGCATGACGCGGCTGGCGCGCATAGCCATAGCGGCGACCCAAATCATCGCCACCGGCATGAAAACAGCCAGCAGAGTCACGACGAATCCGCCGCCATCGACCTTGTCGGGAAGCACCAGAAACACAATCGACACGATCAGCCAAACCACGCTAAGCGCGACGGCAACGATCTCGATCTCGGTTACCGAAGGATGCGAAGGCTTGTCATATATCCCCAAAGGGGTTGGCCGTTCGGGATCTTGTTCGGGATTGGGCTCTGACATGGTCAAGGCTCCGGTCAGGCATACTCGATACTTAGAACTTCATAGGACCGCACACCGCCGGGGGTGCGTACTTCGACACTGTCGCCTTCTTCCTTGCCGATCAATGCCCGCGCGATGGGGGATTTGATATTCAGCAGGCCTTTTTCAATGTTGGCTTCGTATTCGCCAACAATCTGCCAGGTCTTTTCCTCGTCAGTGTCTTCATCCACCAGGGTGACCTTTGCGCCAAATTTGATCGCGCCGTTCAGTTTGGCGGGGTCGATCACATCGGCCAGCGACAGAATGCCTTCCAGCTCTTTGATGCGCCCTTCGATGAAGCCCTGCTTTTCGCGGGCCGAATGATACTCGGCGTTTTCCTTCAGGTCGCCCAGCTCGCGCGCTGTGGCAATAGCTTCGATGATCGCCGGGCGCTCGACCGATTTGAGGTTCTTCAGCTCCGCCGCGAGAGCGGCATTGCCCGTAGGCGTCATTGGAATCTTTTCCATGTTCTTGTCGTCCACGCATAAATTGTTTCGCCCCGCCGCATGAGACAAGCGTCGGGGCGAATTGATGGGTCGTCGAATACCTGACCCAAATGAGGCGTGAATTGCAAGGGGGCTTGGTCGCGCAACGCGCGGATTACGGCCTATGGTGATCGGGAAAAGCCTGAATCGCCAATACCCTGCCGCGCTTCGCGCCCTCCGGGCATTGACGATGAAGATTCTATCAGGTGCTTCCCAGAACACCTTAATCGTAGCTAATCACTTCGAATTCGATGTCATTGTCGTCATTGAAATAGAACCGCCGACCCGGTTCGTAATCAGCATGGGACTTCGGCGTGAAGCCGGCGTCGATCACCTTTTTCTCGATCGCGTCGATGTCTTCGACCAGAACACCCACATGGTTCAGCCCGCCGACGATGTCATAGCTGCTTTCCCCGGACGGTTGTGGATCGCTGGGCGCGTAAAGCGCCAGATAGGTGTGCTTGGAGCCCACGTGGACCGTGTAGCCGCCTGCAATTGCCGGGCCTTCCCAGCGTGTTTTCCAACCAAATACCTTGTGCATCCACGCAGCCGAAGCTTGCGGGTCGCGAACGGTGAAATTGGTGTGTTCAAGTGTCGCCATCATGGGATCTCCTTCGTGTTTTGAGGCTTGTCCCGACTCACCATAATTCCTAAACCTAACTTTAGATCAAGAGATTTTTCAGGAGGATGTGATGGCAGCTTCGGAAGGGTTGGCAATTGGCGCGTTGGCCCGGCGCACAGGCTTGGCCGTTTCGGCGATCCGGTACTATGAGGCGCAAGGTCTGATATCACCCTGGCGCAATGCGGGCGGGCAGCGGCGATATCAGCGTGCAGACATCAGACGGCTGAGTTTTGTGATGATTGCACAGCAGTTCGGTTTGACTCTGCCCGAGATTCGCGAGGTACTGTCTGGCCTGCCCGGAAACCGCACGCCAACACCGAAGGATTGGCAGGACATCAGCAAAGGGCTGAGGGCCCATCTGGACCAGCGAATCGATACCCTGACGCGTTTGCGCGACAATTTGGATGGCTGCATCGGCTGCGGGTGTCTCAGCCTGCCGAAATGCGCCCTCTACAACCCGGATGACCGCGCAAAATCCCATGGTAGCGGTCCCAGGTACCTGATGGGAGACTCACCCGAGGCATAACTGCCGCATTGCAGCAAAGTTACGCCGTGTTTTGATTGACCAAGGTGTTTGCGACCATGTAATCAGCCGAGAAACAAAATTGCGCAGAGCATGCAGTGAAAGCGCCAATTCGGAAAGTTAGCTAGGGAGCCCGCGATGGCCGAGATTGAACGCGAAGCAATGGAATACGACGTGGTGATCGTGGGTGCAGGCCCCGCGGGCCTGTCGGCGGCCATCCGTCTGAAACAGCTGGATGCCGACCTGAACGTCGTGGTTCTGGAAAAGGGCTCGGAAGTGGGCGCACATATCCTGTCGGGCGCGGTTCTGGACCCTTGCGGGCTGGACGCACTGATCCCGGACTGGAAAGAAAAAGGCGCGCCGCTGAACGTGCCGGTGCATGAAGATAACTTCTACATGCTGGGCGAGGCGGGCAAGATTCGCATTCCCAACTTCCCAATGCCGCCGCTGATGAACAACCACGGCAACTACATCGTTTCGATGGGTAACGTTTGCCGCTGGATGGCTGAACAGGCGGAAGAGCTGGGCGTGGAAATCTTCCCCGGCATGGCGTGTTCGGAACTGGTTTATGGCGACAATGGCGAAGTCAAAGGCGTCGTCGCCGGTGTCTTCGGCCTAGAGCCTGATGGATCATACGGGCCGCAAACCGAGCCTGGCATGGAACTGCATGGCAAGTACGTCTTCCTGTCGGAAGGTGTGCGCGGTTCGCTGTCCAAGGAAGTGATCGCCAAGTATGACCTCTCTGCTGGCAAAGAGGTGCAGAAATACGGCGTGGGCATGAAAGAGATCTGGGAGATCGACCCGGCCAAGCACAAGGAAGGCTCGGTCACGCATACGATGGGTTGGCCGCTGGGCAGCAACGCGGGCGGCGGGTCGTTCATCTATCATCTTGAAAACAATCAGGTCTACGTCGGTTTCGTGGTTCACCTGAACTACAAGAACCCACACCTGTACCCCTACATGGAATTCCAGCGTTTTAAGCACCACCCGATGGTGGCCGAGCTGCTGAAAGGCGGCAAGCGCGTCGCTTACGGCGCCCGTGCCATCACCGAGGGTGGTTATCAGTCAATGCCCAAGCTGGTTGCGCCGGGCGTGGCTCTGTTGGGTTGTTCCGCAGGCATGGTCAACGTGCCGCGCATTAAGGGCAACCACAACGCGATGTTGTCGGGCAAAGCGGCGGCTGAAGCGGCGTTTGACGCCATCAAGGCCGAACGTTCGGGTGATGAACTGACCGCCTATGAAACCGACGTGCGCGAAGGTGCAATTGGCGCAGATCTGAAGAAGGTGCGCAACGTCAAGCCGCTGTGGTCGAAATACGGCCTGACCGCCAGCCTGATGTTGGGCGGCATGGACATGTGGACCAACACGCTGGGCTTTTCGCTGCTGGGCACGCTGGGTCACGGCAAGAACGATGCTGAATCGACCGAAGAGGCCAGCAAGCACAAGCCCATCGATTATCCAAAGCCCGATGGCAAACTGTCCTTTGATCGTCTGACCAACGTGTCCTTTGCGATGACCAACCATGAGGAAAGCCAGCCTTGCCACCTGAAGCTGGCCGATCCGGAAATCCCGGTCAAAGTAAACATGCCCAAATACGATGAACCGGCGCAGCGCTATTGCCCGGCAGGCGTGTACGAGATGGTCGAGGATGAAGATGGCGCGCGATTCGTCATCAACTTCCAGAACTGCGTCCACTGCAAAACCTGCGACATCAAGGACCCCAGCCAGAACATCACCTGGACCACGCCGCAGGGCGGGGATGGACCGAACTACCCCAACATGTAAGCGAAAACATGGGCAATGGCGGGGTCGTGAAGGCTCTGCCATTGCCTCTTTCCGGTCAAAGCCCTAGCTTGTTGTCCAGTCAACGATAGCAAGGCAGGATTTTGGTGGCTTCCCTCGTTCGTCGCGCGGCATTTGCCGCGCTGTTAACCTCGTCATTTGCATTCCCGGCGCTGTCGGATTCTGGCTCTGGGTCGTATCTGGCTGGACGTCAGGCGATTTATCAAAGCGACTATATTTCTGCCGAGAAATATTATGCGCAGGCGCTGCGCGCCGACCCTGAAAATGGCAAACTTCTGGAAAACGTCGTTGTAGCGCGTCTTGCATTGGGTGAGATTGAGCGCGCGCTGCCGGTTGCGCAGTCAATTGAGGCGCTCGAACTGCCAAGTCAGGCGGCAAAGATGGTCATCATGGCCAACCTGATCGACGACGGAAAGCTGGATGAGCTGCTTGCTCGTGATCCTGAAACCCAAGGCGTTGGGCCATTAGTAGATGGCTTGGTTCTGGGTTGGGTCTATGTGGCGCAAGGTGCCATGACCAAAGCGATGGAAAAGTTCGACGAAGTCGGCACCCAGGAGGGGCTTCTGGAATTCGCGCTTTACCACAAGGCGTTGGCGCTGGCGTCGATTGGTGACTTCGAAGGGGCCGAAGAGATTTTTGCGGCAAACAACGGAGCGGTGTCGCGGTTCTCGCGCCGCGCGGCCTTGGCCCGGACCGAAGTTCTGTCGCAGCTGGACCGCAACGAAGACGCCCTGCAATATCTGGAAGACGTTTTTGCGGCGGGTAGCGACCCATCCATCGAAGGTTACGTGGCGCGTTTGAAGGCGGGTGAAACGTTGCCGTTTACGCACATACAGTCGGCGCAGGACGGTATGGCTGAAGTGTTCTTTTCTGTAGGTGCCGCGCTCAGCAGTGAGGCGTCCCAGGACTATGTGCTTCTCTATGCCCGGATTGCCGCGTTCCTGCGCCCGGACCACGTGGACGCAATCCTACTAAGTGCCGAATTGCTGGATGCACTGGAACAATATGACCTGGCTGTCGAAGCCTATCGCATGGTGCCGTCGACCAGCAGCGATTACCACGCGGCCGAGTTGGGCCGGGCCGAAGTTCTGAGCCGTTCGGGAAAAACGGATGCAGCAGCCGAAGTTCTCCAGAACCTCGCGGCGCAAAGCCCCAGCCTGCCCAGTGTGCATGTGGCCCTGGCTGATCTGCAAAGGCGGCAAGAAAACTATGTTGATGCGGTTGGGACCTATGACACTGCTATCGAACTGACCGAGCAGGGTGTCAGCGGCAACTGGTTTCTATATTACGCCCGCGGTATTTCACATGAGCGTCTCAAGCACTGGGAAGCGGCTGAGGCCGATTTCCGTCGCGCGTTGGAACTGAACCCCGATCAGCCACAGGTTCTCAACTATTTGGGCTACTCGCTGGTCGAACGGCAGGAAAAGCTGGATGAAGCACTGAACATGATCGAACGCGCTGTCGCGGCGCGCCCCGACAGCGGCTATATTGTCGACAGTCTGGGATGGGTCTTGTTCCGATTGGGCCGCTACGACGAAGCTGTCGCTCATATGGAGCGTGCGGTCGAACTGATGCCGGTTGATCCTGTGGTGAATGATCATCTGGGTGATGTCTATTGGGCCGTGGGCCGCGCGCGCGAAGCTGAATTTCAGTGGAAGCGTGCTCTGTCCTTTGTTGATCCCGACGACACGGATGGTGAGGCCGACCCCGAGCGCATTCGTCGCAAGATTGAGGTGGGCTTGGACGCGGTCTTGGCCGAAGAAGGCGCCGACCCCCTGAAAGTCGCCAATGGCAACTAAGGCCTTCGCGCCCGCCAAGATCAACCTGACCCTGCATGTAACTGGCCGCCGTGACGGCGGGTATCACCTGTTGGATTCTCTAGTGGCTTTTGCGAATGTCGGTGACACGCTGGAATTCACGCCGGGGCCAGAGCTGTCGATGTCAGTCGCCGGTGAACACGCCAAGGGCGTCCCGGCGGACGACAGAAATCTGGTCTGGAAAGCTGCCGTCGCCGCTGGATGGACAGGGCATATCAACCTAAACAAAGTGCTGCCCCATGGTGGCGGCATTGGCGGAGGATCGTCCGATGCCGCGGCGACACTGCGCATGATCGCAGATCAGGGTGTGGCTATCCCCAGCGAAACTGCCCTGACCCTTGGTGCGGATGTGCCGGTTTGCATGGTTGCCAGCGCCACCCGGATGCGGGGCATCGGCGAGCGGTTGCAGCCGGTCTCATTGCCGCAATTGCCCGCGCTTTTGGTCAATCCTGGTGTCGAAGTCCCAACTGGCGCCGTATTCTCTGCCTTGCAGAACCGCGACAACCCGCCAATGCCCGATGATATCCCCGTCTTTGAAACGCCCAAGGCATGCGCGGATTGGGTGCAGGAACAACGCAATGACTTGGAGCCACCGACAAAGGGCATCGCACCCGAGGTTGCCCGGGTGCTGGATGATCTGTCGGATACGAAAGATGTTCTGCTGGCTCGGATGTCAGGTTCGGGTTCGACCTGTTTTGCGCTCTACCCGACGATGAAAGCCGCCCATTTCGCAGCCTACGAGATTGGCGCGGCGCACCCCGATTGGTGGTGCCGCGCCACGCAGCTTAATTGAGGCGCGAAACCACGTAGTCGGCCAGATCGCGCAGCAGCGACCGGATCTCGTGATCCGGCAGTGCATCCAGCGCAGATTTGGCTTTGGCGGCCCACCCAAACGCATCCGACCGTGTGGCGTCCAGCGTGCCGTATTTGTTCATCAGGCACAGCGCATGGTCCAGATCGCCGTCTTCCTGACGGCCTCGACCAATTGTACGCTCCCAAAAGGCGTGCTCCTCCGGGGTGGCCTGTGCGATGGCTTTGATGACCGGCAAGGTCAGTTTGCGCTCGCGGAAGTCGTCGCCGACATTCTTGCCGGTTGCCTTGCTGTCACCCTGATAATCCAACAGGTCATCGGCAATTTGGAACGCAATTCCCAGCGCATCGCCGTATTCGTATAGCGCCTTGACCTGATCCTCAGCCGCGCCAGCAATCACGCCGCCTACCTCGGTTGCAGCGGAGAACAGCGCGGCGGTCTTACCGCGCACGACCTGCAAATAGATTGCCTCGGTAGTGCCCAGATCGGTGGCAGCGGTCATCTGCAACACTTCGCCCTCGGCGATGGTGGCAGAGGCATTGGCCAGAATGTCCAGCACCCGCAGCGATCCGGTCTCAACCATCAGCTGGAAACTGCGGGAAAACAGGTAATCGCCGACCAGAACGCTGGATTTGTTGTCCCACAACAGGTTCGCTGTGGGACGGCCACGCCGCTGGGCGCTTTCATCAACGACATCGTCGTGCAACAGGGTCGCGGTATGAATAAATTCGACTGTCGCGGCCAGGCGCACGTGATGATCTCCCGGGTAGTCAAACATCCGGGCCGCCGCCAGCGTCAGCATTGGGCGCAGACGCTTGCCGCCTGCTTCAACCAGATGCGCTGTCACTTCGGGGATGCGCGGTGCGTGCTCCGAGGCCATGCGCGTACGGATCAACTGGTTTACGGCGTCCATTTCGCCGTCCAGAATCTCTGCCAGTCGCTCATGCGGTTTCGAGATCGTGTCGATGTTCATCACTCTCCTGATACAAGGCTCGACTTCCGCCTTGCCTTGCCCTTACATCCATCCCCATGAAAGAACTTTTGCGCAGCACCGATCCGACGATTCTGGCCTTTGCTTCTGCCCTTCTTGAGGGCGAGGATATAGACTGCTTTCAGATGGACGTAAATATGAGCATCCTCGAAGGAGGCATAGGAATCTTTCCGCGCCGCCTGATGGTGCGAGCCGACGACCTGACCCGCGCAGAACGAGTAATGCGTGACAACGAAATCCCGCTGGGCAGATGAACCTGTTTTCCGATAGTGAATTGACCAAAAATGACTTTCTGGGCGGGCGTGTGCGTTTGTGTCAGCCACGCGCAGGGTATCGTGCAGGTGTTGACCCGGTTCTGCTGGCAGCGGCGGTCCCGGCGACACGTGGTCACACTGTGCTGGAATTGGGCTGCGGCGCGGGTGCCGCGATCCTGTGCCTGCTGGCCCGTGTGCCGGGTCTGCAGGCCGTTGGGGTCGAGTTACAGGCAAGCTATGCAGAATTGGCACGCCGAAACGCCGCGGAAAATGGCGCGCCGCTAGAGGTAGTCGAGGCCGATATCAGTGCATTGCCAGCTACGCTCAAACAGCGGCAATTCGATCATGTACTCGCAAACCCGCCTTATTACCGCGCTGGCGCGCATAGCCCGGCCGATGACACCGGGCGTAGTATTGCGTTGGGCGAGCAAACGCCTTTGGAGACATGGATTGACTGCGCGGCCAAGCGCCTCGCGCCTCGTGGGTACTTGCATATGATCCAGAAAGCCAACCGTCTTCCCGACATATTGATGGCATGCGAAGGGCGGTTGGGATCGGCGGAAATCCTGCCACTGGCCGCCAGAGCCGGTCGCAAGGCAGAATTGGTAATTTTACGGGCCAGAAAGGGTGGGCGCGCCGATTTTCAGCTGCGTGCGCCAGTCGTATTACACGATGGGGATCGGCACGAACGTGATGGGGAAAGCTATACGCCAAAGGTCTCAGACGTATTGCGCAAAGGGGCCTCGCTGCCGGGGTTTTCTGATCAATAGGCATTAACCAGCCGAATTTGTCGGATTTATTACAGATTCTGTGCGTCTGCGGCGTGACAGGCTGGAAACGATGTGGTCAACTTCTTACGTGAACCTGAGACACCAACGAAGGAGTATCGCCATGAGCGTGAGCGCACATCTGACCGAACTGAAGAAAAAGCACGAAAACCTCGGTCTTGAAGTTGAACAAGCCCAACGCGCGCCAGGCATCGATGATCTCCATATTGCTCAACTCAAAAAACAAAAACTAAGGCTAAAAGAAGAGATCGAACGCCTGTCAGCCTAGGTTTTCATACTCGCCCGCGCGGCAATGGCCGCGCCGCCAGTAATCAAAAGGGCCGCGATCGCCAGACCCCAGGTCGGGGCGGCGATCCCGGCCACAACCAAAGCTAGCGTAGACAACAAGGGTGCCGCGTACGACGCCGTCCCCAAGAGTTGTATGTCGCCTTGCTTGACCCCAATATCCCAGACATAGAACGCCAACCCCACCGGCCCCAGACCTAGGGCGATCACTGACGCCCAGCCAAAGGCACTGTCAGGCCAGACGGTATCTTCGACAGCTAGGTGCAGCGCGGCGGACGCGATGGCAGTCGCAATGCAGAAAACGGCGACAGAGCTGGTTGGTGTATCGCCCAGCCGACGCGACAGGACCGAGTATCCAGACCATGTCAGCGCGCATAAAAAGGCCAACGCGTAGCCTGGCAGGTGGTCGGTCTGAAACCCGGTGCTGCCACCCCTGGCAATGATCACGGCGGCCCCTGCGAACCCAAGGCACGCGCCGAACAAATGTCCGATGCGCAGGTGTTCGCCCGGTAAAAGTCCGGAAAACAGCACAATGAGCAATGGCCAGAGATATGCGATCAAACCAGCCTCGGCCGCCGGAGCTATGCGCAGGGCCGAGAAATATAGCGCGTGATAGCCGAACAACCCGATGGTGCCGAACAGATAGGTGGTCCACGGCACGTCCCGCAATTGCCGCAACCCACCGCTGCGCCAAGTCCAGATCAGACCAAGTGTTCCACCAATAGAAAAGCAGATTGCATTCAGCAATAATGGCGGCGTGGGGGATGACCCGACTGTGAACAAGGCGAGCAGCGACCACAGCAAGACGGCGGCAAACCCGATGGCTGTAGCGCGCGATTTGGTCATGGGCTTTGAACTTCTTCTACCGGAATAATGTTGAATTCGTCCGAGATATGCGCGGTCTTTTCAATTTCGGCCATGAACCAGTCGCGGAAAGCGGCGATCTGGGGTCTGTCTTCTGCACCTGGCAAGCACAGAAACCGAAACCGGCCTTGTGTTTCGATAGCCGTCTTGAAAGGGGCAACAAGACGCCCCTCGGTAAGGTCCTTCAAGATCATAGCCCGGCGACCCAGTACCACGCCCACGCCCGCAACCGCAGCATCAATTGCGTGGTCTGCGTTCGAAAAATGCGCCCCATGCGTTGGGGCATAATCCACTCCGACCGCGCGAAACCAGGTCGGCCAATCGCTGGGCAGTTGCAGGAACGCAATCGAATCGTCGAAGATCAATGGTGCATACCGCAGGCTGTCGGGGGTGGGGAATTGCTCGGCCAGATCTGGTGTCATCACCGGGGTCAGCCATTCCTTGCGAACTTGTAGGGAATACAGCCCTTCATCGCCACCATAACCAAACCGAATGGCGACATCCACGTCATCACGTTCAAGGTCCATGATCCGCAATGTTGCCGAGAACTTGAGATCAATTTCGGGATGCGCCCTTGCAAATTCATACAGGCGCGGTGCCAGCCACTTGGCTGTCAGCGCCGGGCCTGCTGTCACGGTCAGCGAGGTATCGTTGCCCTGTCGGCGCGCAGCTTGCCACGCCGTCTGCAATGCGGCGAATCCATCGGCCGCGCCGGGGGCAAGGGCGCGTCCGGCCTCGGTCAGCTCAACAGCGCGGTTCAAGCGGTGAAACAAGGGCCGGCCCAGATGTTCCTCCAGTGATTTTATCTGGAAAGACAGGGCTGCCGGGGTCACGCGCAACTCCTCTGCGGCTTTGGCAAAGGACATGTGGCGTGCTGCGGCGTCAAAGGCGCGCAGGGCGGTTAGCGGGGGAAGATAGTCGCTCATAAATACACAAGAAAATCTTAACTGAAACCCAAAGAAAGCTCGTTTGCCGTCTTGATTTATAAGGCGCATATTGGGTTCAAGTCAAACGCAGCTGAACTGAAAGGAAGACTGCCATGATCGAAATGACGACCAACCCCGCAGCTGCCCGCGCCTTTCAGCGGGCCCATGCTGAACGTGGCAAGATGATCAAACACGCACTTATGTGGCTATTCGGTTCCCGCTGAGCGCAGCGCGCGCGTTCTTACGGGATAAATAAGGGCCGGTCCGAAATGGACCGGCCCGTTGTCTTTTCTACGCTTCAGATCAGACGAAGAATTGCGCACCGTTGGCCGAGATGGTCGAGCCATTGATGAACTGAGAATCGTCGGATGCCAGGAACGCCACGCAGCGCGCGATTTCTTCGGGCTCACCCAGGCGACCTGCTGGGATCTGGCCGATAATGGATTCGCGGACTTTTTCGGGAACAGCCATCACCATCTCGGTTGCGATATAGCCGGGGCAGATCGCGTTGGCGGTAATGCCTGCACGCGCGCCTTCTTGCGCCAGCGATTTCACGATACCCAGATCGCCTGCTTTAGTCGCGGCATAGTTCACCTGAGCGAACTGGCCCTTCTGACCATTGATCGAGCTGATGACGATGACACGACCGAACTTACGCTCGCGCATGCCGTTCCAGACGGGGTGCACGGTGTTGAACACGCCGGTCAGGTTGGTGTCGATGACCTGGTGCCACTGTTCGGGGGTCATCTTGTGGAAGGGTGCGTCGCGAGTGATGCCCGCGTTTGCAACCACGATGTCGATCGCGCCAACCTCGGCTTCGACTTTTTCAATTCCGGCTTTGGATTCGTCATAATCAGCGACGTTCCACTTGTAGGTGGCGATGCCGGTCTCTTCGGTGAACTTCGCGGCGGCTTCGTCGTTCCCCGCATAGGTGGCTGCAACATTGTACCCTTCGGCCTTGAGCGCCTTGGAAATTGCTGCGCCGATGCCGCGGGAGCCGCCGGTAACGAGTGCTGTACGTGCCATTTAGGAATCCTCCAATTAAAGTCGTCTTGGTAATGCTGTTACTTTGAGAGGTGATCGTGCGCAATATTGTTTCGTCATGATTTTCTAAATTCCGCGTGGCAATATCGTCGCATCTTTGGGTTAAGGCCCCAATGTAACAAAAAAGGGCGCCCAAGGGACGCCCTTTTCTATTCGCTTGTCAAAGCACTTAGTCGCGCTCCACGCACAGGGCGACGCCCATGCCGCCGCCGATGCAGAGAGTGGCGAGACCTTTCTTCGCGTCGCGGCGTTTCATTTCGAAGAGCAGCGTGTTCAGAACGCGGCAGCCCGAAGCGCCGATCGGGTGACCGATGGCAATGGCGCCGCCGTTCACGTTCACGATCGACGGATCCCAGCCCATGTCCTTATTCACGGCGCAGGCCTGTGCGGCAAACGCTTCGTTCGCCTCGACCAGATCCAGATCGTCAACGGACCAGCCCGCTTTTTCCAGCGCTTTGCGCGAAGCGTAGATCGGGCCTACGCCCATGATCGACGGGTCCAGACCGGCGGTTGCATAGGATGCGATACGGCCCAGTGGCTCGATTCCGCGCTTTTCAGCATTTTCGGCGGACATTAGCAGGGTCGCCGCCGCGCCGTCATTCAGGCCGGATGCGTTTGCGGCCGTGACCGAACCGTCCTTGGTGAAGGCCGGGCGCAGCTTTGCCATCGCTTCCATGGTGGCGCCATGGCGAATGTACTCGTCAGCGTCCATCACGATGTCGCCCTTGCGGGTCTTGATGGTAAAGGGGGTGATTTCGTCGGCGAACTTGCCAGCCTTTTGCGCGGCTTCAGCCTTGTTCTGCGACGCGACGGCGAATTCGTCCTGCATGTCACGGCTGATCTGCCATTTCTCGGCGACGTTTTCAGCGGTCTGGCCCATGTGATAGCCATTGAAAGCATCCCACAGACCATCGCGGATCATCGTGTCGATGTACTTCATGTCGCCCATCTTTTGACCTGCACGCAGAGCGGCGGCGTGGGGCGAAAGGGTCATGTTTTCCTGACCACCGGCAGCCACGATATCAGCGTCGCCCAGTTGGATGTGCTGAGCACCCAAAGCAACGGCCCGCAGACCAGAGCCGCAAACCTGGTTGAGGCCCCATGCTGCGCTTTCCTGTGGCAGACCGGCGTTGATATGTGCCTGACGGGCGGGGTTCTGACCCTGAGCTGCCGTCAGCACCTGTCCCAGAATGGTTTCGCTGACTTCGCCCTTTTCCACGCCTGCGCGTTCTACTACGGCCTCCAGTACGGCGGCCCCAAGATCATGCGCTGGTGTGTTTGCAAACGAGCCGCCAAAGCTGCCCACTCCGGTACGCGCGGCGGATGCGATTACTACGTTGGTCATTTAGACAATCCTTTACCGTCAAGGTCCTGCGGGATATTCGACGGCGCGGATCGCACAAAGATAACTCTGTGGCAGTAAGAGCGCCTCATGTTCCCCGCTCCAACTCCACATGGCATAGCGCAACGCTGCAGTTGCAGCAACGGTCAGCTTGCCTCAGGTCGGGCGTGGACCGGATAAATCACTCTAACTGGCTGTATGTTTGCGCTTTTCCGCCTTCCACGGGGCGGAAACGGTAGGGGCGCCAAACAGGAACCCCTGCAGGCAGTCGACGCCGTTGGCGATAAGGAATTCGGCATCCTTCTGTGTTTCGACTGATTCGGCGGTCACCAGAATCTCGAATTCCCGCGCCACGGCGATCAAGGCCCGCACCAGCGCCTGATTGTCCGGATTTTCGCCGATTCCGTGGATGAATTGGCCGTCGATCTTGGCGGCATCAAAGAAAAACTCGCGAAAATTTCGAAAGCTGAAATTGCTTGCCCCAAAATCATCAAGCGCAAAGGCGATACCGCGCGGCTGCAGACGGTCCATGAAATCGATCACCAGCTCAGGCACCGTCATGGCCGAGCTTTCTGAGATTTCCAAAATCAGCCTTTCGCCGATATTGGCATCTTTCTTCAAAAACCGCTCCAGCACACGTGACCATCGCGCGTAACCGATCGATCGGGCTGACATGTTGATGGACAGGCGAATGTCGGGGTTTTTGGTCAGCGTCCGCAATCCCATTTCAAGCGCGACACAGTCCAGCTCGCGCCCGATTGGAGTGTTTTCCAGTTGTGGCATGAACTCGCGCGCGGGGATGACCCGACCGGTTTCGTCCAGCACTCTGATGAAGCCTTCGTAGAAGGCCACGTCATGCGGCCTGTTCGCCTGCATCACCGGTTGAAAGGCCAGTTTGCACTGTTTGTGCTTCACCGCTTCGGTCGCCATTTCAATCGTCGAGGCATCGCGGGATTTGACAGCCGCGTTCAAGGGGCTGTCCCCACCTTCGGGCAAATCTGCCAGTACCTTCTTCCGCATGTACAACCCGTTTCCTTTAGCGCCGCCGGTCTGGTGACGATTTCAGAGGAAAGGTATGAATCTGCGGTTAAGACAAACGCAATTGTTTAAGGTCAGGCTTGGGTTACCGTGTCGTTTCCCAGATGCGTCCCAGCGCTGCAAAGCCACCGACCAGCGCACCCATGAAGCCCAAAAGCATCATGCCAAAGCCCAACGCGACGATCCCCGTCGCACCTCCAGCCAACGCCGTCAACATAGCGAGCACCACTCCGGTAAGGCCCATAACGGTGGAAAGGGTTGTCAGTCTGGTCATGTTGCCTCCGGTTACTCGCACTGCACACATCGATTGGATATGGGACGCGAGGGCCGGATTTCAAGAATCAGGTCGGATAGGTCGGCGGCATCAGGCCTGTTTTGCCTGCGTATTGGGCTGTTTGGTGTCGAATTGTTCGAATCCTGGCGTTCCACGATCTTCCGGGTGGCGGTCCAGATGCTTGGCTTTAATCTGTTCGGAATTGTCCCGGCTGCCATCATGGCTGTAGCCGGGGGGGGCAAAGCAATACGCCAGTCGCTGACGCATCGTCAGGCCCGGTTGTGTCGCGTCGCGCCAAATTCCAACCCATTCGTGAAAGGCCACACGCAGTGGGTTGAAGGTGCCGATATTGTGAACCAGCCCATAGTCGACGCGGTCGTCTTCCTGTTCCGGCACGAAGGTCCCGAACAGCTTGTCCCAGATGATGAAAACGCCGGCATAGTTGCAGTCCAGGTAGCGTGCATTGCGACCATGATGGGCGCGGTGGTGGCTGGGCGTGTTCATCACCGCCTCAAACCAGCGGGGCATCTTGCCGATGGCTTCAGTATGAATCCAGAATTGGTAGATCAGGTTCAGACCACCGACGAACAACACCATCGCCGGATGGAAACCCAATAGGATCAAAGGCGCGCGAACCACCATCATGAAGGTAAACGTATAGGTCCATGTCTGACGCAGGGCGGTGGTCAGGTTGTAGTGTTGCGAGCTGTGGTGGTTCACGTGGCTGGCCCAGACCCAGCGAATGCGGTGACCAAAGCGGTGCACCCAGTAATAGCGGAAATCATCCAGCACAAAGCACAGAAGGATAACGGGGATAGAGGTGCCCAGGTTCAACGGCGTGATCTGCCACAGCCACATGAAGAATGCATAGGCGATAAACCCCAACAGAAAGCCGGATGCGATGTTGCCAGCTCCCATGATCAGCGATGTAACAGCGTCCCGCGTCTCATAGCGGCCGCCGCGTCCTTTGACGGCGATCCACAGAAACTCGGCCAGAATAGCAGCTATGAAAAAGGGGACGGCCCACTGCACGGCGTCCGGGAAAGTCACGTGGTCGGTCATGCGGGCTCCATCAGGTGCTGCCAGTGGCGGCGTTCGCGTTCGTCAAGGTGGATTATGGCTTTGGGCGTTCCGAAGTCGTGGAATTGAACCTGGAACCCTTGCGGGTGATCCAGCAGATCAAAGTCCAGCAGGTGCCGGGCAACGGTGTCTGCACCAAAAGACCACAGCAGACCATTTCCTGTTTCGGTTCGGATCAGGGCCGCGTGCCCGTCATGTGCAACGGTGACATCGATGATCGAATCATCCGGCGCATGACGCAGCCATTCTGACCACGCCAATTCGGGCGATAGCACGCGCAATCGGGATCTGCCTGTCAGGTGCAGCAACAGGGTTATCCCGGCGATGCCTCCGACCACCAGAACCAATAGAATTTCAAGCGGCATTCCGTCCTCCTGCGCGGCAGAGTGCAAAGCGGCAGGCAGGCTGTCAAAGGTGGCGTCGCGTCAGCTATGTTCCAGACTGTCCAGAACCTCATACTGGACAACTCGCTGGACAAACGGCACCAATCCGTCCGACCCCGAGGCGCGATCCTTTAGGTGGATACAGATATCGGGCCTGCGCGCCGCGATGATTCCCACCATCTCGCCGCGTATCCTGTCATCGAGACCGGCACCCATGATCGCGCAGGCGATGCGCGGCTCTTCGTCCAGCTGCCGTTTGACTTCTTCCTGATCATGCGCGCCAAGCCATTGGATCGGAAGGTGATCCAATTGACGCGCAACATCACCGATCACGTTGGGCAATTTTCCAATCAACAGAACTACCGGTTTCATCGTCGTCTCCCCTTCCTTCAGGTTGCAAACGAAAACCGGCCCATCTGGGCCGGTTTCAGCATAACACAAAACGTTCAGGAAGGCCTGATGCTTCAGCTGTTGCCCTCGACAAGGGTTGAAACGATGGCCTTGGCGCTGTCCGAATTCCACTCGGCATCTCCGATCAGGCGGGCAATCTCGTTGCCGTCGGGGTCGAGAATGACAGTGATTGGCAGGGCGATCACGCCCATTTTGCGTGCAACTGCCGATTGGGGGTCCTGATGACGTGGCAGGTTGTCGATGCCGTTTTCCTCGAAAAACTTCTTGATCCCGGCTGGCGAGTTACGCCCTGTGGCCAGTGTCACGACCTCGAACTTGTCGCCGCCGAATTCTTCTTGCAGCTCGGCGATCTGGGGCATTTCCTTGCGGCACGGCGCACACCAAGTGGCCCAGAAGTTCAACAGAACATATTTGCCCTTGTAATCCGCAAGTGTCGCGGTGCCGCCGTCATCCTCAAGCTGAAATTCAACTGCTTCGACTGGCTTTGGCTCTTTGTGCAGGATCAGCCGTTTTAAGGAGTCCTCCCGGAGCGGTGCCAGAGTTTCGGCATCCGTGGCCAAAGCCGCGTTTGCACCCAACGCGAGGGCCATATAAAGGGGGATCAGACGAAATAGGCGCATATCAACTCCGGGTTTTCTTACATGACCGATCAATCTTCGAACCAGATGTGGGGCGGCCGCTTTGCCGCCGGTCCAGACGCGATCATGGAGGCGATCAATGCCTCGATCGGGTTCGATCAGCGGATGGCAGCCCAGGACATTGCAGGCTCGCGTGCCCATGCCGCCATGCTGGCTGCCACAGGTGTTATTACTGATAGTGATGCGCAGGCTATTCGGGAAGGGCTGCTCACCGTTTTGTCAGAAATCCAGAACGGAGAATTTCAGTTCTCGACCGCGCTGGAAGACATCCACATGAATGTCGAGGCGCGCCTGAAAGAGGTGATTGGCGAACCCGCAGGCCGTTTGCACACAGGCCGGTCGCGCAATGATCAGGTGGCGACCGATTTCAAACTATGGGTCCGTGATCAGTTTGATGCGGCTGAATCCGGTCTGCTGGCCCTGATCCGCGCGCTTTTGGCGCAGGCTGAGGCTGGCGCTGATTCGGTCATGCCTGGCTTCACCCACTTGCAAACCGCCCAGCCAGTGACTTGGGGCCATCATATGATGGCTTATGTCGAGATGTTCGGCCGTGACCTGTCCCGCGTCCGCGATGCCCGCGCCCGGATGAACGAATCCCCCTTGGGTGCAGCCGCGCTGGCTGGAACGTCCTTCCCCATCGATCGTCAGATGACGGCTGAGGCGCTGGGCTTTGACCGCCCCGCCGCCAACTCACTGGATGCGGTCAGCGACCGTGATTTCGCGCTCGAATTCCTGTCGACCGCCTCAATCTGCGCTGTGCACTTGTCGCGCTTTGCCGAAGAGCTGGTCATCTGGTCTTCGGCTCAGTTCCGGTTTGTTACGCTTTCTGACCGGTTCTCGACCGGATCGTCGATCATGCCGCAGAAAAAGAACCCTGATGCCGCGGAACTGATCCGTGCCAAAGTAGGTCGGATTTACGGTGCGAATACTGCGCTGATGATGGTTATGAAGGGCTTGCCGCTGGCGTATTCCAAGGACATGCAGGAAGACAAGGAACAGGTCTTTGATGCCGCAGATAACTGGATGCTTGCTCTGGCCGCGATGGAAGGCATGGTCAAGGACATGACGGCCAACCGCGAAAGCCTTGCTGCCGCCGCAGGGTCTGGTTTTTCGACTGCGACCGATCTGGCCGATTGGCTGGTCCGTGTGCCGGGCCTGCCGTTCCGCGACGCGCACCACGTTACCGGATCGCTGGTCGCCATGGCGGAAAGCAAGGGTTGTGACCTGCCTGATCTGACGCTGGAAGACATGCAATCGGTCCATGCGGACATCAACGACAATGTCTATTCTGTCCTTACCGTCGAAAATTCGGTAAACTCACGCCAGTCTTATGGCGGCACGGCACCAGATCAGGTGCGTGCCCAGGTCAAGCGGTGGAAGGCGCTGGTGTGATGCAGATACTACGTGTGGTCCTACTAATCGCGGCCGGGGTTGCCCTGGCAGGCTGCGGAGCGGATGGCGAACCCATCCAACCCACGATGAGCGCAAATATCGGTGTCGGCAGCAGTGGCACCTATGGCGGTGTCGGGGTCGGTCTGCGACGCGGTGGGCTGGGCGTTTTCCTAGGGTTGTAATCGTCGATGGCAATCTCGCACAACCATGCCTATTTGAACGGCATAGTGGCCGAGTGCCAAATTCAAAAAAGAAGTCAAGACAATGAAAATCATCGGCCTGATCCTCTCGCTTGTCGTACTGGCAGCTTGCGACCCAACATATAAACCCCGCCCCGAGCCCGCAGAGACATCAACCGGGAACGGCATCAAAATCTCGGGCTATGGCCGGGTCGGTGTTTCCACATCGAACTGATCTTGCGCGGAATCCATTGATCCGCGTGGCCATTTTGGTCTAAGCGCGCAGTCATGGATCACTTTCTCTACCGCGACGGCGCGCTATACGCCGAGGATGTCCCGATTTCCGAAATCGCAGCCGCGGTCGGAACACCGTTTTATGTTTATTCCACCGCCACGCTGTTGAGGCACTTCCAGCTGTTTGATGACGCGCTGGAAGGGATGGACCATCTAGTCTGCTATGCCATGAAAGCGGCCAGCAATCAGGCGATCCTGAAGACGCTGGCACAGGCCGGTGCGGGGATGGACGTGGTCTCGGGCGGGGAATACCTGCGTGCCAAGGCGGCTGGCGTGCCGGGCGACAAGATCGTGTTCTCGGGCGTTGGCAAGACCGCGGATGAGATTCGCGCTGCGCTGAGCGGCGGTATCCGCCAGTTCAACGTAGAATCCGAACCTGAGATGGAAGTGATCAACGCCATCGCGTTGGAACTGGGTGTGGTCGCGCCGATCACCGTTCGGGTGAATCCGGACGTAGACGCCAAGACCCATGCCAAGATCGCGACTGGCAAGTCTGAGAACAAGTTTGGGATCCCGATCGCACGCGCATCTGAGGTTTATGCCCACGCAGCCAGCCTTCCGGGGCTGGAGGTGATCGGTATCGACGTCCATATCGGCTCGCAACTGACCGAGTTAGAGCCGTTCGAGATGGCATACACCAAAGTCGCCGAACTTACCGAAAAGTTGCGGTCCGAGGGACACAATATCCGACGCCTTGATCTGGGCGGGGGATTGGGCATTCCATACACCCGCGCCAATGACGCACCACCGTTGCCGGTGGAGTATGGCGCGTTGATCAAGAAAACGCTGGGCCATCTGGGCTGCGAGATCGAGATCGAACCTGGCCGCCTGATTGCCGGAAACGCCGGTCTGATGGTCAGCAAGGTAATTTACGTGAAATCTGGCGAGGGTCGTGACTTCCTGATTCTGGATGGCGCGATGAACGACCTGATCCGTCCGGCTATGTACGAGGCACATCACGATATCGTTGCCGTGCAGGAACCCGCTCCGGGCGTTGAGCAGCAACCCTATGACATTGTTGGCCCGGTTTGCGAAAGCGGCGATACTTTTGCCAAGGAACGCAATATGCCGCCGCTGGCACCGGGCGATCTGGTCGCATTTCGCAGCGCCGGGGCCTATGGCGCAGTTATGTCCAGCGAATACAATACCCGCCCCCTGATCCCAGAGGTTCTTGTGCACGGGGATCAATTTGCAGTTATTCGTGAACGGCCAAGCTTTGACGAAATCATAAACCGCGATACCATACCTGAGTGGCTTTGACGCGATAGGCGCGTGGGCCCGATCAGGAGGCCCGCTTTGCGCGCAAAACACAACCTGCCGATCCCAAGACTGTCCCTGTGGCTGACGCACGCAGGGATGCTGGCCGAGCAGTTCTTGCGTGCATTTTGGCCCTTTTTCTCGGTTTTGATGGCGATTCTGGCGGCTTTGATGCTGGGTTTGCAGGACGAGGTCCGCGTTGAAATCGTCTGGGGCGTGGGCGCTGTCGCACTGTTGGGGCTGGCCGCTACGCTGTTTGTTGGTGCAAGGCGATTCCATTTCCCTTCACGTGCCGAAGCGCTGATGCGGCTGGATGCGGCGATGCCGGGGCGGCCTATCCAAGCTTTGATAGATGATCAGGCCATCGGCGCGATGGACGCGGATTCCGTCGCGTTGTGGCGCGCGCACCAGAATAGGATGGCGCGACGTGTTGCGCAGGCGGAACCTGTCAAACCCGATTTGCGGCTGGCAGATCGCGACCCCTATGCGCTGCGTTATTCGGCACTGCTTGCGCTGGTGATCGCAGCGATGTTCGGGTCGTTCTGGCGCATCGGCTCAGTGGCTGAGATGACGCCGGGCGCTGCCGTGGCAGGGCAAGGCCCCAGCTGGGAAGGCTGGGTTGAGCCGCCGCGTTACACCGGGCTACCGACGCTGTATCTGGCTGATCAATCCGATCCAACACTGTCTGTCCCGCAGGGCAGCCGGATCACTTTGCGCTTCTACGGGGAAATCGGCGCGCACAGTTTGACTGAAACCACCACGCCTTTGGGCACTGAGGCGGCCACCGAGCCGGAGCAGGATTTTGTCGTCGAACGCTCGGGCCAGTTCATAATCGACGGCCCATCGGGCCGCGACTGGGCGCTGAACGTCATTGCGGATACCCGCCCACAGGTGGCCGTGGCGGGTTCCGCCGAGTCCGAGGCCGGCGGTCAGATGAAACTGCCATTTGCTGCCAGCGATGATTATGGCGTGGTATCCGGCTCTGCTGTGATCGAACTGGATCTGGCCTCGGTCGACCGCCGGTATGGTTTGACCTCTGCGCCTGAGCCGCGCGAGGTCATCAAGGTTGAACTGCCCATGCCGATCACCGGTGATCGGGCGGATTTCACCGAAGATCTTATCGAGGATTTTTCACAACACCCTTGGGCGCATTTGCCGGTAAAAGTAACCCTGATGGCCCGTGACGCGGCGGATCAAGTGGGGCAATCCGAGCCTTATGCGACTGCGCTGCCCGCGCGCCGGTTCTTTGACCCGCTGGCCGCCGCCGTGATCGAACAGCGCCGCGATCTGCTGTGGACGCGCGAAAACGCGACCCGGGTTTCGCAAATGCTGCGGGCGGTATCGCACTTGCCCGAAGAGCTTTTCCGGTCGGACACTGCCTATCTGCGCCTGCGCGTGATCCTGCGCCGTTTGGAGATGTTCAACGAGTACGGCCTGAAACCGGAACAGCAGGCAGAAATCGCCGAGGCGCTTTGGGAGCTAGGCGTTCTGATAGAAGACGGCACCCTTGCCGACGCGCTGGAACGCATGCGCCGCGCGCAGGAACGTCTGACTGAGGCGATGAAAAACGGTGCCACCGATGAAGAGATCGCCGAGTTGATGCAGGAACTGCGCGAGGCGACGCAGGACTACATGCGCCAATTGCAGCGTCTGGCACAGGAAAACGGCGAGTTCGACGAGAACCAGCAAGGTCAGGACGGTGAGTCCATGCAAATGACGCAGGACGACCTGCAGCGCATGATGGACCGCATTCAAGAGCTGATGGAACAGGGCCGTATGGCCGAAGCGCAGCAAGCGCTGGAAGAGTTCCAGCAGATGATGGAGAATATGCGCGTCACCCAGGGCCAGGGTCAGGGGCAACAGTCCGAAGGCCAGCAGGCGATGGAAGGATTGGCCGAAACTCTGCGCGAACAGCAAGGTCTGAGCGATCAAGCCTTCCGTGATCTGCAGGAACAGTTCAACCCCGGCGCGCAAGCCGGCGAAAGCCAGGGCAACGAAGGCCGCTCGGGTGGGCAGGGCCGGGGCCAGAGCCACGAAGGACAAGGCGGTCAGGGTCAGGGGACTGACGAACAGGGCAGCGGCAGCCAGCAAGGCCAGGGGTCACTTGCAGATCGCCAACAGGCCTTACGCGATGAGCTGAACCGGCAGCAGCAGGGATTGCCCGGCACCGGAACCCCCGAAGGTGACGCCGCGCGCGATGCGCTGGATCGTGCCGGGCGCGCGATGGAGGGCGCCGAAGAAGCCCTGCGCGGCGATGATCTGGCCGAAGCAATCGACCAACAGTCCGAAGCGATGGAGGCTCTGCGCGAGGGGATGCGATCTCTGGGCGAAGCACTGGCCCAAAACCAGCAGAACCAGCCGGGCCAAGGGTCGCAGGAAGGAGATATGCAAGCCGACAACCGTGACCCATTGGGACGCAGCCCGGGGGCCAATGGCACAATCTCGACCGATGAAAACCTGTTGCAGGGTGAAGATGTCTATCGTCGCGCCCGCGAATTGCTGGACGAAATCCGCCGCCGGACTGGGGAATCGGATCGCCCCCAGATCGAACTTGAATACCTCAAACGCCTGTTAGAGAGGTTCTGATCTAAGTCAGTTCTGAGAGGTGCCAGACCCGGTCTGTGCCTCAAGCCACAAACGCGCCTGATCCACCAGAGACACATAGCTGTTGAGAACCGGATCAGCCTGCGGCACCGCTTCGGAAATCTTCTGAGAATTGCTGTAGATCAGCAACAGGATCACCCCGACAACCAGAATCAGCAGGAATCCGCGTCGGAACCCGCCAGACTTGCGGGGCGGGGGCATGTCCTCGTCCAGCTTTGGCAAGGGATCGTCGCTGCGCAGGCTGGAATTGATTGCCTCGACATCCGGCAGCGCGTCTTTCTGACCGAAATCCTTTGCGGTTTCTGTCGCGATCAGGTCCTTGGCGGCTTTTTCCACTTCGGGCGGCGCGTCGAGAGCCAAATCGGTCTGCGTCTCAAGGCTGTTGCCTTCGTGGGCGCGCAGGTCTGCTTCGCGGGCCGCTTCTTCCTTGAGGATGTTGGCAACCGCCGGGTCGACATTGCCGGTCGAGGAAGCTGCGGCAGGTTCGGGCTCTTCGACAGGTTTCGCGACAATCTCTGGCGTTTCCGCCTTTGCCGCGGGTTCGTCCGCGGGCGGTTCCGGCCTTACCGGTTCAGATGCAGTTTCGGGGTATTTGGCCTGAAACCAAGTCTTTTCGCAGTTGGAACACTGCACATCGCGGCCTTCCTCGGGAATGACCTCGTCTGGCACTTCGTACTGAGCACCACAATTCGGACAAGTAAGACGCATGCTGCCTCCCGGTCGGGGGGCCGACCTGATAATAGTTTTTTCAGGGATGTTATTCCGTTAAGACCTGACCGCAAAGGGTGTTTTCGGTTTCACACGGCAAGTGTCACCAATTCGACCCGGTGCAGGCATTGAAACCACAACCGCGCTCGGGCAAGAAGGGCGGCAACAATAATTGGGGGCCCTTGTGATCGAGCTGGAAAACGTCAGCTACACCTATGGTGATGGTGAGTTGCTGAGCGACGTATCGCTTCAGTTGCAGCCGGGGTCGTTCCATTTTCTGACCGGTCCGTCGGGTGCGGGCAAGACGACCTTGCTCAAGCTGTGTTATGGCGCGTTGCTGGCCACATCAGGACGGCTGAGCGCATTTGAGCAGGATATTGCACGCCTGGACCGAGATCAGATGGCGCTGCTGCGTCGCCGGATCGGGGTTGTGCATCAGGATTGCCGATTTCTGGACCATATGACCTTGGCTGAAAACGTCGCGTTACCATTGATGGTGTCCGGCAAAGGCGAGAATGCGCAGAAAGAGGACCTGCTGGAATTGCTGAACTGGGTCGGGCTGGGCACACGGCTCGATGCGCTTCCGCCGGAACTTTCCGGGGGTGAGCGTCAGCGCGCGGCATTGGCGCGGGCTGTCATCCTGTCACCGGACGTTGTGCTGGCAGATGAGCCGACCGGCAATGTGGATTGGGAAATGTCCCAGCGATTGCTGCGCCTGCTGGTCGAGTTGAACAAAATGGGCAAGACCGTGCTGATCGCAACCCATGACCTGAGCCTGATCCGCGCGGCCAAAAGCCAGGTTCAGGCCCGTGTCCTTCGGATATCGCAGCGCCAGATTCAATTGGCGGGGGCGGATCTATGAACAAGGGCACCATCCGCAGCATGCTGGTGCGCGACAAACGCGCAGATCGGGTTGTTCCACCATCCGGCTACACGGCGCAGCTGACACTGTTCGTTTCTGGCGCGATGGCCTTTCTGGCCGTTTTCGCGCTTGCCTTGTCGCTGGCATCTGGCCGGCTGGCCGACCGTTGGGCATCGGAACTAGCAGGGGCTGCCACTTTGCGTATAAACGCGCCCGCCGAACAGCTTTCCGCCCAGACCGAGGCCGCACTGACCGTGCTGGCCCAAACCCCAGGCGTTGCGTCGGCACGCGCTCTGACTGCCGAGGAACAGGTTGCGCTTTTGTCCCCGTGGTTCGGTCCTGATTTGCCGCTTGATACGCTGCCTATTCCACAACTGATAGAAATCATCGAGGGCGAACCGGGTCTTGATACCGCTGGCTTGCGCTTGCGACTTGGTGCCGAAGTGCCCGGCGCCGTGCTGGACGACCATTCACGCTGGCGCGAGCCGCTGGTCGAGGCGGCAAACTCGCTGCGGCGATTGGGCTGGGTGTCTATCCTGCTGATTGGCGGCGCAACGGCGGCGATGATCACGCTGGCGGCCAATGCCTCATTGGCGGCCAATGCGCAGATCATCGAAGTCCTGCGTCTGGTCGGTGCCCGTGATCGTTTCATCGCCAGCGCATTTGTACGGCGGTTCACATATCGCGCTTTCTTCGGTGCGCTGGTCGGCGTGCTGTTCGGCATGACCGGTGTTCTGCTGTTGCCCGAAGCCTCAGTTGAAGGCGGGTTTCTGACCGGATTGGGTTTTCAGGGGGTTGGCTGGCTGTTGCCTGCGCTGATACCTCTGCTGGGGGCTGCGGTGGCGTTCTTGGCCACCTGGACAGCGGCCGTGCGCAAATTGAAGGAGCTTTCGTGATGGCTACAGCGGTCCAATGGGTGCGTTCTTTGATCTTCATGATCGTGATTTATGCGTGGATGCTGATCCTTGGAATCGTCTTCGCCCCTTACGCGTTGTTTGCAAAACGTGGGGCATTGCAGGCCTGTAAATCCTACGCGCGATCGACGATCTGGTTGGCAAGCTGGATGGTTGGCATCCGTTGTGAGGTTCGCGGAAACGTTCCAGTGGACGAGGTCGTAATTGGAGCCAAACACCAGTCCTTTCTCGACATCATCATGATTTTCAGCGCCATTCCGCACGGCAAGTTCATTATGAAAAGGGAACTGCTGTATACCCCGGTTATCGGTCTCTATGCCCGTCGCCTTGGGTGCATACCGGTTGATCGCGGCAGAAAGGGTGCTGCCGTCGCCAAGATGGTCAAAGACGTGGCTAAAGAGTTCTCTGAACCCGGGCAGCTTGTGATTTACCCGCAGGGCACACGCGTCGCACCGGGGGCGAAGAAACCTTACAAAGTTGGGACGGCAGTTCTGTATGAAGGACTGGGCTTTCCTTGTGTGCCGGTTGCGACGAATGCTGGTGTTTTCTGGCCGCGTACCGGGGTTATGCGCAAACCTGGTCTTGCAATCGTCGACTTTCTTGACCCGATCGAACCGGGTGTGGGGCGGGATCAATTTCTTGGACGTCTGGAAGACGTGATCGAAACACGATCCAATGCATTGATGCGAGAAGTGGGGTTTGAACCGGATGGAGTTCATTAAGGACATCGAATCGCTCGAGGCGCTCTACGGGACGCCGGGCGCGCCTGCAATGCGCAAAGTGGCCAGACAACTCACACCGCTTTATCGCAAGTGGATCATGGCGTCGCGCCTGTGCATCCTCAGCACCGTTGGGCCCGAGGGTGTCGATGGCAGCCCGCGAGGTGACGACGGCCCGGTTGTACTGGAACTTGATCCGCACACACTGGCGATGCCTGACTGGCGCGGAAATAACCGGCTGGACAGTCTGCGCAATATCGTGCGCGACCCGCGAGTGTCGTTGATGTTCATGGTGCCGGGGTCCAACAGTGTCGTGCGATTGAATGGCACGGCGCATGTGACAGCTGATGAAAATTTGCGCGCGCGGTTCGAAAAGCAGGGCAAAAGACCAGCAACAGTGATCGTTTTCGAAATCACTGAGATTTACACCCAATGCGCCCGCGCCTTGATGCGGGCCCGTACTTGGGTCAGCGGCGACGAGACTGCGCATGTGCCGACCGTCGGTGAAATCCTCGCCGAGGCGTCAGACGGCGACGAAGGCGGCACGCAATATGATCGCGAATGGGGTGCGCGCGCCGCAAAGACGATGTGGTGAACTGACCACAAATCGTCACGGAATTGTCACTAGTGTGGACAAATGCTCGGCCAAAATTAAGGATGTAAAAAACGATCCGAGGCCACAATGCAGCAGTTACAATCCCTTCTGAACTCGTTTTTTGAACACGTTCGGAATGTACTTATGTATCCGTTCGATCCCGTTAATCGAATCTACTACGTTTATTTGTGCAGTTCGGTTTTGATCGCGTTCTGGATTTACGTCAGAAATCGAAAAAACACATCTGAGGTTTTGGGCGAAAAGAGCTTTGTTGGTTTTCTGTTCCCTAAAAAGGTCTGGAGGCACCCATCAGCTTGGCTTGATGTCCGATACTTCTTTTTTCATATGTTTATTGGTCACTTCTTGATGATTGGCCTGTCCGCTGCTGCTGCGGCTCTGTCCTACTATTGGGCGAGCGGCGGGTTCAGTATCAATGAAGCTGCTCCGGCACAATCCTTAGAGGGTTGGACAGGCGCCGGTATCACCGTTGCGTATATGGCTGTACTGTTCCTTGTCGCAGATTTTCTTGGCTTTTTTGCGCACTATCTACAGCATAAAATCCCGCTTTTGTGGCAATTTCACAAAGTCCATCACAGCGCTGAAGTGATGCACCCGATTTCCAACTTCCGCGAGCATCCGATTGATAATTTTTTTTACAATATTTTGATTGGTTTGGGCGGGGGGGCTATCACCGGCTTCACTTTCCGGATCTTGGGGTATCACCCCAACCTACCTGTTATTTTGGGCGTTCCGGTTTTTATGTTCCTGTTTAACTTCGCGGGCTATAATTTGCGCCATTCCCATATATGGCTGCGTTGGCCCGGTGTTTGGTCAAAAGTATTTCCGTCACCCGCGCATCATCACGTGCATCACAGCTGTCACCCGGATCACCTGGACAAGAACTTTGCTTTCATGTTCCCATTCTGGGATGTGGTTTTCGGCACTTACGTGATGCCTGAAGACAACAGGGACGTGAAATTTGGTGTAACGGAAAAGGACAACGGCCTGAGGTTGGACTCTTGCCTGAAACTGTACGTGTTGCCGTTCCAGGATGCGTGGCGTCTGTTCCGGCCCAAAAAGCCGTCGGCTCAATCTAACTCTGTCACCAACGAGCCAGCGGAATAATGTTAATCGGTCGACCACCCGGTTGCGCCCGGGTTGTCCCATATTGAATTCACTATTGGATCGACCTGCCGCCGTAGGCGAGCGCAACTTTATGAGCGGCCTTGAATAGGTCGGGTAAGCACGGGATCAGGCTGCCGCGGCACCGATCCGGGCTACCTTTGATATCCAACGATCCACGCTGCCGGGTTTGGGATAGCTGGCGCCCGAAAAGTAAGTGAACCGGGTCGGTTTGAAGCCGACAAATCCCAGAATCTGATCGCGGATCTGGCGGATCAGGGCTTGCCTGTAGATCAAACGCATGAACCAGCCCGGCGTGTCCGAGGTCAGGATGACCCGCGCTGTGCGCCCTGTCAGCATAGGTGCTGGAAAGCCGATCCTTGTAGTATTCCGCGTGTCGAAGGTGCGTCCGGGGATGAATGCCCGGTCAATCAAACCTTTCAGCTTGGCCGGCAAGCCGCCCCACCACATCGGTGCCGTCAGGACAAGGTGTTCGCTCCATTCAAGATCCTGCAGCACTTGTTCCAATGCGGGTTCCAACGGTTTGAAGTCCTCATAGTTTCCCTGACCGAAGTCATGGTCAAATTGCAGGTCGCTTAGGTGAATCATGCGAACGTCGTGCCCCTGTCGTTTGGCCGCGTCAGCATAGGTTTCAGCAAATGTTCGGGACAGGCTGGTTTCGCCTGGGTGTCCGTCGAGGATCAGGATTTTCTTAGGTTGCATCGCGAATCTCCAAAAATGACCATGGTCAGTTTATAAGTGGAAAAAATGACCACGGTCAATTAAAAAATTTGACCACGGTCAAAAAACATGCGAACAGGGCATATGCAAAAGACAGTTCAAAAGAGAACCCTTAAAACGCGCGCCCGATTAATTGAGGCGGCAGAGGACGTTATCGAAAGAAACGGCTATCAGGCTTTGCGAGTGGAAGACGTGGTTCAGGCAGCCGGGGTCGCAAAGGGAACCTTTTTTGCGCATTTCCGGGACAAAGACGCGCTAATGGAAATGCTGATTGGTGAGAGGCTGGTTGCCTGTTTCGATCAGGTCGAACAGGGCACCGCCCCACGCACGGCCCCCGAAATCGCCGATGCGCTGCAACCGATCCACGCCTTCATGACGTCCGAGCGCTATGTGTTTGATCTGATCATTCGGTACTCAGGCGCTACGGCAATCACCGAGATCGGGCCCATAGCGCGTTGCTTCGAACGCTATGTCCGACTGGTCGCTGGTTGGTTGGAAACCGCGAAGGTGCGCAAGGACATTTCCCCCGACTTGTTGGCCGAGGGGGTTCAGGCTTTTGCTATTCAGTCAATGTCGCTGAAGTTCTGCGCTCTGCATGAAGCAGAGAGTTTTTCAGACAGGTTGGAAATCTATCTGGACGCGTGGTTAACCCCGGCAACCTGACGGCGGCCGGGGTTTAATATTAACTGTGAATCGGTCCGTCGCCACAGGCCAACGCAGCCTCACGCACGGCTTCCGAATAAGTTGGGTGGGCGTGGCAGGTCAGGGCCAGATCTTCGGCCGAGGCGCCGAACTCCATCGCCACACAGACTTCATGAATCAGATCGCCCGCACCGGGGCCGATGATGTGGCAGCCCAGAATGCGATCAGTTTCCTTGTCGGCCAGGATCTTGACAAACCCATCGGTCATTAAGTTCGCCTTGGCGCGGCCGTTGCCCATGAACATGAACTTGCCGACCTTATAGGCGCGCCCCTGTTCTTTCAGCGTCTCTTCGGTTTCGCCAACATTGGCGACCTCGGGCCATGTGTAGATCACACCCGGGATGACGCCGTAATTCACGTGCCCATGCTTACCCGCAACCTGCTCGGCTGCGGCCATACCTTCATCTTCGGCCTTGTGCGCCAGCATGGGGCCTTCGGTCACGTCACCGATAGCGTAGATGCCCGGCACGTTTGTCTGCCAATCGGCCCCCACCTTGATCTGACCACGCGGTGTCATTTCAACACCCAACGCTTCCAGGCCCAAACCATCCGAGAATGGTTTGCGTCCGGTGGCGACCAGAACTGTGTCTGCCTCGATCACATGTTCGCTGTCATCCTTGCGCAGCTTGTAAGTCACTTTGGCCTTGGTCTTGGTGGCTTCGGTCTTTTGAACCGCCGCGCCCATGACAAATTTCAGGCCTTGTTTCTTTAGGATGCGCTGGAAAGTCTTCTGCACCTCAGGGTCCATGCCGGGAGTGATCGCATCTAGGAATTCGACCACAGTCACCTCAGCGCCCAGACGCTGATAGACCGAGCCCAGTTCCAGCCCGATCACGCCCGCGCCGATCACCACCAACTTCTTTGGAACCTTGTTCAGGGACAAAGCGCCGGTCGAAGTTACCACAACCTTTTCGTCCACCTCGACACCGGGCAGAGAGGACGGTTCGGACCCGGATGCGATGATGATGTTCTTTGCGGTGTGAATCTCATCACCCACTTTGACCTGACCGGCTGCGGGGATCGAGCCCCAGCCTTTCAGCCAGTCGATCTTGTTTTTCTTGAACAGGAACTCGATACCCTTGGTATTGCCGTCGATCGTTTCCTGCTTGTAACCCTGCATCTGTTTCCAATCGACCGAGGGGCTTTTGCCCTTCAGGCCCATCTTGGCAAAGTTATGCTCGGCCTCATGAAGCTGATGGCTGGCATGCAGCAGCGCCTTCGAGGGGATACAGCCGACGTTCAGGCACGTGCCGCCCAGAGTCTCACGCCCTTCGACGCAGGCAGTCTTCAGGCCCAGCTGAGCGCAACGGATGGCGCAAACATAGCCGCCGGGGCCTGATCCGATTACGATAACGTCATAATTTGCCATGTGTCAGGTCCTTATCGATTACGGGGATGGCGACATTTGTATGCGCGCCAGGGCGTTTCCCCATTACTTTATCCACGCCAGCGACTGAATCAAAAGACAGCCGCCAGCAACATTAAAGTGTTGGCCAACAAGCCAACAATCCAAATCACAGTTCGCCAAGGCGTCCAACCCAATGCGTAGGCGGGGACGTAGAGGATGCGGGCGATCAAATAGATCCAGCTACAGGCCGCAGTGAGCCCGTTCGACTGGCCCGAAACCGTCACGACAAGCGCCGCAATTGCGAACAGAACCAACCCTTCGGTGTGGTTGCTGAGGGCACGGTGCAGACGCCCCGAAACCCCCGGTTTGTCAAAAGGAATATCTCGCGGGCCAACCGCAAGGCCAAGGTCAATCTTACCGTGCCCGGCAGCCAGATAGACCACGAATTGCGCGACCCAAAGTAATGCGGCAAGGGTCAGGACGGTTAGTTCCGTGGTCATCCAGTGGTTCCCTTTGAGCTGTCGAAAGTCATCGCGTTACCCGTTTGTGCCGCGCCCCAATGGGAGGCGCAGCCTAATGCTTTCAGACAGGGTCCAGAACCTTGGTCTGGATATGTGCCACGCCACCACGTTCGTGGTGCATGGCCAGCTCTTCGGATTCGATGAAGCTCTGGGCTCGGTCGAGATCGGTGATCTCGAACAACGCGACCGCGTGGTCCTTGCGATCAGGGTCTTTCCAGATATGGAGGTCGCGGATGCCCGCGGCCTCTCTCATCGGTTTGTCTTCTTCAAACACCTTCAGCCAGACATCAAAGTCGGCCACGTCGGCTTGCCAGAGTACATGTGTCGCCATGATTACAGATCCATCAGCAGACGGCGCGGGTCTTCCAGCGCCTCTTTCACACGTACAAGGAACGTCACCGCGCCCTTGCCGTCAACAATCCGGTGGTCATAGGACAGTGCCAGATACATCATCGGGCGGATCTTGATCTCACCATTGATGACCATCGGACGGTCCTGGATCTTGTGCATGCCAAGGATACCCGATTGTGGTGGGTTCAGGATCGGCGACGACATCAGCGAGCCATAGACACCACCATTCGAGATAGTGAAGGTGCCGCCCTGCATCTCTGCCATGGACAATTTGCCATCACGGGCGCGCTTGCCCTTTTCGGCGATGGCCTTTTCGATATCGGCAAAGGACATGCTGTCGGCGTCTCGGATGACCGGAACAACCAGACCCTGAGGCGTACCGGCGGCGACGCCCATGTGAACGAAGTTCTTGTAGACGATGTCTGTGCCGTCAATCTCGGCGTTGACTTCGGGAACCTCTTTCAGCGCGTGGCAGCACGCCTTGGTGAAGAAGGACATAAAGCCCAGCTTCACACCGTGTTTCTTCTGGAACAGGTCTTTGTATTCGTTGCGCAGGGCCATCACCTCGGTCATGTCCACCTCATTGAAGGTGGTCAGGATTGCAGCCGTGTTCTGCGCATCCTTCAAACGCTTGGCGATGGTCTGGCGCAGGCGGGTCATCCGCACGCGCTCTTCACGGGCCGCATCCTGCGCAGCAACCGGTGCCCGTGGCGCTTGTGCCGGGGCCGGAGCTGCCGCAGCGGGCGCCGGGGCAGCTGCTGTTGCCGCTGCTCGGGCCACATCTTCTTTCATGATCCTGCCATCCCGACCGGTGCCGGTGACCTGATCCGCAGACAAACCTGCCTCTGCCATAGCCTTTTCGGCGGACGGGGCGTTGGCAATGTCCTTGCCGGTGCTTGCTGCTGCAGCCGGGGTTGCTGCCGCAGGAGCCGGAGCAGCAGCTGACCCAGCCGCTGCGCCTGCAATCACCGCCAGTTTGGCCGAAGCTTCGACTGTCGCGCCTTCGGGGGCGACGATTTCTGCCAGAACGCCTGCAGCCGGGGCGGGAACCTCGACCGAGACCTTGTCTGTTTCCAGCTCGCACAGCATCTCATCCTGCGCGACGCTGTCACCGACCTGCTTGAACCATGTCGAAACAGTCGCTTCGGTCACGGATTCACCCAAGGTTGGCACCATCACGTCGACACTGCCGCCCGACGCCACCGGAGCTGCCGCCGCAGTCGGGGCCGGAGCTGCTGCCGGGGCAGGGGCTGCGCCTTCGCCTGCGGCAATAGTGGCCAGCAGCGCGTCAACGCCAACGGTTTCACCTTCGGCGGCGACGATTTCGCCCATCACGCCAGCAGCGGGAGAAGGAACTTCGACTGTGACCTTGTCGGTCTCCAACTCGCACAACATTTCATCAACGGCTACGGCGTCGCCGGGTTTTTTGAACCATGTCGCAACCGTGGCTTCGGTCACCGACTCGCCAAGCGTGGGAACTCGAACTTCAATGGACATCGATTATTTTCCTTCAATGCTCAGCGCTTCGTCGACCAGCGCTTCTTGTTGGGCTTTGTGTTGGCTGGCCAGACCCGTCGCGGGAGAGGCCGATGTGGCGCGGCCGACATAACGCGGCCTGGTGTGCTTGGCACCGATGCGGGTCAGAACCCACTCGATATTCGGCTCGATAAAGGTCCAGGCGCCCTGGTTCTTGGGCTCTTCCTGACACCAGATCATCTCGGCACCCTTAAAGCGCTCAAGCTCGTTGATCAGCGAATGCGCCGGGAAGGGATAGAACTGCTCGATCCGCATCAGATAGACATCGTCGATACCGCGCGCATCGCGTTCTTCCAGCAGGTCGTAGTAGACCTTTCCGGAACACATCACCACGCGTTTAACCTTGTCGTCCTTGACCAGTTGGGTGTCCGAATTTCCTTGTTGTGCGTCGTCCCACAACACGCGGTGGAAGCTAGAGCCTGTGGTGAACTCTTCTGCCTTGCTGACCGCCATCTTGTGGCGCAGCAGCGATTTCGGCGTCACCAGGATCAGCGGCTTGCGGAAGGTGCGGTGCAACTGACGGCGCAGGATGTGGAAATAGTTCGCCGGTGTCGTACAATTGGCCACGATCCAGTTGTCCTGACCACACATCTGCAGGAACCGTTCCAGACGTGCGGACGAGTGTTCCGGTCCTTGCCCTTCGAAACCGTGCGGCAACAGGCAAACCAAACCGGACATCCGTAGCCACTTGCTTTCGCCCGAACTGATGAACTGGTCGAACATGATCTGCGCGCCGTTGGCAAAATCGCCAAACTGTGCCTCCCACAGGGTCAGTGCATTTGGCTCGGCCAACGAAAACCCGTATTCAAAACCCAGAACCGCATATTCGCTGAGCATCGAGTCAATCACTTCGTATTTAGACTGGCCTTCGCGAATGTTGTTCAGCGGATAGTACCGCTCTTCAGTTTCCTGATGCACAAAACCCGAATGACGCTGGCTGAACGTCCCGCGTGTCGCATCCTGCCCTGACAGGCGGACAGGATAGCCTTCGGTCAGCAGCGAGCCGAAGGCCAGTGCCTCTCCAGTGGCCCAATCAAATCCTTTGCCGCTTTCGAACATCTGTTTCTTGTGATCCAGAAGACGCGCGACGGTCCGGTGCACTGCGATATCTTCGGGTGCGTGGCTCAGCGCGTTGCCAATTTGGGCCAGTGTTTCTGGTTTAATTGCAGTGTCGCCGCGGACATATTCTTCTTTGTTTTTGTCCAGATGCGACCAACGCCCGTCCAGCCAGTCAGCCTTGTTGGGTTTATAGTCCTTGCCCGCCTCGAACTCATCATTCAGATGGGCCTGGAAGGCGGCCTTCAAATCCTCGATCTCACCCTCGGGAATCAGGCCATCTTTGACCAAACGTTCGGTGTACAGCGACAGCGTGGTCTTATGTGTCTTGATCTTCTTGTACATGATCGGGTTGGTGAACATGGGCTCATCGCCCTCGTTATGCCCGAACCGGCGATAGCAGAAGATATCGATGACAACGTCCTTGTGGAACTTCTGACGGAACTCGGTCGCCACTTTGGCAGCGTGGGTCACAGCCTCGGGATCGTCACCGTTTACATGGAAGATCGGTGCCTCAACCATAAGGGCAATATCTGTGGGGTAGGGGCTGGAACGGCTGAAATGTGGTGCGGTGGTAAAACCGATCTGGTTGTTCACCACGATATGCATTGTGCCGCCGGTCTTGTGGCCCTTGAGGCCGGACAGGCCGAACCCTTCGGCCACAACACCCTGACCAGCAAAAGCTGCATCACCGTGCAACAGGATGCCCATGACCCTGGTGCGATCTTCGTCGCCCAACTGATCCTGCTTGGCGCGGACCTTGCCCAGTACGACCGGGTTCACCGCCTCAAGGTGAGACGGGTTTGCTGTCAGCGACAGGTGGACGGAATTGCCATCAAACTCGCGGTCGCTTGAGGCCCCGAGGTGGTATTTCACATCGCCAGAACCATCTACATCTTCGGGTTTGAAGCTGCCGCCTTGAAACTCGTTGAAGATGGCGCGATAGGGTTTGCGCATCACGTTGGCCAGGATGTTCAACCGGCCGCGATGGGGCATACCGATGACGATATCACTGACACCCAGCGCACCGCCGCGCTTGATGATCTGCTCCATCGCGGGGATCAACGCCTCGCCTCCGTCCAGACCAAACCGCTTGGTGCCCATGTATTTCACGTGCAGGAACTTTTCGAAGCCTTCGGCCTCGACCATCTTGTTCAGGATCGCCTTGCGGCCTTCCTTGGTGAACTGGATTTCCTTGCCATACCCTTCGATCCGCTCTTTCAGCCATGCGGCTTCTTCCGGATTTGAGATATGCATGTACTGTAGCGCGAACGTACCGCAATAGGTCCGCTTAACGATCTCGACAATCTGGCGCATGCTGGCCATCTGCAAACCCAGCACGTTGTCGATAAAGATCGGGCGGTCCATGTCGGCTTCGGTAAAGCCATACGTCTTCGGGTCCAGCTCGGGGTGAGTGCTGGCGGCACGCATGCCCAACGGGTCCAGTTCAGCGGCTAGATGGCCCCGGATGCGATAGGCCCGGATCAGCATCAGGGCGCGAAGACTGTCCAGAACCGCACGTTTGATCTGATCTTCGCTTACCTGAACGCCCTTGGCCTCGGCCTTGTCCTTGATCTTGTCGCCCGCTGCCTTAGCATCGATTTCGGCCCATTCTCCCGTCAATGCACCAGTCAGATCATCCGTCGGCATCGGAGGCCAGTCGGTCCGTGCCCAGGACGGCCCTTCGGCCTCGCGCTGGACGTCCGGTGTGGCGTCGCCCATCTGCCGGAAGAACTCGACCCAGGCAGCATCCACCGCGTTCGGGTCCTTGGTGTACTGGGCATATAGCTGCTCCAGATATTCGGCATTATGCCCCTGCATAAAGCTTGAGGCATGAAAGGCAGAGTTGGGCGTATGTTCGGTCATTGGGCTACCTCATGTGGGTTGGGACCGTATTGATTGGTGCCTGGCTGGCTGGGGCGGGTCAGCCACCACAGAACCAGGAGGGGCGACACAAACAAAACAAGCAGTGTCGGGATAACGACCAGCAACGTGGCGCGGGTGAACAGGATGTCCAGATTGCCGCCATGCTGGAAACTGGAGGCAAGGCCGATGCCGAAGAACAGAACCGCCCCGGCACCGAGGATCAGCAGGATCGGTAGCAAGGCAAAAAGCCCGCTGCGCCCGGTATCATGCATCCGCCGCCACGCGACGGCCAGATGAGGGAAAAATACGATCAGGCCAACGATGCTTTGTACTGGCGCAGAGGACGTGGCGGTGACGGCTTTAACCTCGTCGGTCTGGCTGACCGAGACTTGCGTGAAGAACTGCCAGTCGATGATCCCGGCGATGATGTTCCAGATCACGATGAACAGGAAAAAGAACCAGTATTCGGGCCGTGAGGCACGCCCCGAGAAGGTGAAGAACTTGGAGAAACAGGTGCGGATGGCGTCAGAGAAGGTCATAGCAGTCCCAATCTGATCTCAAGACCGAGAGACATTATTCATCCCCCTTCTTGTTTTCAGCATGTTGCCAAACCGAGGCTACAACCATGAGTTCTCCGGGAAACTCTCGTTGGAGTGCCACGCTGATGCGCGCAGTGTCCCAAAGGTAAACTTCTACGCT
The DNA here is from genome assembly GCF_059609805.1 of Ruegeria sp. YTSC004. Classification (NCBI taxonomy): domain Bacteria; kingdom Pseudomonadati; phylum Pseudomonadota; class Alphaproteobacteria; order Rhodobacterales; family Roseobacteraceae; genus Ruegeria; species Ruegeria sp. YTSC004. Next base: position 123,992 of record NZ_JBXWMJ010000005.1, read on the forward strand.
TTGCTCAATACCATTTTTGTAGTTGTCCCAAGCTCCAATCCGAGCCACAAGTGAGTTCCCAGAGCCAGATGACTTAAGATTTCGTTGCACATGTGCGAAGAGACCCGGCGAAGTTTGTTGCGTATAGAAAAAGGTGCAAGATGTTCTTTCAAACTTTCTATGGTTTTCAGTTTGCACACTAACTAAATCTTGCGTGGAACGGTTCCTCAAAACAGCGCCACCCGAAAAGTCTGAAGCGGAAGCGTTGCGAGCCATCTGTTGCTCGACGCGCTTAGTCGCAATCTTGGCGGTTTCTTCGAAGGATTGCTGCCTATGGGGGTTATTAGGTCTCTGGGCTTTAAACAGGAAATGCTCGGTCGAAAGCACTTCTTTTTCTTCTGCCGAGAGTTCGACTGGCATTAATCGTTGCCAGCCGAGACGTTGCAATTTGGCGTAAGCCGACTCTTCATCCAATTGCATGCACGCGAATGCGGCACGCTCAATGGCGGTTTGTGCAACTGCTGGACTCGTGAAGTTCACGACAGCACCTATGCAAATGGTCAAACCCCAATGGATGCTGAGCCGGTCGAGGGTCATGCCTTACCCAATCGCTTCCAGCACGGCCTCACCCAGCGTTGCCGGGCTTTCCGCCACAACGATACCGGCTGAGCGCATGGCTTCGATCTTGTCCTCGGCACCGCCTTTGCCACCGGCGACAATCGCGCCCGCGTGGCCCATGCGGCGGCCCGGAGGGGCTGTGCGGCCTGCGATGAAACCGGCGGTCGGCTTCTTGCGGCCTTTCTTGGCCTCATCCGCTAGGAACTGCGCGGCTTCCTCTTCGGCCGAGCCACCGATCTCACCGATCATGATGATCGACTCGGTTTCGTCATCGGCCAGGAACCATTCCAACACGTCGATATGCTCGGTGCCTTTGATCGGGTCGCCGCCGATACCCACGCAGGTGGACTGACCCAGGCCTACGTCTGTTGTCTGTTTCACAGCTTCATAAGTAAGCGTACCCGAGCGGGAAACGACACCCACACTCCCGCGTTTGTGAATGTGGCCGGGCATGATGCCGATCTTGCAGGCGTCGGGCGTGATCACACCGGGGCAGTTCGGGCCGATCAGGCGTGACTTGCTGCCCTCTAGAGCGCGCTTCACCTTCATCATGTCCAGAACCGGGATGCCTTCGGTGATGCAGACGATCACCTCCATCTCGGCATCAATCGCTTCTAGGATCGAGTCTGCCGCAAAGGGCGGCGGCACATAGATCACGCTGGCGTTGGCTTCGGTCACATGCTTGGCCTCGTGGACCGAGTTGAATACGGGCAGGTCAAGATGGGTCATCCCGCCTTTGCCGGGGGTCACGCCGCCGACCATCTTGGTGCCATACGCGATGGCCTGTTCGCTGTGGAATGTGCCCTGCGAGCCAGTAAAGCCCTGACAGATCACTTTGGTATTTTCGTCGATGAGGACTGCCATTTGGCATTCTCCTGTTTTAAGCGGGCCTGAGCCTGCCTGAATTCGTCGGAAAGGTGGGCAAATCCCACCCCACGGAATTGGGATTAGCCTTTGACGGCCTTCACGATCTTCTCGGCACCGTCTTTCAGGTTGTCCGCCGCGATCACGTCCAGGCCAGAGGTGTTGATGATCTCTTTGCCCTTCTCGACATTCGTGCCTTCAAGACGCACAACCAGCGGAACTTTGAGGCCGACTTCTTTCACCGCGGCGACAACGCCCTCGGCAATCACGTCACAGCGCATGATGCCGCCGAAGATGTTGACCAGAATGCCTTTGACCTGCGGGTCCGAGGTGATGATCTTGAACGCTTCGGTCACTTTCTCTTTGGTGGCACCACCACCAACGTCGAGGAAGTTGGCAGGCTCGGCGCCATACAACTTAATAATGTCCATTGTCGCCATCGCCAGACCGGCACCGTTCACCATACAGCCGATCTCACCATCCAGCGCGATGTAGTTCAGGTCGTACTTAGAGGCTTCAAGTTCCTTGGGGTCTTCCTCGGTCGTGTCGCGCAGCTCGGCAATATCCGGATGGCGGTAAACCGCGTTACCGTCAAAGCCGACCTTGGCGTCCAGCACTTTGAGGTCGCCCTTGTCGGACACGATCAGCGGGTTGATTTCCAGCATCTCCATGTCCTTCTCGACGAAGGCGGCGTACAGCTGGCTCATCAGTTTGACGCACTGTTTGACCTGCGCGCCCTCCAGCCCCAGCGAAAAGGCGATGCGGCGGCCATGATAGGGCTGATAGCCTGTTGCCGGATCGACCGAGAAGGACAGGATTTTCTCGGGCGTTGCAGCAGCAACCTCTTCAATGTCCATGCCACCTTCTGTGGAGCAGACGAACGAGATGCGGCTGGTCTGGCGATCCACCAGCAGGGCAAGGTACAGTTCACGTTCGATGCCGGAACCGGCTTCGATGTAGATGCGGTTGACTTGCTTGCCCGCGGGGCCGGTTTGATGCGTGACCAACGTACGGCCCAGCATCTTCTTGGCTTCCTCGGATGCTTCTTCCACCGACTTGGTCAGACGAACACCGCCTTTTTCACCGGCGTCAGCCTCTTTGAAGGAGCCCTTGCCACGGCCACCCGCGTGGATCTGTGCTTTGACAACCCAGAGCGGGCCATCCAGCTCACCGGCTGCGGTTTTGGCTTCCTCAGCGCGCAGAACCGCGCGACCTTCGGAGACCGGAGCGCCATAGCTGCGAAGAAGCGCTTTGGCCTGATATTCGTGAATGTTCATCGAAACTGTCCTGTCTGACTGCGTTACACCGTTATAGGGGTGTCTAGGGGGCAAGTTTAAAGGGTTTTTTGACAGGGAAGCAGTTTTTCACGAAGATTTTCATTATTTGTGATCACGGTTTTTTTGGGTGTGATCACAAAATGCAATGAAGGTCACCCCTTTGATTCGTCGTCGATGACGGCCTTTAGAATAAAGAGAGATTTCAGCTAGCGCTAAACCTAGCCAGTCCGCCGAGACGGCGGATTCAAACGTTTTCATGGCAGCTGCGCCGGGGACATGTGGATTCAATGGCGCCGTAATCGTCCAAAGAAAGACCCGGCTCACCAATGGTGAACCGGGTTCTGAATTACCGCTGCAGAGGGATCAGGCCAGCGAGCTGTCGATGCCCTTGCACGCTTCGATCAGGCCTTTGACGGCGTTGACCGAATTGTCGAATCCGGCTTGTTCGTCTTCGTTCAGCTTGATGTCGACGATCCGTTCGACACCACCGGCACCGATCACGGTGGGTACGCCCACATACAGACCGTCTACGCCCAGCTCACCGCTGCAATATGCAGCGCAGGGCAGAACGCGTTTCTGGTCTTTCAGATAGGCTTCGGCCATTTCGATCGCCGAAGTGGCAGGCGCATAGTAAGCCGAGCCAGTTTTCAGCAGGCCAACGATTTCGGCACCGCCATCACGGGTGCGCTGAACGATGGCGTCCAGCTTGTCCTGTGTGGTCCAGCCCATCTCGACCAGATCGGGTAGGGGGATGCCTGCTACGGTCGAATAACGCACCGACGGCACCATTGTGTCGCCGTGGCCGCCCAGAACAAACGCGGTGACGTCACGCATCGAGACGTTGAACTCTTCCGACAGGAAGTGCGCGAAACGGGCTGAGTCCAGAACGCCAGCCATGCCACAGACCTTGTTGTGCGGCAGACCCGAGAATTCGCGCAGAGCCCAGACCATCGCATCCAGCGGGTTGGTGATGCAGATCACGAACGCGTCGGGTGCGTGGGCTGCGATGCCTTCGCCGACCGACTTCATGACTTTCAGGTTGATGCCCAGCAGGTCATCACGGCTCATGCCGGGTTTGCGGGCCACGCCAGCGGTGACGATGCAGACGTCTGCGCCTGCGATATCGGCATAGTCGCTGGTGCCGGACATGGCTGCGTCGAACCCTTCCGAAGGGCCGGATTCGGCGATGTCGAGCGCTTTGCCCTGCGGCAGCCCGTCTGCGATGTCGAACAGGACAACGTCACCCAGTTCTTTGACAGCTGCGAGGTGCGCAAGCGTGCCGCCGATGTTCCCAGCGCCGATAAGCGCAATCTTGGGTCTGGCCATTTGGAAAATCTCCGGTCGGAATTGAAATCGCGGCTGTGCTAGTCGCTAAATGGCTTTCGCGCAAGTGTTCAGCGGCGCGGCATGCAACCGCATACCGTTTGCACTGCCTGGGCTGATTGCGCTAAACGGCCAAGGATACAGGCCGAAACCGGGGCGCTGCATGTTCGAATTGAACCTGATGTTTTTTGTTGTAGCGATACCGGCTGTGATATTTGCGGGTATTTCGAAGGGTGGCTTTGGCTCAGGCGTGGCCTTTGCGTCCTCATCGATTCTGGCGTTGATATTGGAGCCGGGGCAGGCACTGGCTCTCATGCTGCCGATCTTGATGGTGATCGATGTTGCAACACTTGGGCCCTATTGGAAACGCTGGAGCTGGCCGGATTCGCGCCTGTTGATCCTTGGGGCCGTGCCTGGCGTGGCGTTGGGCGCATGGCTTTATCGCGCCACCGATGATGATCTGCTGCGCCTACTGATCGGGGGGATTTCCATTGGTTTTGTCGTTTGGCACGTCAGTCAATCCAAAGGCTGGGTGCGCGGCTTCACAAACAGACTGCCTGCCCCCGCCGGACTGTTCGCTGGACTGGTTGCTGGCTTCACCAGCTTTGTTAGCCATGCAGGCGGCCCGCCAGCCGCCGTTTACCTGCTGTCGCAACGCCTGTCGAAGACCGAGTTTCAGGCCAGCACTGTATTGGCCTTCTGGGTCATCAACATCACGAAATTTGTGCCTTACGCCTATCTCGGCCTTTTCACGTGGCACACCGCTTGGGCTGATCTGTTGCTGACCCCGTTCGCGATTCTTGGAGCATGGTTGGGGGTGCGGGCGCATTTCATGCTGTCCGAGCGCCTGTTCTTTGGCATCGCCTATGTGCTGCTGACGCTCACGGGCAGTAAACTGATCTGGGACGCTTTGACCTGATCAGACGTTGGGCGGCAGGGCATCGGCGATCATTTCATAAGCCTGACCCGAGGCAACAAGGCAGGTCATTCCATCCGGCAGTGTCAAGGTGATCGTCCAGCTGCCGCTTTGGTCCGACGCATAAAGCTCCATCACCGCGCCTTGACGCGCGATGCCGATCCCCTGGCGCGTTTCGCCGTAAGTTTCGGTCAGCCGTTTTATCACCTCGTCACGTGGTGCGCAGTTGCGGGCGTGGGCCTGTTGTGCAGCCAGAACCATGATTCCAAGGCCCATCGTCATCTTCAGCAGTGTCTTGTGCATGTTCGACCCTTTTCGATTTCATTTGCCGGTCAGGGTGCCGACCGCGAACCGAAATTCCGTTAAAGGAACGCACGTTGCGTCGCGAATGCTGCGATGCGGCGATTTTGCGCTTGAACTTTCCGGCAAAAAATGCCCCATTCCGCGCAACTTTATTTCTTCGGGAGAAGCCAATGGACCCGCGCCAGCGCCCCTATCGCTCTGTTCTATATATCCCCGGTTCGAAAGACCGGGCGCTGGACAAGGCGCGCACCCTGCCTGTGGATGCGATCATTTTTGATCTTGAAGACGCGGTGTCTGCCGATGAGAAGGGCAATGCACGCGAAACGCTTAAGGCGGCTCTGGCCGCGGGCGGCTATGGCGAACGGGTCAAAATCGTGCGCATCAACGGTCTGGATACCGAATGGGGCCGTGCAGACGCAGAGGCCGTGCGTGAAATGGATGCCGATGTGGTCCTGCTGCCCAAGGTGAATTCGGCTGCCGATGTGGACGCGCTGGCCGCGATTACCGGTGACCTGCCAATCTGGGCGATGATGGAAACCCCACGCGGGATGCTGAACGCGGCCGAGATCGCCGCTCATCCATTGATGGCCGGGTTCGTCATGGGCACTAACGATCTTGCGAAAGAACTGCAAACCCGCTTCCGCCCGGACCGCCTGCCGCTGATGACTTCGCTGGGTCTGTGCCTGCTGGCCGCCAAGGCCGAGGGGCTGATCATTGTTGACGGTGTCTATAACGCATTCAAGGACGTCGAAGGTCTGGCCACCGAATGTGCGCAAGGCCGAGACATGGGCTTTGACGGCAAGACATTGATCCACCCCGCGCAGGTCGATGTCACCAACGCAGCCTATGCACCGTCCGAGACCGAGATTGATCTGGCCCGCCGCCAGATTGCCGCCTTTGAAGAGGTCGAGGCACAAGGGCAGGGCGTTGCCGTGGTCGATGGCAAGATCGTGGAAAATCTGCACGTTGTAACTGCCCGCGATATTCTGGCAAAAGCGGAGGCGATTACAGCTTTGCAAGCGGGGTAAGCCAGCATGGGCTTTGTTCTTCTGATTCTCGGCGTGGCACTATGGTGGGCCGCACATCTGTTCAAACGTGTGATGCCGGCGCGGCGCGCCGCAATGGGCGACGCTGGCAAGGGCGCGGTTGCGCTAGCTTTGGTCGCGTCGATTTTGCTGATGATCTTCGGTTATCGCATGACCGACTTCATCTATGTCTGGGCTCCGCCGACCTTCATGATTCACATCAACAACCTGCTGGTGTTGATCGCGATCTTCATGTTGAGCCCCGCCGGAACCAAGGGCCGTATTCTGAACAAGCTCCGCCATCCGATGCTTGGCGGGTTCAAGCTGTGGGCTTTTGCGCATTTGCTGGTGAATGGAGATCTGGCCTCGATCATCCTGTTTGGCGGATTGTTGGCCTGGGCTGTGGTTGAGGTGATCGTAATCAACAAGTCTGAACCTGACTGGACGCCCGGTGAACCCGGCACCTATGGCAAGGACGCGATGTTCTTTGTGGCCTCGATCGTGCTGATGGGTGTCATCGGTTACGTTCACGGGCTGGTCGGTCCGTCACCGTTCGCCTCGTAAGGGATCTGACATCATGGCAAAACTCTATCGTTTGTTGACCGAAGAAGACACATCCGCCTTCTGCCACAAAGTAACAGACGCACTAGCAAAAGGGTGGGAGCTGTATGGCGACCCGTCCTATGCCTATGACGATAACAGCCGCATGATGCGCTGCGCGCAGGCCGTGACCAAAGAGGTCGAGGCCGACTATTCACCTGACATGAAACTGGGACAGCAATAATGGCAAAAACCAATCCGGGCCGCTTTTTCGAGGACTATTCCATCGGTCAGGTGTTGCACCATGCCGTGCCGCGCACGGTGACCAATGGCGAGAGGGCGCTGTACCATGCGCTCTATCCGGCGCGGCATGCGCTGTATTCCTCGGACGAATTCGCCCGGAATTGTGGTCTGCCGCAAAGTCCCATTGATGATCTGGCGGCGTTTCATGTCGTGTTTGGCAAGACTGTCCCCGATATCTCGCTTAATGCCGTGGCCAATCTGGGCTATGCCGAAGGGCGCTGGTTAAAGCCGGTCTATTCCGGCGATACGCTGCGTTCGGAATCCGAGGTGATCGGCCTCAAACAGAACTCGAACGGTAAAACAGGCGTCGTCTGGGTGAGAACGCGCGGCCTGAACCAGCGCGATGAAGTAGTCATCGAATATGTGCGCTGGGTCATGGTGCGGAAATCGGATCTGGATGCGCCCGCACCCGAGACTGTGGTGCCGGAACTGAAAAAGGCGCTGGACGCGAAGGATCTGATCGCGCCCGAGGGCCTTGATTTCTCTCAGTACGATTTCGCTCAGGCTGGTGAGGCGCATCGCTGGGGCGACTATGAGATTGGCGAGACCATTGATCACGTCGATGGCGTCACGGTCGAAGAGGCCGAGCATATGCTGGCCACCCGCCTGTGGCAGAACACTGCCAAGGTGCATTTCGATCTGACCTTCCGCCCCGAAGGGCGGCTGATCTATGGCGGTCACGTGATTTCCATGGCGCGGACCCTGTCGTTCAACGGGTTGGCTAACGCACAGATGATCGTTGGCCTGAACGGTGGCGCGCATGCGAACCCCTGCTTTGCCGGCGATACGATCAAAGCCTGGTCCGAAGTTCTGGATAAGGCGGAAACTGCCATTCCGGGTGTTGGTGCGGTTCGCCTGCGGCTGGTCGCCACAAAGGGCGGCGCGCCTTTTGAGTTGAAAAACGAAGACGGTCGTTATCTGCCCAATGTCCTGCTTGATCTGGATTACTGGGCCTTGATGCCGATCTGATACTCGTGGTGACATTCATTTGATCGCAGCCAGCGCCAATCGTGTTAGGCTGTGGTCATGACCTTGCTTCGCACGATAGTTGCCTGCGCCTGTCTGACGCCACCCGCTTATGCCTGCGATCTGGCATTAGCGCTGGCTGTAGATGTCTCAGGCTCGGTGGATTCGACCGAGTATCGAATTCAGATGGATGGCCTTGCTGCGGGGTTGCGCGATCCAATTGTGTCCGAGGCGCTGGTGCGTGGGAAAGCCCGCGTGATGCTAGTGCAGTGGACAGGGTCCTCTCGTCAGATGGTCACTGTTCCGTGGACACAGATCGACAGTTTCGAGGCAATTGATCAGTTTGCAGTGAAGGTGGCTAACGATCCAAGAGTCTGGCGCAACTTTTCCACCGCAATTGGCGAGGCGCTGGAAACGACCATGTCCTATTTCGATGTGGTGTCGGATTGCAAACGCCACCTGATCGATATCTCTGGCGATGGGGTGTCGAACGAGGGGGTGGAACCATCGGACGTGCACAGAATTCTGCGGACACGCGGTGTAACGGTGAACGCGATTGCAATCGAAGAAAGCGAACCGGATCTGACCGCGTATTTCTTTGAAAATGTGATCGTGGGCGAGGGGGCGTTTGTCGTCTCAGCCTCAGGGTTTGCTGATTACCCCGAGCGGATTCGTAAGAAACTGCTGCGCGAGGTGACCCAGCAAACCGCTGATTTGAAATAGCCGCACAACAGAATCGAATCTGCAGGCGCTAACATCGTGATGGATGGAAAACAATTTGTGATCACGAGCTTATTTTGTGTGATCACATAATGCAAATATCCGTCATTTTGCGTCAATTGTGAACTTTTTTGCATCTGCAGCACGTGACAGAACCGCAAAAAACAGTAAAACCTTCGGAAGCCAACCGTAAAGGAGCCAACATGGCCGATGTAAATCGGGGCAACCGCCCTCTTTCACCTCACCTCACGATCTACCGCCCCCAACTGACTTCGATGACATCGATCCTTGTGCGCATCACGGGTATTGCGTCGCTAGCGATCGCATTCTTTGTCGTCTGGTGGTTCCTGGCGGCGGCAACATCCGAAACGGCATTCAACTTCATCGATGGGCTGATGAGAAGCTGGCTGGGTGATCTGGTGATGTTCGCTGCGACCTGGGCGATCTTCTATCACATGCTGGGTCGTCTGCGTCACGTGATCTGGGATCTGGGGTATTGCGTAGATGTCGGTACCTCCGAAAAGATGGGGATCGGCATGCTGGTGTTGGCCACCATCCTCGCCTTCATCACGGCAATTGCGGTTTAAGGAGATTGGCCATGAATTACCTCACTGACCGCAAACGCGCGCAGGGTACCGGTGCCGGAGGCGAAGGTACACATCATCACTGGCAGATGATGGTCAGCTCGGCCGCTCTGGTCGTTCTGGTGCCACTTTTCGTTTTTGTCTTCGCAAGCGGATTGGGCAGATCATACGAAGAGGTTCTGACCTACTACAGCCGCCCATTCCCGGCGATTGTAACCGGCCTGACTTTGGTCGTCGCTATCATCCATCTGGTACGTGAGACGCAGGTTGCGATCGAAGACTATGTTCATGGTGTCGCAGAAAAGCTGAGCCTCATGGCCGTCGCGGCGTTTGGCTACACATTGATTGCTGCCGGGCTGTTTGCCCTGATCAAGCTGGCTCTGTGAAACGCGCGGTAAGGAAATAATCAAATGACAGCTGCATACGAATACGAAACACACGAATATGACGTGGTTGTTGTCGGCGCTGGCGGCGCAGGTCTGCGCGCCACGCTGGGCATGGCTGAGCAGGGTCTGCGTACAGCGTGCGTGACCAAAGTGTTCCCGACGCGTTCGCACACGGTTGCCGCGCAGGGCGGGATCGCCGCATCTCTGTCCAATATGGGTCCGGACCACTGGCAGTGGCACATGTACGACACCGTCAAAGGCTCGGACTGGCTGGGTGACACCGATGCAATGGAATACCTTGCGCGTGAGGCACCCAAGGCCGTGTATGAGCTGGAACACTACGGTGTTCCGTTCAGCCGTACTGAAGAAGGCAAGATCTATCAACGCCCGTTTGGTGGTCACACCACCGAATTCGGCGAAGGTCCTGCCGTGCAGCGGACCTGTGCTGCTGCGGACCGGACCGGTCACGCGATCCTGCACACGCTCTATGGTCAAAGCCTCAAGAACAACGCCGAGTTCTATATCGAATACTTTGCCATCGACCTGATCATGTCCGAAGACGGGCAATGTCAGGGCGTCGTCTGCTGGAAGTTGGATGACGGCACGATGCACGTCTTCAATGCCAAAATGGTGGTGTTGGCGACCGGCGGCTATGGTCGTGCCTATTTCAGCGCGACCTCGGCCCATACCTGTACCGGCGATGGCGGCGGCATGGTGGCCCGCGCGGGTCTGGCGCTGCAGGATATGGAATTCGTACAGTTCCACCCGACCGGCATCTACGGCTCGGGTTGCCTGATCACCGAAGGTGCGCGAGGCGAGGGTGGTTACTTGACCAACAGCGAAGGCGAACGGTTCATGGAACGCTACGCGCCCCAGTACAAGGACCTCGCACCTCGCGATTACGTCTCGCGTTCGATGACGATGGAGATCCGCGAAGGTCGCGGCCATGGTGACGGTGGCGACCACATTCACCTGAACCTCAGCCACCTGCCGGCCGAGGCGCTGGCCGAACGTCTGCCGGGGATTTCCGAGTCTGCACGTGTCTTTGCGGGCGTAGACGTCACCAAGGAACCGATACCGGTTCTGCCGACCGTGCACTACAACATGGGCGGCATTCCAACCAACTATTGGGGTGAGGTTCTGAACCCGACCGCTGACAACCCGACGGGCGTTGTCCCCGGATTGATGGCTGTGGGTGAAGCAGGCTGTGCCTCGGTTCACGGGGCGAACCGTCTGGGCTCGAACTCACTGATCGACCTCGTGGTGTTTGGCCGCGCTGCTGCAATCAAAGCGGGCAAGGTAGTGGATGCCGAGGCACCGAACCCGGTGCTGAACCAGGCGTCCGTCGATAAGGCGTTCGACCGCTTTGACGCGGTACGTAATGCCAGCGGTGCAATCGCTACCGCCGATCTGCGTCTTGAGATGCAGAAGACCATGCAGGAAGACGCAGCGGTCTTCCGGACAGCAAAAACCATGGCCGAGGGCGTCGACAAGATGACGGAGATCGCCGCCAAGATGGACGACCTAAAAGTCAGCGACCGCTCGCTGGTCTGGAACAGCGACCTGATGGAAACGCTGGAGCTGACCAACCTGATGCCAAGTGCGTTGGCCACGATTGTCGGCGCCGAGGCGCGTAAGGAATCCCGCGGCGCGCACGCGCATGAGGATTTCACCGAGCGTGATGATGAAAACTGGCGCGTCCACACAGTGTCGCGTGTTGATGGCAACAAGGTTGATCTTAGCTATCGCCCGGTCATTGCCGATCCGCTGACAACCGAAGACGAAGGCGGCATCAGCCTGAAGAAAATCGCGCCCAAAGCGCGGACGTTCTGATCAAGCGGACCCCGCCTTGAAGTGGCTCGCTAATCGGACGGCACATGCGGCGGATTAGTGAAACGAAGAATAGAAAGGGCCGCTGACATGATGTCTGCGGCCCTTTATTGTGGGTCAGCCAGCCTGCCATTAAATGCTTGCAAGATTTAGGTTGTCTAACTGCCCGTTTTTGGGCGACGACGATTTGAGCTACAGCGATGATTATGTTCAGCGCATGGTCAAATGCCTAGAAAACCACGACGCGGACAAAGTAGTCATCGGCACGCATGGGACCACCTAGTCCAGTACGGCTCCCGAAAACGTTCATCAAAGAACACCAATTAAGTTCGGCCAACTGTTACAAAACATGCAGCGTGTGGACCGACTGGGAACAGAGGCATTGGTTGCGCTTGGCCGTAACATTGCGCCCTACAAGTACGTGGAAACCAGCCAGAAATTCGTGGATGTGTGTTATGCGCGTTGGTCGTATGAAAACGGCATTGAAAGCAGGGTCATCGATCGCGAGAACAGTGGATTTGTTCGGCGCGTGCCTACCGAAGGTGAGCACGAAACATTCTTCATGACTTTTACCAGAAAGACGCGCCAGGTTTGGATGAAATCAGTTTTTTACCGCGTACGACGGGTATCGTGTAACGGGTGACCGCATCTAGGTCAGCTCAGACAGCGCACGTTTCAGGTCGCCGGATATTCGGTGCGGGCTGCGTTCAACCGCAAAGTCGAGACAGGCCTGACGTTTTTTGGCCAACTCCTCATCGGACATGCTGAGTACACGCATCATCATGCGGATCAAGCCTCTTGGGTTTTGCGCGGGATAGAGCAGATCATGACAGGCCTCTGGTGTAGTATGCTTGTGCGCATCAATGTCGGGGCCGATAATCGGCAAGCCAAAGGTCTGCGCCAGCATTGCCGTTCCCGAGGTAAAAGTGGTCGTCGACGGCAGCATGTATGCATGCGCATTTGAGAACACTTGGGTTATTTCGGAATCAGGAATTCGTTCAGGCATAACAGTAGTATTTCGGTTTGATCGCATGCGGCGCATCAGGCGGCGGCCGGACGGATACACCCGCCCGACGACTGATACCTGAAAGTCGTGACCACGATTGGTCATTTTTTTTGCGGCATCTTCCAACCGTTCCAATTCACGGCTGCCCCGCATTGTTCCAAAGCTTAAGAAATGGGTGCGCTCGCGCAGGGGAAGGGGGCGTTTCAACGTTTGCTCTGACGGCTCGTAAACACCAAGATAGCTCGGATGCGGAATGAGGCGCAGTTTATCGGGGTCAGTGCCATATTCATCAATCATATGTTGCCGGGCATGGGGCGTGTGAACGTGAATCAGGTCGACAATTTCCGCTAATTCCCGGCGGTTATTGCGGAAGTAATCTGTCTTGACTCCTTCGGAATGCGCGAACTGATTGTGAATGGTCCAGATCACGCGCCCGCCATTGGCCTGGTATTGTCTCATGCCGTCACAGGTAGACCGAAAATCAGAAGCCTGCGCTTCCGTTTCCGGCTTGGGGAACAACCGGTCGTCCCAATGAATATGAATGATGCTTTGATCGGGTTGAAAATCAGCCTTTGCAAACGCGGACAAAGGAGCGCTTCTGGAAGCAATCAAGCAGAACTCTGGCTTACAGGCCGAATACAGCATGTTCTGGTAGGGGTTCTTATTGCCGTAAGGTATGTTGACGACATTAATCGACATGCGCTGTCCTGAACTCAACTCGTTTCTTCAGCGGCACGATCCTTGTGCGCCGTGGGAATTTTGTGGTGAACTTGCCCAATTTTCTTGGGTGTTTTCAAGGTTAAAAGGTTGGCTTTCCGGCCCGCCGAGTATATCTATACGCAGGATTTTAGCGAGGTCGGAAATGGTACAACTCACCCTGCCAAAGAACTCTCGGATTACTACAGGTAAAACTTGGCCAAAGCCTGAAGGCGCGGCCAATGTTCGTAAATTCCAGATCTATCGCTGGAACCCGGATGACGGTCAAAATCCACGTGTGGACACCTATTTTGTCGATATGGACAGCTGCGGCCCGATGGTTCTGGACGCGCTGATCAAGATCAAGAATGAAATCGACCCAACCTTGACCTTCCGCCGGTCCTGCCGCGAAGGTATCTGCGGTTCCTGCGCGATGAATATCGACGGGATCAACACGCTGGCCTGTATCTACGGCATGGATGAAATCAAGGGTGACGTTAAGATTTATCCGCTGCCGCATATGCCTGTCGTCAAGGACCTGATCCCGGACCTGACGCATTTCTATGCGCAGCATGCAAGCATCATGCCGTGGCTGGAAACTAAGACCAACCGTCCTGCGAAAGAGTGGAAGCAATCAATCGAAGATCGCAAGAAACTGGATGGGCTGTATGAATGCGTGATGTGCGCCAGCTGCTCGACCTCGTGCCCCAGTTATTGGTGGAACGGGGATCGCTACCTTGGCCCCGCTGCGCTTTTGCATGCGTATCGCTGGATCATCGACAGCCGTGACGAAGCCACTGGTGAACGTCTGGATGAGTTGGAAGACCCGTTCAAGCTGTATCGCTGCCACACGATCATGAATTGCGCCAAGACCTGTCCGAAGGGTCTGAACCCGGCCAAGGCGATTGCCGAAATCAAAAAGATGATGGTTGATCGCGCAGTTTAAAGCGTATGAAAATCATGCACTTGCCGCCTTGCGGTAAGTGCATGTCGCAGTTGCAGATTTGTGTAATGCGATGGCCCCTGATCCAGACTATCTTTGTGATCAGGGAGGAGTGATGAGACCGAAAACGGGACCGCTCCGATGCAAAATCAAAGACAACAATCCAAAACGAGCGCTGTTGAAGCTCTGGAGCTTATAAATCAAGCGTGGACCTACTACACTCCCGAGCCTGTAGAGGTGGAAGAAAAGCACGAACCTGAGCTTTTCGAATACGCAAACGCAGCCTAAGTCGACGTCAGGCTTGCGGCCGGCACTCAAAATGGGTCATGCATTGGTCATGCCCATTTTGCTTCTTATTTTGGCAGGCGGCGTGTTTGCCTATTTTCTGTGGCGCTCGCGCACCTCGTCCCTGAGCCGGGACTGCCGCTGGCGGCAGCACCGTAAGGAAGGCGTTTGGGTGTGTGCATTCTGTGGCGCGCAGCAGCAGGGCAGCGACGCGCCAACTCAATGTCTGAAGGGTCAATAGCAGGGCGGCTTCCCACCCTACGTTTTTGCATTCACGCTGCCGGGAATGCCGCCTGAAGTGCGACTTCAACCATATCGCCAAAACTGCTTTCGCGTTCAGCTGAGGGCAAAGATTCGCCGGTCAGCAAGTGATCGGAAACGGTTAGAACAGCCAATGCGCGGCAATTGTGCCGCGCGGCCAGAATGTACAGCTCCGCAGCTTCCATCTCGACCCCGAGAATACCGTGCCGTACCATCTGTTCGTTCAGATCTGGGCGTTCGTCATAGAAGACGTCCGACGAATAGATGCCGCCGATATGGGTTGGCGTGCCTTTGGCCGCAGCCGCCTGAGCCGCCGCCTGAAGCAGCCCCCAATCAGCACAGGGTGCGAAATTCAGCTCTTTCATGATGCCGCGTGACGGTGTGCTAAGCGTGGTCGAGGTCATCGCCAGGATCACATCGCGGACATTCACACTGTCCTGCATGCCCCCGCAAGAGCCGATACGGATCAGCGTTTTGGCACCATAGTCCCGGATCAGTTCGTTGACGTATATCGACAAGGATGGCATGCCCATCCCGCTACCTTGAATGGTGACAGGATTATCTTTCCAGCGTCCCGTAAAGCCCAACATGCCGCGCACGTCATTGACTTTCTTCACGTCGTCCAGGAACGTTTCAGCCGCCCATTTTGCACGATAGGGATCGCCGGGCAAAAGAACCGTTTCTGCAATATCGCCTTTTTCGGCTCCAATATGAATTGTCATTTTGGGGTACGTTCCAATTAGAAATTAGACTTCCAGATCCGAAATATCTGCGCCGGAATTCAATGCGTCATGAATCCATTGCGGCTTTCGACCACGACCCGACCATGTTTGTTCTGGATTGGCGGGGTTTTTGTATTTCGCTTTTGTGGCTTTTCCAGATATCGGATTGTCTTTTGACAGTTCCGACAAAGAGAACCCGAATTCAGCTGCGGCTTTTTCCGCCGCTTTCAGCGCTTCTTTGCGTTCGCGTTTTTCTGCACCAATAAGCGCCTTTTCCACCTGATCGCGCAATTCAAGTAGATCCTTGCGCGACATATTTTCCAGATTTGTCCCCGACATTCACCCTCTCCCAGGAAATAGTCATTAACGGCGTTACCGATGGCACACCGTAATTCCAAAGAAAAGGATTATCTATCCCCTTTTATTCAGGGATAGAAACAGGATCAGTTCAAATTGACCGGAGTTACTCGGCAGCCAGGTTTTGAGGATCTACAAGAGTGACGATATCGCCCATGATTGCATTCAGTTCGAAATTCTTGGGCGTATAGATCTTTGCAACACCCATTGCAGTAAGCTTTGCGGCGTCGTCATCGGGGATGATGCCACCTACAATCACCGGAATATGATTCAGCCCGGCCTCGCGCAGCCGGTTCATGACGTCCTGCACAAGCGGAATGTGGCTGCCTGACAGAATAGATAGACCGATCACATGTGCGTCGTCATCCGCAGCGGCGGTTACGATTTCCTCGGGAGTCAGGCGAATACCTTCGTAACTGATATCCATCCCGCAATCCCGGGCGCGGAATGCGATCTGTTCGGCCCCGTTCGAGTGACCGTCCAGCCCCGGCTTGCCGACCAGGAACTTCAGACGGCGACCAAGCTTGTCGCTGACCACATCCACTGCGGCCCGCAGATCTTCCAAGCCCTCTGTCTTGTTCGAGACCGAGCCCGAAACGCCCGTGGGCCCACGATAGGTACCGTAGACTTTGCGCATTTCTTCGGCCCACTCACCGGTGGTTACACCAGCCTTGGCAGCTGCGATTGAGGGCTCCATGACGTTGGTGCCGTTTTGCGCCGCTTCGCATAGCGCGGCCAGAGCCGCCGCGACAGCTGTGTCATCGCGATCTTGCCGCCATTCATTCAGGCGCGCGATTTGTTCTTGTTCGACAGCAGGGTCAACGACCATGATGCCGCCATCTTCGGTCTGCAGGGGCGAGGGTTCGCCTTCGATCCACTTGTTCACACCGACAACGACAGTTTCGTTCCGTTCGATGCGGTTCAGGCGTTCAGCGTTTGAATCAACAAGCCGTGACTTCATGTATTCGATTGACGCTACTGCTCCGCCCATTGAATCCAGATTGGCCAGTTCAGCGCGTGCGCCCTCTTTCAATTCTTCAACCTTCGCGTCCACGGCGGGGTTGCCATCGAACAGGTCACCATATTCCAGAAGGTCGGTCTCATAGGCCAGAATCTGTTGCATCCGCATGGACCACTGCTGATCCCAGGGGCGGGGCAGGCCCAGTGCCTCGTTCCAAGCAGGCAGCTGAACTGCGCGGGCGCGGGCTTTTTTCGAAAGAGTCACGGCCAGCATCTCGATCAGGATGCGGTAGACGTTGTTTTCAGGCTGCTGCTCGGTCAAACCGAGCGAGTTGACCTGAACGCCATACCGGAATCGGCGGAATTTCGGGTTCTCTACGCCGTAGCGGTCGCGCAGGATTTCGTCCCAAAGATCGACGAAAGCGCGCATTTTGCACATTTCAGTGACAAAGCGGATACCTGCGTTAACAAAGAACGAAATCCGTCCGCAAAGTGCTGGGAAATCCTCGGCGGGAACACGAGGGCGCAGTTCGTCCAGAACGGCGATGGCGGTGGCCAGCGCATAAGACAGCTCTTGCTCCGGTGTCGCGCCGGCTTCTTGCAGGTGATAGGAACACACGTTCATCGGGTTCCATTTCGGCACGTTGGTATAACAGTACTCGGCCACGTCAGCGATCATCTTGAGCGACGGTTTGGGCGGGCAGACATAGGTGCCGCGGCTCAGGTATTCCTTGATCAGGTCGTTTTGTACCGTGCCCTGCAGTTTGGAGATATCTGCGCCTTGTTCCTCGGCCACAGCGATGTAAAGCGCAAGCAGCCAAGGCGCTGTCGCGTTGATCGTCATCGAAGTGTTCATCTGTTCCAACGGAATCTGGTCGAACAGAACTCGCATATCGCCCAGGTGGCCGACAGGCACGCCAACCTTGCCCACTTCGCCGCGCGCGAGCGTATGATCACTGTCATAACCGGTCTGCGTGGGCAGATCGAAGGCCACCGACAGGCCCGTCTGGCCTTTTGCCAGATTCCCGCGATACAACGCATTCGACGCTTTGGCGGTGGAATGACCGGCATAGGTTCGGATGAGCCAGGGGCGATCTTTCTGCGTCTGCGTCATAGCTGGACCTCGTGTCTCGGTTGGGCAAGAAAATTACGTTCCTGGCCTCTAAAGCGCAATTTTCGGGACATGTCAATTCGCTGCGTCGCGGCATATTAGGTTCTTCAGATTGTAGGACGCAGCGTTTGGTGGCAGGGTGCACGCATGACTCAGACCGTGGAACTTCCGCTTTGGCTTTTTTTGCTGATCCTGGTGTTTGCCGTGGTCACTTTGGCTTCACATTTTCTGTTCCCGTCGGTGCGGTGGTTTTTCAGGCGTCGACTCGAACGAGCGGTGAAACGATTGAACACGCGCCTGAAGCGGCCGATCCAGCCGTTCAAGTTGGCGCACCGTCACGATATGATTCAGCGCCTGATCTATGACCCGCAGGTTGGTCAGGCCGTTCAGGATCACGCACGCGAAACGGGTGTCCCCGATGCTGTGGCGTTCGAGCAAGCGCAGCGATACGCGCGTGAGATCGTTCCCTCGTTTTCAGCCGTTGCCTATTTCAGCATTGCGATCCGTCTGGCTCGTTTGCTGAGCAATGCGTTTTATCACGTGCAGCTTAGCTATCAGGACGAAGACGCTGTCGAAAACATCGACCCCGACGCCACGGTGGTTTTCGTCATGAATCATCGCAGCAATATGGACTATGTGCTCGTTACCTACCTCGCAGCGCAACATTCGGCCCTTTCTTATGCGGTGGGCGAATGGGCCCGTGTCTGGCCCCTTAGCCGTCTGATCCGTGCGATGGGGGCTTATTTTATTCGGCGAAAGTCCGGCAATGATCTCTATCGTCAGGTGCTGTCCTGTTATGTGCGCCACGCGACCACGGCAGGAGTGACGCAGGCCATGTTCCCCGAAGGTGGGCTAAGTCTGACTGGTGCCCTGGGTCGTCCAAAGCTGGGTTTGCTCAAATATATTATTGACGGGACCTCGGAAGAGGGCCGCGATGTTGTATTCGTCCCCGTGGCGCTGAACTATGATCGTGTGCTCGAAGATACTGTTCTGACGCGTGCCGCATTAGGCAATGAACGACGGTTTCGCGCGCGGATCGGTGTAATCACCAGATGGATCCTCAAACAGCTCTGGCGGCGCGTGATCGGGCGCTACAAACGATTTGGCCTAGCCTCGGTCCGATATGGTCAGCCCGTTTCCTTGCGGGCGTTTCGGGCAGATCATCAGCGCGATCTGATGACCGATTTAGCGCGTGACCTGATGACGCGACTCCGCGCTGCAATCCCGCTGGTCCCTGTACCCGCCGCGTGTTGGCTAATGCAAAAGCATAAAGAGATGTCGGAGGCCGATGCCGTTCAGGTGATTGTCGAGCTCATGCGTCGCAATGGAATGACGGACCAAGAGAACCAGACATCGGTTGAAGCCGCGATTGATCAGTTGGTCGAACGGCGAATTCTCAGGCGCAGTGACGGGAAAATATGCCTGTCCGGTCAAAGGGTTGATCTTCTGGAGTATTATGCAGCCTCGGTTCCGATGGGACCAGACGAGGGAAATGCTGCGGATGCGAAGGAAATTTCTGCATCCGCTGGGTCATAAAGTTACAAAACAGCACCGATTTCGGTTGCATTATTTCCTAAAGGCCAATATTCCATCGGTTAATGCACGCGATTCTGCATCGCGGCAAAGGTTTAGAACTGAAGGAGGCCAACATGGCTCTGGACACCGACAGCGGCATCGCGTCGTACGAGGCACCGGAAAAAGACCTCTATGAGATGGGTGAAATCCCTCCGATGGGTTTTGTGCCCAAGAAAATGTATGCGTGGGCGATCCGCAAGGAGCGCCACGGCGACCCGGACACCGCGATGATTCAGGAAGTCGTGGACGTCCCCGAGCTGGACAGTCACGAAGTGCTGGTTCTGGTCATGGCTGCCGGCGTCAACTACAACGGAGTATGGGCGTCGCTGGGTAAGCCGATTTCGCCCTTCGATGGCCACAAGGCCCCTTACCACATTGCCGGTTCTGATGCGTCGGGCATCGTTTGGGCCGTTGGTTCAAAAGTGACCCGCTGGAAAGTTGGTGACGAGGTCGTCATCCACTGCAACCAGGATGATGGCGATGACGAGCATTGTAACGGCGGTGATCCGATGTATTCGGACAGCCAGCGGATTTGGGGCTATGAAACCCCCGATGGTTCGTTCGCGCAGTTCACTAATGTTCAGGCCCAGCAACTGATGCCGCGGCCCAAGCACCTGACTTGGGAAGAAAGCGCTTGCTACACGCTGACGCTGGCGACTGCCTACCGGATGCTGTTTGGTCATGAGCCACACGACCTAAAGCCGGGCCAGAACGTTCTGGTTTGGGGAGCGTCGGGTGGTCTGGGTTCCTATGCGATCCAGCTGATCAACACCGCAGGTGCAAACGCGATTGGTGTGATCTCAGACGAAAGCAAGCGTGACTTTGTCATGGGTCTGGGTGCCAAGGGCGTTCTGAACCGCAAAGACTTCAACTGCTGGGGTCAGCTGCCCACAGTGAACACACCAGAATATGCCGAGTGGTTCAAAGAAGCCCGCAAATTCGGCAAGGCCATTTGGGACATCACCGGTAAAGGCAACAACGTCGACATGGTGTTCGAGCACCCCGGCGAAAGCACCTTCCCGGTTTCGACCTTTGTTGTGAAGAAGGGCGGCATGGTTGTGATCTGCGCTGGTACAACCGGCTACAACCTGACCTTCGATGTGCGTTACATGTGGATGCACCAGAAGCGTCTGCAGGGCTCGCACTTTGCCCACCTCAAGCAGGCAGCGGCTGCAAACCAGCTGATGGTTGAACGTCGCCTGGATCCCTGCATGTCCGAAGTGTTCACCTGGAATGATCTGCCCGAGGCGCACATGAAGATGCTGCGGAACGAGCATAAGCCGGGCAACATGTCGGTGCTGGTTCAGGCTCCGCAGACCGGGATGCGCACCTTGGAAGAGGTTCTGGCCGCACGCGACTAACTTCGTCTCAGACAAAATCCAAAACACCCGCGAATCGGTTTTCTGGCTCGCGGGTGTTTCTTTTTGGGCGGTGGTCTTAACCTTTTTAAAGGCTTACGCGAGAATACCCCGCTGTTTTTGGGGAGTAGAAATCAGTGAATAGGCCAAAAAAACTTCCTCATGCTATGGTTGTGTTAACCCTTCGTTAACCGTTTCGGAGAGACGCTGATGGCGCAAAATGAGTGGATACTGGACGTACTGTCGGACCTCAGCGCCTTTGCTGTTGAAAACGGTTTGACCGCGCTTGCCGAGCAGTTGGATGACACCAAGCTGATCGCCGCAGCTGAAATCTCGTCCAGAAAGAATGAGGTTCGGGCACCAGCGGATGGCAACAAAACTCGATATGAGCCAGGTTCTGGAGGACTTGGAAAACACCAGCTCGCTTGACGAACTAAGCGAAGTCGCCATTCGCCTGCGGGACAGGCTGCAGATTGAAAACCTGATTTACCATTGGGTCGACGGGGCCGGTGATCAATACGGCTATACCACCTATCCCGACGTCTGGGCCGAACGGTACCGCGAGCGTAACTATCATAGAATCGATCCGGTCATACTGGGCTGTTTCCAACGGTTTCATCCTGTGGACTGGAAGACGCTGGATTGGTCGGGCAAGGTTGCCAAGACATTTTTGAAGGATGCATTAGAGCACGGCGTTGGCAATCAAGGTTATTCCATTCCGATCCGCGGACCGAATGGCCAATTCGCTTTGTTTACTGTCAATCATACCTGTGACGATGACACCTGGCAGAGGTTCATCAAAACGCATGGGCGCGAACTGATCCTGATCGCGCATTACTTCAACCGAAAGGCGCTGGAGTTTGAAAGTGATCGTCAGCCCGATTCTGCACGTGGATTGTCGCCGCGTGAAGTGGACGCCATGACCTTGCTCGCCCTGGGTTATAGCAGGGCGCAGGTCGCTCATTCCTTGTCGATCTCGGAACACACGCTGAGGGTTTATATCGAAAGCGCACGCGCCAAGCTGGGTGCGCAAAACACAACTCATGCTATCGCAACGGCCTTGAGCCGCGGGTTAATAGTCGTTTAAGGCGCGCGCGCAGTAAGAACCGGAAATTAACCACGACTTTGTACCCCCTTCGTTCTTGCACAGGACGACAAGGGGAAAAGAGTCATGTTGCGCTATGTCTATGCTGACGAATTGCACAAATATCCAAAACTGGCTGAGGGGATGTTTCGGGACCGCGCCGATCAATTCAAAACCCGGCTGGGCTGGGATGTTCATGTCAACGACAAGGGGGAAGAGCGGGATCAGTACGATGATCTGAACCCGATCTATGTCATTTGGGAAGAACCGGATGGCAGCCACGGCGGCTCCATGCGCGTGATGCCGACCACCGGTCCGGTTATGGTGAACGAGGTGTTTGGACACCTGACGGGCGGCAAACCAATCAACAGCCCCTTGATCTGGGAAGTGACGCGCTTTTGCCTGTCGCGCACGGCAAGCCCGCACACGGCCGGGGCCATCATGCTTAGCGGCGGCGAGATGATGGAGGGGTTTGGTCTAACCCACATTGCGGGTGTTTTCGATGCGCGTATGATTCGCATCTATCGCCTGATCGGATCATCTCCGATCGTGCTGGGCACCGAAGGTAAAGGGCGTGATCAAATCTCGGTCGGGATGTGGCCGTATTCGGCGGACGACTGCAACCGCGTGGCCAAGCGCGCGGGCATCCCGCGTGAATTGTCGCGGCTGTGGTTCAAGACGGCTTTCGGCGTTGGCAGACAGCACCCGTTTGCATTGTCAGCCTGACAGGGTGAAAACCGAATTCCACATCTGGTGATAGCTGGCGCGGGCTTGTAGGGTCGCGCCATGTCTTTGCCCTCTGTGACTTACTCTGACGACCAGGCCGCCGCGTATGACAGCATCTCTGAGATGCTGAAATCGGCAGGTGTTGACCTTGACGATGACGCGCTGCTGAAGCTTCCGGGATCGAGTAAATCCGGTGTGATGGCTGTGATTGGAAAGGCAGGGTCCGGAAAAACCCTGCTGCTGGCCGAGCTTTATAAGGCCATTGCGGACACCGGCGTTCAGATTGTGTCCGGCGATTTCGAAAGCCGCAAAGCTCGTGAAAAACGCAGTCTGGCGATCCTGGCCCCGACGAACAAAGCGGCCAGCGTATTGCGTCTGCGCGGGGTGCCAGCGACAACGATCCACCGTATCCTTTACACACCCGTCTACGACCCGGAATACGAACGGATCGCCGAATGGCTGGCAGGCAATGACGAACGTCCCGAAATCGAGGGCCTGACCGAAGAGGCGCTGGATCGCGCCGCGGCGTTTTACCAGAACAACAAGTCCATCCCGGGTGCTCTGGCCGCGGCAGGGTTACGGGGCTCTGATTTTATCACCGGCTGGAAGCGCCGGGACGAGCCGTTGGACATCGGGTTTGTGGATGAAGCCTCGATGCTGGATGACCGGCAGTTCGAAGACCTGCAGGAAATCTTCCCAACACTTCTACTGTTTGGTGACCCGGCACAATTGGCGCCGGTCAATCAGTCGGGCAGCATGGTGTTCGAAGCATTGCCCGAGCCGCGCAAACAGATCCTTCACCGGGTTCATCGGCAGGATGCGGATAACCCGATATTGGACCTTGCCCATGCGCTGTCGGACCCTCAGATGGGGTTCGAAGATTTTGAGCGCATGGTTGAGCAGACTGCCCGGAAGGACGACCGTGTGGTCTGGGGGCAGCGGGTCGAGGTTGATCTGATGGCCCGCAGTCCCGTTTTGGTCTGGCGCAATGCAACCCGCATTCGGCTGATTCAGGCTTTTCGAAACGTTCACGGCGCGCCGGATACCGAATTGTTGGAAGGCGAACCGCTTATCTGCGATGGTATCGAATTACCTTTGAAACACCGCAAGAAACGGCTGGATCTTGAGGCGCGCGGCCTGATCAAGGGCGCTCAGGTCATCTATTTGGGTCCTGGCCGCAAACCGGGGTTTTCCAGGTTGCACGTGATGGGGGCAGAAGACCCGCAGGTCAGCGCCGCATCCATCGTCAAGATTGAAAAACCGGACGAGGAAGAGCCGTTCATTCCCTTTGCCGCGCGCATGGGCGCCACCTTTTTGCACGGTGCAGCAGTCACCATTCACAAGGCGCAAGGGTCGCAGTGGGACACTGTTCAGGTTTTCGCTCCGGATATTTATGCCGCTGCCCGTATGGGCCGCACCGAGGCTGGACAACCACTGTGGAAACGTTTGGCCTATGTCGCCATCACGCGCGCGCAGGAAAGGCTGATCTGGGTCGTACGCAACCGGCTTGCCAAGCCGACTTATCCGCTGCGTGTGGACGACCTGCGCGCTGTCCCGGCGGCCTCACTGACCTTGGAGGCAGAAGAGACATGACATCCATTATTGTGACCGGCGCAAGTTCTGGCATAGGGCGCGCCACGGCTGAATTGTTTCTGGCCCAAGGATGGACGGTTGGTCTATTGGCGCGCAGTGCTGACAAGCTGAACGAAATGGCTGCAGAGCACGCAAACGCAATTCCATTGGTCGCGGATGTCACCGATGCACAAGCGGTTGAGGCCGCCTTTGGTGACTTTCAGGGTAAGGCGGGCCATTTGGATGTTCTGTTCAACAACGCGGGAATATTCGCGCCGGGGGGAACGATTGACGAGATCGCGTTGGACGATTGGTACCAAAGCGTCGCCGTCAACCTGAACGGCATGTTCCTGTGTGCCCGTGAGGCGTTTCGGATCATGCGCCACCAATCGCCGCAAGGCGGGCGCATCATCAATAACGGCTCAATTGCCGCCCATGTGCCGCGCCCCAACTCGGTGCATTACTCGGCGACGAAACACGCCATTACGGGCCTGACCCGCAGCCTGTCTTTGGACGGGCGGGGCTTCAATATCGCTTGTGGGCAGATCGATATCGGCAATGCGCGAACACAGATGGTGCAGGGCCTGGTCGACGCGGCCATTGCCGACAGGCAGCAGCCCGACCCAACAATGGCCGTCGAAGATGCAGCGCGGTCCGTTCTTCACATGGCGAACCTGCCGCTTGAGGCAAACGTTCAGTTCATGACCGTGATGGCCACGACAATGCCCTATATCGGACGCGGGTAACGATCAGTTACTCGCGCAATAGGCGGAACGCGGTTGACGCACCCCAACCCGCCGCAATGGCAATGACCAAAGACATCAGGCCGTACCAGATCGGTTGCTGGCGGGACATGTTGTACAAGAACCGCTCCAACCCTACTTTGCGCACGTCGATGGTGGTCTCAAATTGTGAAACGACCTCGCCGCCGCGGGTTAGGAAGATGCGCGCCACATAGTCGCCTTCGGTCAGATCCGCAGGCATGTCGATTGAGGTACGGAACAGGGTTTGTTCATCAACGGCCACGGTGTCTTCGCGAATGGAATACAGACCTTCGTTCTCTCGGATACGAATAACAGCGTCCGCGAATTCCTGCGCGCCGCGGATGTTCATCGCAGCACCAACAGATCGGATGGCACGTTCGATTGACACGCTGTACCGCAGGTCTTCGGTATCTGACAGAATCTCATTCAAGGGCGCGCTGGTCGCAACCGCATAGAAGCTGGGGGCTTCGTCTACGAGGACACTGTCGGTATTGACCCAGATTCCAAGCTTGCGCTCTTTTCGCCGAACGGTGACAGGACTGGATGGACCGGACACTGCGACAATCACTTCAAGTGGTGGTCCCGGCGGAATGGGAGCTTGGCGTTTGACCGCGCCAAAGACCAGGATCTCAGATCCGTCAAAATTGGCGGTGATGGCCACGCGATCCTGGCTGAGGCCCAGAACGACCTCTTCCTCAACGGCCAGAGCGGGGCTGGCGCAAAGGGCCAGCGCAACAAGCAAGCGTTTCAGCATGATTAGTGCCCTCCGCCGGTGCCAAGCGAGAACAGCTCGGATGGTTCAATCAGCAGATCCAAAGCCAGCTTTCCGCAAACCGCAAGAACTAGCGCTGCCAGCAACACCCGCAACTGCTCGGCAGGCATGCGCGCGCCGATCACCGTTCCGATCTGTGCACCGATGACGCCGCCAACCAGAAGCAATACGGCAAGAACGACATCAACTGTAAAGTTGGTAGTGGCATGCAACATGGTCGTAAAGGCGGTGACAAAGATGATCTGGAACAGGGATGTTCCGACCACGACCTTGGTGGGCATTCCCAACAGGTAAATCATCGCAGGCACCATGATGAACCCGCCGCCAACGCCCATAATGGCCGACAGAACGCCAACGAACAGGCCAACCAGCGCAGGCGGAATGACCGAGATATACAGGCCCGAAGTCCGGAACCGCATTTTGAACGGCATCGCATGCACCCAGCCGCGCTGACGGCGTTTGGGGGGTGCGGACACGCCTTTCTTGGATTTACGGAGCGCGTTCAGGCTTTCGATGAACATTAAACCGCCCACGACGCCAAGGAACACGACGTAGCACAACGTCACAAGCAGATCGACCTGCCCGAGGCTTTTGAGGTAGTTGAATATCACCACCCCAAGTGCAGCACCCGTTAAGCCGCCTATCAATAGGACGGTCCCCATTCTTAGGTCGACTGTTTTTCGTCGAAAATGCGCCAGAACCCCAGAGAATGAAGAGGCAACAATCTGGTTGGCTTCGGTTGCAACCGCAACGGCCGGGGGAATGCCGATGAAGAACAGCAGGGGCGTCATCAGGAAACCGCCGCCGACACCGAACATGCCCGAAAGAATGCCGACCATCCCCCCAAGCCCCAGTAGAAGGAAGGCGTTGACAGAAACTTCGGCGATAGGAAGGTAAATTTGCATATCGAGCTACTGGATGAGGGTAGGCGGGTCACAGAGAGTGATCAGGGCCGCCTCAAGGTAAAGTGGTGTAGGTTTAATGCGACGCGCGGCGGCAGTGCCCCGTGGCCACATGGCGGAAGTCGGATCGCTGGGCGTCATGCCAGCAGCCTGATACGGCTAAATGTCTGGTTTTCCTCAGTACTGAGGTGTTCATGCGTTCCCAAATACACGGTCCGGGTGTATTCCGAGTCGTAGGGTATGATTGGCGACACATGCATACCCCTTTAGAACGGTTGCGGCATGCAAAATCAACTCCGCATGCCGCTCTGCAGCGAACAGGACTGAACTGAGTCCGAAACTGGACTTATCAGCGCTCTTTCACATAGGGCTCACCGCCGGCGCGCGGCGGAACCGCTTTGCCGACAAACCCGGCCAGAATGACCACAGTAAGGACGTAAGGCAGGGCGTCCATGGCCTGCACAGGGATGACCACGCCGCCCAGATCGATGTTCTGGAACCGCAGCGCGATGGCCTGCAACAAACCGAACAACAGGCAAGCGCCCAT
Source organism: Ruegeria sp. YTSC004 (assembly GCF_059609805.1). NCBI lineage: Bacteria > Pseudomonadati > Pseudomonadota > Alphaproteobacteria > Rhodobacterales > Roseobacteraceae > Ruegeria > Ruegeria sp. YTSC004. The sequence goes on from NZ_JBXWMJ010000005.1 coordinate 151,267, forward strand.
TGCATGCCAGGGGCGCCATTTCGCAAAGATCAGTGCAGCCAGCGCGATAAAACCACGGCCTGCGGTCATGTCTTTGACGAACCCAGCTTGCAGTGCGGTGGCCAGGTAAGCCCCAGCGATACCGCACAACACGCCACAGATGGCGACAGCGGCATAGCGCAGGCCAACGACCGAGACACCGGCCGTGTCGACGGCAGCGGGGTTTTCACCCACGGCGCGCAATCGCAATCCGAACCGTGTGCGATACAGAATCCACCATGTTGCCGGTACCATCAGGAACGCGACATAGACCAGGACCGAATGGCCCGAGAGCAACTCGGAATAGATCGGCCCGATGATTGGCACCCCGCTCAGCGACTCGGCAAAGGGGAAATTGATCGGTGTGAAACGACCGCCGCCAAACAACGAGGGCGTGCGCCCGCCCTGTTCGAACCAGCTTTGCGCGACAAGAACCGTCATACCTGCCGCAAGAAAGTTGATTGCGACCCCGGATATCAATTGGTTGCCCCGGAAGGTGATCGAGGCCAAACCGTGAAGCCCGGAAAGAACGAGAGAAGAGGCGATCCCCGCCAGCAGGCCCAACCAGACCGACCCGGTCACAGCCGCGACGGCTGCCGAGAAGAAGGCGGCCATCAGCATCTTGCCTTCAAGACCGATGTCGAAAATTCCCGCACGTTCGGAATAGAGCCCTGCCAGGCAGGCCAGCAATAGCGGCGTGGCCAAACGGATGCTCGAGTCCAGGACCTGGATGAGTGTTATAAAGAACTCCATCACTGCGCTCCCTTCCGCAGGCTCAGGAACAGCTTTTCAAGTGGCATCCGGACCATGTTGTCCAGCGCCCCGGTGAACAGGATCACCAGGGCCTGAATGACAACGATCAGTTCGCGTGGGATCGACGTCCAGAAAGCCAATTCTGCACCGCCCTGATAGAGAAACCCGAACAGGATCGCCGCAAGAAACACACCAAACGGGTGCGACCGGCCCATCAGCGCCACTGCGATGCCGATGAATCCCGCGCCCTCGGTTGCGTTCAGAACCAGGCGTTCGGCCTCACCCATCACGTTGTTGATGGCCATCAGCCCCGCCAGCGCGCCCGAAATCAGCATCGCAATGATCGTGATCCGCACCGGCGAAATGCCTGCATAGACGGCGCCGGTTTCGGTCTTGCCGTAGGACCGGATTTCATAGCCCAACCTTGTCCGCCAGATCAGTGCCCAGACGACAAAACAGGCCAAAACCGCAATGAAGAACGTGATATTAACAGGGGTCCCTTTAAACACCACGTTTTCGGCGGTTGAGAACATCGACTGAAATGTGGGCAGGTGAACGGCCTCGGGGAAACGCGCAGATGAGGGGTCTTGCGCGCCTGGTGGTCGCATAAGATTGACCAACACGTAGTTCAGGAATGCCGCCGCAATAAAGTTAAACATGATCGTTGTGATCACGATGTGACTGCCACGCTTGGCTTGTAGATAGGCCGGTATGGCGGCCCATGCGGCGCCAAACAGCATCGAACCTGCGCAAGCCGCCAATAGCGCAACGCTCCAATGCGGCCACGGGATGTAAAGGCATACCATGGCAACGCCCAGCCCGCCCAGCATAGCCTGACCTTCGCCCCCGATGTTGAACAGCCGGGCGTGGAAGGCGACGGCCACAGCCAACCCTGTGAACATAAAGTTGGTGGCATAATACAGCGTATACCCCCAACCGTAGGTCGACCCGAGCGCACCGGTCACCATCAGTTTCACCGCTTCGATCGGGTTTTCACCGATGGCCAGAATGACCAAGGCGGACAAGATTGCGGCCAATATCAGACTGATCAGCGGGATCAGCACCACATCGGCCCATTTGGGCATCTTTTCCATGTTACGCGGCCTCTCCCGCAACGCCGGCCATCAACAGGCCAAGTTCTTTTTCATCTGTTTCATGGGGCAGTCTTTCGCCCATGACATGTCCGTCAAACATCACAGCGATGCGATCCGATAGCGAGAAGATTTCTTCCAACTCGACCGAGACGAGCAGGATTGCTTTACCTTGATCACGCAGCGCGACGATCTGCTTGTGAATGAACTCGATCGCGCCGATGTCGACGCCGCGGGTTGGTTGCCCCACCAATAGAAGATCCGGGTTCCGTTCAATTTCGCGCGCGACAACAATCTTTTGTTGGTTCCCGCCCGAGAAGCTCTTGGCTGTAAGCCACGCATTAGGTGGTCGGACGTCGAATTTCTCGATCTTGCGCTCGGTATCGGCGCGCAGGGCGGCGTTGTTCATGAAAATCCCGCTCTGGTAGGCAGGATCACGGTGATAGCCAAAGGCCACATTCTCCCAAGCGTGAAAGTCCATCACAAGGCCTTCGCGCTGACGGTCTTCGGGCACGTGTGCGATATGTTGGGCCCGACGCGCCTGACCGTCCGATCCCGGACCGCTAAGCGCCAGCGGGCTGCCGTTCAATTTGATCGAACCCTGACCCGGACGCATGCCGCCCAGAACTTCCAGAAGTTCCGATTGGCCATTTCCGGCCACGCCAGCGATACCGACGATTTCACCGGCCCGAACGGTCAGGTCGATACCCTTGACCCGTTCGACCCCGGCTGAATCGAAAACGCTGAGTTTTTCAATTTCCAGAACGGGCTTACCGGGTTGCGCAGGTACTTTATCGACTTGCAGCAGCACCTTGCGGCCCACCATCAGCTCGGCCAGCTCCTGGGGGCTGGTGTCGGCTGTTTTCACCGTCGCCGTCATCTGACCGCGCCGCATGACCGAAACCGTATCGGTGTTTTCCATGATTTCGCGCAGCTTGTGCGTGATCACGATGATCGTCTTCCCTTCGGCCCGCAGGCGGTCAAGGATGCGGAACAGCTGGTCAGCCTCGGACGGTGTCAGAACCCCGGTGGGTTCGTCCAGGATCAGAATCTCGGCCTTGCGATACAGGGCTTTCAGGATTTCGACCCGTTGCTGCATGCCGACGCCAATCTCGTCGATGCGCTTGTCGGGATCTACGAACAGCTCGTATTCCTCTTCCAGCGCTTTCAGTTCTTTGCGCGCTTTGGACAAGGACGGGGCCAGCAGCCCGCCATCCTCGGCACCGAGAACGATGTTTTCCAGAACGGTGAAATTTTCAACCAGTTTGAAATGCTGGAACACCATCCCGATCCCGGCAGCAATGGCCGCCTGGCTGTCAGGGATGTCGGTCTTGTTGCCGTTAATCCAGATTTCACCTTTATCGGCTTTGTAAAAGCCGTAGAGGATGCTCATCAGCGTGGATTTGCCCGCACCGTTTTCACCGATGATCCCATGGATCGTACCGGGGGCGACGCTGATAGAAATGTCTTTATTGGCCTGAACCGGCCCAAAGGCTTTGGATATCCCTTTGAGCTCAATGGCGGGGACGGTCATGTCTTGTCCTCAATTGCCGAAAGGGCCGCGGTGTCATACGCGGCAGAGTCGGGGGCAAGGCGGAGGTTGTACCCCCGCCTTGCGCGATATCAGAACTGCAGTGCCGGGCAGCTGTCGTTCTCATAATAGCTGACAACAGAGACGTTACCGTCGATGATGTCCTGACGCGCTTTGTCGACTGCGCCTTTCATCTCGTCCGAGACCAGAGGTGCGTTGTTGTCATCCATGGCGACGCCAACACCTTCTTCGGCCAGACCCATCTGGAACACGCCGGTTTCCAGGCCTTCGCCCGCTGACATCGCATCATAAACGGCAACATCAACGCGTTTCAGCATCGAGGTGAGAACCTTACCCGGGTGCAGGTGGTTCTGGTTGCTGTCCACGCCGATCGACAGGATGCCTTCGTCTGCCGCGGTCTGCAGTACGCCAACACCGGTGCCACCAGCGGCTGCATAGATCACGTCAGCGCCCTGGCTGATTTGTGCTTTGGTCAATTCCGAACCCTTCACCGGGTCGTTCCATGCTGCCGGGGTGGTACCGGTCATGTTGGCAACAACATTGATGTCAGGGTTTACAGCCTTGGCACCCTGCGCATAACCGCAGCCAAAGTGTCGGATCAGCGGGATATCCATGCCACCGATAAAGCCAACGGTGCCGGATTCCGATGCCATCGCGGCCATCATGCCGACCAGATATGATCCTTCATGCTCGGCAAAACCGATTTGACGGATGTTGGGGATGTCCAACCAGTTGACGTCAACTGCAACAAATTTGGTGTCCGGGTAGTCAGCAGCCACGGCGGACAGCGGATCTGCCATACCAAATCCCATCGTGATGATTGGGTTTGAGCCGGATTCAGCGAAACGGCGCAGAGCTTGCTCGCGCTGTGCTTCGGACTGGATTTCGATCTCGTTGTAGGTGCCGCCTGTTTCTTCGGCCCAACGCGACGCGCCATTGTGGGCGGCTTCGTTAAACGATTTGTCGAACTTGCCGCCGAGATCAAAGATCAGGGCAGGATCTGCCAGCGCAGCGCCAGCCGTAAGTGCGACTGCGGCGGTGGCACCCATCAAGGATTTCATCAGGGTCATTTTATACTCCCGTTTGTTATTATCGGTCGGGGCGAAGATAGCCCCGTTCACCCACTGTTAGCGAGCATAACTGTTGTGATGGCGGGAATTAAGGACGTTTGCAACCGCCGTGGTCAACAGATTTTTGACCATTTGGTTGAAAAAATATGTCTTAAGCGGTCAATCCAGCGCGGATTCCATCACGATAGCATCGATTTTCTGATTGTTTTCGCGCAGGTAATACCCCTTGCGCAAACCACAGGCGCGATAACCGCTGTGTTCATACAGCGCGATGGCGGGCAGGTTATCCGCAGCGACGTCCAGGAAAGCGCGCGTCGCGCCCAAAGCCTTTGCTTTGGAATGCCACTCTTGCATGCACGCTCGGGCCAGGCCCTGCCGCTGAACGTCTGGATGCGTGGCGATTGTCAGCAATTCAGCCTCATCGCCGATCACCTGGAACAGCGAAAAAGATTGAGTATTTCCAACGATATGTATGAACCGATTGTTCAGAAGATCCGCAAATTCGACCGCAGCCCACGACCGTGACTGGGTAAATGCCGCCGCGTGTGTTTTGGCAAGTTCCTCGGGGCTCATCAGTCCAGCAAAACCGGGGGTGTGTCTTTGGAAGGGGCCGCATCCGCAGGCCGAACATAGAGTGGCGCTGGCTGCGCAGTTTCGGTTTGCCACCTTTGCCCGGCGACCCGGGCAATAGCACGAACCTGTGCATCGGCGTCGTCATTCAGGATCAGAGGGCCAAGTGATTCTGCCTCAGTTTGAGGCATTAGCATCGGACCTTGGTCCGGGAACGCCACGTAAACCTGATCACGCGGGGCGCGGATCGCAGGCAGGGCGTCCGTAGGCATTTCGGCCAAAGCGTCGAACCCGGACACGCCTACCGCTGGAACGCCAAGCCCTAGGGCTAGGCCGCGCGCCGCAGAAACCGAGATTCGGATGCCGGTAAAGTTTCCGGGTCCAACGCCGACACCGATCGCGGACAGGTCTTTCCACCCATATCCGGCATCGGCCAGAACTTCTTCCAGCAACGGCATCAGACGTTCGGCTTGACCGCGCGACATGGCTTCGATGCGCGAAGTCACGATCCGGTTGCCGCACAACAAAGCGGCCGCGCAATGCGCGGCCGATGTATCAAACGCCAAAATAATGGGGTCAGACGGCAACAGGACGAACCTCGGTCACTTCGGGGATGTAGTGGCGCAGCAGGTTTTCGATACCCATCTTCAACGTCAGGGTCGAAGACGGGCAGCCCGCGCAAGCACCCTGCATGTGCAGGTAGACAACGCCCCGGTCAAACCCGTGGAACGTGATGTCGCCGCCATCCTGAGCAACTGCCGGACGGACGCGGCTATCAAGCAAGTCTTTGATTTGATTAACTACTTCTGCATCCTCGCCGGTGTGCTCTGCATGGCCCGATGCGGCTGTTTCACCAGCGCCGATGACCGGTTGGCCGGATTGATAATGCTCCATCACCGCACCCAGAATCGCAGGCTTGATGTGATCCCATTGGACATCATCGGACTTGGTGACGGTCACGAAGTCATTGCCGAGGAATACACCCGTTACTCCGCTAACCGCAAAAATCCGTTTTGCCAAAGGTGATTTTTCACCGGCTTCAGCCGATGGGAAATCCGCAGTGCCCGCTTCCAGCACGGTTTGGCCGGGCAGAAATTTCAAGGTTGCAGGGTTCGGCGTGGATTCGGTCTGGATGAACATGTCACGGCTCCGTTTCAGTTGCTTCTGATATGCGGGTCCGGGCCGGATAAGTCAAGATTTGGAACGATTCTAAATGTTGGCCGCCAACCGGATCGCATCATCCAACCGATCATCTCCCCAGTATAGTTCGTCGCCGACCAGAAAACTCGGCGCACCGAACAGTCCTTTGGCCTGTGCGGTTTTGGTCTGCTCGATCAGAGCTGACTTGATCTCGGGGTCTCGGGTTCTGTCCAAAAGGTCGTCAGGCAAACCGGCGGATTTCAGGCAATCAACCAGAACTGCATCGTCCGACACATTCTGACCTTGTGCGAATTCGGCTTTATAGACCGCCCGAACAAATCGCGCCCTGTCGGTCTGATTTTCAATAGCCAGCGTGAGGCGCGCAGCCTTCAGGCCGTTTTGCGGAAACGGGTCCGGCTGCCGGAAGGGCAGGCCGCGCTGCGTCGTCAAACGCTCCACATCGCGCCACATATAGCGCCCTTTGGCCGGGTAAATGTTAAACGGAGAATTGTTCCAGCCCTGCGCCGCGAAAATGGGCCCCAGAAGAAAGGGATGCCATTCTACGGCGACGTTATGCTGTGCCGCAGCCTGTTCGATTCGCATGGCGCTGAGGTAGGAATAGGTCGATGCGAATTCGAACCAGAACTGGATGCGGCATTGCATTGGGTGGCCTCAGGTGATGGCTTCCAGCTTTTCCTTGCTTAGGTCGCCGGGCACAATTGTGATCGGAATCGGCAGGCTGCCCGAGTTTTTGGTCAGCTGCGTCACCAGTGGACCGGGCCCTTTCTTTTCGATGCCAGCCCCCAGGACCAGAACGCCGATGTCCGGGTCTGACTGGACATGTTCGATGATCTGAGGGACAGGGTCGCCTTCGCGAATTGACAGCTCGGGATCGATCCCTTGTTTGTCGCGCATCCATTTGGCGAAAACTTCGTAATGCGCATGGATGCGTTCGCGCGCCTCTTCGCGCATGGTTTCGGCCACACCGATCCAGTGATTGAATTCATCGGGTGGGATGACGGACAGGATCGTTACCCCTCCACCGGTATGGGCTGCACGCATTGCAGCAAAACGCATCGCGTTAAGGCATTCGCGGCTGTCATCCAGAATGACTAGAAACTTACGCATGGGTGTCCTCGTGTATTTAGGGGGATCATGCCCGACCAAATGCGGGCTGGCAACACGGCGTATGACTACCGAGTGCTTGCAGCCCAGTCCCAATAGAGCGCGCGCGCGCGGCGTGCAATCGGTCCGACCTGATATTGAGTGTCCTCCAACGCCGTGACGGGGGTTAATTTGTTCATGTTACCGGTCATAAACACCTCGTCCGCCTTATGAAAATCTTCAAAGCTGAGGACGGATTCGTGGACCGTCACGCCGTCGGCGCGAAGGTTTTTGATATGTCGCGCTCGGGTGATTCCGGCCAGAAAAGTTCCATTGGGCGTAGGGGTGAAGACCTCGCCATCGCGAACCATGAAGATGTTTGCGGTCGCGGTTTCCGCTACATGACCCAAGGCGTCCGCCACCAGTGCGTTCGAGAACCCTTTGGACTTGGCCTCTTTCAACATTCGGGCGTTGTTGGGATACAGGCATCCGGCTTTGGCATTCACAACGGATGATTCCAGAACCGGTCGGCGGAATCGCGTGGTGGTGAGCGTGACCGAAGCTGTTTCCGGTGCCATTGGTATTTCTTCCAGACAGATAGCAAAGCCGGTGCTGTCCTGCTGAGGAACGATGGCTGTCGCATCGCCGTCGATGCCCCAATACATCGGCCGAATATAGACGGCGGAACCTTTGGCATAGCCATCCAGCCCTTCGCGGACGATTTCGACCATCTGTTCGGTCGTCACGGTCGGTGTCAGCAAAAGCGCCTCGGCCGAGCGGTTGACCCGTTCGCAATGGGCCACCAGATCCGGGGTCAGCCCGTCGAAGAATCGCGCGCCGTCAAAGACCGAAGACCCCAGCCAAGCGCCATGGTCTGCCGCACGCATGATCGGGGCATCCCCGTTGTGCCACTGACCATCAAAATAGGTGCGGATATTTTTGCCGACTGCCATGACGCCCTCCTTTGCCCTTGGGGCAACCTAGGAAGGCGTCACGGGAAGGTCCAGCGCAATCAGCCTTGTTTTGCGCCAACCATACCCACGATGTCGTAGGTCTGTTGCAGGATCGGGGCCGCTATCGCCCGCGCGTTTTCCGCGCCGCGTGCAAGAATCCGGTCAATCTCGGCCTCTTCACCCATAAGACGGGCCATCTCGGTCGAGATCGGCGACAGTTTGGCGACCGCCAGCTCAGCGAGCATCGGTTTGAATTCACCGAATTGCTTGCCGCCGAATTCGGCCAAAACCTGTTCCGCCGTTTGATCGCTGAGCGCGGCGAAGATGTTCACCAGATTGCGCGCCTCGGGGCGTTCGGACAGACCGTCGGTTTCCGAAGGCAGGGCATCCGGGTCAGTCTTGGCCTTGCGGATCTTCTTGGCGATCTCGTCGGCATCGTCCGTCATGTTGATCCGGGTCATGTCGGACGGGTCCGAAGATGACATCTTCCGCGAGCCATCACGCAGGTTCATCACGCGCGGCGCGGGTCCACCGATTACCGGCTCGGTCACCGGAAAGAAATCCACGCCATAGTCATGGTTGAACTTGATCGCGATGTCGCGAGTCAGCTCCAGATGCTGTTTCTGGTCCTCGCCCACCGGCACATGTGTCGCGTGGTAGGTCAGAATGTCCGCCGCCATCAGCGCCGGATAGGCAAACAAACCCAGCGAGGCGTTCTGAGCATTCTTGCCCGCCTTATCCTTGAACTGCGTCATCCGCTGCATCCAACCCATGCGGGCGATACAATTGAAGATCCAAGCCAGCTGCGTGTGCTCGGCCACCTGGCTTTGGTTGAACAGGATGGACTTTTCAGGGTCCAGACCGGCAGCAATAAAACCGGCGCATACCTCACGGGTCTTTTCGCGCAGACGGGCAGGGTCTTGCCAGACGGTGATCGCGTGCAGGTCGACCATGCAGTAGATGGTCTCGAAATCTTCGCCTTGCATATCCACAAAACGCTTTAGTGCACCCAGATAGTTGCCAAGGTGCAGGTTTCCCGAAGGCTGGATGCCGGAAAACACGCGCGGCGTGAACTTGGTTTCGGTCATCGAAGGGAACTCCCGTCTGGAAAAATCAGCCCCCGTCGCTTACCCATGAGGTCAAGGGACGTCAACAGCCGCGAAAGGCCAGCCCAATGAGCAGTGAGCATTATACACCCGCCGTGAACCCTCTGCCGCCCGTTGTGGTGGCGTTGGTCCTGTTCATCATGGGGATCGAATTGGCGTTTACGCTGGGCGCACGTGGTCTTGTGGGCGGGCCATCAGCGGTAGGTTGGCGGCTGGATGCCCTGCAAAGTTACACCTTTTCCCCGGATATCTTTCACTGGATGATCGAGAATGGACGTTGGCCGTTTGAACATGTGATCCGTTTCGTGACCTATCCGTTCGTGTCGGGCAGTTTTACCCAGGCGGTTTTTGTCAGTGTCTTCGTTCTGGCAATGGGCAAAATGGTGGCCGAAGTGTTCGGCGGTTTTCAGATGCTGATCATTTTCGTTTTGTCCGGTATCGGTGGCGCGTTGGTCTATGGGCTGTTGCTGAATCCCGCCTATCCGCTGGTCGGAGGATTCCCACCGGTCTACGGTCTGATCGGCGCGTTCACATGGCTGCTGTGGCGCAAGTTGTCACTGGTCGGTGAAAACCAGTCCCGTGCTTTCAGCCTGATCGCGGTTTTGATGGGCATCCAGCTGGTGTTTGGGCTTTTGTTTGGCGGCACGTCCGACTGGGTTGCCGATCTGGGCGGTTTTGCCACCGGTTTCGGCCTGTCGTTTTTTCTGGCACCCGGCGGATGGGCGCGGATCGTGGGACGTATTCGCCGCGACTGATCAGGACCGACGCAGCGCTTTTCTGAATTCGGACAGCTCGAACGCTTTGAAGAGGTGACCGAGTAAGAAGTAGGCGGCAGCTGCAATTATGATTAGGACAAGCAGCGCCAGATAACGCCATCCTGGTACCTGGAAAATCCAGCCAAAAATGTGAAGGGCGGCGAAAAGCACAACGCCCATACCCAGCGATGCCGCGACGACACGCCCGGCGCGTCGTTTGAACCGGTCGTCAAACCGTGCTTCATCGCCGAAACGGCGCGCTCCAATCGCCAACAAGGCGACCATCGCCCAACCGGCAGCCGAAGCCGCGATCGCCGGTGCGATCCACCCCACCAACGGGTAAAGACCAAAGGCCAGCCCGGCATTGATCACCATCGCAACTACGGCATAGCGAAACGGAGAGCGGGTGTCTTCGCGCGCGAAGAACAAGGGCTGCAGCAGCTTTTGCAGCATGAAAGCGGGCAGGCCGACGCCATAGATAGCTACGGCCAAGGCAGTGGCTGCAGTGTCCTCGGGGCTGAATTGGCCGCGTTCGAACAGGACCGACACCAGAGGTATTGGAATGATCAGAAAGGCAACGGTGGACGGCAGGGTCAGCAGCAGTGTGAACTCTCCGGCACGGGAATAGGCATTGCGCGCCCCGTCCTTGTCCCCGGCCCGTAAGCGGCGCGACAGATCGGGCAGTAGGACGATCCCCACCGCAATACCGACCACGCCCAATGGCAATTGATACAGCCGATCCGCTGCGAACAGCCAACTGACAGCCTTTTCGGTTTTGGACGCGACCAACTGGCCAACCACAAGATTGACCTGCGTGACGCCCATCGCCAAAGCGGCGGGCACTGCAATGCGAACCATGCGTCGCATTTCCGGGCTGAGCTTGGGCAGGCCGGGACGAATGCGAATACCTGCACGTTCTGTCGCCACCCAAACCAGCGCCAGTTGCGCGACCCCTGCCAGCGGAATGACCGTGATCAGCCACCAGATTACGTCGCCGCCAGACAGCGCGCCTGCGATCAAAGCAGTACAGGCAAAGATATTGAGTAAGACAGGCGCGGCAGCGGCAGCGGCGAACCGACCGGTGGCATTCAGAACGCCGGAAAACAGCGCGGCCAGCGACATGAACAGGATATAGGGAAAAACGACGTAACCGTAGTCGACGGCCATGTCGAAGCGTTCATCGCCATAGAACCCTTCGGCGGTCAGCCAGACAAGTCCAGGCATGAAAACCATCGCCAATCCAACCAGTGCCAAAACAGCCGCCGCCAACAGGTTGAAGGCATCCTGAGCAAACCCTTCGGCGTCTTCTTCGCCCTCCAGTCGTTTCGAGAACATTGGCACAAAGGCGGCGTTGAAGGCCCCTTCGGCAAAGAAACGGCGAAACATGTTGGGCAGGCGGAAAGCGGCGACAAAGGCGTCCATCACCGGACCGGGCCCGATATAGGCGGTTAACAGAATCTCGCGGAGAAATCCCAGAATCCGACTGGCCAGCGTCCAGAATCCGACCGTGAACAGGCCTGAAAACAATCGGATCTGTTTCATGAGATCGCGCGCTCCGCACCCTCAGTAATGGCTTTGCGCAGCTTGGCCTCAAGACCGCGTTGCTTGCTTTCGGAATGGTACTTCAGGCCGAACATGTCCTTGACGTAGAAAGTATCGACAACCTGTTCGCCATAGGTCGCGATCACGGCGTTGGCGATATAGACATTGGCCGCAGCCAGTGTTCTTGTCAGGTCATACAACAGGCCTGGACGGTCGCGGGTATCAACCTCGATGATGGTGTAGATCTCGGACCCGTCATTATCGAAGATTATATGGGTCGGCACATTAAAGGCGCGTTCGCGTTTTTTGATCTTGTCGCGCGATTTCAGAGCGTCACGCGCTACGACTTCGCCTTTGAGCGTCTTTTGGATCATTTGTGTCAGTCGCGGCAAACGGCTTGCCTCAAAAGGGTGGCCCTCGGCATCCTGAATCCAGAACGCATCGGTGACGTACCCGTCCTTGGTGGTATAGCTACGGGCGTCGACCACGTTGGCCCCAACCAACGCAAGCGCCCCGGCGATGCGGGCGAAAATCCCCGGATGGTCTGCCATGGCAAAACACGCGCGGGTGGCGTCGCGATCGTCATCCGGATGCAGGTGAATTTCCATCGCGCCGGGGTCGCCGCTGTCTTCCAGAGCGCGTAGCATTTTCGCGAACTCAATATGCGTAGACAGGTTCAGGCCCTGCCAATAGGGCGCATAGTGTCGTCCTGTTTCGGCCTTCAGGTCAGCCTTCGACCAATCGCCAAGCGCCGAACGCAGCGCCTTTTTGGCTTCTGCGCCACGGTTGGCCCGGTTCAGGTCTTCCATACCGGTTTCAAGCGCCCGTTTGGTTTCAGCGTGCAAGGCGCGCAGCAGGGTGGCCTTCCAGTTGTTCCAGGTGTTGGGCCCAACGCCGCGAATGTCACACACGGTCAGAACCGTGAGCAGATCCAACCGTTTGACCGTCTTAACCGCCTTGGCAAAATCGCGCACTGTGCGCGGGTCCGAGATGTCGCGTTTCTGCGCCATGTCGGACATCAACAGGTGATATCGCACCAGCCATTCCACGGTTTCCGAGTCCGATTTGTTCAGACCCAACCGTGGAGCAACCTTGCGTGCGATCTGTGCACCCAGAATGGAATGGTCCTCGGGTCGCCCCTTGGCGATATCGTGCAGCAGCAAGGCCACATAGAGGACCTTGCGATTAACCCCGCGTTTCAGGATCGATGAGGCCAGCGGTAGTGACTCGACCAATTCACCGCGTTCAATCTGGGCCAGGTTGACGATGGTCTGGATCGTGTGCTCGTCCACTGTATAGCTGTGATACATGTTGAACTGCATCATCGCCACGATGTGTTCGAACTCTGGCAAAAACGCCGACAATACTCCCAATTCGTTCATACGGCGCAGGGCGCGTTCCGGGTTGCCGTGTTTCAGCATGAGGTCCAGAAAAATGCGCTGCGCCTCTTTGTTTTGGCGCATGTCGTCGTCGATGAGGTTTAGGTTGGCTGTCACCAGCCGCATCGCATCCGGGTGGATCAGCATGCCAGTGCGAAGACCTTCCTCGAACAGACGCAGAAGGTTCAGCTTGTCGGACAGAAACTTCTTGGCGTCCGCTACATCCAAGCGACCGTGAACGACCTTGTACCCTGCTTTGACACGCGGTCGACGCCTAAAGATGCGTTCCAGTAGGGCGGCACCTTTCACGTGTGACGCTTCGAGTTTGGTCAGGAATATCCGGGTCAGTTCACCAACGCGCGTTGCCTCGCGGAAATAGCGTTGCATGAACACTTCAACAGCCCGTCGCCCGGCCCTGTCTTCATAACCCATACGGTCGGCAACCTCGACCTGCAGGTCGAAGGTCAGCTGTTCTGTTGCGCGCCCGGTCACTAGATGCAGATGTGAACGCACGGCCCACAGAAACTCTTCGGCCTCTACAAAGGTGCTGAATTCCTCGGGTTCAAACAGGCCGAGAGGGACCAGTTCAGCCACGTCCTGAACGCCATAGATGTACTTTGCAATCCAGTAGAGTGATTGAAGATCGCGCAGCCCACCCTTGCCCTCTTTTACATTGGGCTCGACCATGTAACGCTCGCCCTGCTTGTGGTGGCGCTCGTCACGTTCCTGCAGCTTAGCCTCGATGAATTGACGCTCGCTGCCCTTGAACAGCTCGGTTTTCAGACGGTCGTCAAGTTCTTCGGCAAGAGCCGCGTCCCCAGCCAGATAGCGTTGCTCGAGCATGGCGGTGCGAATGGTGAAATCCTCGGTGCCCAGTCGCAGGCAATCCTTGATCGTTCGGGATGAATGGCCAACCTTCAGGCGTAGATCCCAAAGCATGTAGAGCATGGACTCGATGACGCTCTCGGCCCAGGCGGTGATCTTGTAGGGTGTCAAAAAAAGCAGATCGACGTCCGAAGCCGGGGCCATTTCGCCGCGGCCATATCCACCAACAGCAAGAACCGCAATCTTTTCGCCCTGCGTCGGGGTTGCCAGCGGATGTAGATAGGTGCTGGCCACTTGCATCGCTGTGCAGACCAGCCCGTCGGTTAAATAGGTGTAGGACCGGGTCAAAGGTCTGGCGTCAAAGGGGCGTTTAGCGAAGGCATCCGCAATGGTCTTGCGCCCAGCCTTTTGGGCATCGCGCAGGATGCGCACGGTTTCATTCCGCCGCGCGGCATTGTCTTGAATATTTTTAAAGGCTTCCGACAGTTGCACCAGGATGGCGGTACTGTCGAAAATTTCATCGGCCGGGCAGATCAGCTCACCCTTGGGGGTGAGCGTCAGCATCGGCTGATCAGAAACCGGCGCCAGAGAAGCTTTGAGGGGCGGAGTCAATCACTACTACCTGTTTGTTCTGGATCGTGGCAACGGCCAGACCGCGTTCATTCGTGCCGTCTGATCGCAGGCGGAAGATGCCGCCAACGCCCTGGAAACCGGCATTTTGTGTCAGGGCAGATGCGGTCAGCGCGTCGGATTTTCCCTGGCTCACCAAAGCCGCAATCGCTGCAATGCCATCATAGGCCAGACCGCTGATCGGGTGCGGAGCCTCACCATAGGTGCTGTTATACCGCTGACGGTACGCCTGCGCCTTTGCCGGGTCGGGCAGGGCGAACCAGCCCCCTTGAACACCCGGCAGTTCCAGCGTCTGTGCCGGTATGTCCCAGCGCGTCAGGCCGAGGAACTGGGTGGTGGCCGACGACACACCAGCTTCTGGCAACAGCTGCGAATACAGCGGCAGTGCGCCAGCTGTCGTTGCCGTCAGAAACACCGAATCCGCACCGGCAGCATCCACGGTTGCCTTGATCGTTGGAACCGAATTGATGACGCCTTGCTGGGACCGGTCATAGCCAACCGTACCCGCGTTCGCTACGCGGCTGCTGGCAAGCGCAGTTGCAATCGCTGATTGACCAAGCTGCCCGGCTGCATCGTTGCTGTGGACGATGACCATGCTGGTCTTGCCTTGTGAACCGGCAAAGTTGACCAAACGGTTGGCCGTGTTCTGAAAGGTCGGGCCCAGAACAAAGACGTTGCCGCCTGCAATGCTGGTATTGTTCGAGAAGGACAGCACGTTGACCTTGTTATTCAGTACGGAGAGACCTGCCGAGTTTGCCGCCTGCGCGTAAACCGGGCCAATGATGATCTTCGCCCCATCCGCGACGGCTTGTTGCGCCACTGTCGCGGCCGTGTTCGAGCTGCCCCGCGTGTCATAAACGCGCAGATCAATCTTAACATTCTGCAGATCAGCCATGGCCAGACGCGCCGCGTTCTCAAGGCTCCGCGCCAGTTCGGCGTCGCCGGAATTTCCCGATCCCGCTGGAACCAAAAGTGCGACCGGAACGGGTTTGGACGTGTTGATTGACGGGCCTCCGCCAAGGCCGCCGGGCTCACATGCAGCGAGGAATGCGGCGGTTGCCAGGATCGCGGCGGATTTCGCCAGCTTGCGAACGGGCTTGCAAACGGTAAACATCTAAATGAAAACTCCCTGTCCCGGCGGCTTGGGGTACCACCAATCTGTTATGCCGCGATAATAAACGTCACGCTGTGAGGGTCCAGCTTTGAATTTTCAAAAAGTAAGATTGGGCGCGGGCCTGTATTTTGTTGCCACTCCGATCGGTGCGGCGCGCGATATCACGCTTAGAGCGCTGGATGTGCTCGCTTCGGCGGATGTCATCGCCGCCGAAGACACGCGCAGCCTGCGCCGGTTGATGGAGATTCACGGAGTCCCGCTGGATAGGCGGCGAATCCTGGCCTATCACGATCACAGCGGCGTAGGCGCGCGCGGCAAAATCCTTGATGCGTTGCAGGACGGGAAGTCTGTCGCTTATGCCTCCGAGGCCGGAATGCCGCTGATTGCCGATCCGGGATACGATTTGGGGAAGCAGGCCGCCGAAGCGGGTCATACGGTGACCTGTGCACCGGGACCGTCAGCGGCGCTGATGGCGCTGACACTGGCCGGGCTGCCGACAGATGCGTTCTTTTTTGCGGGCTTTTTGCCGAACGCGACCGGCGCGCGCCGGTCGCGGATCGAGGCATTGCGAGACGTGCCGGGCACATTGGTGTTTTACGAATCTCCGAAACGCGTGGCGGCGTGCTTGTCGGATCTTGCAACCGTGCTGGGCAATGACCGTCAGGCCGCAATGTGCCGCGAACTGACAAAGAAATTCGAAGAGGTTCGTCGCGGGACGTTGGAAGAACTGGCGGCCAACCTGCATGGGCAGACAGTCAAAGGTGAAATTGTGCTGCTCGTGGACCGCGGACATTCAGAAACTGTTAACGAATCCGACGTAGAAGAGGCGTTGAAACGAGCCTTGGAAACCCATTCAGTTCGCGACGCGGCCGATCTGGTATCAGAGATGTACAAGCTGCCGCGCCGCCCGATCTATCAGAAGGCTCTGAAATTGGGAAAGGGATGACATGGCTGCACGATCCGTTCGAAGTTCGGTGTCCTATCATGCCGGGCAGGCGGCGGAGCAGCAGGTTGCGTCAAATTATGAACAACGCGGCTATTTCATCCTGAATCGCCGCTGGCGCGGCGCCGGTGGGGAGATCGATCTTATTGCGCGCGACGCTCACGGGATTGTCTTTGTCGAAGTGAAAAAAAGTGTCAGTTTCGATGCCGCCGCCGCCCGGATCAATCGGCGCCAAATGGATAGGATCTGCGCATCGGCGTCCCAATTCCTGGAAACCGAACCAAACGGGCAATTGACCAATGTGCGGTTTGACGCGGCTTTGGTGGATGCTTCGGGCGCCGTTCAAATTATCGAAAACGCCTTCGGTTTAACCTGATCCCCATTGAACCCCCGACGTGGCTGGGCCATGTATCTGGCGTGAAACTGAGGGACACGCCATGAGAATCGCCTTTCAGATGGACCCGATCGGGGCCGTGGATATCAATGCCGACAGCTCATTCCGTCTGGCCGAAGAGGCGCAGGCGCGCGGACACTCGCTGTTTTTCTACAGCCCGGATCAACTGGCATATCAAGAGGGGCGGATCACCGCACGCGGTCAGGACATGAAAGTTCAGCGCGTGGCAGGCAATCCGGCTGAACTTGGCCCGGAACATGAAGTGGACCTGGCAGAGTTCGACGTGATCTGGCTGCGTCAGGACCCGCCGTTTGACATGCATTATATCACATCGACCCACCTGCTGGACCGTCTTAAGGGCCAAGTGTTGGTTGTGAATGATCCGTTCTGGGTACGGAACTACCCCGAGAAACTGCTGGTTCTGGATTTCCCGGAATTGACCCCACCGACAACAATTGCGCGCGACCTGCAGACCATTAAGACGTTCAAGGAAAAGCACGGCGACGTCATCCTCAAACCGCTTTATGGAAAC
Source organism: Ruegeria sp. YTSC004 (assembly GCF_059609805.1). Taxonomy (NCBI): domain Bacteria; kingdom Pseudomonadati; phylum Pseudomonadota; class Alphaproteobacteria; order Rhodobacterales; family Roseobacteraceae; genus Ruegeria; species Ruegeria sp. YTSC004. Next base: position 168,738 of record NZ_JBXWMJ010000005.1, read on the forward strand.
GGTGGTGCAGGAGTTTTCCGACTGGATGCGAATGATCGCAACCTGACCTCTTTGCATGAGCTGTTCACCGGGTTCTCGCGTGAGCCTTTGATTGTTCAGAAATTCCTGCCGGATGTCAGCAATGGCGATAAGCGTGTGATTCTGGTCGATGGTGACGCAGTCGGTGCGATCAACCGCGTACCGGCCGCGGGCGAAACGCGTTCGAATATGCATGTGGGCGGTCGCCCTGAGAAAATCGGCCTGTCTGAGCGCGATTTGGAAATTTGTGCCGCGATTGGACCGTTGCTGAAAGAAAAAGGCCAGATCTTTGTGGGTATCGATGTGATCGGCGACTACCTGACAGAGATCAACGTAACCTCGCCGACCGGCATTCAGGAACTTGAGCGGTTTAACGGCGTGAACGTCGCTGAAAAGATCTGGCAGGCGATTGAGGCCAAGCTTTAAGACGCGGCCTTGGCGCTGATACGAAAGCTGAGCGCCTCGGCAATGTGAGGGCGCCGGACATCCGGTGCCCCGTCCAGATCAGCGATGGTACGCGCCACACGCAGGATTCGGTGAAAGGCGCGGGCGGACAAGCCAAATCGCTCGGCCGCCTTCAGCAACAGGTCTTTGCCTTCAGCATCCGGGGCAGCGATTTCATCCAGCAATTTACCCTCGACATCGGCGTTCTGACGGGTGGAAGGTGTGTCGCGAAACCGCTCTGCCTGAATCGACCGGGCTTGTTCGACGCGCGCGGCAACGGTGGCGGAACCGTCACCCGAGGGTGGTAGGTCCAGATCGGTGAAACTGACCGGGGGCACCTCAATCCGCAAATCAAACCGGTCCATCAGCGGCCCGGAGATTCGGCTCAGATAATCCTCTCCGCAAACAGGTGCGCGGGAACAAGCGCGCCCGGGATCGGTGAGGTAGCCGCATTTGCAAGGGTTGGCCGCCGCGACCAACATGAACCGGCAGGGGTATTTCACATGGGCATTTGCACGCGCGACCATGACCTCTCCAGTTTCAATCGGCTGGCGTAGTGTCTCCAGAACCGTGCGCGGAAATTCCGGGAACTCGTCCATGAACAGAACGCCGTTGTGGGCCAGCGAAATCTCGCCCGGCTTTGCCCCCCTGCCGCCACCAGCGATCGCCGCCATGGACGCCGTGTGATGAGGTTCGCGAAACGGGCGGCTGCGACTGATTCCGCCTTCGTCCAAGAGCCCGCACAGAGATTGGATCATTGAGGTTTCCAAGGCCTCTGCTGGCGTGAGCGGCGGCAAAATTCCGGGCAGCCTAGCAGCCAGCATAGATTTCCCTGATCCGGGCGTGCCGGTCATGATCAGATGATGTCGCCCGGCCGCGGCGATTTCCAAGGCGCGTTTGGCGCGCTCTTGCCCTTTGACGTCGCGCAGATCCCTCGCGCTGGGCTCAAGTGTAACTTCGCCGGGTTGCGCGGCGGGCAGAGGGGACTGGCCCGAGAAATGCCGCACCACGTCCCCAAGAGACCCAGCCCCGATGACCTGCGTCGCATCGACCCAAGCAGCCTCGGCGCTTGACGCGCGCGGGCAAAGCAAAGCGCGGTCCTCTGCTGCAGCGGTCATTGCGGCAGGCAAGGCGCCAACAACAGGTACCAGAGAGCCGTCCAGAGACAGTTCGCCCAGCGACACCGACCCTTCGGCGGCGTCCCGAGGAATGATCTCTAACGCAGATAGCAGCGCGACCGCGATGGGAAGGTCGAAATGGCTGCCTTCTTTGGGCAGGTCGGCGGGTGACAGGTTGATCGTGATCCGTTTCGACGGCAATGCGATGGCCATGGAACTTAACGCGCTGCGGACGCGGTCCCGCGCTTCGGACACAGCTTTGTCGGGCAATCCTACGATGGAAAAGGCGGGCAATCCCGGCGAGACGGCGCATTGCACCTCGACCGGGCGGGCATCAACCCCTTGAAAAGCAACAGTATGGGCGCGGGCAACCATGAATGACCTTTTTGGTTAACAGGTCGTTGCTGCCACGGTCGCGGTTTAAGAATCGTTAACAACGCGGGTCATTTCGGTGAATTTCGGCCAGGCTCCGGGATCAGCGACAGTTTTGTCACGGCAGAACGAATTACAGAACCCCCAGCGTTGGCCGTCGAGTTCAAGAACTGCAGTAATGGCTTTGCCGGAATAGGGGCAGGTGTCATTGATTGACGTCGTGCCATGCACCGCCTTTGCCTGCGACGTGCCGCCGATTGGCCAAGGTTTTGATTGCAGATCCATTGGGTAGGGAAACGGGTCGTATTCGACCGTCAGTCCCATCGCACGCCATTGGCGGACGGGTCCATCTGACAGCAACTCAAGACAGTATTCGCGACTGGCATTAGACACGGGCAAGCCGTAGCCGATGATCCGCGCTGCGACTGGTGTGTAGAACACGTCAGCCAGCGAATAGCGACCGAACAAAGGACCGGTATTTGCGCCTGACACATCACGGGCACGAGCCCACAAGGTCTCGATCCTTGCCAGATCGGTGCGCGTCTCTGACGAAGGAACGAACCCTTGCCAACACTGTTTGAGTTGCATCGGACACTGCCCGCGCAATGCGCCAAATCCAGCTACCATTTCCGCGCAAAGCCATCGCGCGGTGGCGCGCGCGGCAGGATCTTCGGGCCACAACCCGGCTTCCGGATGCAACTCGGCCAGCGTTTCCGCCATCGCCAGACTTTCCCCAACAACGGTGCCATCGGGCAATCGCAGGGCGGGGACAAGGCGCGCAGGGGCGAGGGGTTTCATATCCTCGGCCATGGTCCCCGAATAAAGGCCGATCATATGGGAACGATAGGGCAGACCGAACTTCTCAAGCATCAGCCACCCGCGCATGGACCAACTGGAAAACAGGCGGTCTCCAATAAACAATTCATAAGTCATACGGTAAGGATGGCGTGGCCGACCCGTTCAGTAAATCAGTGATTTGTGCGCGGTTGCATCACGGAAGATGATTGATCTGCCCAACGGACCAGTGTTTTCCGTGATGCGTGATTTCGGTAACCGAAAGGTTGTCGATGCGATGGCTGAAAGCCTCTTGCGCGTCGACGTCCAGCGCCCTTTGGACCTGTGTCAGGATCACGCCAAAATGCGCCACGACCACAATATCGCACCCGCTGTGGCGCGCGATTAGTTCGTCTACGGCTGCGTTGACGCGTCCGCGAACCTCGTTCCAGCTTTCCCCGTTGGGGGGGCGTACGTCGCCGGGGCTATCCCAATATGCGAATGCAAGCTCGGGGTCTTCGGCCTCGATCTCTTTGAAAGCACGCAGTTCCCACGTGCCGAAATTGATTTCGCGCAGCGCGGATCGATGCGGTAATCGCTGGCGACTGCCCTGTATGGCTGAGGCGGTATCTGCGGCCCGGCTCAGATCAGAGGAAACAACAAGTGCCTTGGCGGGTAGGTGATCATGCAAGCGGGCAACGGCTGCGCGATCGCTCAGATCGGCGGGAAGGTCGGACCAACCGACCATCGTTTTGGCATGAGTTGGGCCATGACGCACAAGATGCAGACGTGTCAATCCAGTTGTCCCTTCACTACAATTGGCAATCCGGCCGTTACCTGCACCACCAGATCGGCCTCGGCGGCCAACGCGATGTTCAGCCGCCCCTGCGCCTCGCGGAACCGACGGGATAGCGCATTGTCCGGGACGATCCCGTGTCCAACCTCGTTCGAGACGATGACGACCTGTGAGGAACACAAGCGTAGGGACTGCAAGAGCGCGCTTTGCGCCTGCTCCAGATCGTTTTCTGCAAGCAAGTGATTGGTCAGCCACATGGTGGCGCAGTCGATCAGACAAACAGAGTTCGGGGACAAATCTGCCAATGTCGGGCCAAGGTCAAGCGGTGCCTCGATCGTCTTCCAGCCTTCGCCCCGTTGGGAAATATGGCGCTGAACCTTACCTCGCATCTCATCATCAAACACTTGTGATGTCGCTAGGTAAACTCTCTTTTTTCCTGATGAAACAACAAGATGTTCGGCAAAAGCCGACTTGCCCGAGGCCGCGCCGCCCAACACAAAGGTTAAATCCGGACTCACGATAATTACCTTCCATGTGATCCACCCGGTTTTGTTTTGCGTATCGTTCATAGGTCGGCAAAGCAACCCCGGCCCGCGCCTGTGAAAAGGGGAGATTTCAATGGCACTGGACAATGCGAACGACTTCTCGATGTCCCGGAGGGCAATGAAAGCTGAACTTCTGGATGCGGAAACAGAATTGAAGTTGGCATATGCGTGGCGGGATGACCGCGATGAACAGGCCCTTCACCGGTTGATCACAGCCTATATGCGCCTGGCTATTTCAATGGCGGCCAAGTTCAAACGCTATGGCGCGCCGATGAATGACCTGATCCAAGAGGCAGGTCTGGGCTTGATGAAGGCCGCCGACAAGTTTGATCCCGATCGGGGGGTGCGGTTTTCGACCTACGCGGTCTGGTGGATCAAGGCGAGCATTCAGGACTATGTGATGCGCAACTGGTCCATGGTTCGGACCGGATCCACATCTTCGCAAAAATCACTGTTTTTTAACATGCGACGTGTGCAAGCCCGACTAGAGCGTGAGGCCGCAACCGATGGCATGGATCTGGACCGGCATCAGCTGCATCAGATGATCGCCGCCGAAATAGGCGTGCCGCTGCGGGACGTTGAAATGATGGAAGGCCGCCTGTCAGGCTCTGATTTCTCGTTGAATGCCGTTCAATCGGCAGATGAAGACGGCCGGGAATGGATCGATGCGCTGGAAGATGAGCGCGAACAAGCCGCGGAGGCGGTCGAAAACAGTCACGATACCCAGCAATTGCGTGAATGGCTGGTGACGGCAATGCAGGCTTTGAATGATCGCGAGAGGTTCATTGTCCGCGAACGCAAGTTGCGCGAACCCGCCCGAACGCTGGAAAGCCTTGGTCAGGAACTGAGTTTGTCCAAGGAGCGCGTGCGTCAGCTTGAGGCTGCGGCTTTTGTGAAAATGCGCAAGAACCTTGAAGCCCAATCGCGTGAGGTGCAACACTTCATCGCATGAAACATCTTGCGATTCTGCTTTGTGTACTGGTGGTTATGGCCAACCCTGGCCATGCCGATGAGTTGATACCCGACGACGTTGTGTCTGCGATGACGTCTGCGGACGTCGTCATATTAGGCGAAATTCACGACAACCCGCAGCACCACATCATTCAGGCCGAGGCGTTGAAGGCCATCAATCCCTCGGCGGTTGTCTGGGAAATGGTGACTGAAGAAGGTGCTCAGAGATTGGCGGACAAGGCCATTTCCGATCCGGAAGAGCTTGCCAGAATTCTGAAGTGGCTCGAATCCGGTTGGCCGCCGCTTAGCATGTACTACCCGGTCTTTCAGGCCTCAGACGCGCCGGTTTACGGTGCCATGGTTCCGCGTGCGGCGGCCCGCGCGGCAATGGAACGTGGCGCCGCCACGGCTCTGGGTGCTGATGCTGCCCGTTATGGATTGACGGTGCCACTGCCGAAGGATGAGCAGGCCGAGCGTGAGGCTGATCAACTCGCTGCCCATTGCAACGCAATACCAGAGACTGCGCTGCCGCAACTGGTCGCAATCCAACGGTTGCGGGATGCGGTTCTGACAAGGGCCATTTTGCGCGCTTCGGATGATACGGGCGGACCTGTTGCAGTGATCACCGGCAATGGTCATGCCCGTAAGGACAGAGGGATTCCAACCTTTCTGTCCCGACTACGCCCCGGTTTGAAAGTTTTCGTACTGGGTCAGTCCGAGGATGGCGTCATCGACGGTGAGTTCGACGCTGTGATCGACAGCCCCGGCAACGAACGTGAAGACCCTTGTCTGGCATTTGAGACACAGAATTAACCGCTGGAACTGTCCGTCGGCCTTGCCTAATGTCGGGCCGACCGGGACGGGAAGGGCACAATATGCTGGCATCGAAACGCATTCTTCTAATCATCGGCGCTGGAATCGCGGCCTATAAGTCGCTGGATCTGATCCGGCGGCTTAAAGAACGTGGTGCTTCGGTAACACCGGTTCTAACAGGCGCGGCAGAAGAGTTCGTAACCCCGCTGTCGGTCTCGGCGCTGGCTGGAGAGAAGGTTTATCGCGATCTATTTGACCTGACGGACGAGGCCGAGATGGGCCATATCCAACTATCGCGGTCCGCCGATCTGATCGTGGTCGCACCGGCAACAGCGGACATGATGGGAAAGATGACGGCTGGGCTGGCCAACGATCTGGCCTCGACCCTGCTGATGGCGACAGATACCCCGGTTTTGTGCGCACCGGCGATGAACGTTCGCATGTGGGACCATCCGTCAACACAGCGCAACCTCAAGCAACTGCAGGCAGATGGCATCCGGTTCGTTGGCCCAAATGAAGGCGACATGGCTTGTGGAGAGTACGGCCCAGGTCGAATGTCGGAGCCTCTTGAGATTGTGGCCGCGGTCGAGGCGCAACTCGGCAACGGTCCGCTGAAGGGCAAGCGCATTCTGGTCACCTCCGGCCCGACACATGAACCGATCGACCCTGTGCGCTACATCGCCAACCGGTCCTCGGGCGCGCAGGGCACTGCGGTGGCACGGGCGTTGTCTGCGCTGGGTGCTGATGTGGTTTTTGTCACCGGCCCTGCCGATGTTTCGCCGCCCGAAGGTGTGCAGGTGATCCGCGTGGAAACCGCGCAGCAGATGTCTGACGCGGTCGACGCTGCACTGCCGGTAGATGCGGGTGTGTTTGCTGCTGCGGTTGCGGATTGGCGCATGGCGGCTGCTTCGGACAAGAAGCTTAAGAAAAGCCGCGATGGTCTTCCGGTGCTTGAGTTTGCTGAGAACCCGGACATCCTCAAACGCGTGTCCAGGCTGGATGCGGGGCGGCCGACGTTGGTAGTTGGCTTTGCCGCAGAAACTGACAACGTGCTTGAACACGCGACCGCAAAACGTGCGCGAAAAGGTTGTGATTGGATCGTCGCCAATGATGTCAGCCCGGCGACCGGCATCATGGGGGGCTCGGAAAACGCGGTTACCCTGATCTCGGACGATGGGGCTGAAGAATGGCCGCGTATGGGCAAGGATGCCGTGGCGCAACGTCTGGCGCAAAAGATCGCCGACGCTTTGGCAAGCTGAACAAGAGGTGCAGTGATGGTAGCAATTCGTGTGATCCGCGAAGACGGGGCTGATCCGGCCATCGCTTTGCCGTCTTATGAAACGACCGGAGCGGCGGGGGCGGACGTCCGGGCAAACCTGCCCGATGGCGCGCCTATCACGCTGGCGGCGGGACAACGCGCCTTGGTCCCCACGGGGTTACGGATCGAGATCCCAAACGGGTACGAGGTGCAGGTTCGACCCCGGTCTGGCCTTGCGCTGAAACACGGGATTACCCTGCCTAATACGCCCGGCACGATCGACAGTGACTATCGCGGCCCGCTGGGGGTGATTCTGCTGAACGCCGGTCAGGAAAGTTTTGAGATTGCGCATGGTGAACGCATCGCGCAACTGGTCGTCGCCCCAGTCGTGCAGGCTGCGTTTGAACCCGTTGAGGTGCTCAGCGACACAGATCGCGGCGCAGGCGGTTTTGGCTCGACTGGACGCGGTTGATGCTTCTAGTTCTGATCCTTGCCGGTGCTCTATGGGGCATTGGGTACGTAGCGGGGGTGTCCCGAACTGCTCGCTCCGTGTCGGTCAGCGTTTTGCTGATCGGAGTACTTGTTATCCAAGTGACGTTGCCGGGTGGGCACCCGCTGCGCGAGGCAACCGGCGGGTCTGCGGCATTGTGGTTGATCCTGGGGGGCGCAGCGGTTTTGGTATTGAGCTATGGCAAGGTGCTCAAAACGCTGCGCAACCGTGCCGCGCCACAGCCAGCCGAGGAAACCGCGATGCAGTCTGACAAGTTCTCTGAGACCGAGTTGGAGCGGTATGCCCGCCACATCGTCCTGCGCGAACTGGGCGGGCCGGGGCAGAAAAAGATGAAACAGGCCCGTGTGCTGGTGATCGGCGCGGGCGGTCTTGGTGCGCCTGCATTGCAGTATCTTGCGGCGGCTGGGGTGGGCACCATCGGCGTGATCGACGACGATATTGTTGAAAACGCCAATCTGCAGCGGCAGGTGATCCATCGCGACGCCGATATCGGGATGCCTAAAGTTTTCTCGGCCCAGCAGGCCATGCAGGCCCAGAACCCAAACGTCGTTGTCCTGCCTTACCATCGCCGCCTGACCGATGAAATCGCAGCGGACCTGTTCGACGATTTTGACCTGATCCTCGACGGGACCGACAATTTCGACACACGCTATTTGGCCAATCGCACTGCGGTGGCGCTGGGTAAACCGCTGATTTCGGGTGCTCTGTCACAATGGGAAGGCCAACTGAGCGTCTTTGACCCGGCCAACGGTGCCCCGTGTTATCAGTGTATCTTCCCCGAGGCCCCGGCTCCTGGCTTGGCCCCATCTTGTGCCGAGGCCGGTGTCATTGGCCCGTTGCCCGGCGTGGTGGGCTCGATGATGGCGGTTGAGGCGATCAAAGTAATCACGGGCGCCGGGCAGGCGCTGCGCGCCGAAATGCTGATCTATGACGCGCTTTATGGCGAAAGCCGCAAGATCACACTGACCCGACGCTCAGATTGCCCCATCTGCCGAGCAGAAGACGCGTAGGGCAATCGTCGCGCCAGCATTGCAGTAGAATTTCGATGTATTGCAGGCACGGCCTCTGGACCATTCCACCCCGCCTCCCTAGCTTGACCAGCAAAGGAGATCCGCATGACCAATCCGATCCTGTCCGACTGGACCACCCCATTTGAAATCGCGCCATTCGCCCGGATTTCGGATGACGATTTCGCTCCTGCTTTGGAACAGGCGATGGCAGCCCATAACGCGCAGATCTACGCGATTGCAAACAACCCCGAACCGGCCAGTTTTGCCAATACAATCGAGGCACTTGAAGCGGCCGGAGAGCAGATGGACAAGGTTTTGTCTGTCTTTTTTACTGTTGCTGGGGCTGACAGCAACCCGGCGCGGGAAGAGCTGCAGCGTGCATTTTCGCCCAAACTGTCGGCGCATTTTTCAGGGATTTCTTCGAACAAAGCACTGTTTCAGCGGGTCGCGGACCTGTGGGCGCGCAAGGATCAGTTGAAGCTGACCGACGAACAAGCCCGCGTTCTGATGTTAACGCATCGTGGTTTCGTGCGTGCAGGTGCCGCATTGGATGGCGACGATGACACCCGCATGCAGGAGATCAAGTCGCGCCTTGCCTCGCTGGGGACTTCGTTCACCCAAAATCTTCTGGCGGACGAACGGGAATGGTCAATGGACATGTCCGAAGATGATTTGGAAGGGTTACCGGAATTCGTTGTGGATACGGCGCGGGCCGCTGGGGATGAGAAGGGGGCTGATGGACCTGTCGTCACTCTATCCCGGTCGCTGATCGTTCCGTTTCTGCAATTCTCTCCCCGCCGGGATTTGCGAGCGAAAGCCTACCGCGCCTGGACAGCACGCGGGGCCAATGGCGGTGAAACGGACAACCGCGAGATTGCTGCCGAGATCCTGAGCCTACGCGAAGAGCGGGCCAAGCTTTTGGGCTATTCCAGTTTCGCGGACTACAAGTTGGAAACCGAAATGGCTCGAACGCCAGACCGTGTTAGCGATCTATTGATGCAGGTTTGGGAACCGGCAAAAAAGCGGGCGGACGCGGATGCAGAAATCCTGACCACCATGATGCAGGAGGATGGCGTGAATGGCCCGCTCGAGGCTTGGGACTGGCGCTACTACGCCGAAAAACGCCGCAAGGCCGAACATGATTTGGATGAGGCAGCGCTGAAACCTTACCTGCAGCTTGATCGCATGATCGAGGCTGCCTTTGCCTGTGCCAACAGGCTATTCGGGTTAGAGTTCACCACGCTGGACGTGCCGCTTTATCACCCTGATTGCAGGGCTTGGGACGTGACGCGCGACGGGCAGCATATTGCGGTTTTCATTGGCGATTACTTTGCGCGTGGGTCCAAGCGCTCGGGCGCATGGTGCAGCGCCATGCGGGGTCAGGCAAAGTTCCCCAAGGAACAGGCCCCAATCGTAATCAACGTCTGCAATTTCGCCAAAGGTGACCCCGCGCTGCTGTCGTATGACGATGCGCGCACGCTGTTCCACGAGTTTGGCCATGCCTTACATCAGATGTTGTCCAACGTGACCTACGAAAGCATCTCGGGTACTAGCGTTGCACGTGATTTCGTAGAACTTCCCAGTCAGCTCTATGAACACTGGCTGGAGGTACCCGAGGTCCTGGCGGAATTTGCGACCCATGCTGAAACCGGTGAGCCGATGCCTCAAGACATGCTGGACAAGGTATTGAAGGCGGCGAATTTCGATCAAGGGTTCCAGACCGTGGAATACGTGGCCTCGGCACTGGTTGATCTCGCATTCCATGATGGCGCAGCACCATCTGACCCGATGGCAAAACAGGTCGAGGTACTGGCCGATATCGGAATGCCAAAAGCCATTAGTATGCGCCATGCGACACCGCATTTTGCGCATGTCTTCGCGGGCGACGGCTATAGTTCTGGCTACTACAGCTACATGTGGTCCGAGGTCATGGATGCAGACGCATTCGCGGCCTTCGAAGAAGCTGGCGGAGCCTTTGATGCGGAACGGGCAAAGGCCCTTGAGGACAATATTTTATCCACAGGCGGGTCCCGCGAAGCCGAAGACCTGTATCTTGCGTTCCGCGGACGTTTGCCAGGGGTCGAAGCGCTGTTGAAAGGCCGTGGGCTAGTTGCGGCCTGACCGGATCAGTAGCCCAGATGGCGGTCAACGAGGTGCAGGAAGGGCTTTCCTTCCTCGCCTCGGATAATGTTCTCACAGATCACCTGAGCTGCGGTCGCCGGGCGGGTTTCGGACGCGATATGCGGCGTGACCGTCACGTTGGGATGCGCCCAGTAGGGGTGCTCTGACGGCAGGGGTTCCACGCGAAACACGTCTAGCGTGGCGTGGCTAACGTGCCCCGAATCCAGCGCGGCCAGCAGTGCATCGTCGTCGATCAATGGTCCGCGCCCGGGGTTGATGATCCGCGCGCCCTTGGGCAGCAAGGCCAGAGTGTCCGCATTCAGTGCATTCACCGTCGCCGGGGTATCGGGCAACAATAGAACCACGATCTCGGCACTAGATAAAGCGGTACGCAAGCCGTCAGTGCCGTGCAGGCAGGTCACGCCGGGGATGTCCTTTGCGGTTCTGCTCCAACCCGTGACTTTGAAATTCAGCGCGGCCAGCGCCGTTGCGGCGGCTTCTCCTAATGCACCAAGGCCCAGCACACACACATCCCGCTCGCTGGCAAGCGGCGGGGCGTCAGGTGTCCAGACACCGTCCTGCACCGTGATGTAGCGGTCCATGCCCAGATGATAGCGCAGCACCTGACCGACGACCCATTCCGTCATGCCGTGCTTTAGCCCGTGGTCAACCATCCTGGCCAACGGCACGGTCAGCGTTTCGTTGCCCGCGATTTTTTCAACACCGGCCCAAAGGCTCAGAACCGCCTTCAATCGTGTGTAGGGTGAAAAATCCAGCAACCCGCTTGTTGGTGCATAAACGACGTAGTCGACCTGGTCAGGCTCAAACTCAGTTGCCAGACGGAAGTCCAGATTGGCCTGCGACAGCCCTTTTGTAAGTAGAGGTTCATACACGGGCCATTGTTCTGGGCGCGCGGAAAACAGGACGTTTACGGGCATGATGGGCCTTTCAATTCAGCGGGGGCGGTGAATATGCGCGCTTTGAACAATGCCGAAGGCAGCCATCAGAACCAGCATGGCGGACCCGCCGTAGCTGACCATCGGCAGGGGTACGCCCACAACCGGCGCAAGGCCCATGACCATGGACATATTGACCGCAAAGAACAGGAAGAAGTTGAGCGCAACGCCCAAGGTGACCAGGGATGAGAACCGGTCCTTTGTCGCCAAAGCCGTGACCATACAAAAGATAATAATCAGGGCGTAAAGGGTCAGCAAAGTGATGCCTCCGACAAACCCGAATTCCTCGGCCAGCGTGGTAAAGATGAAGTCCGTGTGCTTTTCGGGCAGGAAGTTCAGGCGCGACTGTGTCCCTTGCATGAACCCGCGCCCGTTCCAGCCGCCTGACCCCAGCGCGATTTTCGACTGGGTAATGTGATAGCCTGCACCCAGCGGATCGGTGGAGGGATCAAGGAAGGTATCTATTCGGCGGAACTGGTAATCCTTGAGCAACTGCCACTCGGTGCCCCGGCTGTTGAACACGGTGGCAATTAGGCCGACCACCGCCGCGATAACGGCGGCGAAATAAGCCCAGTGCACACCAGCCAGGAACATCAGTCCCCCGCCCGCCGCCAACAACAGGATCGAGGTGCCCAGATCGGGTTGTTTTAGGACCATTGCCGTAGGGATCAGGATCAGGATGACCGGTATAAGCACCCAGAGCGGTCGCGATGTCTTATGAGACGGCAACCAATCGTAGTAGGCAGCCAGAACCATGACCAACGCAATCTTCATGACTTCGGAAGGCTGGAGCCTCATGAAACCAAGGTCGATCCAACGCTGCGCACCCATGCCGATGGTGCCAAAGAGTTCCACAAATATCAGCAGAACGATCGAGCCGAGATAGGCCAAAACGGACATGTTGCGCCAGAACCAGATCGGTACCAACGCGATGATGAACATAACGGTCAGTCCCAGTCCAAACCGCTCAATCTGGGGTTCGGCCCAGGGCATCCAGGACCCGCCCGCGACCGAATACAGCATCAGGAATCCGGCGCTGGCGACGCTGATCAGCAACAAAGTCAGCGGCCAGTTCATATAGAGGAATTTGCGAAACCCTGTTGGCGTGGATTTGACGGCGTACTCAAGATAGCTCATGCGCGGTCCTTTTCATCAGGTCGCGCTTTGGGGCGGCGGTCGCCCTCAAGCCGTTTTTGTTGTTCCTTGATGCGGTCACGATCTGCAACCGGATAAGCCTCGAGCGGCGGGGTGCCGTTGTACAGAGCCTGAAGCATGATATCCCGCGCGACCGGGGCCGCTGCCTTGGATCCGCCACCGCCGTGTTCCACCACCACTGCCACGGCGTATTTCGGATTGTCGTACGGCGCATAGCTGACGAACAGCGCGTGGTCGCGCCGTTCCCACGGCAGGTCTTCGTTGCGGATTACGCCAGCCGCGCGTTCGGCCTTGGTGATGTTGCGCACCTGGCTGGTCCCTGTCTTACCGGCCATGCGGAATTCATCATTGATGATGCGGCTGCGATAGGCGGTGCCAGCCCTGTCGTTTGAGACCGAGAACATCGCTTTGCGCACCTGATTCAGGTTGTACGGATTGACGTCCAGCGGCTCACCTGCTCCTGACGGTTCCTCGACGCCATTGACGGACCGCACCAAACGCGGCTTCACGGCCCGGCCTGTGGCGATCCTTGCCGTCATGACCGCAAGCTGTAGGGGCGAGGCCAGCATGAACCCTTGGCCGATCGAGGCATTCGCCGTGTCGCCTACCAGCCAGCCTTCACCATGGACCCGCTCTTTCCATTCCTGATTGGGGGCCAAACCGGCAGCGACAGCTGACATCGGGATGTCGTGCTTGACGCCCAGTCCGAACTTGCGCGCCATTTCAGAGATTTTGTCGATGCCGGTACGCACCGCGACATCGTAATAGTAGACGTCGCAGCTGCGCTTTAGCGACAAATTGAGATCCACTGTCCCATGCCCGCCGCGCTTCCAGCAGTGGAAGCGGCGGCTACCGACCTTCAGGTGGCCGGGGCAATAGACGGTGTTGCCGGGGCCAACAACTCCGGCCTCAAGTGCGGCAAGCGCAGTGATCATCTTGAAGGTCGAACCCGGCGGGTAGGTGCCCTGAACCGTCTTGTTGGCCAGCGGGCGGTAGTTATCTTCAGTCAATGCCCGGTAGTCCGCGACCGATATCCCGCGCACGAATAGGTTCGGGTCGAAACTGGGTGCAGAACTGATGGCCCGGATATCCCCGGTTTCGCAGTCGATGACGACTGCAGCCGCGCTTTCATCGGCCAGGCGCGCCTGGGCGTATTGCTGCAGGTCCGCATCAACGGACAATTGCAGATCGGCCCCGGCCTCGCCTTCTTGCCGGTCAAGCTCGCGCATGATGCGACCGGTGGCGTTGACCTCGACACGTTTTGCGCCAGCTTTTCCGCGCAGGCTGATTTCCTGTTTGGACTCCAGACCGACCTTGCCGATCTGGAACCGGGGGATACGCAGCACCGGTTCGGGATCTTCGATCAGGCTGAGATCATAGTCACTGACCGGCCCGACGTAACCAACGACATGAGCAAAATCCTCGTAGCGGGGATACTGACGGGCCATGCCCACCTCAGGCGTAACGCCGGGCAGGGCGGGCGCATTGACAGCGACCTTGGAGATATCCTCCCACGTGACCTGATCGGCCAGTGTGACTGGCAGGAACGGGGCAGAGCGGCGCATCTCAGTCTTGGCGCGGTCGATCTCTTCCTGAGTTAGCGGAATAAGCTCTGAAAGTTTGGCGATGACTTTGTCGACGTCGCCCGCATCTTCGCGGACCATAACAATACGATAGGACTGCGTGTTTTGTCCGATGATCTGGCCGTTGCGGTCATAGATGCGCCCGCGCGTTGGCGGGATCAGACGAATGTTGATCCGGTTTTCTTCAGCCAGCAGACGGTACTCGTCAGCCTGATCCACTTGCATAAAGCGCATTCGCGCTGCCAGGCCGCCGATAAACGCAGTCTGCAACCCACCCAGGATCAACGCGCGGCGCGGCAGGCGTTTATAGGCCAATCCTTGCGCTTTGGGATTGCGTTGTTTCATGCCCTGGCCCCTCTTGTGCCGGGGTCCGACACTGACACGCGCCGAACGCCAAGCACATTCTGGCTGAGAAGTACGACGAGAGGATAAACCGCAATTGTCAGAACCACTTGTATCACCACAGGACCCAAAGCTGCTTGCTGTACCGATAGAATAGCAAGAATGACACGGTTCAATATGAAAATTCCCGCGATCACCACAGCGGCCGTTGTCCATTCAGCCATAAACCCGGCGTCGCGCATTCCGGGCGCGGCCGAGCGCAGATACGACGATCCCAAAACCACAAGTGCTGCCAGCAGGCCCGGAGGCCGTTGCAGCAGCAAATCGGCCATCAGCATCACCGCAGCAACCAGAAAAATGGGAACATATTCCGGTCGGCGAAGTACCCAGGCGAACGTTAACGCAATAAGCATGTCCGGAAACGGCCAGCGATCCGGCTGCGTGTCCAACGGCAGAAGATGCAGGAACATGATCAGCAATGCCAGAAACACGTACAAACTGCGTTTAAGCCAAAGATGAGAGGTTTGCCTATCCATCGCCGACCTCCGGCGGGGTCAGGGCGGCCTCGGGCTGCCGTGGACCCACGATGCCGCCAGGATCCGAGATCACCGGGGCCAAGTGGAAGCGTAGAACGCGAAGGAATTCAAGCCGTTCGAAATCAGCGGACAGGCGCACACGCAAACGCCCGCCGGGGTCCTCGGTGATCTGCCCGATCAGCAACCCTCCGGGGAACACGCCACCATCGCCCGAGGTTACAACGCGGTCGCCAGGGCGTACCAGTTCGCGGTTTTCCAGAAACTCCACCGATGGGGATTGCGTGTTGTCGCCGGTGATCAGGGCGGTTTGGCCAGACGGTTGAATTGTGGCCGGAATTGCGCTGGAAGCATCTGTCATCAGGATAACACGCGCGGTGTCGGGGCCAACGCCCGAGATACGCCCGACGACGCCAATCCCGTCCATGGTGGCCCAGCCGTCCCTGATCCCGTCTCTCTCACCCACGTTCAGGAGGACCGACTGGCGGAAGGGCGAGCCGCTATCGGCCATGACCACCCCGGTGATATAGGTCAGGCGCGGATCAAGACGTACATTGTTCAGGTCCAGAAGCCGGGCATTTTCCTGCTCCAGCTGCAACGCGGCCTCTTTCCAGGCGCGCATGATGCGCAATTCGCTGCGCAATTCTTGGTTCTGATCGCTCAGTCGTTGATAACTTTGGAAATCGCGCACCAGATTGACGGCGGCGGTGACAGGAACCATAGCCCATTCCATCGACGGCACAACACTGTCCACGACCTGTGCGCGAAACCGTTCCACGCGCGGGCTGTCGATCCGCCAGATCAGAAAGATTCCCAGCAGACACAGCACAACAATCCCCAGCAGCAGGCGGCGCAAGGGGGTTGTGTATTCATCGCGCTGTGATCGGTCTTTTGCCACAGGACTCCTTCCCGTGCTGCTCGTGCCGAATTTACCCTATGTGGTAAAGGGTGCGCGCCTTAGCTTTCGTAGTCAATCGCGTGGCGCAGTTGTTTTTCGTATTCCAGCGCCTTGCCGGTGCCCAAAGCCACACAATTCAGGCTTTCGTCGGCAATTGACACGGCCAGGCCAGTCTGCTCGCGCAAGGCAAGGTCGAGATCGCCCAGCAACGCGCCACCGCCGGTCAGCATCACGCCCCGGTCCACGATGTCCGCCGCCAGATCAGGCGGGGTGGTTTCCAGAGCGGTCATCACCGCCTCGCAAATCTGCTGGACAGGCTCAGACAGCGCCTCGGCCACCTGGGCCTGGCTGATCTCGATTTCCTTGGGCACACCATTCAGCAGGTCGCGTCCGCGAATGTGCATCGACTGGCCGCGGCCGTCGTCGGGCATGCGCGCAGTGCCGATGGTGGTCTTGATCCGCTCGGCCGTGGATTCACCAACCAGCAAGTTCTGCTGACGGCGCAGGTACGAGATGATGGCCTCGTCCATCCGGTCGCCGCCAACGCGGACCGAGCGCGCGTAAACGATGTCACCCAGCGACAAAACGGCCACCTCGGTTGTACCACCACCAATATCGACGACCATGTTGCCGGTCGGGTCGGTGATGGGCATACCTGCACCAATCGCGGCTGCAATAGGTTCGGCAATCAGACCGGCGCGGCGGGCGCCTGCGGACAGGACCGACTGACGGATCGCGCGTTTTTCAACGGGTGTCGCGCCATGAGGGACGCAGACAATGATTTTGGGTTTCGAGAAGGTAGACCGCTTGTGCACTTTGCGGATGAAGTGCTTGATCATTTCCTCGGCGGTATCAAAGTCGGCAATCACGCCTTCGCGCATGGGGCGTATGGCTTCGATCGAACCGGGGGTCCGGCCCAGCATCAGTTTGGCGTCTTCACCAACGGCCAGAACCTTTTTTACGCCGTCCTTGACGTGATACGCCACCACGGAGGGTTCAGACAGGATAACACCGCGACCCTTGACGTAAACCAGCGTGTTCGCTGTACCAAGGTCGATAGCCATGTCCGCTGTGAACAGGCCGCCCAGATTGCCAAAGATCCCCATATTTTTCCCTGATCCTGTATGTCAGTTTTCTACTGCCCGCGACTCGACGGTTCCGGGACGGATGACTTATAGGGTGCCAACTCGCCCGGTAAAAGGGCTGATTCCGCGACAATCAGCACCTTTCCGCCTTAATTGCAGGGACTTTAGAAGGCATCATGCTCTCATATCAACATATTTACCACGCAGGTAACCTTGCGGACGTCCATAAGCACGCAATTTTGGCAGAAACGCTGGCCTATCTGACCCAAAAGGACAAACCGCTAAGCTACATCGAAACCCATTCGGGGCGGGGGTTGTACCAGTTGGACTCGGATCAGGCCGTTCAGACCGGTGAAGCAGCTGCGGGAATTGAACGTGCGTTGACCGAAGGCTGGTTTGACGCCGATCATCCCCTGAGCAGGGCCATCGCCGCTGTGCATGATCGGCATGGCAAAACGGCGTATCCGGGGTCGCCGCTGATCGCGGCGAATCTTTTGCGCCCGCAGGACAAGATGCACCTTGCTGAATTGCATCCGCAGGAATACCGCGCGCTGTCTGACGCCATGATCACGACCGGTGCCCGGACCTATCAGCAGGATGGCTTTGAACTGGCCCAGTCCCTGCTGCCGCCAACGCCGCGCCGTGGCGTTTTGCTGATTGATCCAAGTTATGAGGTCAAATCCGATTATGACAGGCTGCCCGGCATCGTGGCTTCGCTGAATCGGAAATGGAACGTGGGTGTGATCGCGTTATGGTATCCGATACTGGCCAATGGGCGGCATCAGGCCATGCGCGACGCTTTGACAAAACGGGATTTCCCTAAGGTTCTACACGACGAGGTCCACTTTCCGGCCGCACGCGAAGGGCATGGTATGGTTGGATCGGGAATGTTTGTTGTGAACGCGCCCTATGGTCTGAACGAGTGCGCCAAAACGCTGGACGGCCTGTTTGGCAAACTGCGCGGATGAGCAATCAGTGATCACATGTGATTTTCCTAAAGTAGGCCTCGCAGGTATAAAATCTGCTGTGACAGCAATGGGCTTTCAGGAAAAACCGTTTTTTCAACGCCGGGACCTTGATTTCTGGCGATGATCTCGTAAATAGGCTGTCACATGTGACAACAAATGGGAATCGGTTTGCTTCGATGGACTTCCTAAGCCGCCATATCAGTGACTTTCATCTGAATTACTGGGAAACCTTGATTGACGATTGGTTCTTCGTCTTCGCCATGGCCTTTCTGGCCTTCGAATTGATCCGATACGCAGTCGTCAAAAAACTGAACTGGCAGATGATGGGTGACACCGTCACCAATTTCATCACGCTCGTTTTCTTCATCGGTATCAGCTTTGTTCTGTTGGCTGGTTTCTATATCGGTGCCTATGTCTGGGCTTCGCAATTTGCGGTGTTCAATATTCCGACAACATGGGCTTCGTTCATCATCGTGCTGATCCTTGCAGACCTGGCCTATTACTGGGAGCATCGGATTCTGCACCGGATCAACTTCCTCTGGGCAACGCATTCGGTTCACCATAGCTCTCCCTTCTTCAATATATCAGTGGCTTATCGCCATGGTCCGTTGGATGGCTTTTGGCCGTTGTTTTTCCACTTGCCGCTTGTGCTGTTGGGGTTCAACCCATTCATGGTGCTGGTCGCGGAACTGTTGGTGCAACTGTATCAGACGGCCCTGCATACCGAAGTTATCAAAAAGCTGTGGCGCCCGATTGAATACATCTTCAACACGCCGTCGCATCACCGCGTTCACCATGGATCAAACCCGAAATACCTGGACAAGAACTATGCCGGGATTCTGATCATCTGGGACCGTATGTTCGGAACGTTCGAGGACGAAAAGGAAGAGGTGGTCTACGGCCTCGTCAAACCGATCGACTCGATCAATCCCTTCGTCGCCTTCTTTCACGGCTTTGCCCGCCTGTTCAAGGATGTCCGGAACATGCCGGGGTTCGGCAATAAGCTGGGTGTTTTCTTCGGACCTCCGGGCTGGCAGCCAAAGAACGGTCGTAAACAGAGTAAACCCGCTAAGTAAGGCGTAGGAGCGCAAAAGATGCCAAGCAACACACAACGCATCGTGGCGGCCATCGTAACGGCAGGTCTGTTCGTCGGAGGCGCCTGGGTCGCCTCTGGTTTCACCACAGATATTGACCAAGCAGCGGCTTCCACCACAGGGACCTCGCAAGACAAGGGTCTGACCGTCAATCTGCACGGTGCGCGCAGCACCAAGGGCAACGTGATTGTCATGGCTTTTGACCAGGCGACGGCGTTCGACAACATGGATTACACCAAAGCCGCCGGTTATCTTGAGGCACCAGCGTCCGGGGACCCGCTCCGTTTCGACTTTCCCGACCTCGACAATGTGTATTTCGCTGTTATCGCGTTTCACGATGAAAACGGGGATTACGATCTGAACTATGACGCGAACTACATACCAACCGAAGGGTATGCAGTATCGGGGCTGAACGATCTCAACGACACGCCGGTGTATGACTACTCGTTGATCGGGACAGAGAAGCCAGCAGATCTGACCTTGTTCTATTGGCCGTAAAGCGGCTGGAGATATTTGAGAAGGGGCGGTCGACAATCGACCGCCCCTTTTTTGTTCAAGTAAGATCTTTGTAGCTGATTTCTCGGGTATCTGCGCCCGGACCCGCCTTTTGACGGCGCACGATCAGGCGGTTCAGCGCGTGGATATACGCCTTGGCCGAGGCCACGACAGTATCGGTGTTGGCGGATTGGCCGGTTGCGATCATGCCGTCCTCTTCCAGACGCACCGATACCGTGGCTTGCGCGTCTGTGCCTTCGGTCACGGCGTGCACCTGATAAAGCTGCAGGTGCGCCGTATTCGGATGCACAACGCGAATGGCGCGGAATGCTGCGTCGACCGGGCCGTCGCCTTGTTCAGTGGCGATGATTTCCTTGCCGCCCACTTCCATTTCGATAGTGGCTTCGGCTTTGCCGACGGTTCCGCAGGTAACCTTCATTGAAACCAGTTGCAGGTGATCGTTGCCGCCGTCATCATCCAGCGTCATCAACGCGATCAGATCGTCGTCGAACACTTCTTTCTTACGGTCGGCCAGTTCCTTGAACCGAACGAAAATGTCCTTGAGCTGGTTGTCACCAACCTCATAACCCAGCGTGTTCAGCTTATCACGCAGCGCCGCACGGCCCGAGTGCTTGCCCAGCGGCAAAGACGTGCCGGACAGACCGATGTCTTCAGGGCGCATGATCTCAAAGTTTTCGCGGTTCTTCAGCATGCCGTCCTGATGGATACCGCTTTCATGCGCGAAGGCGTTCTTTCCGACGATGGCCTTGTTGAACTGCACGTTGAAGCCCGACACCGTCGCGACCCGGCGCGAGATATGCATGATCTTGGTCGTGTCGACGCCCGTACTCCAAGGCATGATGTCATTGCGGGTGCGCAGGGCCATCACCACCTCTTCCAGCGCGGTATTACCGGCACGTTCGCCAAGGCCGTTAATGGTACATTCAATCTGCCGTGCACCACCCGCAACTGCAGCCAGCGAGTTAGCGGTCGCCAGGCCAAGATCGTTGTGGCAGTGGGTGGCAAAGACCACCTCATCCGCGCCCGGAACTGTTTCGATCAGACGTTTGATCAGATCGGCGGATTCCATCGGTGCCGTATAGCCGACTGTATCAGGGATGTTGATCGTCGTTGCGCCAGCCTTGATCGCAATCTCGATCACGCGGCACAGATAATCCCACTCGGTCCGCGTCGCATCCATCGGTGACCACTGCACGTTTTCGCACAGATTGCGCGCATGGCTCACGGTTTCGTGGATTTTGTCGGCCATCTCGTCCTGTGTCAGGTTCGGGATGGCACGGTGCAGCGGCGAGGTGCCGATGAAGGTGTGGATGCGGCTTTTACCTGCATGTTTCACAGCTTCCCAACACCGGTCGATATCGGCGAAATTGGCGCGGGCCAGACCGCAGATACGGCTGTTCTTTGACCGTTCGGCAATTTCGGACACGGCCTTGAAATCACCTTCGGAGGCGATGGGGAACCCGGCCTCGATGATATCGACGCCCATGTCGTCCAACAGCTCGGCAATCTCCAGCTTTTCCGAATGGGTCATAGTTGCGCCGGGGCTTTGCTCTCCGTCGCGCAGGGTTGTGTCAAAGATCAAGACGCGGTCTTGGTCGGTCACGTTGGTCATGGGATTCTCTTTCTTCTTCTGTCCTAAAGCCTATGGCGCGCGGGCGTCCTCCTCTGAGCGGGCGCGCCGGATGGCACGCTCAGAGGCGGATTAGGATCAGTAGGCCACGCAGAGACGCACCGCGAAGGGCGGTGTCGGCAATCAGGATATCTGCGCGGTTGATCATGGGGTTGAGGTTATACATCGCGCGGCGGGAATGAAAAGAACGAATTTTCCTCCGGCATATGAAGAGATTTCTTTTTTCCCACATGTGTTGATCACGCATTGCCGACGGCTAGTTCAACCCGCATGGAAACAGCACTTATCATCGGCGCCTCGGGTGGGATCGGAGGTGCAATTGCCAACCGGCTTCGGCAACAGTCGGTCGACGTCACCACATTGTCCCGGTCACAGGACGGATTTGATTTGACCGACCCCGAGATCGTAGATCGGACGCTGGCGGGCGTTTCCGGTCCGTTCGACCTGATCCTGGTCGCGGCTGGCGCTCTTGAGGTTAATGGTGCCACCCCCGAGAAAACCATCAGACTGCTATCCGCTCCGGCGATGATGGATCAGTTCGCGCTGAATGCGGTCGGACCTGCGTTAGTTCTTGCGCATGCCGCGCGCTTGCTGCCGCGCGACCGGCGCGCCGTCTTCGCCGTGTTGTCTGCGCGAGTGGGGTCGATTGGTGACAACCGGCTTGGTGGATGGATCAGTTATCGGACGTCCAAGGCGGCGCTGAACCAGATTGTCCGCACATCCGCGATCGAGCTTGCCCGGAGCCATAAACAGGCGATCTGTGTCGCCTTGCACCCCGGTACGGTCACGACAGCATTCACCCGGAAATATGTTGGGCGGCACCCTGCGGTTACGCCTGATGAGGCCGCCCGGAACCTGCTATCCGTATCAGCCGCGTTAAATGCGGCTGATACGGGTGGTTTTTTTGACTGGGCGGGAAAGCCAGTGCCCTGGTAGATTGATTACCCGTCAGAGGCGGATGTATCAGGCTCGGTTTCGGTATCCGTCGCGTCGGGCGCGCTTACGTTCTCACTGGGTAGGACGCCGTTTTCCCAAACGCCGGTTTCTTCCAGGCCATTGGCATAACGCATCGTGCCATTGCCGTGGCGTTTGTTATCCAGAAAGGTGCCTTCGTACACGTCGCCGGTGGCATAGGTTGCCACACCCTGACCACTGATTTTGCCTTCGGCCCAGCCGCCGGTATAGCTGAATCCGCGTGGGGTTTTTATAGTTCCCTCGCCGTGACGCTGACCGTCTTGGAAATCGCCTTCATAGGACGTTCCGTCCGGAAATGTCGCCTTGCCTTTGCCCTGACGCGCGCCATCTACCCAGTCGCCTTCGTAGCGATACCCGTTTGCGAATGTCAGAACGCCCGTGCCATGGCTCAGGCCATTCTTGAACTGTCCCTGGTAAACAACACCGTTGGGATACGTGGCCTTGCCGTTGCCCTCAAAGATGCCAGCCGTCCATTCGCCGTCATAGACGGTGCCATCCGGATAAGTCTGAACGCCTTTGCCATGCGGCAGATCTGCGCTGAAATCACCAGTATAGGTCGCGCCATCAGGATAGGTGACCTCACCCAGTCCTTCGATCTGGCCGTCCACCCATTCGCCGGTGTAATCAAACCCGTCGGTCCCAAGAAAGCGTCCTTTTCCGTGGCGGCGGTCATCGGCATATTCGCCCTCATAAGTCGCACCGTTGGCATAGGTGGCCTTGCCATTGCCCTGACGGCGGCCATCAACCAGATCGCCCTCGTAAAGGTCGCCATTGGCCTGCAACAAGCGGCCCTTGCCGGTCATGCGGTCCTGAGACCAATCACCGGTATATGTCATGCCATCCGGAACGGTCAGAGTACCCTGGCCATCGCGCAATCCGTTGTTGATTTGCCCTTCATAGACGCTGCCTTGCGTCGAGGTGATCTTGCCCTCGCCGTGCTTGACGCCATCCTTCCAGTCGCCATCGTAGACGTAACCGCTGGGGTCGGTCAGAACGCCTTTGCCGTGATAGCGCGCGTCGCTGAAGCTGCCCTCGTATCGGACGCCGTTGGTGTATATTGCAACTCCGGTCCCGTTGATGGACCCTTCGGCCCATTCCCCCTCATAGCTGCCTCCGTCGGGGTATATGATCTTGCCCTGCCCCTCGGGTTGCCCCTTCGCGAACATCCCCTCGTAGACCGAGCCGTTGACATAGCGCGCTATGCCTTTGCCCTGAATTTCGCCTTCGACCCATTCGCCGACATATTCGAACCCGTTTGGCAGGCGGTAAGTGCCTTCGCCGTGGCGCAGGCCGTTCAGGAATGTGCCCTCGTACACGCCGCCAACATCATCATCCGCAACGATGACCTGCCCGTCCTGCGCAAAGGCGGATGCGGCCAGCAAAGCCATCGCCGTGGCGGCCAAAGAAATGCGGATAGCGTTCATGGTTTTTCCTGCCTTGCCCGGTTGTCACGTTTTAAAGCAAAACTAAGATACCCGTGCGGACAGAGCAACGTGTTTTGCCGCATTTGACTTTCACTCGCGGTGCGATCTGCTAAATGGCATTAGGACTGACGAGGGCAAGAGGGCAGCATGGCCAACCGTTTCCGCATTACTCTGGCACAACTCAATCCCGTTGTTGGGGACATCCAAGGCAATTTGGACAAAGCGCTTGCGGCGTGGGAGCAGGGGCGCGAAGCTGGTGCCGACCTTGTGGCTTTCCCCGAAATGTTCATTACCGGTTACAACACGCAGGATTTGGTGATGAAGCCGGTGTTCCATCAAGCGGCCATGGCGGCGGTTCAGTCGCTGGCTGCACAATGTGCCGATGGCCCTGCCATTGCAATTGGTGGTCCGTGGACGGAAGACGGCAAGCTTTTTAATGCCTACCTGATCCTCAAGGGCGGTCGCATCGGCAGCAAGGTGCTGAAACATCACCTGCCGAATGAAACCGTGTTCGACGAAGTTCGCCTTTACGACGCGGGCCCGTTGGGGGGGCCGTACTCGGTTGGTAACTCGCGGATCGGTAGCCCGATCTGCGAAGACAGTTGGCACCCGGATGTCTCGGAAACACTGGAAGAGACCGGGGCCGAGTTTCTGCTGATCCCCAATGGCTCACCTTACTTCCGCAACAAATATGATGTGCGCCTCAATCACATGGTCGCCCGTGTGGTCGAGACCGGCTTGCCGCTGATCTACCTGAACATGGTGGGCGGTCAGGACGATCAGGTTTTTGATGGCGCGACTTTCGGCCTTAACCCGGGCGGAGAACTGGCCTTTCGAATGCCGGTCTTTGATGAGGCCGTAACACATGTCGATCTGGAACACGGTGATGAGGGCTGGCGTATTGTGCCTGCTGAAGTTGTGCCGCAGCCGGACGAATGGGAGCAGGACTATCGTGCCATGGTCCAATCCCTGCGCGATTACATGGGCAAGACCGGGTTCAAAAAGGCGTTGTTGGGGCTGTCGGGTGGAGTGGACTCGGCGTTGGTCGCGGCAATTGCCGTTGACGCAATCGGTGCGGAAAACGTCCGTTGCGTGATGCTGCCATCGGAATACACCAGCCAGGCCTCGCTGGATGACGCTGAAGCCGTCGCCAAGGCGCTGGGCGTGCATTACGACTATGTTCCGATCTCGGACAGTCGGGCGGCGGTGACAGACACTTTGGCCCCGTTGTTTGCGGGCCGCGAGGCGGATTTGACCGAGGAAAACGTCCAATCCCGCCTGCGCGGTTTGCTGCTGATGGCGATCTCGAACAAGTTTGGCGAAATGCTGCTGACCACGGGCAACAAGTCCGAGGTGGCTGTGGGTTACGCGACCATCTATGGCGACATGAATGGCGGCTATAACCCGATCAAGGATCTGTATAAAACGCGCGTGTTCGAAACATGCCGCTGGCGCAATGCCAATCACCGTGACTGGATGATGGGCCCCGTAGGCGAGGTGATCCGACCGTCGGTCATTGATAAACCCCCCAGTGCTGAGCTGCGCGAAGACCAGAAAGACAGTGACAGCCTGCCGGACTACCCGGAACTGGACGCGATCCTGGAAATCCTGGTCGACCGCGATGGCTCGATCGCTGATTGCGAAGCAGCAGGATTCGAAGCAGATGTCGCCCGTCGCGTAGAGCATCTGATCTATATCAGCGAATATAAGCGGTTTCAGTCCGCACCAGGTACGCGCTTGACCAAGCGAGCCTTCTGGCTGGACCGCAGATACCCGATTGTGAATCGTTGGCGTGACCGGTCTTGAGCTGAAACCACGCGTATTTTTTTAAGTCTCCGATCGTTTCCAAAAAAGGGTGCTTGAGGGCACGCTTTTATTCATTGTCCCTGTGGTGGGGACAGTGCATATCTAGATTCGGCTTAGGCCGTTTAACACGCTTGAAATCAGGACATTTTTCTGACACATTTTAGCTTAATTGCCGCCTCATGTGGGGCAGATGCGGCGCATTCTTAAGTGTCTCGATGTTTATGATCGAGGTTTGTTTGTTACGCATCGTGAATTGCGTGTCTGTGTTAACGATTTGGTGTGAAAATGCGTGAGCAATACGATAGACCACTCCACTCGCCGCTTCCGTGGCGTTCGATGGAATCTGAGGGTCATGAAATAGACGAAGATCAGGTCGATTCTGCCATTGCCGACCTCTTGGGGGCTGAGACGCCGCCAGAGCAGAAAACGGCACCAGGGCAATCAGTGGCTTTTTCGATTCTTCCTGAACTGCTTTCACAAGAAAGCATGTCCGAAGACTCTGCCGACAACGATGCTGGGCTTACAGCCACATTGCGTCAGAAATGGGCGGAACTCTGCGGCGCTGCTTGACGGCCCGAGCCCGCTGAACTGAACAGTGCCAGAGATCATTCTGGCACTATAACCACAGCTTCTGAAAATTGTGATCGGCGCGTCAGGCGACATGTTGCCTATTGTCTGATACCGCGCATTCATTGCGGTCCGAGCAATGAAGTAAGAGCGGCGGATGCCCGGTCCAAAACCAACTCCTGTAGAACCCGATCTGCATCTGCCCAAGTCTGTTGACGTTGTGGTCATAGGCGGCGGAATCATCGGCGCATCAACGGCTTTAGAGCTGACAGAACGGGGCGCGTCGGTTTTGCTGTGCGAAAAAGGCCATATCGCGGGCGAACAAAGTTCGCGAAACTGGGGATGGGTGCGATTGGGGCTGCGAGACCCCCGGGAAATCCCGCTCATGTTAGAGGCGCAGCAGATCTGGCAGGGCCTGGATCAACGCACCGGACGCCAAACCGGTTTTACGCGTTCCGGCATCCTTTTTGGTGCATCGGGGAAACGGGATCATGCAAATCTTGGACGCTGGATGCGCCATGTTGAAGGTTTGCAAACTGGCGCTCAGATGGTTTCGGGTGCTGAACTGGATAGCTTACTGCCCGACAATCAATCGGGCCTGAAAGTTGCCCTGCACATGCCAAGGGATGGACGAGCTGAGCCGCAATGGGCCGCCCCTGCGATCGCTGAAGGCGCACGTGACAAAGGGGCGTGCCTGATGACCAACTGCGCTGTGCGCAACGTGGATGTTGAGAACGGTCATGTCTCGGGTGTGTTTACTGAGCGTGGTCGGGTGGCCTGTGCGCGAGTGGTTCTGGCCGGGGGTGCATGGTCGCGCCTTTTTGCGGGAAATGCGGGGATTGACCTGCCACAGCTTAAGGTTCTCAACACGGTCTTACGCACATCCCCGGTGGATGGGCCGGAAACGGCAATATGGTCAGATGACTTTGCGATGCGAAAAAGGGCCGATGGCGGCTATACAATTGCGTCCGGGCACGAGAACACCGTGGATATTGTCCCGGACAGTTTTCGGCTTGCAATGCAGTTTGTTCCGGCGTTCCGGCAGGAGTGGCGATCCCTGCGGTTCAGGCTTTCCAAGCGCTGGGCGGCAGAGGCGGGCGAGGACCGATCATGGTTGCACACCGACGTCACGCCATTCGAACATTGCCGGGTGCTAGATCCTGAGCCCTCTGCCAAGGTCCTGAGGCAGACATGGGCACGCGCGCGCAAAGGGTTCCCGGTATTGGAGCAGGCAGAGATCATTCAAAGCTGGGCAGGTTTGATCGACGTCACCCCGGACGCCATTCCGGTGATATCCTCGGTCGATACCATGCCGGGAATGTTTGTCGCCACGGGGTTTTCAGGTCATGGATTTGGGATCGGCCCCGGAGCGGGGCGTTTAATGGCTGATCTGGTTTGTGAAACCACGCCATGCGTTGATCCGACCGCCTTTCGCCTGTCCCGATTTACGGATGGTTCAAAGGTGCGGCCGGACCCGGGATACTAGGGTACTATCCCATCATCTGATAGCTGACCGGCACAAAGCGGAACCCTTCGCCACGGGGTTCAACGAAGCCAGCCGCCGGGAATGGCATGTGATAGCCGATCATCGGAACTTTGTCGGCGGCCAGCATGCCCAGCACGTCGCGGCGCGACGCCGTGGCTGCGGCCTTATCCATGTCAAAGCGAACCTCCCACTCGGGGTGGGCAAAGGACCAGACGTAGTGGTTGGCCAGATCGGCCGTCAGAACCAGACGCTGCCCATTGCTTTCCAGATGATAGACCGTATGACCAGGCGTATGGCCATAAGCTGCAACAGCAGTGATGCCCGACGAGACTTCACCGCCATTTTCAACAAAGGTCATCTTCTCGGCCAATGGCGTGACCTTGGCAGCGACCAGATCCCCGACACGATTGCCTGCGTCCTGCGCCGCCCAGAAGTCATATTCCGGAGAGGAGGTAACATAGCGCGCGTTCGGGAATGTCGGCGCGTCATTTGTTGTCATGCCGCCGATATGGTCGGGATGCATATGGGTGATGACGACGACATTGATCTGATCCGGGGTAACACCCGCATCAGCCAGTGCCGCTTGAATACCACCTTGGCCCAGCCCTGTGTCGAACAAGACCAACTCCGACCCGGTATTGACCAAAGTCGGGGTAAAGAAGAATTGCGCGACATCTGGTGAGATGAAATTGTCTGCTGAGACCTTTGCAAAGTCTTCATCAGATGCCCCGCCGCCAAATATCTCTTGCGCTCCGTCACGGGGCAGGCTGCCGTCCAGCAACGTCGTGACGGTGAAATCGCCTAAAGTGAACGATTTGGCGATGGTAGAATTTGCCTTGGTCTCGGCTCCGGCTGCCAGAACCGGTGCGGCGGCTGCGGCAAAAGGTAAAGCTGCCGCTGATCCCAGTGCTGCGCGGCGTGTCAATTTGATGGTCATGTTGGTTCTCCCTGTCAGAACACCAATAGGTGAATTAGATCGGCGCGAGTCTCTTGCCAGTGTATACCCTTTTCAAATGGGCTGCGTGGATGAACATTACGTGTTAATTTTTGTTTATGGCGCGATCTGGGAATAAAACTGCCCCCACAGGGCAAAGCGTCGAGGGCTTTTTGGCGGCTGTTCAACCGGCGAAGAAGGCAGATGATGCCCGGGCGTTGGATGCCCTCTTTCGGCACGCGACCGGGTTTGAACCCGTTATGTGGGGGGCGTCGATTGTGGGCTATGGTCGTTACCATTATCGCTACAAGTCCGGGCGTGAAGGAGAGTTTCTGGCAACCGGGTTTTCCCCGAGCAAAACGGCTCTGTCGATCTACATCATGCCCGGCTACGCGGATTTCGGGGATATTCTATCCAGACTGGGTAAACACAAGCTGGGCAAGTCCTGTCTCTATGTGAACAAGCTGGCGGATATTAACACGAATGTTCTGTCTGAACTGATCTGCGCCGGGCTAAAGGACTTGAATCAGCACTGGCCGGTCCAGCCGACCTGAACGCCTTTGCTGGACAATCGACCAATCCTGTGACATGAGCCGCGCCAACAGGAGACACCTATGACAACCACCCGTTTTGCCCCGTCGCCCACCGGTTACATCCACGTGGGCAACCTGCGCACCGCCCTGATGAACTATCTGATCGCACGCAAGGCCGGCGGTACGTTCATCCTGCGCATCGATGACACCGATCCTGAGCGGTCGAAGGAAGAATATGTCGATGCGATCAAGCAGGATATGGAGTGGCTGGGCCTGCACTGGGACCGGGTTGAGCGTCAGTCGGATCGTCTGGACCGTTATGCCGAAGCCGCAGACAAGTTGCGCGAGATGGGCCGGTTCTATGAGGCATTCGAGACGCCGACCGAGCTGGACCTCAAGCGTAAGAAGCAACTGAACATGGGCAAGCCGCCGGTCTATGACCGCGCGGCGCTGAACCTCAGTGATGCCGAGAAAGAAGCGCTGCGGGCCGAGCGTGGCAGCGGCGTCTGGCGCTTCAAGCTGGATCACGAGCGGATCGAGTGGAATGACGGCATTCTGGGCGACATCTCGATCGATGCGGCATCCGTGTCCGATCCGGTTCTGATCCGTGGCGACGGTCAGGTTCTCTACACGATTGCGTCGGTGGTGGATGACACCGAAATGGGCGTCACCGATGTGGTGCGTGGCTCGGACCATGTGACCAACACCGCGACCCAGATTCAGATCATCGAGGCGCTGGGCGGCACCTGCCCGCGTTTTGCGCACCATTCGCTGTTGACCGGTCCGCAAGGAGAGGCCCTGTCAAAACGGTTGGGCACGCTGGCCCTGCGTGATCTGCGTGAACAGGGCGTGCAGCCGATGGCGTTGCTGAGTCTGATGGCGCGTCTTGGATCGTCTGATCCGGTTGAGCTGCGCTCGGACATGGCAGAACTGATCGAAGGATTCGATGTGAACCGCTTTGGCGCTGCCCCGACCAAGTTCGATGTGCAAGACCTGTTCCCGCTGACGGCAAAGCATTTGCAGTCCCTGCCTTTGGCCGACGTGGCCGAGGCTGTGGCTGATGCTGGTGTTCCTGCCGATCTGGCCGAACCCTTCTGGGCGATGGCGCGCGAGAACATCACCACTTTGGCTGATCTCAAGGGCTGGTGGGAGCTGTGCCGCGACGGAGCAGAGCCGCTGATCGCGGATGAGGATCGTGACTTTATCGCAGAGGCGATGACCTTGCTGCCCGAAGGTCCGTTCGATGGCGAAACCTGGGGCAAATGGACCAGCACGGTAAAAGAAGCGACCGGCCGTAAGGGCAAGGGCCTGTTTATGCCGTTGCGCAAGGCCCTGACCGGCATGGAGCGCGGGCCTGAGATGGCCACTCTGTTGCCACTGCTGCAGGTAATCCGCGCAAAAGCTTGAGCGTATTAGAGAGAATGAGGAAAAGCGGGGTCGTTCGATCCCGCTTTTTTCTATGCGTTCTGCACAATCCGGGCTGAGAGAAGGCTGAGACGATCATCCACGAATTCAGTCTCAACCGATTTCAACTGTAGATGGCGCGGATATCGGGGCTCGGCCCGGTCGTTCAGGATCGGTGCATCCCATCCATCTGTGGTGGCAAAGAAACGATCTGCACCCTTTTCACCAAATGCGCGCAGGTATCCCTGCACGACCACATCAATGTAACTCAGTAGCAATGGGTGGTGATTGCTTGGAGCGCTGTGCCCGTCAGGAGACACAGCGTAGACGGCAATCTCGACCTCGTGCTTTATAGGGTGCGTGACGGATTGTGTAGCGGGAATTCGGCTATAGGCCCACTCCCGTTCGTCTAGCGCGATCCAATCATTTTTCGGCACATGTGCAATCATGCCTTCTATCTCGGATGCGGGGTCTGGTACCGCAGTCAGAAAGGCGACCGGTCGCAGGTCAGTGTGCCGCCATGCGCGCCGCCAGCCTTTGAGACGGGCAGGATGCGGATCGGGAAAGTCGTGGGTCGACAGATTCACAAGGCTGCCGTAGCCAAAGAAATAGGGATCTGCCATGGGCCTGCGTGTCCTTTCCTGACGATTGATGTATGTCAAACCGCTTTTATGCCGGACATGCAATAAGTCTGCATCTTGAAACTTGGGAGGTCACGATGCGGATAACCAAACGGACGAACATTGCGGTACGGCTGCTGATGTATTGTGCAGCGCATCAGGATAGGCTGGTTACCAAGTCCGAGATTGCCGAAGTCTGCAATATTTCCGAGAACCATCTGGCACAGGTCATCAATCAGCTCAGCCAATTGGACTATCTAAGTACTCAGCGCGGTCGCAACGGCGGTATGGTATTGGCCCGGTCGGCCGAACAGATCCGGATCGGATCGGTGTTTCGTGATGTCGAAGGCAACCTGCCGCTGGCCGAGTGTTTTGCGGATGCCGACAACACCTGCCCATTGACGGATGCATGTCGATTGCGGATGGCGCTTCAGGACGCGGCTGAGGTCTTCTATGCCTCACTGGACGAGATTACGCTGGAAGCCCTGATCTGCGACAACGATCCTTTGCTGCAGATCCTGCAACCGGTTGCCTGCGAGCGTGCAGGTTAATCGCTGGCACGCAGGATGCGGGCAGGGCGGACGGCCAGGGGACGCAGGGCAAAGATCAGCCCCGCGCCAAGTGTCACGATGATGCCAGCCAGAACAATTCCGATTGCAGACGGCCAGATCACCGAGAATTTCGTGTCGAAAATATAGGTGGCAACGGCCCACCCACCTAGGATGCCGGTCAGTAGCGCAACGCCACCAGCAGCCGCGCCCAACAGCGCGGCGCGCAGGGCAAAGCTGAACAGGATGCGCCGCCGGTCCGCGCCCAGTGTTTTGAGGATCGCGGCCTCATATCGGCGCGCGGGTTCCCCGGCCGCGGCAGCACCGATAAGGACCAAGAAGCCGGTCAGCAGAGAAATACCCGCGCCGTATGACGTTGCCGCTGCGATGCCCGCCAGCAGGCCCGAGACGCGGTCAATCGCGTCGCGCACCCGGATCGCCGTTATGTTGGGGAACTTCCCGGCCAAATCGCGCAGAATTGCAGTTTCGGCCTGTTCTTCGGCATAGACCGTCGCGATAAAGCTGTGCGGGGCACCTGCAAGGGCCGATGGGTTCATGGACATGATAAAGCCCATACCTGCGTTTGAAAAATCAACCTCGCGCGTTGATGTAAGTTCTGCGGTAATGTCCCGGCCCAAAATATTCACGGTCAATTGGTCGCCGAGTTTAAGGCCCATTTCTTCCGCCTCCTCGGCTGCGAAACTCACCTGCGGGGTACCGGTATAGTCTTCGGCCCACCATTCGCCCGAGGTTATGCGCGCGTTATCAGGTGGCCGGACGGAATAGGTGATGCCCCGGTCGCCATCCAGTACCCAATGATCGCCTGCCACTTCGCGGGCGGGCTTGTCGTTGATCTGCGTTATGATCCCGCGCAGCATCGGTGCGCTTTCGATCCGGCTGACGCCGGGGTCGGTGGTTAACCTGTCGTTAAAACCCGGCATTTGGTCCTTCTGGATGTCGACGAAAAAGTAAGACGGGGCAACGTCCGGCAAGTTGCCGGAAATTGCATTGCGCAAGGTGCCGTCGATCTGCCCAACGGCCGCCAGAACCGAAAGCCCAAGACCCAGAGACAGTACAACGGATGCAGCGCCCTCGCGAGGGTCGGAAATGGCCGACAAGGCCCACCGAAGGGCCGGACGCCCGCGCGCTGATGGGGCGCTAAGCCGAGCCAGCCGGCGCACCGCATAGGCCGCAGCGGACAGCAGCAGCAACGCGCCCACCAACCCTCCGGCGGTCCAGAACGTCAGGCGCGCCGAGCCGCTGAACCAGGCAGCTGACGCGATCAGCAGCGCGAGGCCGGAACCAGTTGCGATGAGGTACACCCCTCGTGGAACCGCACGTGCCGAGGTCAGAGCATCCCGAAACAGGGTCGCTGCGCGGACGTCTTCGGTGCGGGCAAGGGGCCAGAGCGTGAACAGAAAGGCCGTCAGAAAACCGTACAACGCTGCTTCGGCAAGCGGTGCCGGATAAAATGAGAAAACCGCGGGTACAGGCAACCGGGCTTCAATCAAGGGGGCCAGCAGCAGCGGCAGCAACCCGCCCAAGGCAAGGCCCAGCAAGATCCCGATCCCCGACAGGACACCGATCTGGATCATATAAGTTTGGAAAATTGTCGCCCTGTCAGCGCCCAGAGTGCGCAATGTCGCGATAGTCTCGGTCTTTTGCGACAGATAGGCGCGCACAGCCGCCGATACTCCGATACCGCCGACTGCAAGGCCCGACAACCCGACCAGAACCAGAAATGCGCTGAGCCGCCCGACAAACTCGGCAATCCCCGGCGCACCGTTGCGCGCGTCGGTCCAGCGCATACCGGTACCCTCAAAGTTCTGACGCGCTTCTACCGCTAGATATTGCAGCTCGGTTCCTGATGGCAGGGCTAGGCGGTATTTGGTGGAAAACAGGGTTCCCGGTGCCAACAGGCCGGATGCTTGCAAGTCTTCGGTCCGCACCAGCGTGCGAGGGCCCAGACCAAAGCCATCTGCCGCCCCGTCCGGTTCATGGATCAATGCGGCGGTCAGGATGAATTCTTGCGTCCCCAGTGCAAAGCGATCTCCGACGGAAAGACCCAACCGGTCAATCAGCGACGGATCCATTACCGCGCCGGGAAGACCTTGATGTGTCCCTAAAGCCACCGACAGGGGCATTGCAGGCTTCAAAACCGGAGACCCCAATAACGGGTAGGTGTCGTCGACTGATTTAACCTGTGTCAGCGCGCGTTGCGTTTCAGCGCCCTGATCAGCAACAGCCATAGAGCGAAAATCGACCACTTCAGAGACAGCTGTCCCGGTCTGGTCCATCCAGGCGCGTTCGTCATCTGTGGCAAATCGGTAGGTGAATTCCAGTTGCGCATCCCCGCCCAACAGGGCCGCGCCTTCTTCGGCCAATCCAGCTTGGATCGCGTGGCGCACCGATCCAACTGCTGCGATTGCGGCGACACCCAGCGCAAGACACGCGAGGAAAACGCGAAACCCATGCAGCCCGCCCCGAAGTTCACGGCGTGCCAGACGCCCGGCCAGCCGAAAGCTCATTCCGCAGCCTTTTGCTGGCTGTCTTCCGAAATTCGCCCGTCGCGCAAGCGTACAACCCGATCGCACTTGCGCGCCAGACTATGACTGTGGGTTACAAGCACCAGAGTGGCGCCGTGTTTGTCGCGCAGGCCGAACAATAAATCGACGATAGCCGCGCCGTTCGTTTCGTCCAGATTTCCTGTCGGTTCATCCGCCAGCAAAATTTGCGGACGCGGCGCGGCGGCCCGGGCCAGCGCAACGCGTTGTTGTTCGCCGCCCGACAATTGCGCCGGATAATGATCGCGGCGGTGCGACAGGCCAACCGCGTCAAGTTCTGCCGCAGCGCGTTGAAACGCATCCTTGTGTCCGGCCAATTCCAGCGGCGTGGCCACATTTTCCAGGGCGGTCATTGTTGGGATCAGATGAAAGTTCTGAAAGACGACCCCCATCGCATTGCGTCTGAAACGGGCCAGAGAATCCTCATCCATGCCAGTCAGATCCTGGCCAAGGGCTGTGATCTTGCCCGCGCTTGCCTGTTCCAACCCGCCCATCAGCATCAACAGCGAGGATTTGCCGGACCCGGACGGTCCGACAAGCCCAAGCGTTTCGCCTTTGGCGACGGTCAGGGTAATATCGTGCAGGATATTGACCCGGCCGGCATTGCCATCCAGCGACAAAGCGGCATTTTGGAGCGAAAGAACTGGTGTCGTCATAAGTACGTCCAAAAGGAGACGGTCATTTTGGGATATGGAGTTGTTCAAAAAATGCGCAAGGCTCTGATGGCTTTACTGTTTGCGTGTTGCGGCTTTGCCGCCACAGCGGAACCGTTGGTCATCGCGGCCCTCGGGGACTCGCTGACACAAGGATACGGGCTGCCGGAACAGGACGGGTTCGTACCACAGTTGGATCAATGGCTGAAGGATCAGGGCGCAGACGTGCAATTGATCAATGCCGGAGTTTCCGGGGATACGACAGCTGGCGGCGCGGCCCGTGTGGATTGGACGCTTACACCTGACGTGGACGCGATGATCGTAGCGCTGGGCGGCAACGATCTGCTGCGCGGTATCGACCCGGCTGTCTCGCGCGCGCACCTTGAGACAATCGTAACCTCCGCCCGGGCGGCGGAGGTTGAGGTGTTGCTGATCGGAATGCAGGCACCGGGGAATTACGGGGTCGATTACAAGCAGGCCTTTGATGCGATGTACCCGGATCTGGCCAAGGCATATCAGCTTGTGTTTGCGGAAAGCTTTTTTGAAGGGTTGCAGCCAAACGGCGACCCGAGCGCAGTCCGGCAGTTCATGCAACCGGACGGAATTCACCCCAACAAAGAAGGCGTGGCGCGGATTGTAGCAGCGCTTGGGCCTTACGTGCTGGAGCTGGTCGAAACCTCGACCAAGCAGGATTGAGAAGATGCCCGGGCGATTTTTTCTGACACGGCCAATGTCTGAGATCGCCCAGTTTTTGAATGTCCAGTGTGACGTGGACCCACAGCCGCCGCGAAGGAACATTCAACCGGGTCAGGAACTGATCGTTCTGACTACCCAAGGTCTGACGCCCATGCGTTGGGGCATGATCCCGGTTGGGCGCGTCAATGCGCGCGGTCGACCGGTGATGGAAACCATAATCAACGCCCGATCCGAAACCGTCTTTGACAAAACCGCCTTCGATGGCGTTGGCCGAGCCGTTGTTCCAGTCGACGGGTGGTACGAGTGGATAGGCGAAAAACGTCGAAAAACAGCATGGCGCATCGCCTCGGCGGATGGCTCACCTCTGTTCTTCGCTGCGATCACCGACAGTTGGCAGGCTCCGGGCGGTCTGCGGGTTGACCAGTTTGCAGCTGTGACCTGCCCACCTAATGCTGATCTGGAGCCGATACACCATCGAATGGGCGTCCTGCTGCAACCTGCCGACATTCAGACATGGGTTACAGGAACCGAGGACGACGCCAAGGCTCTGGCGCAACCTTGGCCGGACGGGTTGTTGCAGATCGAAGAGGCGACGGACGTAGACTGGTCCGGGTCGTGACCGCCTCAGACAACCGTGACCACAGTTCCCACCGGTACACGCTCATACAAGTCGATGACATGGGCGTTCAGCATCCGAATGCATCCGTTTGAGGCCGCGCGCCCGATGGTTTGCGGTTGCGTCGTGCCGTGGATACGGAAATAGGTGTCGACCCCATTCTGAAACAGGTAGAGCGCGCGTGCCCCCAGCGGGTTTCCATCTCCGCCCGGTTGAACATAATCATTGTCCTTGAACTTGGCGTAAGTCAGCGGTTCACGTTCGATCATCTCGTTCGTGGGGCGCCATGTCGGCCACTCTTTCTTGACGTCGATCGTGGCTGTGCCGGTGAATTCCAAACCTGCCTTGCCAACGCCGCACCCATAGCGGATCGCCTTGCGCGGTTCTGTGATGAGATACAGGTAGAAGGACCGTGGCGCGACCAGAAGCTGCCCCGGCAGAAATTGTTTCTTGACCCGAACGAACTGGGGCGTGGGGTCGTATTCAACGGCTTTCTTCTTGGCCGAAGCAATACCGGGTGTCAGGCCAGCGGCAGCAGATGCTGCAAGGAAAGTGCGACGTGTGAACATATCGGTTCTCTTAAGGACAACAGGAAAATCGTAAACCAGTGTCGGAATGATAACCGATCTGGTCAATCATCTGCCAAGAGTAACCGTATTGTGATGTAATCGCAGGGACACACTTGTGTTGCAGTTTTGTCCCGCGTGATGTGAAAAGGGCAGAGGTAACCTCTGCCCTTTCATGGCCTTAGGCCAGTGCGATATCGTCGGCGCTTTCGCGGCCGTCACGACCAGCGCGCAGCTCGTACGTGACTTTCTGGTTGTCGGCCAGACCGGTCAGGCCCGAACGCTCGACAGCCGAGATGTGAACGAAGATGTCTTTGCCGCCATCCTCAGGTGCGATAAAGCCAAAACCTTTGGTGGTGTTGAACCATTTTACGGTGCCTGTGGGCATATCCGTTGTCTCCTGTTTAGTGCTGCCCACGGAGTTGCGGCAGCCCGGCGTCGTTGTCTGTATCGATAGACTGAGCGCCGGAAACGGTGACAGTGGGTCGAAATAGAAAAACGTAAGCCCCATTGATATGGCATCGGGGTGGGCGTGTGACAAGGGATTTTGTGCGTTTCGTACAAGGGTTTGAGGGCCAGTTTCCCGATTTGCACAAGAATCCGCCGATGGGTTTGGCTATTGGTTCAGCGGTCTTTGATAAGGAAAGGCCATGCGATCTGTGCGCTGAGTGGGCATCTAGAAAACTCCAACCAAGCCTGTGATCAGGTTGCAGCATGAGCAATCACTGCCGCATCCGCATTCCCGGAGCCAAGTACTTTTTTGCCGCGTCTCTGGCCGATCGATTATCGGATTTGTTAGTACGCGAGTTGGAGCAATTGCGCGCGGCCTTTGTGGTGACGCGTTTGTTGTGTTGCCGGATCATCGGCACGCGGTTTGAACCTTGCCGCCGGGAGATGTGGATTATTCGACACGGTGGCGGTTGACCAAAATTCGGTTTGTACGGGGTGTCGGCGTATTCGGTCCGCGGGGCGGGTCGAAAGTTGTCGAATAGAAACGTGGGATTTGGCAACGCAGGTTTTCGGAGCACTGGATCCGTGATGAGCGAGATTTTCGTAATCACATGGCACATTGCTGGGGTAATCCTGTCAAACACGGTTTTTAGAGCTTCCAACCCATAGGCCGAATTCGTCCATTCACCACGATATTGGTGCGGGTCGCGTTGATCTGGAATGGAGTGGCATCGCCACCAAAAGGGAGATTGTCGAACCGTAGGATGGGTG
The DNA here is from genome assembly GCF_059609805.1 of Ruegeria sp. YTSC004. Classification (NCBI taxonomy): domain Bacteria; kingdom Pseudomonadati; phylum Pseudomonadota; class Alphaproteobacteria; order Rhodobacterales; family Roseobacteraceae; genus Ruegeria; species Ruegeria sp. YTSC004. The sequence continues at coordinate 206,842 of NZ_JBXWMJ010000005.1, forward strand.
ATTTCACCCATCACTCCTCTGCAGAACCTAAGTTTAGAACCCCGACAATCCGCAAAAGAAGCACTTAAAACTATCAGCAAAAAATAGTGCCGTAACGTCACGATAGGGGCGGTGGCATGAGCTTTAGTTCGCAAAGCCACATCACAAAAAGACTTTTTGACTGGCTGTTCAAAAATGACGCAGAACGCGGATTTCTTCCCCGTTGGCACTTGATCATTCTTTCATATGTACGCTGCACCGCTGCGGGTGGCCACTCACGGAAACACGGTCCTTGAGCCGACGTCCACCGCACGCTCGGATCGGCCCGCAGCGGAACATTGCAACGAATATTCAGTTTTAACAATTTCGAGAAACCCAACACGCACGGTGAAAGATATGTTTTTCAAGTCGATCTTAGACCACATTTTCAAATCAGCGGAGCAGGAAAATTCGGTGCCAAAAGAGCTTGCCGGGAAAACGCAAATTGCGAACTCTGGAGCGGTTAACAAAAAGGAACTGACTGTGCTTTTTGGAGATGTTCTGAACGAGAAGCAGGTTCGGAGTGGTGAAAACCAACAGCCAGTCGGCCAGTCGCAAAAGTAACTGACTTCCGTAGACTGTTGTAAGGCACAGATCGAGAACGCGCGGACAACGTGACTTGTGTTGTGAGAGGCTGAACTCCGACCGGCTGCTTAAGGCTCACAAATGGTCTGGAGAAGCTTAGAATAACAGCCGCACACGCCAGTCAAACCGTATTACCGATATCTACGTTGTTACTCATTTCAATCAGGCTATTTGAGGCCCGGAATCAAATACGTTGGTTCCGGGCTTCAATCTAAGTTCTTACCGCGCAAACTTCTTATGCTTCAACCGCTTGGGCTCCAGCGCATCCGGTCCAAGGCGGCGCTTTTTGTCCTCTTCGTAATCCTCAAAGTTGCCCTCGAACCATTCCACATGGGCATCGCCCTCGAACGCCAGAATATGCGTGCAGATCCGGTCCAGGAAAAAGCGGTCGTGCGAGATGACCACGGCGCAGCCGGCGAAATCGACCAGCGCGTCTTCCAACGCACGCAGGGTTTCGACGTCCAGATCGTTGGTTGGTTCATCGAGCAGCAGGACGTTGCCGCCCTCTTTCAGCAGGCGGGCCATGTGGACGCGGTTGCGCTCACCGCCGGACAGCAACGAGACTTTCTTCTGCTGATCGCCGCCCTTGAAGTTGAAGGACGAGCAATAGGCGCGAGAATTGACCTGCGCGTCGCCCAGTTGGATGATCTCGGCACCGCCAGTAATCGCCTCCCACACGGTGTCGCTGTCGGCAAGGTCGTCGCGGGACTGGTCGACATAAGACAGCTCGACCGTGTCGCCCAGCGTGATGGTGCCGCTATCGGGCTGTTCCTGACCGGTGAGCATCTTGAACAGGGTCGATTTACCGGCGCCGTTGGGGCCGATTACACCGACAATGCCGCCGGGGGGCAGGGCAAAGTCCAGCCCCTCGATCAGTTGCTTGTCGCCCATGTGTTTCGACAGACCCTCGACCTCGATCACCTTGCCGCCAAGGCGCTGGCCGTTGGGGATGACGATCTGGGCGCGGGTCAGCTTTTCGCGTTCGGACTGTTCGGCCAGCTCGTTGTAGGCGTTGATCCGGGCCTTGGATTTGGCCTGACGGGCCTTTTGGCCCTGACGCATCCAGTCCAGTTCGCGCTGCAGGGTTTTCTGCTTGGACTTGTCCTCGCGGGCTTCCTGTTCCAATCGTTTGGCCTTTTGTTCCAGCCATGCGGAGTAGTTGCCCTCGTAAGGCAGGCCCCGACCACGGTCGAGTTCAAGGATCCAGCCGGTGATGCTGTCCAGGAAATAGCGGTCGTGGGTGACGATCAGGATAGTGCCCTTGTAGTCGATCAGGTGTTGCTGCAGCCAGGCGATGGTTTCGGCGTCCAGGTGGTTGGTCGGTTCATCGAGCAGCAGCATGTCGGGGGCCTGCAGCAGCAGTTTGCAGAGCGCGACCCGGCGTTTCTCACCGCCCGACAGGTTGGCGATGTTGGCGTCGTCTGCTGGGCAGCGCAGCGCCTCCATCGAGACGTCGATCTGGCTGTCGAGGTCCCACAGGTTTTGGCTGTCGATCTCGTCCTGCAGTTTGGCCATCTCATCAGCGGTTTCGTCGCTGTAGTTCATCGCCAGTTCGTTATAGCGATCAAGGATCGCCTTCTTTTCGGCCACGCCTAGCATGACGTTTTCTCGAACGCTGAGGGTTTCATCCAGTTTCGGTTCCTGCGGCAGATAGCCGACCTTGGCACCCTCGGCGGCCCAGGCCTCGCCGGTGAAGTCCTTGTCGAGGCCCGCCATGATCTTCATCAACGTCGATTTACCCGCGCCGTTGACGCCTACAACACCGATTTTCACACCGGGCAGAAAGCTCAGGTGGATGTTTTCAAAGCACTTCTTGCCACCGGGATAGGTCTTGGAGACACCCTGCATGTGGTAGACATATTGATAGGCGGCCATGTCGCGTCCTCTGGGTCGGGGAAATCAAGTTGGGCGGTGTGATAGCGGATGCTTTGGGTGGGGGCAATCGCGGATGATTGCAACGGCACTATCTGATTTCCAGTGCGCTAGAGTCAAAGACCTCCAGATATTCGTCACATGTTTCTGGAAGGAGATACTCGGATATCAATAGCTGGCCTGGTCCCCATTCCACTTGGCTTCCAGAAGCAGCCTTCAATACAAGGTTCCACAGGTGCTGTTCGTCCGAACCAAAGCTAAAAACCTGTTGCAGGTTTTGTACCGTTACCTCGTTCCGTCTCATCGCTTCGTACACGCCAGGAGCGCAAACCTTCACGATTGCTGCAGTGACCAATATCTCGTCTGAAATGTGTTGCGGCCTGTTTGGTGGAAGCAAGGCAAGAACTGACAGGATCCGTTGAATAGTCCTTGGGGTCATAGGTGTCGGACCTTTGTAAAGCTTTAGCAACGCACCTGTTATTTCGTGAATGGATTTGGGTATCTGCATTTGGCCAGACGCGTGAAGGAAGTAGAGTTCATAGTCCTGAGTGTACTGAATGCGTCGCGGCAGTTTCATAACGATAGAGTAGAACTTCTGAAGATAAGTCGCCGCATCTACTTTGCTCCCATACCGTACACGAACACTGTTCTCCAATTCCGATAGGTTTACCCCCAATACGAAGTGAACGCCTGATACGTTGAAGAAGTGCTTGATGATCTCCAGCAGCGAAAGTGCATAGTCCGGGCGGCACCTGTCCAACTCGTCAATTACAACGATGAGTTTTCGTGTTGGGGTTTCATCCTCGTTTGGTTCTGTCAAATCAATAAGTGCTTGACGGAAACCTTCCATAGCTACGCGTTTTCCGCTCTCTCTTTTCCAGAACTCGGCTATTTCGCCGTCTAGCTCGCTGGAAACGGTGTTGATAGCGGCATCTGCCAATTCGTCTGCCTGAGTTACGAGGCCCGCCGTTGCCACTGAAACCCCAGTGCGCACAAGCGCGCGGCCGAGGGCGGGGGCGACTTGTTTGGCTTTTTTCCAAGCCTTCTGAGCGGTTTTGTCATCTGCTTCTTCGAACCGTTCGGCAATCGCTCCGGTCAGCGCAATCAAAGGATCGTCCAGAAAGTCATGTTCGAACGCGTCGAAATAAACGGTTTGAGTCGTGTTCCCGTCACGTTTCAGATGCTCTCCAACCCAACACTTTAGGAATAACGATTTGCCGCCCCCCCACGCTCCGTCCAAAGCAATCACAAGTGGGTCGTCGACGCGCTCAACCAGTTCCGATAGTTTTTCGCCGGTGGGTTTGCGTGAGAGTTTGTCGTGTTCGTCAAACCCATCTTTGTAAAGCTTGATTTTGGGTTCGGGAATGGTCGGGCGCATGTTTGGCTCCAATTCACAAATCAATCAGCGCTGCTATTAGCGGCTGCCTCGGGAACGGCCAGACTGCTAGATGAGGGGAGGTGTGAAATTCTCGGAGCCTTTTTTGTCCTTAAAAGATCTCATTGCCGGTTGGTCGCAGCCGGGTCATATTGAATGGATCGGTCTTCGGTCTGAGCGGCGGTCGGAGATGGTTGTTGTGAACGAGGTCGTGATTTCCAATGACGGTCTCGACGGCGACCGCAGCCGCGCGGGCAAGCGGGCGGTGACTTTGATTCAGCAAGAACATCTGGCGGCGATCGGATCCTATCTTGGGCGGGGTGCCGTCTCCCCGGACATCCTACGGCGCAATCTGGTGGTGTCAGGGATCAATCTGGCGGCGCTCAAGGGGCGCGAGGTGCAGGTGGGGGAGGCCGTTTTACGCATCACCATCATCTGTGCGCCTTGCAGCCGGATGGAAGAGGCGCTGGGCACAGGCGGGTACTCTGCCGTGCGCGGCCATGGGGGATGGTGCGCCGAAGTGCTGCGGCCCGGGCGGGGCAAGCTGGGCGATGAGGTTCGACCGATTGATTGACAACGTTGTCCAGTTCTGAACATCAGCAAGGCATGGATCGTTTTAGTATTCCATACGCGCGGCCCGGGCAGGTCATCGGGCTGTTCGGAGGGTCGTTTGACCCGCCGCACCAGGGGCATGTGCATGTCACGCTTGAGGCGATGAAGGCGTTTGGACTGGATCGGGTGTGGTGGTTGGTGTCTCCGGGCAACCCTTTGAAGGCGCGGGGGCCTGCGCCGCTTGCGCAGCGAATGGCGGCGGCGCGTGGGCTGATGCAACACCCTGGGGTCGAGGTGACGGATATCGAAGCGCAGACTGGGACGCGGGCCACGGCGGATACGTTGGCCGAACTGCGGCGTCTTTATCCCAAAGTGCGGTTTGTCTGGATCATGGGCGCGGATAATCTGGCGCAGTTCCATAAGTGGAAGAATTGGCGGTTGATCATGGACAGCGTGCCTGTCGGTGTGATTGCGCGCCCCGGCGACCGGATTTCTGCGCGAATGTCCCCTGCTGCGCGGCTTTACGCCAAGTACCGCATAGATGGGCAGGCGCGGCGTCTGCTGGGGCGCGCCGATGCGCCCGCGTGGTGTTTCGTGAACGTACCGATGGTCGATGTAAGTTCCAGCCAAATCCGGGAGCGCGGTGGCTGGGGCGCTGAGGTGTTGCCGGAATAGCCCCATGCGCGCATAATCTATATCTGTGGTTGTGCGTATTTAATCTGTGAGATTTTATTCGACTTATGACTGATCGATTTTCTCGACGTGGATTTTTAGCAGGGCTGGGGGCAGCTTTGATCCCTTCTGCTGTGCTGGCCGAGGCGCCTTTGGTCTCGTTGCGCCCTCAATTGCGAGGCGACGTACCGACCGGGGTCGAGCGACTTGTCCAAGCGGCCGGGTTACGTGGTGAGGTGGTGTTCGCGGTGGCGGATGCAACAACGGGCACGCAGCTGGAAGAGTTCAGCGGCGATCAGGGGCTGCCGCCGGCAAGCGTGGCCAAGGCGCTGACAGCTCTTTATGCGTTGGATGTCTTGGGGTCGGACTACCGGTTCGAGACCGCCCTGATGGCGGATGGACCGATCGAAAATGGTATCCTGAAAGGTGACTTGATCCTTGTGGGAGGTGGCGACCCGCTGCTGGACACCGATGCGTTGGCCAATTTGGCGGCGAATTTGCGCGAGGCTGGGATTTCCGAAGTTCAGGGTGCGTTCAAGGTTTATGAGGGGGCGCTGCCTTATGTGTTCAGTATCGATCCGGGGCAGCCGGATCATCTGGGCTATAGTCCTTCAATCAGTGGCATATCGTTGAATTTCAACCGGGTGCACTTTGAGTGGAAACGTGATGGTACCCGCTATGACGTGTCCATGGATGCGCGCAGCGCGCGGTACAAACCGTCGGTCGATGTGGCCTCTATGCAGATTGAGAAACGAAAAGCGCCTATCTACACCTATGAATCCAGCGCGCGGCAGGACCGCTGGACCGTGGCGCAAGGGGCGCTTGGTACTGGTGGGGCGCGGTGGTTGCCGGTGCGCAAGCCTGCGCTTTATGCGGGGGATGTGTTCAGGACGCTGGCGCGCGCGAATGGGATCCAATTGGGTCGCGTGCAGGTCATGCGCGAAACACCGAAGGGAACCTTGCTTGTGGTGCATCACAGTGACCCGCTGGATAGTATACTGCGCGGCATGTTGAAGTATTCGACCAACCTGACGGCTGAGATGGTTGGTATGGCGGCCTCGCAAGCGCGCGGCGCCAACTTGCAATCATTGGCGGATTCTGCGGCCGAGATGAACCGTTGGGCGACCGAGACATACGGTGTGACTGGGATCGCCATGGTGGATCACTCGGGCCTGGGTGATGCGTCCCGAATGGCACCGGGAGATTTGGTAACAGCTCTGGTTGCTGCGAAACAGGCGGGCGCATTGAAACCCTTGCTGAAAAAATTCACCCTTGCGGACAGTCAGGGACGGCCCGTTCAAGACCACCCGATCAAGGTTGATGCTAAAACCGGTACGTTGAACTTCGTATCCGGCCTTGGAGGTTTCATCACAGCGCCGGGCGGTTCCGAACTTGCCTTTGCGATTTTTACTGCAGATGTCGACCACCGTGCCACGATTCCGCGCGCGCAGCGCGAACGACCACAAGGCGCGCGAAGCTGGAACAATCGCTCGCGCAAACTCCAACGCGCACTGATCGAGCGCTGGGGGTCTATGGCCGGAAGCTAAGATCAGGTAGTGTGACGTGCCCGAGCGCCGCGTTCGATCGCGGCGGCATGCAGGCGATCAATGCTCAGCTCGTAACGAATTTCTTCAAGCAGGCGCAGCTCGGATTCCGCCAACGAGCCGTCGGCGGCGGCCACATCACAGGCCAGCGCATAGGCGGTTTCGTTCAGCCGTTCGGGCAGGTTGTCACGGATCAGGCCGAACAGCGCATCCAGCCCGTCTTCTTGTTCAAACAGGTCAAACACAGTTTGCGAAACGCGGCGGGTTCGGTCGATGTCATACTCGGCAAAAACCGGCAGCATATTGACCGCGCCTTCGATCTTGACCAGCTCAGCGGTGCGGATGGTCTCATCAGACGCAGAGATTGCAACCATGATCGCTACAAGGCAATCCTGTGGGGACATTGGATGGGGTACTTGTTCGGTCATGGTGTCGTCCTGATTAGGCTTTCTGCGTCAGCACGATAGGTGGGCAAGCGGGCAGGTTCAACGGGTTTCGCTTCGGCGAGGCTAGAGAATGGGCAAAGGACCGCGCGTTTTGGTTTGCCGCAGTACAAAATTGCTGCGTGTGTCGCGCACAAGGCCGGATTTCAATAGTCGCTGCATAATGAAGTGCTCAAGTTCCTCTGGGGTTTTGGCGTAGACTTTCAGAATGAAATCATGATCTCCGGTGATCGAGGCACACTCGACGATCTGAGGTTCGGTTTCAATCAGGCGCAGGAACGCATTGATGCTGTCCTCTTGATGTTCGCGCAAAGCCACGTGGACATAGGCGATGGCGTTCAGCCCAACGGATTTGGCGCGCACCTGCGCTGTGTAGCCAGAGATTATATCAGTGGCCTCAAGGTCGCGCACTCGCCGCCAGCACTGCGACGCGGATAGCCCTGTGCGATCTGCTAGGTCCTGCATGGACTGGCGGCCATCCATTTGAAGCTCTTGCAAAATGGCGATGTCGGCAACTTGAAGCGTTTGTTTCATAAAAAATCACTCCGCGATATGTATTTGCCAAAACTTTCAGATTTATGTGCGACTATAAACCAATTTTCTCAATCCAAGGGGGTAAACTCTTCACAAGGAGAAAAAGTGATGCCCAAGTCGACCAAATATATCGCCAAGATCGCCGATGCGCGCGGCCATATCGCGTACACGTCAGAAGAGGATGCGGTTTGGGCCGACCTTTACGCAGCCCAAGAGGAAAATGTTCAGCGCTATATGGCGCAGGACTATCTGGACGGGTTGAAAAGACTGGATCTGCCCAAAACCACCGTGCCGTCTTGTGCCGATATCTCTGAACGGCTTCTGGATATGACCGGCTGGCGGGTCCAACCGGTGCCTGCGCTGATCGGGTTCAAGACTTTTTTCGGCATGCTGGCGGACAGGGTCTTTCCCGCCGCATCCTTTATCCGCTCGCGCGAAGATTTCGACTATATCGAAGAGCCTGACATCTTTCACGAGATTTTCGGTCATACGCCCCTGCTGAGCGATCCCCGCTTTGCGGCTTTCAGCCATGCCATTGGGAAGGCCGGGGTACAGGCCAGCGACAAGGATTACTCTTGGCTGATCCGACTGTACTGGTTCTCAATCGAATTTGGTCTGCGTCGTCAGGATGGTGAGATCAGGGCACTGGGCTCAGGGCTTGCGTCTTCGCCGACCGAGCTTGTCTATGCTGTCGAGAGCGATATCCCCGATCGGGACCCGTTCGACATTATGGCAATCCTGCGCACGCCCTATCGGATCGACATGCACCAAATGGGCTATTTCGTGTTAAACTCACCTGAGGAGTTGTTTGCAGCTGCCGAGCGCGACCTGTTGCAGGACGTGCGCAAAGCTCAATCCCTTGGATTGCTGCCGAACAAGTTTCCGGAAAAAGCAACCGCAGCGGAGTAAACGGATCATGACCACATCAGGAGAAACCTGCAGTCTGTCGGACCGTACTTGTGTGCCCTGTTCCGGCGGCGTCCCGGCTTTGACTCGCGATGAGGCCAACACCCATTTTGCGGAGCTCTCGTCCGACTGGCAACTGGACGTGGATGCAAAGATGCTGAGCCGGCACTTCAAGTTCAAAGGCTTTGCCAAGGCGACCTATCTTGCAAATCTCTGCGCTTGGTTGGCCGATCAGCAGGGGCACCATCCGGATGTCTGCTTCGGGTGGGGATATGTGGATGTCAAACTGACGACCCACGAAATCGGCGGCCTCAGCGAAAATGACTTTATCTGGGCTGCGAAACTGGACCAGTTGACAGCTTAAATCGTCCTTTCCATCAGGAAAAACAGCGCGCTTTATTGACTCATGCTGCACCGGCACAATAGGAGGGGTCGGTCGGTTGCATCGGGCGACCGACACTGTTTTTCCCGATGGAGCAAATCTGATGTCTGAACTGCGTGAAACCGCGATGTCGTCCAAGGCCTGGCCTTTTGAAGAGGCGCGCCGGTTGCTCAAACGCTATCAGAAAGGTGCTCCGGAAAAGGGATACGTGCTGTTTGAAACGGGCTATGGTCCCTCAGGTCTGCCGCATATCGGCACGTTTGGCGAAGTGGCGCGAACGACGATGGTCAAACGCGCGTTCGAGGCGCTGTCGGACATCTCGACGAAGCTGATCTGTTTCTCGGATGATTTGGACGGCATGCGCAAGGTGCCAACCAATGTGCCAAACCCCGAGATTCTGGAACAGCACTTGCAGCGCCCGCTGACCTCGGTGCCAGATCCCTTCGGCACGCATGACAGCTTTGGCGAACATAACAACGCGATGCTGCGCCGTTTTCTGGATACGTTTGGTTTCGAGTATGAATTCTACTCGGCCAAGGAATTCTACGAGTCCGGACGGTTTGATGAGATCCTGAAGCGTGCGGTTGAGCGTTATGACGAGATCATGGCGATCATGCTCAAAAGCCTGCGGGACGAACGTAAGCAGACCTATTCGATCTTCCTGCCGCTGCACCCCGAAAGCGGGCGGGTCATGTATGTGCCGATGAAAAAGGTCTGTGCTGAGACCTACACCGTGACCTTTGACGATGAGACCGGTAAAGAATGGACGGTTCCTGTCACAGGCGGCCACGTCAAGCTGCAGTGGAAGCCGGATTTCGGCGCGCGCTGGGCTGCGCTGGGCGTTGATTTCGAGATGTACGGCAAGGAACACGCCACGAACGAAAAGATCTATGACGCGATCTGTCGTGCGCTGGGTGGCCGCGCGCCCGAGCATTTCTCGTATGAACTGTTCCTGGACGAAAACGGTCAGAAGATCTCCAAATCTTCGGGCAATGGTGTGTCGATCGACGAATGGCTGACCTATGCGCCGACCGAAAGCCTGACTTACTTCATGTATCAAAAGCCCAAGACGGCCAAGCGGATGCATTTCGACGTGATCCCGAAGGCATATGATGAATATCATCAGCAATTGAGGGCGTATCCGGGACAGGATCTGAAAGCACAGCTGAACAATCCCGTCTGGCACATTCATGGCGGGAACGTTCCGGAATCCACCCTGATCGTGCCATTCGCGATGCTGCTGAACCTGGCGTCTGTGTCCGGGGCCGAGGACAAAGAGGCGCTGTGGGGCTTTATCCGTCGTTATGCGCCCGAGGCCACGCCCGACACGCACCCGGATCTGGATCAGGCTGCTGGCTTTGCCGTGCGTTACTTCAACGATTTCGTCAAACCCACCCGCCAGCACCGCGCGCCGACCGATCAGGAACGCGAAGCGCTGGAGGCTCTGAAAGCCGCGCTTGAGGCGTACGATGGCCCGGTCGAGGACGAGTCGCTGCAATCGGTGGTGTATTCCATCGGGCGGGAACGGTTCGACCCGATGCGCGGCTGGTTCACTGCGCTTTATGAGGTGCTGCTGGGTGCCTCGCAGGGTCCACGCTTTGGCGGGTTTATTGCCCTTTACGGCGTGCCGGAAACCATCGCATTGATCGACAAGGCTTTGGCCGGGGATCTGGCCTGATTTGACCTGAAACCGCATGGGCCTACTCTTTCAACAGGAGGTGGCCCCATGCGTCGTTTACTACTTGCTGTTTCGCTCAGTGCCGGACTGGCCACGGGCGCGTTCGCCCAAAGTGCCGAGATCGAGGCAAATATTGCGGCGCAAATACAGGCGTTTAAGGCGGATGACTTTGTCACGGCCTTTACCTTTGCAAGTCCCAACATCCAGAACTTTTTTGGGACGCCCGAGAACTTCGGAGCCATGGTCCGCAATGGTTATCCCATGGTTTGGAGACCTGCCGAAGTTCGCTTTCTGGAACTGCGAGAGGTTGCTGGCGCATTGTGGCAGAAGGTCATGATTACGGATGGCAATGGGCAATTGCACGTTTTGGATTATCAGATGATTCAGCAGGAAAACGGCTGGAAGATCAATGGTGTGCAACTTCTGGGAAACTCAGATCCGGCCGCTTGATGCAACACCACCGTCACGGTGATATGAGCGGCGGTTAATCCCTATTCGATTAACAGGGGCCTTGGGCGATATGCTTAAGGCCCCGTTGCTACGGGCTCTGAGGGCCGTGGGCCCAGATTTCGGACGGGGAAAAGACGGGGCGAGGCGGGCGTTCGGACGCTCCCGGCACTTGAGGACGGATGATGCAACATCCAAGCACAGGGAGCGCCCCGCCAACCGGGGCCCTAACAGGAAAACGCATTGCACCTATTCGGGGGCGTTCGCATCCCCACCCAAACATGTAAACTGCCATTTTGTGAATTAGGTCGTGTAAGCAAACGCCCCGGGGGAACCACTCACCCGGGGCGTTTGTTTCTTCCAGCGAAAGCGGGCCGACCAAAGCCCACCTCCAGAAATCACAGGCCCGATACCCGGGTCAATCCATCGTTGTCAAACACCGTTGTGACAACGGTAAATAATTGATTTACAACAATATATATTGTGTCCGTGGTTCCCGCATGATTTTTAAATTCACATTGCTGAATGTAAGATTCACACAACCAAGGAGAACCACAATGGACGATATTAAATGCTGCACAGTCTGCGGGGAGGTCAAAAACCTGACCGCTTTCTACAACGACAAACGCGCGTCCGATGGCAAGCGGTCTGCATGTGCCGAGTGCGTGAAAGCCCAAAATGCTGCGGCGGTCAAAGCCAAGCCAGGGCAGCACCGGGAGCGGGTGCGCCGATGGAAAGAGGCCAACCCCGAGCGATGGCAAGAGTTGCAGCGCAACGCGCGCCAGAGGCGCAAAGCCAAAAACTGGCAGAAAATCACAAGCCAATCTGACCGGCTAACCCTATAACATTATTGAGGAACCACCATGACACGTAAATTAACGGCAGAAATCGTAAACGAACGAATTGCCCACAAGGGCATCAAACTCGTGGGCCCCTACACCAACAGCAAGATCAAGGCTAAATTCGAATGCACCAAGGGTCACCACTGGAAGGCCGTCCCTAGTTCGGTGATGGGTAAATTTGGGTGTCCAGCCTGCGGTAAAGAAATCCTTCGGAAAGCATTCCAGCACAGCATCGAGACCGTAAACAAACGTCTGGCTCCTAGGGGTTTCAAAGCTGAAGGCGATTATCAGAATTCTACGTCAAAACTGACCTTCACTTGCGACAAGGGTCACACTTTTGTGTCGACCGCCAGAAGCATTATCGGCAATAATCAGGGCTGCCCAGAATGCGCGGGTCGACCTCAACTCAACACTACCAAAATCAACGAACGGGTGGCGTGTCGAGGTATTCGCATGTTGGGCGAGTATACAACTGCCCGGACGTTGATGACGTGGGAATGCGCCAAGGGGCACCAGTGGCAGAACACCCCCGACAAGGTCACAAAGCGCGGTCAAGGGTGCCCGCACTGCCGAGGCATGTACGTCACGACCGAAATGGTCAACGAGCGAATTGCACCACGGGGCATTTGGCTGGTCGGTGAATACACGAAAATTGACGACCATCACACGTTCGAATGTAAGTGCGGAAACCAGTGGGTCACTACGGCCAACGCCGTCTATAACAGCGGCACCGGGTGTACCAAGTGCGCCTATACCGGGTTTGACCGATCGGCCCCGGCCATCCTGTACCGGGTCGCCCTATACGACACCCTTAATGGCATCGACCACATCAAGGTGGGCGTCACCAACAGGGCGGTTGAGGAGCGATTCAACTTGCTACCCAAAACGACCGAAATGACGGTGTTGGACACCCAACAGTTTGACACGGGCCGCGAAGCGGAGGCCGCAGAAGATATCGCGCTCGTCGAGTTCGAAGGCTATGAGAACGCGGACCCAGCAGTCCTTGGCGCGGTCTGCGGCAGCACCGAGACTTTCGTGGTCAGTCGACCCGTTGCAGAGGACGCGGCGTGATGGACGCACATAGTATGTATCAGGAGGCATTCGCCTACACGGCACCCATCGACGGACAATATCCACGCCCTTGGATGACCGACTTGTCGGACCCATCCGAAGTCAACTGTTTCATCGTCGGGCGCAACCAGCGCAATGGCTACGCTGTGGACCTCGTTGGCAACCAAGAGCGGCATGTTGATGCCCTGTTCAATCGCAACGGCCAAACGTGTCGTGGCCTCTACGAACAACTGTGCGAGACATCCCCGACTCGGACAAACATCGACCGACTATCGGAGCGCCTGAAACGCGCTGGAGCAAAGGTGCTGGAAACCAACGTGATCTGCTTTTCCACGCCCATGAGCGCCGATTTGACCGAAGATCAGCGCAGGGTCGGCACCAAGATTTTCGAGTGGGTCCACAACCGAATTTCGCCCAAGGTGGTCGTTGTACACGGTCGCGGTGCGGCCAAGGATTTGGCTCGTTTGGACATCTCCAATAGTTGCGTCATCGAAATGCCATCGCTGGCTCCACCGGCCTACAACAGATGGCACAGTCGGTCAGAAGCGGAGTTAGACCGAGTTGCGGAAGCAGTAAAAAAGGGGTTGGCCGCACGAGATGTCGCTTGACCAGAATAAGAACAAATATAGAACAAATACCATGACCAAGTGGCCCCGAACTATCCCGTTTGACCTGAAATGCAAACTCGAACAACTGCAGGAATGGCGCTCGAAGCCCAGCCTGCAGGACGAATGGACTACGATCCGCGAGTGGCTGACGAAACACGAGGTGGATGCTCCGGACGCCTTGCCCCGCGAACCGGAGCTACCCGGCCATCGGGATGACGCCGTCTGATGCCCAAGGAAGCCAACGGGAAGTACTTCCGGGGGCGAAAGCACATCCGGGGCTATATTCATACCGGAGCCCTTTGCTGCCATTGGTGTATCTGCCATTGATAAGCTATTCGGCCCAAAATTCGGAGCAAGTACGTGTCAAACTCAGCACTTAGTGCAGAAGCGCGGTCACTCGTATGGCAAGCCTTAGAGAACGCTGCGGATCAACACCGTTTTGAATCTCGACGGAACGCGTACCCTTTACTCACCAAGCTGGGGTGTTTGCCATCATGTCTCGAAGGAATTCTGATCGACGGCGGCCCGTCGATCTTTCACAGCTTGGCGTTTCGAATGGCGACGTACAACGGGGAGAGTGTATTCCTTCGATGGGAGCAACTTTTGTCGCAAGCTTATGAAGCTGAAGGCTGGAAACGCGAATACTCAAATTGGAATTCTGAGCAAGACCATTGGGCTATAAAGTGGAACAGGTTTAATCAGTTTTTGTGGATGCTGCAGTGCTATGAGTACTTTGCCGACCAAGGTGGCAAGGTATCATTCCCATACTCGAAGACAAAGGCAAAGCCAGACATCCATGTGAAGTATGGCGATGGTTCGGAACTTTATGTTGAGTGTTATCACTACACGAAGTGGTGGGGGACCGAGCAGTTGGTTGAAGACCTACTATCTGCTTTGGACAAAGATTTGCGCATCGAACGCATGCACAATCTCAAATACGAAAAAAACCGTTTCGTTGGTAATCCCGATAAGGCTGTCGTAGAAGTGTTGGCTGAGCTACGCAAACATCTGAACCCAGAAAGACTTGCAAAACTAAAAGAGCGGGCGCAAATCGAAACACCTATTGAAGTATGCGAACTCGGAAATTTTGTCGTGCTACTTGATGGGCCCGGCTACTATACCGCTAGACCCAATAGTCACGGCGACCCAAACGATTCCTGGCCTGTGTTGAGAGATGAGATTTTGCTCAGCAAAGCTAAAAGTAACGGCTTGCAAAACCACAAGCCAAACCTTTTGCTGGTCAATTGTTTGGGAATAGATTTTCAGACTAGTTTAAATGAAAATTCTAAAGTTTCATTTCTGCCGTCGTCATTAGACGAAGTCTGGTTTTGCACATGTGGGATTAACGAAAAATTAAAGACAAGTCGTCGGTTGAGAGTTTCTAAGCCAAGTTGTTAGGTCTTCATGGTCTGAAACTTTACGAAGTCCGCTTACTGCACATTGCTTTAACTGGGGCATCGCGCAGCATTGGTGCGTTTGGGCTTGAAGTAGACATTCAGAAGAGTCCGCCCAATGTCTGCTGTGCTGACTTTGCAGTCGTTGGGTTTGTTCCCACTAAGGGCAGTTTCCGGCCCTGACCAGCCATTCATGCTTAATCAGCAGGCCATTTGATGAAGTAATAGCCCGACCACCAACTACATCTGGTCTATCATTTCTCGCACCGCCTCAAGGACCCTGCGGTTTAAGTTATCACCCGCGCCGGATATGCTTGTGTTAACTTCCGGTGTCAAAACAAGTCTTCCGAAAAACGGGTCTACTCCAGCCATGGTCTGCACACTCACACTGATTGTGCCGTCGCAAGTATCGATTTGATCACGCTGAGCAGCTACCCCAACCCAAAACCAAAAGTCGGGAGCTAATGCCAACTGAAGGTTATCGACGACATTGTAGTTCTTAACACGTAGCTTTTCCTCAGCGTATTCACGCACTTCCTTCAGATTTGTCCAACAGGCTCCGGTGGCATTATCAGCAATCCGGAGTTGAATGGATCGGATCATGTCTGGAGATAGCCCTAGGTCTCTGGGGTCAAGATTCTCCTGCGCGCTAAGAGCTGATGCTGACATTATCGCTGCAACTACCAGAAATCTATTCATTGTTCTAAAGCAACTTTCTCTTCTGATTGATAGGCCTCTCCAATTTCAGACGCACCGAAGCACGAAAGCTTTGCGGGCGCCAGCAAGATTTCCTTGCAATCAGCCAGCCTCCGCTTTGTTCCGCGTTGCAGCACTTTGTTCAGATTGCAGCGAAAGTCGGCTTTTGCCCTCACCGACAGACGCTACATCCGAAACCTACGACTGCTGTCTGCCTGAACGTCCGCTTTGCAAGCAGAGCGCAGATTTCGGATTAATGATTCCTGAGCCTAGACGCTGGATGAATGATTTATTGTTGATCAAAGCCAACAAGAGATAGCCTCGGGGTCCGATAAACCGATATCCAGCCGTTGGATACTAAATTGGGACTTCAAAATTCCGGAACGTCACCGGGTTGTTGCGGCACAGGCCTCGAACCTCGGGCCCGTCCTCCTTCAAAGCAATCCTGTGGGCCTTGCCCGTCCGGGGGTCCGTCACGATGAGCGACGGGTCGCGGTTCTTGCGATACTCAACCCCAACATGGATGGTCGGTCCGGGGTTCTGGCTAGTGTCTCGTCTACGTCTTACGGTCATTGGTCGTTTCCTTCTTTCGCTGTGTTGTTGACCCTATGGTGGGTCGGTGGATTCGAGCGCTTCGACTCGTATCAGGGCCATGGTTTCAGCAACCCGGGCCTGAATCTCGCTGTCGTCCATCGGGACGCCCAACTTGGTGGCGACGGTGGCGTCTAGGACCGCTTGGCTGGCGATGCCGTGAAGGGCTTGGTTCATTTACGCAAAACGCTAGCCGCTTGGCGGACATCAAAGCCCCGGCGTTCTGGGGCAAAGCACGCGGCAGCTGCAAAGGCGTGTTGTTGACGGATTTCGGACGAGATACGGGCGCGGGTTTCGCTGGAACCATGGGTGCCTTGCTCCTCGGCTGTGCTGGCCTTGGATAAGCGATGCCGCAGGTTTACACCGTCCTTGTGTAAGGACAGTAAATGCTTTTCGGCAGTGGTCGCAGTCAGCAACATCGGCACCTCGTCAGGGCGTGATGAAGAAATCTTATCAACAAAATCATATGTTTGAATAGATTGACAGCGGTGGGAGTTGTGGAGGTATTTACGCTCGGCATTGGGCCCTAGCGATGTGCTGCCGTGTTAGAAGAAAGAAAATCCATGTTGTTGCGCGACGCGCTGTAGTGAAAGACAAAGAAAATTTGGTACCCAAAAACCATGGTCCTACGCGCCGCAAGTACGATACACTCTAGGAACTCGTAATAGGCTGTCGCTGGAAGTCTCTAGCAAAAAGTCAAAAAAAAACTTGATCGACTTCGGGAGATATATCACGGTCTTCAAAATGGATGAGTTTTTTAAAGAATTTTTCAGTTTGGCAAGTGGGTTTGTCGCTTTCGGTATATTTGTCGATGCCAAAATCGCAAAGATCGATAAAAAAATCGGTTCGGAGAATTTAAGTCTTCCCTCAACGCTTAGAGCTGTTGAAGAAGAAATTTTTTTACGGTTTTTGTTTTCTGAAAAAGGCATTAAGCCATACATCTTACGATCATTTCAGGTTTCTATCATTTTTACCCTGTTAATTATTTTATTTCAAATTAACTTGGTTGTGGATGAGAAAGAAAAATTATTAAGCTCCTTTAAAGAATATCTAAGCGCGCCAATTATATTTATTTGTCTATTAATCGGAAATTGTGTAATAGATTCAATTTCATACTTCCAAACTTCAACTGTAGTTTCATTTATGACTACAAAACCCTCGCTGAGCTCAAATGCCATAGGCTGGAGGCCGCTAACCCTCTTTCGGGTTAGGTATTATATACTGGCATTTGTAGATGTCGTGGCCTCGATCAAAATATTTACGCTAGTGATGCCAATATTTATGTTTCTTGCGTTGAAGATGTCCGTAACGGAGGTAAACGATAATGTCGAGGATTACGAGTTGGAGGTTACGACCGTTGTTGACTACACTGAAGTTGGGAAGTCCGTTTTCGCCGAAGCCAATTTAGAATTGTTTGACGGGCGGTCTGCGGAATTTAGAGTCCTATATTCGGCAGTGCCAGATTATCTTGATCGAGATTTTTCTATCAACGCGCTGTTTCGGCATCTAAAGTGGGAGGAGATTCAATCTGAAAGCCAACTACCAGGCAAAGATGACCTTAAGGATGCGTTTCCCTTTCTGAGTGATGATTTTGAAGCCAAAGAGGAAACGAAGGTTCGTATAAGGATCGAACAGCAACCAATAAAGAAGACGTTTTGGGAAATTTACCAGAGCTCGTTTGCTCAGTACGACGTTCTGGAAAATTTGTTCCACAAGGCGGTTTATAGGGATGTGTTTTTTCTTAATGTTGGGTACTTCTACGATTTTGGTAATGGATTGTCTTCGCCAAAAATTAGAAATTACTGCGTTAGTGAGAACGAAGGGGAAAAGTGCAGCTCCATTATTACTGTCATTTACAATACTCCAGATGAAGAGCTTATAGTTCATCAGCATGCCACTGATTATCTATCAAAAGAAATTCCTTATAGTGCATTTTACCTTTCCTCTATACTTGCTTCGCTTTTATTTTACGCTTCCGTTATGGGCTTATGGGTCCGAAGAAAGATGATTTCGAGTATACCAATTTTTGGAAAAATAATGAGGCATCCAATAACAACGGCGATGATTTGTCTTTCCTTTGCCGCCACAATTGTTTGAGATTTTGTACTCTTTACAGGAGTTAAATGTTTTTAATATTCCACAAACTAGGCGAGTAGTTGTTCGGATACGGCTTTTTCATTGAGTTTTCGAATTGCCGCCTCGGCTGATGCTCGTTCATCGTCTGCTGTTTTGTTGTTTCCGGGACGCGCCACGATGCCCAACTGTTTGGCTTGGGCGATCAGAAGCGACTGCAGGTTGATGTGAAGGCTCAGCCATGGCGACCGAACCCAATCGCCTTTGCTGTTTTGAGTTAGGTGACCTTCCTTTTGCACCATTCGATGCGTGTATTCATGTTCGACAAGCGTACGAGCGTAGATCGCGGCTAGATGGACATCTGTTCCGGTCCACCGAGATCTTGGACGACCCAACAACACCTCTTGGAAAACGCGCTCGACCTTCGCTTGGTCGTGCTGCCACGGCTCCACATCCGCGGGCCATCCGATGGGATCATCACCCATATGTTTCCAAAGCTCAGACGATGTCGCGACACTTTTCCGTGTTGTCAGACCACTTCCTTTTGGCATTCGAATATCCTCGCTTCATAGCTTGATAGGGAGACGCTAGGCGGGTGTGGCTGGCGTGTTTTAGCAGCTAGCGTCGAACCCGCCCCCCTTACAGAATGCGCCCCTTGTCCCGACCAAAAAAGCACAGGCATGGACACGAACATAGATAGAGCGTTGTCCCTAGCCCCACCTAGCGATGGGGGGTGCTAGGGCCTCGAAATATTTCAGAGCCCAGACGGAATTTTTTTATAATTTATTAAAATATACACGCCTAGCGCCCTAGCGGTCTTTCTGGGGGTAAAACAGCCTATGCGTGTGTCTCTCGGGGTTTTGGGCTGCTCGCTTTCTGCGTTCTTTTTCTGTACCCCGGAGAGGCGCTAGGGCGCTAGCAACCCCCCTGTTGACAGCCTCGAAAGCACGAACGGGGTTTGTTCTGTCGGGGGTCTGGGCCCCTAGCGGTATGTTCGCCAGAGGCCATGCTAGGGGCGTCTCCCTAGCGGCTAGAACGTCGGTCTGTCGGGGTACGGGTCCTCCACAGGTTCTTCCAGATACACGCTGGGCCAGTCGGGGCCAAGGTACACCTCGAACACGTGTTCCAGTTCTTCTTGCTTGTACCCTTTGGGCGATTTGCCATCCACCCAAACGTTCTTGGGGCGCAGGTCGTAGGGCCGCAGCAGATCTGCCAGTTCGGCCTGCGTGATACCCATCCCGGCGTTCCGGTCGCCCCACGGTCGGTCGGACATGTTTGTCAGGCGTGACACTGCGTCCGAACTCGGGAGGTGTCCCGGATGGCCTGCAACGTACACCCGGCAAAGATCCTCCAGCAGTTCCCGACTTGGCCCCTGTCTTGGGTCATCGCAGTCTTTGATGAAGGCCATCCCAGCCCGAAGTCGGTCGTACCAGTCGCCACCCGCGAACCGGGCCAGCAGGATCAGAGGCACGGCCTTGTCGGCTTCGCGACCACCCAGCTCATCAAGGTCCTCGTTGCTTGGGGCCAATTCTACCCCGGGTTCCATGGCCCAGAAATCCACCACCTGTTGTCGCAGGTCGTCCAGCGGGTTGGCACCAAGGACGTTCTTTTCCTTGCGGATGTTGCGCTTGGTCCCGGTGCGGTCGGGCAACATGCGGACCACGTAGGCACGGCTCTCGTTCGCGGGCGGCAGGTCGTGGAGCGAGGCCCCGGCGACTGGTGCGTAGAGCGACCGGAACACCGGTTGCCACGTGTTCCCCATTTGCTCCATCTTCGCGGATTGTTTGCCCCGCTCAAAACCGGAGTTCCAGATACCAGTCATGTCGTCGTTGCCTTCTTTCGTGGCAACCCACGTGTCCAACTCGTCGAGGAAAAACGTGACCGAACCCTTGGCGATATCGAACATGGCGATGACAGACGCGGACGTTGACCGGTCCAAAATCACAGCCTGCGGCACGATAAAGGCCATGAGTTCCAACACGGTCGTTTTGCCCGAGTTTGGTTCGGGGCTTTTGACCAAAACGCGCGGGTATTGAGAAAACAGGTTTGCGTTACCTGCGCCCACGACCCACAGGGCCAGTAGGTCCAGGATTCGTTCATCCAGCGACAGGTAGCCCTTGAACCTGTCCACGAGCGCATCCAGCAGGTCGGGCAGGACCACCGTGGTGCCTTTAGGTTCCAGTTTGGGCCACTCCAACACGGCGTCGGGTAACCCCTTCGCCTCCTCCTGCGCGAACTCGCGCGCCCAGACGGCTTTGACCAGTGCTTCTATCTCGGTTTTTTTGTGCTTCCGGATACCCGCGTCCTTGAACCGGGCTTCAATCTCGGCCACGGCATCCCCGAGCGACGACAGCCCTTTGGGGTCATGGTCCTTGGCAATCTCGGACACGATAGCATCCCTTTCGGGGTGCTTGGACAACGGGGGATAGTCCTTGGCGATGGCCCTGAACGCGGCCTCGCGGTCGCCCCCATGTCCATAGTGAACCAGCAGGTCGAACGCATCGCCTGACCGGAAACCCGACTTGGTGCCGAACCCGACCTTGTTGTCGGCATCCTTGCCCGAGAACGAAACCCAGCGACCCGGGACCGGAATCGAGGTTCCAGCCCCTCGGGTCTCGTAGGGCGAGCGCCACAGTTTCCCGCGTTGCTTGATGTACCCGAAACGCTCCAGTTCGGCCTCGACGGGGTGGTCGTCGTTGTACCTTTGTATCTGGTTCGGGATGCCACCTTTTTGCTGTGCTTTCGCGGCCTCGTTGGCCACCTGCGCGGCCTTTCGGATGGCGTCGGCCTTTTTGCGCAGCCGGTGCTTCGGGTCCAAGAACAACACCGGGTCGTCGGTGCACTGGGCCTCGTAGAAATCGGGCCTCCGGTTCGGCAGGTACGACAACTGGGCGACCCGGGTGCCGGATATGTCCATTTCTATCCCTGCGGCGTCCAGCATCTCCACCAACGCTTGCTGGAACAGTTCGTATTCGCCTCCACCGATAGACACCTTGAGCGGGATCATCACCCGCCACTTGCGCAGTTCATTCGTGGCCGAAGCGGTCGAATAGATGATGGTCTGGCAGACGCCCAGAACCTCGACCACCGCGTCCCGGACCTCGCCCAGACTGGGGTTGCCGTCATCAACATCAACTACGAGCGCCCAGAACTCGCCTTTGTTGAGTTGGGGCATGGCAGACCGGGCATCGGCCCCCCGATAGGTCGAAGGTATCACCCAGTCGGCCTTGTCCTTGGGTACCTGCTGCGGGTTTGCGGCCCGCTGGCGGATACCAGAGATGGTGATGCTGTTGAAAGATGTCCCGGGCTTGTCGTTGATGCCGTGGCCCCGACACAATTCTGGTTCGGGGTTTTGTTCTGGTTGCATAGTCATCCTTTCCCCTATGAATCACTGTGGAAACGAGGAAATTGACGGGACCCACCCCACCATGTTCCAGTATCCCTAGATTGGTGATAGCGCTGCTTCGAAAGCGCCAATTGTTAAGGCCCCGGATTGGTTCCCCGGGGCCTTTTCCTTATTCAGCAGCTACAGGTTCATCCTCGAACAGCGCTTCGACATCGCGGACGTCGTAGTAATACTGTTGAGTGTTGACACCCTTGGGGGCCTTTGAGTAGCGGGGCAGAAGCCCCTTCAAAGCCCACTGGGTGATAGTGCCGGGTGCGACCCCGGCGATGGTTGCGGCCTGCGCCGTTGTCAAACGGCGGTCCTCTGGTGGTAGATATCGCATATTGGGTTCCCTTGCGATTGATGATGGTATGGATCGCCTTACCCCGCGACCCTTGGGGATGGCGGTTATTCGGCGGCGACGGTTCGGGGCTCGACCTTGATCAGGTCATCCAACTCGTCGGGCAGGATGTAGATTTTGTTTGCCACGGCCACGCGGGTCAGTTTCCCTTGGCGGCACCAGCGGCGAATGGTTGTTGCAGTCTGTCCAACGCGGGCTGCAGCCTCGGCTGGGGTAAGGACCTCTCCGATTCCGTGCAGTTTCAGTGTCATTGTCAACTTTTCCCTATATTAAAAGGCACTCATTGATTCGTTTGATCAATTAGATTGGCTGACATACATAATTGTCAATGGGGTATTGTTGTGATATGTTGTTAGTTTGTGTTGCTAAGGAGAACTCAATGAACACTACGAACGGTACATCCGACCTTGTCGAGCGATTGCGGGCCGCGAAAGACATTCCGCAACGCAAGCATGCCATCTGGTTCGACATAGGAGATTGCGACCTCGACACCGACAAACCCGAGTGGTTGCCCGTGTCACTGGCGATACAGGAGTTGTACGGTGGGACCCCCGGCGAATTGATGGGCGACGTTGCCCGGGACTTGGTGGCCGTGTGCAGCGAGTTGAGGTCGATCTTCGACCAGGCACCCGACGAATGGACCTATCCGAAAAAGAGCGTTGTTAGCCTGTCGGGGGCCTTGGGACGCCTGATGGCGGGTGAAGCCCCTCTCGTGGCCTTCCAGCCCTCGGGACCCGTGCCCGGTGCACACGGTTGGGTGGCTCTGAGGCCAGAGGGCGATGTGCTGGTCGATGCCTTCCTCACGGTGGAGCAACAAGACCGGATGGACGTTTGCCCCGAATGCGAGGGCGTGTTCACCAACCCGACCGGGCGACGGACTTTCTGCAGCACCCGCCACAAAAACACATACATTCAACGCAAGAACAGGTCAGCGCCATGAGTTCGATCCAGAAGGTGCAACGCAAAACCGGCCCGCGTTGGCGGGTCCAAACCGAGTATTGGGACCCCATCAAGCGGAAGCGAGTGCGCCAGACCCGGGTGTTCAAGACCCACGCCGAAGCGAAGGAATTTGCGGTCTCGTATGACGCCGACTACCAAGACGGTGTGCGCAAAACCCGCGACACTGTTGAGGGGTTTTCTCGGGACTGGCTGCAGAAGCGGCTTGAACTCGGGTATATCCGCGAAAACACACATTACGCCCACAAGACGCGGGTGGACGCGTGGTGCGCCTACTTCGGGCACCTGCCGCTATCGAAACTGACAACGCAGATGATCGAAGAATTCCTCGTGGCCCTGACCACTGGGGAAGCATCGCTGTCCAAGAAACCGTTGGCCGTGCCAACCGTCAGTGCCGTTCTCGGTCTGCTGCGGGTCTGTCTCCGGGACGCATGTGCACAGCGGTTGTTGTCGTGGAACCCGGCTGAGGCCGCGAAAGCCCCGAAAGCCCAACCCAAACCCCGGATGCCGATGCCAACCCGGGCCGAGTTGCACTTGTACTTAGACGAGATAGACGATTCCAAGTGGCGGTTGCCGGGCCGGTTCCAGTTGTACACGGGGTTGCGGAGGTCCGAGTTGTTCGGATTGCCGGAACGGCTGGTCGATCTGCAGCACGGGACCATCCGAATAGAACAATCGCTGATGCGGATCGCGAAAGACGGGCGGGTCTACTACAAGATTGCCCCGGTGAAGGCACAAGCCAGCCTGCGGACCCTGTCACTGGTACCCGAAGCAGTCGAGGTGTTGGCCGAGCAAATCCGGACCAACCGGGAAAACCGGCTGCGGGCAAATCCTGGGACTTGGGACACCGAAGGACTGGGACTGGTTTTCGTGGACGGGCAGGGCAACGCGGTCCGAACCGACACCTACACACAGGCGTTGGCAGACATCCGACGCGGCCTCGAACTCCCGGCCTTCCAACCGACCCACGTCTGGAGGAAAGTTATGGGTACGGAGATGGTAAGGGCCGGTGTGCCGATCAATGTTGTTGCGGAACAACTGGGCCACACACCGTTGACTGCGCAGCAGCACTACATCCGACCAGACAGCGACGATCAGAGAAAAGCAGTGTCGCACGTGGCATCGCTCTACTCGAAAAAGTGACGGGCGCGGGACGGGGACAGCGGGTTCGGAGAGTTCGCAGAGACCGTCCATCGAAGCATACGGAGTACGCTAGAACACAGCCCGTTCGTACTTCGTGAACCCACAGTTCGCAGGGTTCACCGTTTCATTCACCCCTATTCGGTACTCAGACTTTTGCGTTCGGGCAGCCCCGGACACTGGGTTTGTGCGCGCGGTGACCTGCTGCGCGCAATTGGGAAAGGGATTTCTATGAACAAGGCAATCACCGACGGCATCGTCTTCATGCCGCCTGCTTTTGCGAATGGTCTGAGCGTCTGGTCCAGAGGCGACGGGACACCGGGTTCGCCAACCTATAACGGGGCACCAAATGGGGCATTCGTTCCGGCAGACCCGGATTTCGGCGGCTGTCTGGAAATCCTGAAAGTGCAGGCCACGCAACAGCTTCGCTATATGGGACAGACGCCCCTGATCCCGGGATGCTATTTGCAAATTAAAGCACGTGTCAAAGCCATCAGCGGTCCCTTGCCGCAGGTTCGTATTGCGGCCTGGGCTGGCGGGGCAGGTGACCTGCAGGTAAACGGTGTGGTCGAACAGGGACCGGTCACGCAGCTATCGGGCTATGGCACCGTCCATGAAATCACAGCTATCGTTGGCAATGGTCAACGCTCGGGCGTCGACATGCCCTGGGGCGTTGCTGCGCTTTATGGGCATTTTGGCTTAAATATCGATGGTGCCAATGGTTCGGTCATTCGGGTCGATGATATCGAGATTACCGATGTCACCAGTATCTTCTTGCGCGAAATGATCAGCACTGTCGACGTGCGTGACTATGGTGCAATCGGCGATGGTGTGGTCGACGATTCCGTAGCGTTCGAAGCAGCGGATCAGGCGGCTGGCGGTCGCAGGATTTATGTCCCGAAAGGCACTTATTTTCTGGCGCAGAACACGTCGATGTCGTCCGAGATAGATTTCGAGGGCACTATCAACATGCCCGACGACAAGATGCTGTTGCTGACAAAGAATTTCGACCTACCGGCTTACATCGCAGCATTCGGGGACGAGGAGCTTGCGTTCAAAAAAGCGTTTCAGGCGTTGTTGAACAATTCGGATCATGAATCGCTGGATATGGGCGGGCGCAAAATCTCGGTCACAGCGCCAATTGACATGGCCGCTGCCGTTCCGAACCGGCAGGGCGGTTTTTCGACCCGGCGCATCGTCCGTAACGGGCAGTTCGATGTCAAAAGCAGCGCGGCCTGGGATACCGAGACCTTCACCTCGGTCGCAACCTACAACCCGGCGGATTCGACCAAGCTGACCAATGTGGAGAACATCGCCAACATTCCGGTTGGCGCGCTGGTGCAGGGCAATGGTGTTGGGCGTGAAATCTATGTGCGCTCCAAGGATGTCGGTGCCGGAGAGATCAGGCTGAATGACCCGCTCTTTGATGCGGCGGGGACGCAAACCTTCACGTTCCAGTCGTTCAAATACCTGTTGGACTTCAGCGGCTTCAGTACGTTGCGCAAATTTGGCATGGAAGAGATCGAATTTCAGTGCAACGGCCGCAGCAGTGCGATCCGGCTTGCGCCGTCTGGCAGTACCTTCGCGGTGACGAATTGCTTTATCAGCCGGCCCAAAGATCGCGGCATCAGCTCGCACGGGACCGGATGTCAGGGGATGCTGATCGACAATTGCCAGTTCCTGTCGACCGAAGAATCCTTCAACGTGTCCGACCGCAAATCCATCGCGTTGAATGCCAATGCAAACGATATCAAACTACGGCACAATCGCGCCGTGCGGTTTCTGCATTTTGCTGTGTTGGCCGGATCCAACAACCTGATCTTAGGCAACCACTTTTTCCAGGGTGACAGCATTCCGCAGGGTATCCGCAGTGCCGGGCTGATCATGACCGGGACTTATAACAGCTCGACCATTTCCGAAAATTATGTCGACAACTGCTTTGTCGAATGGACCAACGAGCGGGATGCAAACCCGGTCTACACAAGCGGATATTCCTTCAGTTCGATGACAATTTCGGACAACATCTTTTATGCCAGCGAAGTCGCGCCGTGGTTCAGTCAGATCGTCATTCGCCCTCATGGGGCCGGGCACTATCTGAACGGAGTGGTCGTGACCGGGAACAAATTCAGGTCAAGCAGCGGTCGTATCGACCGGGCCGACCGCGTCGATACCAGCTTTGCCGATCTGAACCATTCGGCGCATCTGAACGTGATTTTCGAAGACAACACGTTCAATGGCATCAACGCAAAGGTGGAAAACCCGTTGCGGATCCGACGCTCGCAACAATCGGCATCTTCGGTTTGGACCATTCCTGCTGACGGCCGGTTGCCCTTTGGCGGCAAGGCACGCGGATGCGATGCGGTTACGGTGTTGGGGCCGCTCAGAAATGCGGGCGGGCAGATCGTTCATGCCACGCCCTATGTCGAGCTAGAGCAGGGCGCAAATCAGGACACCATCCAAATGCGCTGGCCTTTGCCCGTCAGTGGGTCGGTGTCGGCCATCATGCGTATGGAATACTAAGCGGCCCCCATCACGGGCGTCTTAGAATGTATTCCAGATAGCCAGCCTGATGCCCGTATTCTTGCGGGCATCATTGCGTTCCAAGCCCAGAACCCATGTGGTGGGGCTGTCCTTGGTGCGGATCATGATTGAGGGCTTGATCCTCCAGTGCAGGGGGTGGTCGCTTTGGTACGCGGTTTCGATCTGCAGCAGGGGGTTAATAAGGCGCGGGGATGACAGGCCTGCAGTAAGGTCCAACTTGCGATATACCGCATCATGCGTTCGAAATTCCAGTGCAGCGTCAATGGCGATCCAGCCATTGCCCCAGCCGGTCTGAAACCCCTTGCCGTACGAGAGCGTGGCTTTGTACAAGGCCCAGGCTCGCATCTGGCGATGATGGGCACCGATTGCAATCTCGGCAGCAAAGCGCCCTGACTTTTCGAATTCGGCGACAGGCAAGCGGGCAAACACCAGAGCATGCCCATAAATGTCGCGGTGCTCTTCAACGTCCAGGCCAAGCGTTAGCTTCTCCCGCAACCCGTACTCGGCATAAAATGACCCTTTGTAGTCGTATCCGTAATCCGGTTCCTTAAACGCCGTTACGGCAGTCGATACAAAAGCTGCGCCCTTGTCCCGCAACCAAGCGCCAGACCAGGCTGGTGAGGCTGCCAACAACAAAATCAGAAGGATTGAAACCTGGCGCATGCGCGCAGCATCCGCCAGCATGGTTAACGGATCGTTAGGATTTGGCCGAATTCTGCAGGAATTCTATGCCGCTGAATGACAAAGGAAACACAAGACCTTTTCAAAACCTATGTTAAGTTTGAAACAGATAGAGGAGAATCCAGATGCCGAAGATTGCCAAAGACGCCAGCGTCCAGACAGTTATCACGACCTTTGAGATGACGCCTGGCACCTGCCAGGACTTGCTGGAAGCTCTGACGGACGCTTATGCGGAATTCATCTCGAAACAGCCCGGATTTGTCGCTGCGGGACTGCACGTGAATGACGCGCAGACGCGGATCGCGAACTATTCGCAATGGGAACGCCGCGAGGATTTTCTGGCCATGCTGCGCACCACGGAAATGCGAAACCGCAATCGGCAGATTAACGAGCTGTGCAAAAGTTTTGAGCCGGTGATGTATGAGGTGGCCGGGACTTTTGGTGGAGCCTGATCTGAATCAATGCCTAACAGCCTGAGATGGTGCAGGATTCAGGCGTGAAAACGGAGGTGCGCGTCATGTATCACAATATTCTTGTCCCCATTTCCTTTGATGCCGAAAGGGATATCTCGGGGCCGTTGAAGCTGGCCGAAATACTGGCGACATCGGATGCGCAGGTCACGTTGCTGCACGTGGTCGAACACATCCCGAGTTACGCCATTTCCTACATGCCGCCAGAGTATCTGGCCGAGGCACGCAAGGCGCTGCAGATGGAACTGGACGCGCTTGCCGAAAAACTGCCCAACGCCAATGGTGTTCTGGTCGAGGGTCATTCGGGCCGGACAATTCTTGATTGGGCGGTCGAACATAAGCCCGACCTGATCATCATGGCGTCTCACCGTCCCGGGATGCAGGATTTGTTGCTGGGTTCTACGACCAACCATGTGGTGCGCCATGCGGCCTGCGCCGTTCATGTGGTGCGCTGATCGGTCCAGATATCGGTTGGGGCAAGGCGCCATGCCTTGCCAAAGCCGCCGTTCAAAACGGCATCGGAAATGGTGAACGTGACAAACCCGAAATCGGTGAAGTCCGCATAAAGCTTGGCTTTGGGCCTCAGGCTCAGATACCGGGCGAGCAGCGCGGCGTGTTTCTCTGTCTTTCTGGCGACGAGCTGCGCGTTGGCATGCAGCGTCAGCCTTGGGTGCGTCAACGGATCGCCTGTATCACCGGGCTCACCAATCAACAGCGCACAGGCCGGATTGGTGGTCAGTGCCTGGGTATGGTCGGCCAGGGTTGAGATCAACGTGACCGGCCGCGCTCGATCATCCGTTGCAAGGGCTACGCGCGACACAGAAGGTAACGCCGTATCAGGGTGCAACACGGCCAGCGCGCCGAACGTCGCGTTTTCGATCAGGTCGCGGGCCATTTGGCAGGCTGTTTCATCAACCGGGCGATACGGGTCGGTTTTGGTCATCGGTATTTTAGCCTTGGGGGTACATCCGGATGCAACATTATCCGCATAGCGACCTATACGCGAGAGGGACATTCGGGTCTCGGTTTTGCCACAAATCCGGGTTAGGTGTCCGGTATGGCGCTCAATGATTCCGAGCAAGGCTCGAATAAGAAAAACTCAAGAGCCGCAGCGCGACATCGGCGCGCGGATGCGCAGCGCAGACGGGCGCTGTCGCCTTTTCGTATTATTATCATGATCCTTATGTTGCCCGCGACCACTGCGGCGATCGCGGTGGGTGTTTTTTTGCGGACATCAGAATTCGAAGGCCCCGATGCCCTGTTGCATCTGGTGGCCTTGGCTGGCTGCCAGGCCGCCGAAGCCTTGGTGCCGGGGCCGTACTGGGACGGTGAGCCGGGATACCACACGCGCAACGATACGGATGGAGATGGTGTGGCCTGCGGGGCGACGGCTCCTCAGTTCGCAATCCCCCAACCGGCTGCGGACCCTCAACCGGCTGCGACGGCGCCTCAACGGCAGGTGGGTTCGGCCAAGTTCGTCCGGCCCTGATCACCTCGATCCGAAACATTCGAATCTATGCTATAGTGCGCGTGACGCGCCGCTTCGGCCGTCAGTGGGGGATTTCGCCCTGAAAGGGAGGAAAGTCATGTTTGCACGTATTACGCAGTTCAAAATGAAGCCTGGCATGCGGGATGCTGCCGAGGCCAAAATGAATGAATTGAAAGACCAGATTATGGGCATGGAAGGCATGCACAGCTTTACCAATGTCATGAATGAAGACGGCACTGGATTTGTCGTCGCAGTTGTCCAAAGCGAGGAAACATCAAACGCCAACGCATCCAAAGTGGCCAAGCTTTGGGGTCATTTCGCCGAGTTTCTGGAAGGCCCACCATCGCCTGCGGGGTATGACGTCGTGGTCCACTGGGACAAGGGATAAAACCTCGCCCAGCGCTTGCCAAACCACACCCAATCGCCAAAATTGGGCTGATGACCCGCGATGAATTCAACAGCTTTTGTGCCAACCTCAAAGCCACCAGCCATGTGGTGCAATGGGGTAATGCGGATGTATGGAAAGTAGGCGGCAAGGTTTTTGCGCTCTGTGGCTGGAACGACGGCAAGGATGCTTTCACTTTCAAAGCAACCGATCTGGCTTTTGAGGTGCTGGGCAGCGAACACGGCATCCGCCCAGCGCCCTATCTGGCGTCGCGGGGCATGAAATGGCTGCAGGTCTATGACGAACGCGGAATGAGCGATGCGTCGCTGCGCGAGCATATCGTGACGTCCTACGAGTTGGTCGTGGCGAAGCTGACCAAGAAATTGCGGGCGGAATTGGGTGTTTAGCCCTTCATCGCCTGCAGCAATTCCAGCAGTTGTTTTCGGTCGCCGTCATCCGTGTAGTCACCGGTGGCCAGACGCTCGGCAATGCGCAGGCGCAGGCGTTCTTGCTGGGTGCGCACCTCTTCGCCTGCGGTCTCAGCCAGAGTTTTCATGATCATCGCCACCGCTTGTTGACGCTTGGTGGTGGGGTTGGCGATATAGTCGACAAGGCTCTGTTGCCCGGAATCGAGGATGTTTTCGGCCAGATCGCGCAGCTGATCGCCATTGGGCAGCAGCGGGGCGGGGGCGTCCTCGGGCGGCAGAATTTCCGGCACGCTGCGCGGGGTCTCGGCCAGAGCATTTGCGCCGTCGACGAAGGCTTCGGTGATCATCCGCGTGATCTTGATCGCGCGCGGGTCCTTGAACAGGGCGGATGCGATGGCCACGCCGTAATCCGTATAGACCCACGGATTGACCCGTCGCCCACCACGGCCTTTGGGTTTTGAGATCACATTCTGTGATTGCAAATCGGCGACCTCGGCATCGGTCAGCTGAAAGCGATACCCCTCGAATAGGTCCTTGTTACGCGACACGGCCTGATTGAAGGCGCTGACGGATTTTTCGTAGAACTGCGCCAGATCCTCGGCCAGCACCACGCGGGTGCCGCGCACCCGGTGAATGGCGCTTTGGACCTCATGCGTGCTGGGCAGATTTTTGGGTTTCGTCATGGCAACCGATTGGAATCACAATTTGTGATTTCAAACGTGGAGGAATGCGCGCTGGGCTGCAAGTTTGAAGCGTGGGGGAGCGCGATGGATGTATCGGAAGCTCGGTCCACGGTTGCCTTAAGAACTATCCACTAAATTGCGTCGGCTTTGCTTGCAGTAGAACCTGGCCAATTCAGGATTGCCCCGACCAAACCGAGAGTCAGGCGGCAACGAAACCCAGTCCCGCTGCCTATAGCTCCAAAGATAGGGCCAGTCGCTAGAATCACATGCGTAACCATGGGGATTTCTGTTGTCCGAATAACCTTCTCTGGCGGATCGAAAAAAAGAGTATTGCTCGAAGACTAGTAAGTCGGCTTCTTTTGCTTGTGACGCCATTCGCTCTTTCACAATTGAGTTCTCAATTGAGACGGGTACAAAAACGGCCAAGATAGAACCTGCAAAAGTGACCAAAACTCGTGTAATCCTTGCGGTCATGAATGCGAGAACCAGTGTTGCCATCAAGACTACTAGGGCGCCCACCAAAAAGTAGTTAAGGTTTGCGGCAACGAGATCTGGAAGCGCATAAAACCAGACGAAGGGCCACAAAAACAGTGTCAGTAGGTGCGAAAATGGATCGCCTATCGGGTTGCCAAAGCACAGTATTGCAGTAATTGAAAACGCAGATGCCAGCAAAAAAATGGATCGAACGATTGTCGGTTCTCGCTTCCCGGTAAAAACACTGAGCCATACCCAAATTGTTGTTATGCCTATGCTGAGCGCGAGAAGAAAAAACAGGCAGATGGCGACTATAGCACCCATGAGATCGAACAACTTTTAGTTAAATGTTTCGATTAAACAGCTCACAATTTGTTCGCTTTAGGGCTACTGCTTCCGCCGCTTCACATTCCCACCCCGCTGCCCCGGCCTGCCAGCCGTTGACCGTCCGCGCGATTTCACCGCGTCCTCCGAGGCTTTCTCGACCGCCCATTGGCGCGCCATGGGGTCGTCGGCGACGGCGAGGTCGACCGCTTCCAGACGTTTGATTTCATCCCGGATGTTGGCAGCCTCTTCGAATTCAAGGTTCTCGGCGGCTTTGCGCATCTGGTCGCGCAACCCGTCCAGATGGGCCTCGAGATTCGCGCCGTGCATCGGTTTGTCGATGGTGGCGGTGACGCGGTTCATGTCGACGTCGCCCTGATAGAGACCGGCCAGAACGTCCTCGACATTTTTCTTCACCGTCGCAGGCGTGATGCCGTTTTCCTCGTTATAGGCGATCTGTCTTGCGCGGCGGCGGTTGGTTTCGTTCAGGGCGCGCTCCATACTGCCGGTGACCTTGTCGGCATACATGATCACACGGCCATCGGCGTTCCGCGCGGCGCGACCGATGGTTTGAACCAGTGAGGTTTCGGATCGCAGGAAGCCTTCCTTGTCCGCGTCCAGAATGGCGACCAGCCCGCATTCGGGGATATCGAGCCCCTCGCGCAGCAGGTTGATGCCGATCAGCACGTCGAACGCCCCCAGACGCAGGTCGCGCAGGATTTCGATACGTTCCAGCGTGTCGATATCCGAGTGCATGTAGCGGACCTTGATGCCCTGTTC
This sequence comes from Ruegeria sp. YTSC004, assembly GCF_059609805.1. Taxonomy (NCBI): domain Bacteria; kingdom Pseudomonadati; phylum Pseudomonadota; class Alphaproteobacteria; order Rhodobacterales; family Roseobacteraceae; genus Ruegeria; species Ruegeria sp. YTSC004. The sequence goes on from NZ_JBXWMJ010000005.1 coordinate 239,223, forward strand.
GTGCATGTATTCGGTCAGATCCTCGGCCATGCGTTTGGTCAGGGTGGTGACCAGCGTGCGATAGCCATCGGCGGCGACCTTGCGCACCTCGTCCAGTAGGTCGTCGACCTGCATGCCGACAGGGCGGATTTCGACCTCGGGGTCCAACAGGCCTGTTGGGCGGATCACCTGTTCGGTGAAGACACCGCCGGTCTGTTCGATCTCCCACTTCGCAGGCGTGGCGGAAACGAAGACAGATTGCGGGCGCATGGCGTCCCATTCCTCGAACTTGAGGGGGCGGTTGTCCATGCAGGACGGTAGGCGGAAGCCGTGTTCGGCCAGCGTGAACTTGCGCCGATAGTCGCCCCGATACATGCCGCCGATCTGCGGCACGGAGACGTGGGATTCGTCGGCGAAGACGATGGCATTGTCGGGGATGAATTCGAACAGCGTCGGGGGCGGCTCACCCGGTGCGCGGCCGGTCAGATAGCGCGAGTAGTTTTCGATCCCGTTGCAGACGCCAGTGGCCTCAAGCATTTCCAGATCGAAGTTGGTGCGCTGTTCCAGACGTTGGGCCTCCAGCAGCTTGCCCTCGCCCACCAGCTGATCCAGCCGGATGCGCAGTTCCTTTTTGATCCCAATGATCGCCTGGTTCATCGTCGGTTTCGGCGTCACGTAGTGCGAGTTCGCATAGACGCGCACCTGCTCCATCGACGCAGCACGTTCGCCGGTCAGCGGGTCGAATTCCGTAATGGTTTCCAGCTCCTCGCCGAAGAACGAGAACTTCCAGGCGCGATCCTCAAGGTGGGCAGGCCAGATTTCCAATGAATCGCCGCGCACGCGGAACGAGCCGCGCTGAAACGCCTGATCGTTACGGCGGTATTGCTGAGCCACCAAATCGGCCATGATCTGGCGCTGGTCGTATTCGTTGCCGACCTTCAGGTCCTGCGTCATCGCCCCGTAAGTTTCGACCGAGCCGATACCGTAGATGCACGAGACCGAGGCCACGATGATCACGTCATCGCGTTCCAGCAGCGCGCGGGTGGCCGAGTGGCGCATCCGGTCGATCTGTTCGTTGATCTGGGATTCTTTCTCGATATAGGTATCCGACCGCGCGACATAGGCCTCGGGCTGGTAATAGTCGTAGTAAGAGACGAAGTATTCGACCGAGTTTTCCGGGAAGAAGCCTTTGAATTCGCCATAAAGCTGGGCCGCCAGCGTCTTGTTGGGCGCAAGGATGATCGCAGGGCGTTGGGTTTCTTCGATCACTTTGGCCATAGTGAACGTCTTACCGGTCCCCGTCGCGCCCAGCAGAACCTGTTCTCTTTCGCCGTCAAAGATACCGCTGGTCAGTTCCTTGATCGCAGTTGGCTGATCACCAGCAGGCGCGAACTCGGTATGCATGACGAACTGCTTGCCGCCTTCGAGTTTCAGGCGCGCGCGAACGTCATCAGCGGTCAGCTGTGTCTTGTCGGAATGGGCATAGGGCATAGGCAGGCTCCGGGTCAGGCCCTTACATTTGTTCTTATTTTGTCCAACTGCAAGGCCTGATCCGGTTCAGAAACTCAGTTTCAGTAATAGGCATACTGTGCATCGGGGATTTGAACCGATTGCACCTTGTCGGCCAGCGCTTTCAGATTGCTCTCCAGAACCCGGCCCATCATCGCCTTCATCAGCGTTTGACCCATCAGCCAGCCCAGCAGGCCATATTTCATCTGGTAATCCATGCTCCAGACGACTCGCGAATGGCCATTCGCGAGGGGTTCGATGGTGATGGCCGCATGTGCTTGGGTCAAAGGCATCGCCGGCATCTCTGACAAGCGTACGCGATAGCCTTTGTTGACTTGCCAATCGGTCACTTCCTCGACCAGCGAGGTGCCGTTTTCAAAGTGGCAACGCCGTTTCGACCCGACGCCGTTTTGCCCAGTCGTCAGCGCATCCACCGAGGCGACTTGTGGCGCGAATTCGTCGATATGCATGAAACGGCTTAGAATGGCCCAAACGGATTCGGGCCGGGCGTCGATTTCCAGGCTTTTTTCGTAGTGGATCATGTTGCTGTCCTCTTTGTGGGGTTGCGCGATCAATACAGGGCGCTGATGACAGTTTTTGACATCAGAACGTGCGCGGCCGCGACAATTCCGTTCTTGTCCCAGCGCACGCTCTGACGCATAAATAATCTCAGCCAATTGAGGACGGAGAGGCGACATGCGCGCACGGATTTACAAGCCTGCCAGGAACGCAATGACTTCGGGGATGGCCAAGACCCGCAAGTGGGTTCTGGAATACGCGCCCGCGTCGTCGCGTGAGGTTGATCCGCTGATGGGCTGGACATCTTCCGACGATACGCAAACTCAAGTGCGCCTGAAGTTCGACACCAAAGAAGAGGCCCTGGATTATGCCAAAGACAATGGCATCGAAGTCCAGGTTAGCGAACCGCACAAACGCAAACCCAACCTGCGTTCGCGCGGCTATGGTGAGAATTTCGCCACCGATCGGCGCGCGCCTTGGACCCACTGAATGATCGAAATCCATGAGGCCGACCCGACCTCGGACGCGCTGCGCCCATTGATCGAGGCGCATTTCGCCCATGGCGAAACTGCCGGACCTGCGGAAAGCAACCATACCATGGATGCACAGGCTCTGGCTGCCGAGGGCATCAGGTTCTGGGCCATGTTTGACGACGGACAGCCCGTCGGCTGCGGAGCGTTAAAGGCGTTACCTGACGGAACGGCCGAGGTGAAATCTGTTCACATCGCTTTGCAGGCGCGTGGACGCGGTCTGGCGCGTCGGATGATGAACCACCTGACAGATGAGGCCCGTATCCAAGGGATGGTGGCTTTGGTTCTGGAAACAGGTGCGGAACATCTGCCGGAATACGCGGCCGCCCGTAAGCTGTATGAACGGCTTGGGTATTCCTATTGCGGTCCGATTTTTGGATATGAAAGCGACCCAAACAGCGCCTTTATGCGCTTGGCTCTTGAACCCCGGAAGTAAAAACAGCAAGAAGGGCCCAGCGGTCCCGTAGCTCAACTGGATAGAGCAGCTGACTTCTAATCAGCAGGTTGAGGGTTCGAGTCCTTCCGGGATCGCCAACCATTATCCCCATTCCCGGAACCATCGCCGCATCGATCGCCTGATCTAAGCCGCCTTTCGTGGGCAGCTATCAATGTAAACGTGGGAACCTTCTGCATCCAACGGACGCGCGTTCCGCAAAATATCGCCGTTCGCACTACCCCGTCGAGCGAAACTCTGCCGTTTAAGGCTTGCGCGCGTTTTTTCGACTGCAGTTTGTGGAAATCTGAACGAGTTTGCTTCGACGATTGCGCTGAATCAGGGGATGGACGATGTCGCAAGCCAGCACGCTTGAGCGTGAAATGCTTAATTTGATCAATGCAGAACGTGCATCGCGTGGCCTTGATTCTGTGCAACTGGAACTCCGCTTGAACGCTTCGGCCGAAGAGCATAGCCAGTGGATGCTGGAATCCGGTAACTTCTCGCACACGGGTGCGGGTGGTAGCTCGGCCACCCAGCGTATGCGCGATGCGGGTTTTGTTTTGTCCGGATCTTGGGCGACTGCCGAGAACATAGCCTGGCAAAGTCAGGGCGGAGAGCCGGGGTTTTCAGACGATGTCGTCGATTTGCACAACGCGCTTTTGAACAGCCCCAATCACCGCGCAAACATCCTGAATCCGAACTTGGCATACATCGGCATCGGGATTGAGATTGGTTCATTTGGTGGCATTCCTGCCGTCGTTGTGACCCAGAATTTTGCCCGCACCACGGCGAGTGTCCAGTTGGACACTGGCGCAGGATCGGATGCCGGCGGTTCCGATCCGATACCGGTCGTTCCCGATCCGGGCGAACCGGCAGATCCGGTTTCGACATCTTCGCAAGAGAATCTGTCATTTGGCGACGGGGATACCCTTAGAGTGACGCCGGAAGAACTGGATCAAAGTGTTATCAGCGGGTTTGGAGTGGGCAAGTCCCTCGTCATCGAAGGGGTTGAGCTTAGTCGGTCCAACATTCGCTTGACCGATAATTCGAACGTTGAATTCGATGTTGATGGTGACGGTAGGACGGATCTGACGATTTCGTTGGACGGCGGGCAGTCGGGCGGCGACTTTTTTGCCATCACCAAGGATGGAAACACCGTGGTCAGCTATGCTAAATTTCTGCCTGACCTTGCGCCCGGGGTCCGCGTCGACAGCAGCGTGATCGACGGCATCGTGAACAAATCCTTTCTCGAAGGCGATGGCGCGACGGATTTTCGGATACAGATGGTCGACCTCGGAACAGCTGACTTCAACAATGTCCTGGGCGTTTATGATATTCTAAGTAACGGCGAAATCGCGAATGTGCGCCTGCTGTTTGAAAACGCCAATGAAGCGAATGGCGCGGTAGAGCTAAGTAATTTGGCGGACGGAAACCGCCTAGGGTTCTTCATCGTTCAGGATGGTGCAGATTGGGCTAATTCACTTTCAGACAGCGATGACTTGAATTTTGTTGCCAGCAACGGTGGCATGGCAGACGTGGACGACGAATTTGATTTTGTTTTGACGGTGAACGGAAACTCTGCTGGCGTGACCACGTTTCATGCCGAAAAGGCGGCCTTGAACAGTGACGATCAGCAACACGCGCTTTCGGGTGTCGTGTCGGGTGGCCAGTCAATGACCATCGGTTTCGAGGACTTGACGGGAGGGGGCGACTCCGATTTCGAGGATGTCGTGGTCGACGTAACCAGGCTTGAGGATGACGCGCTTTCGGTGGTTTAAGTCTAATTGCCGAGTGCACGCTGATTAACGTGTTGTAATTCACTTTTGGCCCATACCGGTTACTCGGCCAAGTTTAACTATGCTGCGGTCGTGTCCCGTATTCCGGACATTCGCAGCAACTGTGCAGTCCGCGGCGTGCTGAGCTCATAAAACACGCGGCTTGTCGGACTTTCCCGAACGCGGCCCAAATCACTGCCGCTCATGCGCGCAATCAGGTGGTATCATTTCCGCAAATAAGCCCAGGACTTGAACATCTTAATTTGATCGGATCTGACTACTACTATTTTTTGGTACTTGTAATTGCGCGCCAGTCTTCCGGTGGAGGCCTGTCTAACAGGCTCTGGGCGCGGGCCATCATGGCGACTGAGGCGGGATCTCCGTTTCGTGTTCGGTCCGCAACCTCGAATGCAGCAACAGCTTTTTCAAACCGCCCTGCCCGGTAGTGCGCAAGGCCTTGTTCATAGGTCTGTATCCAGGCAAATGATCCCTCACACCCATCTGCCATCGCTATCAGTTCGTAGACCACCAGCTCTTCAATGCGTCCGAATACGGTAAGCGTGTCCAGTTCGCGCACCACGATTGTGCCGGCAGCCTGTTGTCTCGTTTCCGGCCCAATGAGGATCAGCGTGCCATAATCTTTGTTGGCTCCTTCCAACCGGCTGGCAACATTCACAACATCGCCAATCGCGGTGTAGTTCAACCGCTGCTCTGATCCGATATTTCCGACCAGAGCCTCGCCGCTGTTCAGCCCGATCCTGACACGTAACGGATTGCCGGCATCATCTTCAATTCCGGACGCGTCCACTGCAGCGACAAGGTCCAATGCTGCGCGGCAAGCGTTTTCAGCGTGGTTCACATCCGTACGCGGCGCCCCCCAAAACGCCATCACAGCATCACCCATGAATTTGTCGATCGTCCCACCATTGTGAGCGATAGCCGTCGAGGCTGCGCTGAAGAAGGGCTCCATCAGTTGGGCAATCTTGGGGCCAAGTTTTTCGGACAGCCCAGTGAAGCCCGTGACATCGCAGAACAAAACAGAGATCTGCTTCATCTCTCCGCCTGGCTGTATCTTGATACCTTCAGCAAGCAGCATGCGCACGAGATCCGTAGGTACGTATTTTCGGAATGCCGACAAACCTGCTGCCATGCTAGCAGTGGCCGCAGAAAGATTGGCAAGCTCAGACAGTTTGGACGGTCTGCGCTCAATTTGTTCGACGTCAAAGCGCTCAATCTTACCGAGGTCTTCGGCGATGCGGGCCAACGGATTTGCCACGACTTTGCGGATCAGCCAGATCGCTAATCCGGTTGCGACAACTACCACAATGATCAAAACGTAAATCAGATTGATCAGCGTCTCGTCGATCCCCGAAAGAAAGGCCGCTTCAGGTATGACTGTGGCAACGCGCCAGCCGTAAAACCCCAAAGGCGTCAGCGCCACCGCATAAGGCACGCCGTCAATGACGACACGTTTCGTCAATGTACCAGAGGCATTTGCTTGTGGGTCAGCCAACAGCCTTTCGCCCGAGATCATTGCGACTTCATAAAGCTTGCCCTCGCCCATGCGCGCCGGAGTAACCTCATCCGCTTCGGCATCGGGGACCGCAATAACCTTTCCATCGGCATTCAAGATAAATGCCGCGCCAAATTCGCCGGGCGCAAGCGTGGCAAGAAACCGTGACAAACGATCCGTTTCGATCGCAACTGCCAGAACGCCTTGTCGCGCTCTATTGACGTCTATCGGACCGGCAAAGGCGTAAACGGTTCTGTCACTATCCGGAAGGTCGCGCGCTTCGATCCACCCAGAGGAATTGAGGCCCATGAAGTTTTTAAACCAGGCGTGTTCGCGCGGATCATAGGATGTTTCGGTAAAGGTCCGCTCTTCGAACTGTATGTCACCGGGAATGAAGATGTAGCGGTCTTTCCGCAGCATTCGGTCGCGGATTCCCTCATCGATTTCAATCATCTCAAGCCCGCCGTCACCCAGGCGATGTGACGCGAAAAAATTCCCGTCAGGCCAGCCGAAGAACATCCATGAAATATTCGGCTGCGCCTGCAATTGTGACAGAAAAACAAACTCCCGCTTGTCGGCCTGTCGCGTCGCGATGACGTTCTGAACAAAGATCGTACGAACGGCCGCCCAGGCGGCTTCGGCCGACCTGAGTGTCACGCCCACCTCGATACGGACAGTGTTTGCGATCTGGCCGTTTATTTCTGCCGCAAGCATGCGGCTATTGTCGCGCGCTGTCGTCCACCACAGGGAATGGACAATAAACGTCGACACTCCGATAGACACAGCCACCAGAATTGACACCGCAATGCCTACACTAAATCGCAATTAAATCTCCGCCGAAAAGCTACTTGTTTCAGTATTGAGTTGAGACAGCTAAGAGAGCAAAGTTTTCTTAAACCCAGACCCGAAATCTCACGCAACTGTTAGGCGGAAGCAAAGGACTGTGTTGAAGCGAGCGCCTTAACACTAAATGCCGTATCTAACCTTCGTAAATTTTCCAGACGCTTCGCACTGTTGAACATGCGGCCCTTTTCATACCTTTGCCACACCAAACCCACGACGCGCTGCGGCCGGTCAAACCGAACATTGGCTGCAGGCGTAACAGCCAGAAAGGTCGAACACTCGATGCAGACGAAACAGACTTTCGCCGTGATTGCGTCAATGACAGCTTGATTACACACAGCGTCCACGTCGACACCACATCAGATCGAAAAGAAATCCTTTAATACACTGTTAAAGAGCCAAGGCTTTTCCAGATGCGCAGCATGGGCGCATTCCGGCATAACCAGAAGGTTGGCGTTGGGAATGGATTGCCACAATTGTTCGGTCTGGCTCCATGAGTAGGTTCGATCACGGTCACCCCAGACTACCAGTGTTCTGGCCTCGATGTTCTCCAGGTGCTTGACACCACTCCAATTCTCCATCGCGTCAAGCCCATTTAGCATGGTCGGCAATCTGCATTGCTCGGCGATGGCGGCACAGTCTTTGTAGCCATCGGCATATTCCCGATTTAGAAACCAGGTCGCTGCGATCCGTCTGGCGGTGGCCTGCGGTCCGTCCAATTGAGCGCGGCGTTTGGATGTACCGATGGTCTCGAACCTGCCCGGAAGGACTCCTGTGGCGCCGGTACCGTAGAGCACTAATCGCCCTATTCTCTCTGGCGCGCGCGCCTCCATTTCTTGCACGACCATCCCGCCCATCGAATGGCCGACCAGGTTAAAACGCCCGATGCCGCGCGTGCTCAGTTGGCCTAGGACCCATTCAGCATAGTCGCCAATACTGTCCAGCGCTTTCCAACAAGCATTTTCGCCAAATCCCGGCAAATCTAAGCTGATGATCTCGTGCCCGACTGCTGAATCGGCCTGCCCCTGCCATTGTCGGCTTCCGCCCATGAAGCCATGCACAAAAACGACCGGTGTCATTTGCGCCCGCCCTGCACGATACGATCAAGGATCATAGCGCAGAACAGGATCGAGAAGCCAGCGAGTATACCCTGTCCGACATTGGCATATTGCAATGCTTCTAGGACATCTTCACCCAATCCCTTGGCCCCGATCAACGAAGCCACGACGACCATTGCCAGTGACAGCATAATTGTCTGATTGATCCCGGCGCGGATTGATGGGGACGCCAGAGGAAGATCAACCTTGGTCAACAGATACCATTTGTTAGCACCAAAGCTGATTGCCGCCTCACGCACGCTTTCGGGCACACCCCGCAAGCCCAGGACGGTTAAACGCACTACTGGGGTGCCACCAAAAATCATGGTGACAACCACCGCTGCCGGTTTGCCGACACCAAAAAATGCGATTACCGGGACCATGAAGACAAAGGCAGGCATAGTCTGCATAAAATCCATGATCGGCTGGATAAAGGCGTAAAAACGTGGGCGGCGTGCGGCGAACATGCCCAAGGGAATCCCTATGACAATGGACAGACAGGCCGCCGTACCCAATAGGGCCAGCGTTGTCATCGCCCCCTCCCAAAACCCCAAAAGCCCCATATAGGCCAGAAAAGCCCCTGAATAGATGGCCGTGCGGATGCCTGCCGTGAGCCATGTCAAAAGCACGATCAGGCTGGCAATCACGATCCACGGCGTCTGAACCAGGATAACCTCAAGCGCGTCAAGAAGCGCGCGAATGCCAAAGGTCAACCCGTCGAAAAACGCCTCGCTGTTGCGTACACACCATGCGATGAAGTCTTCGACCCCTTGGATGCTGGTCAGGCGAATTGCCGGATCGGTGGGAAAATGGCTGAGCAGGGAAAAACGGCCCGGAAAGCTGTAGTGCAGCATTGCGGCGGTGACGATCAGAAACATGAAAACCGCGCTAAACACAATATGAGTGATTGGCATTGCCGACCGGATCGAACGATCCGACAGCCAATCGGAAAACCGCGCCTCAAGCGCCCAATTGGCCACTATGGATTGCACTGCTTTAACCAGCAACAAGATCACGATCCCGGTTAGAACGATCATAGGGCCTTGGGCGGCAAGCGCATCGGCTTCGGCCCGAATGCCACCGATGTTTTGTTCAAGGGATTCGACCGTGCGCTGATAGACGTCGATCTTGTCCGAGCCGCTTTCGATTGCTGCGGCAAGCTGTTTGCGGCGCAGCTCAAGTGTGCCTTCAATGGATGCTATACGCTGCATGGCGTCGGCGGCCAGTTCCCCAAACAAACCACGCGCGATCTGAACAAAGCCCAGGGTTTCAATGATCAGGAACGGCAGCGCCCAGCTCCACAATCCACGCGCGCCGAACCAGATAGGACCGAATAATCCGGCCATAATGTTGAAGGTCGGTGTGAAGCGGGATGAGGCACCGATCTTATCAAAATTCCGTATATAGTAATCCGGGCTGGTGCGGACAAAGGCACGGATGTTGTCGCGGCGTTCCTCGGCATAGGCAAGGGCAGCTTCGCTTTCTGTGTCTTCAAGTGGGTTGACGCCAAGATCGTTGAGCTCGCTCATGATACTTCTGTTCCTTCGATCACGGTGCGCAGCAAGTCGGCGCGTGTGATGATGCCAACGTCCCTGTCGCCGTCCTGCACGAGTATGGGTTTTTGGTCGTCAATCGCCATGTTGATCAGATTGCTAAGGGTTTCGCCTTCTTCGACCCGTGGAGCATCTCTGTGAACCGGTCCGTTGGCGGCGGTATATTGTTCAAGCGGTTGCATTACGGCGTGGGCATGCACGACTTTAAGCCGCGAAATCCCGGCGACAAAATCGGCAACGTAGTCATCTGCGGGATTCATAACGATATCTTCAGCGGTGCCTATCTGCACCATCTTGCCGTCGCGCATGATTGCTATCCGGTCACCGATACGAACCGCTTCATCCAAATCATGGGTGATGAAGATCGTGGTCTTTTTCAAAATTTTGGACAGGCGAATAAACTCGTCCTGCAACTGGCGCCGGATCAGAGGGTCAAGAGCCGAAAATGGCTCGTCCATCAATAGAACATCTGGGTTTGCTGCCAGGGCGCGGGCCAAGCCGACACGCTGTTGCATGCCGCCTGATAATTCATGAGCAAATTTTGATCCCCAAGCGCCCAGCTCAACGATATCGAGAATGGCTGCCGCCTGTCGCATACGCTCGTTCTTGGCGATCTGGCGGATTTCCAGAGGCATCGCCACATTGTCCAAAACCGAACGGTGCGGCATCAGGGCAAAGTTCTGGAACACCATACCGATCTTTCGGTTACGAAATTCCTGAAGCTCTTTCGGGCCAAGGGCCATGACATCGGTGCCCTCGATTTCGATTTTACCTGCCGTAGGCTCCAAAAGGCGGTTGAAATGGCGGACCAGCGTGGATTTGCCACTGCCCGACAGCCCCATAATGCAAAAGATTTCGCCACGGTTCACCGACAAGCTGACATCGGCGACGCCAACCACCGCGCCTAACTCTGCCAGAATCTCGGCCTTGCTGAGGCCTCGGTCACGGATCGCCTGCAAAGCGACTTGAGGGTTCGCGCCGAAAATCTTCCAGACATTCGAAATTTCGACAACGGTATCGGCAGGTTCAGAGGACATGCGAGACATCTCAAAGTTTGAGGGGCAAAAGCGAAAGGGGAAAGAAGCCGACACCGAATGGTATCAACGGTGTCGGCATGATTAACAGACGCCGGATCAGAGGCCCAACCAAGCGTCGACCCGGTCGGGATTGGCTTCAACCCACTCACGGGCAACCTCTGCTGGATCACGGCCCTTGCCACTGATTTCATAGGCGAAACCGCTGACGTCATCAGCAGTCAGAGCAAAGTTGGCAAAGAATTCCGCAATCGCAGGCGAGCGATCTTCAAGCGAATTTGACCATGCAATCTGAACGTTCTTCAGAGCGTCCTTGGTGGCAACCGAGGATTTGCTGTACCAATCAGGGTCATCCGACGGCTGTACCATCACGTATTTGGCCGGATCAAAGGTCGGCTCGGTCAGCATCTGGACGTCGAACATGTACCAAACCGCGTGTGGTTTATAGCAGTAGAAAGCATAACCTTCGCCTTTGGCGATACTGTCCTTGATGCGCGCGGTCTTGACGCTTTCTTCGGCACGGATCGGATCGATGAAATCAAGAAGGCCATAGTCACGGGTCTTAACCTCGTTGACATTGGCCGAAGCCCAACCGGGGGCGCCAATCCACATCTCACCCTTGCCGTTGCCATCGCTATCCATCGCTGAGGCGACGTCCGGGCGGCCCAGATCAGCAATATCGGTGATGTTCATCTTATTGCCGAAGTCCTGCGAAACGCAGAAGCCCTGGTTTCCTTCATAGGGGTTGGACGACAAGGTTACGGTACCCGCTTCGTCAACGTATTTCTTGGTGAAACTTTCCTGGTTCGGCAGCCAGACATCGGGGTGCACATCAATGTCTCCCTTGCCCTGATCCATCGCCTGGAAAATCGTCGCGTTGTTGCCCGGTACGTATTCAACCTGACCACCGATGCGCGTTTCAACCACAGCACCCAGAAGATGAGCAATCGCCTGTGCGCCAGTCCAGGAGGGCACGCCGATTTTGACCTCTTCGGCGGCGAGAGCAGGTATCGCAAACGCGCCGACTGCAGCCGCCAGACCCAGTGTTTTCAGTTTGGTTCTCATGGTAGTCTCCTCTGTTGAGATGCGCCGTGTTCCGACGTCAGTTTTTTGATCTCTTTGTGCCTCCAACTCATGGCTTTGACCGGAAAGCAATTACCTCCTCATGGCTGTTGGACAGTGGTCCGATGCAAGGCCGGGCCTTCGATTCCTGCTTGAAAGTCTAGAGCAAAGCGAATTCCGCAGGCCAATTCGAACATTTCATCAAACTATTCCAACATTGCATAGTTATGATTACACTCGTCAACCACAGCAGACAGACTGGGACGCACAATGGATTTGAATTGGCTCCGTGACTTTGAATGCCTTGCCCGAACCCTGAATTTTACCCGGGCGTCGGACGAGAGAAACATCACGCAATCGGCTTTCAGCCGAAGAATCAGAGCCTTGGAAAACTGGGTTGGACTTCCTTTGGTTAATCGTGCCACCTATCCTGTGCGTCTGACCGACGCCGGAGAACAGTTTCTGCCGGTGGCCTTGGCTGCGATTTCACAACTGTCCGAGACCCGTCAATTGTTACGGGATGCGGATCGCGGGGACAGCCGGTTCATCCGGTTTTCGGTACTTCACACAATTTCGGTCAATTATCTCGCAACGCGAATTGAAGAATTGCAGCTACAAATCCCCGAATTGCGCACACGTGTGGTGTCTGATTCCCTCAGCACTTGCTGCGAGCTTCTTGTTGAAGGGGCGGTCGACGTTTTGCTGTGCTACTATCACCATTCAGTCTCGCCATTGATCGATGAGGCGGCATTCGAAAAAAAAGACCTACTAATAGACCGCCTTGTCCCTGTCGCCGCCGCTGAAACAACCCGGGCCAACGGATGGGATCTTGGCAAGACAGACGGCCCGCCCATTCCACATCTGGCGTATGAGCGATCATCGTTTCTGGGAATGGTGGTTGAGAACACAGTCGAACGGCAAATGCTGAATGCCGAGACGATCTATGTCGATGGATTGGTCGAAACGATCAAGCGGCGGCTTTTGAAAGGCAGTGGATTTGCCTGGATGCCAGAAACTGCGATTTCGACCGAACTTACCGATGGAGTACTGGTGCCGGTTGGCGACGATACGTGGTGCACCTCTTTAACCATATCTGCCCTGTCTAACCCTGACGCCTTTGATGTGACCGCACGCAAATTGTGGGACCTGCTTTAGCGGAACTGCATATTACGCGCTATTGTTTCGGCGGGCAGCGGTGATGAGAATTTCAACATTGAGCCCATGACGCGCTCATGCAGCTTCGACGCAGGCGAATTCGGCGCCCGGTAAACGGTTGGAAGCAAGCAGGCATTCGTTCGCTACCCAATGTCTTTGGAGCTGTCGGCCGTTGCCGCCTCGATGATAGCCTGGACCAAGAGGTCGACTGTATCGCTGACATTGGCATCCCAAGCGACACTGTCGGAAACAAGCGAAAATTCTGAGCAGGCGATGATTTGCAGGTCCGCTCCGGCGCTGACAAGATCTTTCGAAGCTGCGAACACCGAGTCACGGGCACATGTGCCTGGACCCTTGGCCTTGATCGTACGGATGGCCGCCAGCAGGGCATCGTCTTTCGCAGGCCAGACAACAGACAGCCCGCGTTCTGAAAGAGCGGTATCGAAAAGTCGGGTGTGGCGTACCGCTGGTGAGGCAAGCATGCCGACACAACCTCCGGCTCCAAGCTTTTGTGCGGCGTGATCCGCCGCCAGTTCGACCATGTTTAGTAAGGGGATGTCCACTGCTTCTGTGATTGCCCCGGCATAGTGGTGCGCAGTGTTACAGGGCATCGCCAGAGCCTTGGCCCCGGCGGTTTGAAGCCGACGCGCCATAGTTGCCAGAGTATCCCCTGGATCAATGCCTGTCCCCTCGATCAGGTGGGCAATCCGCGACGGGACCTGCGGATTCATATCGATCAAAAGGGGAATGTGGTCGTTGTCATCCCGCGCCGGGACGGCCTCCACCAACTTGCGTTGGAGGAGGATTGTCGCCTCGGGGCCCATGCCGCCAAGTATGCCTACAGGACGTAGCGCGCCCATGGTTTAGATATGAACCCAGCGATTTGCGTGGTCGAAGGCAAATTCGTAGCCGCCCAGGGCCGCCGCGCCACCGGTATGAAGGAATACAACCCGCTGATCCTTGAATTCTCCCTTGCGAGCAAGGTCGATTAGGCCCGCTGCGCCCTTAGCCGAATAGCAGGGGTCAAGCAGTATGCCTTCCAACTCGGCGAACATCCGGATCGCCTCAATGCCGCTTTCCGTCGGCAACCCGTAGCCTTCGCCAACATAATCGGTATTGGCCATCACGTCTTCACGCTTGACGATGCCGGCGCAGCTCAGCTTTTCTGCTGTTTTGCAGGCAAGATCATAAACCATCTGTTCCTGTTTGGCTTGCGGTGCCCGCGTGCCTATGCCCAGAACAGGGACCATGGAATTCATCGCGCACATGCCCGTGACCAGCCCGGCCTGAGTGCCTGAAGACCCTGTCGCATGTACAAGCCGATCAATCCGAAGACCCCGCTCATTAGCCTGAGACAAAAGTTCGAAGGCTGCATTTACGTAACCAAGCGCACCAGTCGGGTTTGAGCCACCGCCGGGGATAACGTAAACGTTGCGTCCTTCGGCACGCTTCTTCTCGGCGGCCTTCTGCATTTCTTCAACCATGTTGTGACCACCGGGAAACTTCTCGGTTGTGGCACCATGCAGGTGATCCAACAGGACGTTGCCGTTGGTGTTGTAGTTCCCGTCCTGATAGCCAGTCCTGTCCTCAAGTAGGATATGACAATCAAAACCCAGTTTGGCCGCGAAAGCAGCGGTCTGCCGGCCATGATTTGTCTGGGTCGCGCCTTGCGTCATCACCATGTCGGCGCCCTGTTTCTCGGCCTCGGCCATGAGGAATTCAAGCTTTCGGGTCTTGTTGCCGCCCGTTGACATGCCGGTGCAATCGTCGCGTTTGATCCAGATTTCACAACCCAACTCTTTGGAAAGCCGTTTCATCGGCTCAAGCGGTGTGGGCAGATGGGCAAGATGCAGCCGGGGAAAGCGGGCGAGATGCATAAGAAGACTCCTAATTTTGGCTTTCCTCAACATATCCGTCTAAAATTGCGGCTCCTAATGCGAAATACCGACAATATATTGCAAGAATTGCAAGTTATTGTGGGTTGCTCTATCTGTGTTCCATGCGGCTTGAATGGATAGACGATATCTTAGCTGTGCTTGATGGCGGCTCCTTGGCGCGTGCGGCAGAAAAACGGTTTCTGACGCAGTCGGCCTTTACTCGCCGGGTGCGGCTCATTGAAGACAGCATAGGCGCGGCACTGTTTGATCGCCGCCGCAAACCGGTTACCCTGTTGCCCGGCGTACGGGCGCTTGAGCCCGAGTTACGTGATCTCAGTGCAAGAATGCACAAATTGCGCCAAACCATGCAGACCGCAAGCGATCAGGCTTCGAAATCACTGGGTTTTGTCTGCCAGCATGCGCTGACCACCACAGTGTCGCCGCAGGTGGTTCTGGCGTTGAGTACGGATGGTAACGTTTTGACACGGGTGCGGTCGGGCAACCAGGATGAATGTCTGATGCATTTGATCTCCAGAGAGGTCGATTTTGCGATCATGTATGCGCTTCCGGGTGATGATGCACCCGTACCGGTTAATGCCTTTGAAACGGTGGATCTTGGAACGGACCTTTTGATCCCGGTCGCAACGCCGAACGGCCGCAACAAGGCCAATTCAGCGGTTCTTCCAACGATTAGCTACCCGTCAGAGGTCTTTTTGGGGCAGGTTTTCGCCCGGATGATCAATCCGCGCCTGCCCAAGGACACCACCGTGTCAATGGCCGCCGAAACCGCCCTGACACTGGCGGTGTTGCAACTGGTGCTAACGGATATTGGGGTTGCCTGGCTGCCGCACTCCTTGATTGTCGAACACCTTTCACAAGGGCGGTTGGTGCGGATCGACGACGTCTTACCTTCGCAACTTCTGATTATTCGCCTGGTACGTCTCCGCGAGGCGCAGTCCGAGCATGCTGAACGGGCATGGCAGCGTCTTGCCCAACATCTACAACTCCCGACAGTGGGAAACTGACGATCGAGTAGACGAAAAATTTCGTTGCGCAAGATGTACGTCAGAATACCGGGATCGTCGGCGCAACAAATGGAACTAATAAGAACGGATAATAGAGGTCGAAAAATTCGGGTGAATGGATGGCAATACATCGCTGAAAAGTACAAAAACTTGGGGTGCCTGGAGCGCCCTGAACTGACGCGCAGAAATGCGGCGAATAAATGGAACTGTATCATTTTAACAGTGGGTGTTCTCCCGGCCAGGGCTAAAGGTTTGAATGTCTGAATCGTAATGGTTTGCGCCAATTCGTTCACACCGTAGAAGCCGTTAGTTTGGACTCAAAGCGGGCCTCAGGGGTGAGGAAGCATTCAGTGAAAGTGTCTCGCGTCACTGTCGGGTTGTCGTTGTGGGCGGGTATGGCGGATCGCAGGATCAGTCATGTTCACCGCTCGAAATTCGAAGCGGGGATAATGAAGCCTAACGGTATTCAGTGGATACTGAGCATAGGGTTTTGGACCGCAATCATCCCATTTTAGCAGCACAAATTGGGCCGAACGGCGAAGTTCCAATTCGACGTTTTCAACTATCAAACCGCCGAAACGATTAGGACGCAATGCTGCATTACAAGCCTTAGGATACGAAGTAGGATGTTATCTCACCCACTCCTTTGACAAAATGAGTTTGCGCTTCCGCGTTGGGCAAATGGTCACCCAGCGCATCTTTGGTTTGGGCAGAGATGTGGATGTGCCCCGACCTGCCTGTGGCCTCGAGACGGCTGGCAAGGTTCACGGTTTCTCCCCATACATCATAAATTGACCGTTTTCGCCCGATCAGACCGGCAATGACTGGTCCGGTATGGACACCTATGCGGATTTGCAGCCCCGCGCTGCTTACTGTGCTGTCAGACATCTTCCTTAGGATGTCACGTGCAAAGCCTACTGCCGCCAGCGCGTGGTCTTCGCGTCGCACGGGGATCCCCGATGCCGCCATATAGGCGTCTCCAATTGTCTTGATTTTTTCGATGCCGTGCAGGGTTGCCAGGTCATCAAATGCAGTAAACAATTTTGACAATTCCCGGATTAAGTCACCAGCGTCCATGCGGGCAACCAGCGGAGTGAATTCTACGATATCCGCGAATATTATGGTTGCGCCAGCGAAGCGATCAGCGATGTTCGTCTCACCATCGTTTAGGCGTTTGATAACTGGCGCGGGCAGCATCGAGTGTAGCAATTTGTCTGCCCTGTCACGTTCGTATTTTATCTCATTTGCGAGCGCCAATTCCTTAGCGCGCCAGCGGCTGCGTTCCATGCAGGCATCGACGCGCGCATGCAGCAACACTGGGTCGATAGGTTTTGGCAAATAGTCCTCGGCGCCGACACTAATGCACTTGGCGATTGCGTCGGTCTCGTTAAGACCGGAAACCATGACTACGGGTATTTCGCGCCAAGACGAATCTTTTTTCATATTTTCGAGGACATCGATGCCATTCACCTCTGGCATAAGAATATCCAACAGAACAAGGTCGAATCCCTCGCGGTTTAGTGCCTCAAAAGTTTCCCTGGCCGAGCCGACGGACCGCACACTATGCCCTCTGCGCTCTAGTAACCTGGTCAGGATTTCCCGATTGGCCGCCTCGTCATCAATCACCAAGATACGTCCGGTCAGGGTTTCGCGACCGGCATCAGAGTTCGCAAGGCTGCGTTCAAGGTTGGCCGCAATTTCCTGATCCCGGTCACTGTCCTCAGCGTTATTCTGAATGTCTGCATCACTGATGGTGCTGTCGATCTGTAGCGCCAGCTTGCGCGCTTCGCTCAGGATCGCGTTTATGTCGCTGCAAGCGGAAGGCTTCAGATCTGCCTCGAAATCATCCAGAACCATTTCCGAATACCCAATGATCGCATTGATCGGAGAGCGTAAATCATGCCGTAATTTTGCCTGCGCGTCTTTGTCGGCGGTGACTTGGTGCGCACTTTTCCCTAACAGTTCGACCAACTGAACAAGGTTGCTGGCGGCGGCGCCAATCTTTTGCAAATCCTCTAGCGCAGCCTCTGGTCCTGATCTGCGTACTTCCTCGATCAGCAGATTATGAAACCCAACAATCGCTTCTGACGGCCCATTGAGGTTCTGGGAAATGCGGGTGGCTAATGCCAACTTGTCTTTTCGGGTCTCTGAAACCATGCCGCGCTACCCGTCCAGCAGTTTTTCAATAATTTCCAGCAACCCGGGCAGTTCGATCGGTTTGGTATAGAATTCGTCGCAACCGGCATCCATGGCCTTGTCACGATCACTCTGCATCGCATGGGCGGTCAAAGCGACAACTGGGATAGCGTTTGTATCTGGGTTTGCTTTTATCTGTCTGGTCGCCTCCCACCCGTCGATTACGGGCAGGCTCATGTCCATTAAAATCAGATCCGGTTTATCCGATAGGGCTTGTTCAACGCCGGCCTGACCATCGCGGGCAGATACGGTTTCGTAGCCTTTTCTCTGCAGCCGGCGCGACAGCATATCGAGGTTCATATCGTTGTCTTCCACAATAAGTATCTTTGCCATCGCCTTAATCTTTCCGACTTATGAATAATCTTGTAACTGGCGTTTCAGTGCCGCAATCAGATCACCTCGACCGGTATCTCCTTTGCGGATGACCTCATCTGAATGGGCTTTCAACCAATCCAGTTCGTCCCGCGTCAGGTCCTTGGACGTGGCTACGATAACCGGCAAATCTGCAAGCTCATCAGTTGTGCGAACCGTTTTGAGAACATCGAAACCGTCCACATTCGGCATCATAATGTCCAATACCATCAGTGTCGGTCTTTTGGATTTCAATTGGCTGAGCGCGCCGTGACCGTCTGCCGCCTCGCGTATCGTCCATCCGTTGCGCGTTAGGATGCGGCGAAACAGGTTTCGCGTTGACATATCGTCGTCAACGATCAGCACGTCCTTGTCGCGTCCGGAGGCGATAGCATCCAACGTTGCGATCAGCCGCGCTGGATCAATTGGTTTAATTAGGTGTTCGATCGCTCCGAAGGCAAGGCCCATGTCGCGATCCGCGACAATCGTGGCTAGGACAACGGGCGTTTCGCACAGCTTCGAGTCTGCCTTGAGTTCCTTCAACATAGACCAGCCGTCGCGTTCAGGCATGATAACGTCCAGAAGAATGACGTCAGGCTTTTGCGAGCGCGCGATTTCCATGCCCGCCGCTGCGTTCGATGCCAGCAAGACATCATACCCCTCCTCGCGCACGATTTTTGCCACCGCGTTCCGTGCGTCTTCTTCATCATCCACTATCAGAACGCGGCCCAAAGCAGTGTCCGGTGACGTTTCGCTGTATTCGTTAGTCGACGTAGAAATGGTATCGTAGCGGGCTGGGATTTCGAAAGAGAAGGTCGATCCAACACCCTCTTTGCTATCGACAGTAATATGCCCGCCCATCATACGCGTAAATTCCTGCGCAATGGCGAGCCCTAGCCCTGTGCCTCCGAAATTCCGCGTAGTAGACTGATCAGCTTGCACGAACGCTTGGAACAGCTTGTCGCGTTGCTGCGGCGTCATTCCGATACCTTGATCTCGCACCGCAAATCGAAAGAAATCTGTATCATTTTTCCGGAGTTTAGAGACGAGAAGCTCAATCTTACCACCTTCGGTGAACTTCGCCGCGTTGGACAACAGGTTGAAAAGGTTCTGCCGGAGCTTGGTTTTATCAGTTTCGATCTCGTCAGTGTCTGCGAGATCACAAGAGAGAACCAGTTCATTTCTGTTCTTGCTCACCAAGGGAACCACGGTCGACGCGACTTCGTCCAACAAGGGCCGCAGTGCGAAGCGTTCCGGGTACATTTCCATTTTGCCCGCTTCGATCTTGGACAGATCAAGAACGTCATTGATGAGCGAGAGCAGATGTCGCCCGGATGCCATGATCTTCTCCAGGTCATCCGTCGCAGTCTCGAATCCCATGTCCTGCGCATCCTCGGACAGCATTTCGCTATAACCGATGATCGCGTTCAAAGGAGTGCGCAACTCGTGGCTCATGGAAGCCAGGAACTGGCTTTTTGCAGAGCTGGCAGCGATCGCCTGCGCGTTGGCTTCTTCAAGTTGTTCCTGTTTGGACTTAAGGTCAGAAATATCGCTGTAAACAGCGACCGTGCCCCCGTCGGGGGTCTGGCGTTTTGACACCTGAATCCATGCGCCACCCAGCAAGACTTCTTGGCGATCTCCGTCAGGCCTGCGATGTCGTGCAAGCCGGCTGCTAATCCACTCTTCGTCAGGCACACCATCGGTATCAACCGATTTTCGTTCCAGTTGCAGCCGCAAGATATCCTCGAACCGCGTGCCCGGCCCAAGTATGTCGTCTACATGTGCAAAAATGCTGCGGAACCGGTCATTGAAGAGTATGAGTTGGTCTTCGTTGTCGAACAACGCAAATCCGTCTGGAATTGTTTCAATTGCTGTCAGAATCGTATTGCGCTGCGCACGCGCTTCTTCTTCTAGTTCGCGCCGTTTGTCCTGGCTGTCGCGAAGCGCTCTTAGCGCTTGGGACATCCGGCCCAGCTCATCAGGGCCTTCGGGCGGCAGAGTAACATCCCGTTCACCCCGGATCAGTCCTGAAATCGCGATGTTGATTGCATGCAGCGGCACAACGATCGACCTCAGAGCGCGCCACGTAAGAAGCGCTCCCAATATCACAATGACGACACACGCAATGATCGCTCGGTTCATCGCAGCCTTGGCGGCAACCGTTGCTTCATTTCTGGTTCGGTCGGCGCTTTCAGATAGGTCATCGACCAATTGCGTCAACGTCTTGTCGACGGCATCACTGGCCACTCGGGCCTGTGCCAGTAGAGTGTTTCCCAGCACCCGGTTACCATCTGTGTAAGCATCGGCTGCTTGCATAGAAGTTTCGTAGTAGGAGTTTGCCTGCTCTTGTACACTGGCTGCGGACTTTGGTGCAAAAGCGGCGAGCTGTTCGAGGCTGCTATTGAGCATCGTCCTTGCTTCGTTGGCGCGCCGCTCCGAAAGGGTCAGTAAACTGACAGAAAGATCCGTCAGCCAATACCTCATCTCGCCAAAATGACGGTCGGCCTGGCCAGCTACTTCCAGCCGGTGAAACTCAGTATTTGCGTCTTGTATGCGGGCTTGGTTACGCGCCAGATCGTAGACCATCACAATGGTGCTCACGACCAAAGCGGTTAACAATAGCGCTGACAGTGACCCAATGCGCACCGGAATAGTGTTTTCGGACACCCACTTCCAATTGTTACTCAAACCAGAATCTTGTTTCATCTAAAAAGGGTTATGCTGATTGCACCTGCCAGATCCCCAAGTTGCCCACCTTCCTTTGGGAAACCGGTCACATCCGTTTCACCCGCTGGCGATCCGTGGCATGAAAGACAGGACTCAGAGTAGTATTCGGGGATCAGCATACGGAAAGCGGGTGTTCCTGAAACGTCAGTTTCTTCGAAAAATGGCTGCCCTTCGGCCCAAGAGGAGTCCTTGAACTTTTCCTCGATGATCGCGTTTTCCCAGGAATCCGGACGGGCCATGCGATTGCGGACAAGTTCCGAGGGCGCCGTTACCTTGACCACAGCAGACGTGCCAATTTCATCTGCGAACTGTTCATTTACCAGCCGCGCAAATACGGCTGGAATAAATCCTTTAAATGCCACTCCCTCGGCATTTATTATCTCTTGGTTTGCGTCGATTACCGTGACCATAGCGTCCAGCTGCGTTTCTGTAAGTTTACGCTCTAGTGGGTCCAGCCCATCATGCAGCGGTGGTTCACCGTTAGCCTCCGAGTAGGCCTCAATAACTTTCTCGTAAAACACTTCACCGGACAGCCCTTTGTCCGTGACATCCGGATTGTTGATTAGGTCCTGACTGTTCGACACGACACTTCTACCGGCTCGCAACACCGCTGCTAGTCGGTTGCCCGTCTCAACTTCTTCTGCGGTTTCCGCCGCTACATCATCTGAACTAAGCGGACAAAATGTACTCAAAATGACCGCTGCTGTAAAAATTGGTTTTTTCAATAGACCAGCGCCCCCACGCAAAGCCAAGTGCAGTGACAATAAGCTAGGGTAGCAAAAAAACTCCAAACTGTCCTAGGAATTCGGCCCGCCCGAATTTGTACAGCCAAAATTGGATTGTAATAGGCGACGGTCGATCTGGTAACCGCGCCGCTGGTACGCCAAACAACGTTGCCCGCAAATCAGATGGTGAGCGAAATTTGGTGAACGTCTGCACCGGGTCCGAACTTACTTTGCCTCAATGTGCAAATTTGAGAATTTCAGGAGAGTAGCGCGTTGCGATGTTAATCGTGTGATCAAGTGTATTGATCTGATAGTGTGTCAATTTGCCGGGGAATTCTGGCGTCGCCCAAGTACTTCGTTCCACAAATTCTATGAAGAACGACTTCGAAAAGATTTGAAGCCAATCACCCTCAGAATCTTCATGATCGCAATGTTGAGCAAACATTTCATCGGTTACTGAATATGCAACGAAATCAAAAAAGCTAAATCGCACCGCATCGCTTTCCGGCTTGATTTCAAGAGGGTAAAGGCACTCTGCATCCCCACGCTGACGAATAAGCGGTCATAACAAAGCTGTGGGGCGTGTCCGAAGAGGCGGCAGGGTTCAACTGGAGGCTTGGACCCATGCTTTTGTTTCCATGTCGAACGTTGG
Organism: Ruegeria sp. YTSC004; assembly: GCF_059609805.1. Classification (NCBI taxonomy): domain Bacteria; kingdom Pseudomonadati; phylum Pseudomonadota; class Alphaproteobacteria; order Rhodobacterales; family Roseobacteraceae; genus Ruegeria; species Ruegeria sp. YTSC004. The sequence goes on from NZ_JBXWMJ010000005.1 coordinate 261,781, forward strand.
CCCACGGTGCAGCATCCTGAACTCAAGACACATTCGACGTACTACGATCAATCGTCATGCCCAATAGATGACGGTTGCCGCGAGAGCGATAGCAGAAAAGAAGGTTTTGGTGCACCGGGCATAGCGGGTTGCCATTCGCCTCCAATACATAATCCAAGAACTCAATGCGGCTTTCACACGTACCGAACCAAGAGCCCTGTATTTCCCAGATTATCGCTTTGGTTGGTGAGATCCAGTGTCGCTGCAGGCGTCACGCTGCCAGGGCTTGGCCGATTGGTTTCAAACACCTCCATAGAAGTGTTCCGCCCCGGCACCGAACCCACAGGAGTATTGGGTAAATAGCCCGCAGCCGCCGGTTTCCCCGCTTGCCAGTCCGCCCAGACTTTGTCCACCATGCAGTGATGGAAGAAGAACGCCGGGTCATTTGGCGACAGTGTGATATCGGCCATTTGCCCGCCGGTCCACATATGCCCGGCGCCATGCGGGCCAAATTCAAGAACATGCCGAAAGCCGCGTCGGTCGCTCGAGTCGAATGGCGTCACGTCGTACACTCTTTCCCGCATCACACGGGCGCGGGTTACGCCTCCGCTTGGTCGTCCGCGATGTTCCCCAAATACCCTTCGCAGAAAAGGTTCATCGACTGATCCAGTCGCGGTGAAGCTTGACCATCCACTCCCAATTGGTCCTGACACGACAGGAAAGCCGATGCGGCGATTCCCCGGTCTGGTCCGATCTCCATCGCCACCCAATATGCGCTCCATCGCGCGGTTCCACATACGCACACCTCCGCGTTGCCCGGGGTCAGTGAACCAGTTCCAGTAAGGCAGCGACACGCGGTCATCATGGCGGCGCAGACGGCTTTCAAAATTCAGGATGAACTGCCTGTGCCAGGGCAGGAACCCTGCGTTTCCATGGATAGCCCTCCTTGCATGGTCAACGACGAACTGCCTGCGTTCATCCGCAGCATTCAGCGCCTGAAGCGCTCCAGCAAGTGCGGCCTGCTCCGTCGCGGTCAGCGCAGTGACATCCTTTCGCAACCGCAAGCGATTGATTGCCGCATCAAGGGCCGCAATGGTATTCTCGCCCACGATTCCATCGACAAGGAAGCTGGAATTGTGCGCTCTGACATTTGTCTGGAAAGCCCGGACAGTTCGATCTGTTTCGCGCCCGAAATCACCATCTGCGCCGAACCTAAGTTGGAAACCAAGATCGATCAGCGCTTGCTGTACCTTGCGAACAGACGCGCCTCGTGCCCCACGTCGCATGGTACGTCGACCATTCAGGACCTGGGTCAGAAAGCTATCGTTTCTGAATCGCGAATGGGTAAATTGGCGTGGCCCGGATTCTTCAAATCCACGCACTTCCGCTGGCCTGTCTCGCATAAGATTGGGATCAACCCAAAAGGTCATGGAGTGCCCCCCATGATGAGCATGGCCACCGGCCTCAGCAGTTCCCATTCGTCCGCGCCGATAGGTGCGTCTGCGATGTCCGAATGAACTTCTGTCATATTTCATCGTACCAATCCTCTGTCTCTTATGGGGTGTGAGGAACTGTGCTCAGCAACACGAAGCGCGGTTTGCGGATCGACCAGACCCGCACCCAGACGCAGACGGTCAACCAGCTTGTGCGCCGCTTGCGGGCGGGCGGTACCAATGATCATTCTGCGTAAATCGTGAATGCCTTGCCCCGGGCCAGCAGCCGATAAACAGGCTGCCAAAAGACCCGCGACAAACGGGGCAGCCTGGCTTGCGCCAGACATATGGGTATGACGTGGTCGCGGGTGGGATTCGCCAAGCGGTGTATTGCGGGCGGCCCGCACCGCCACACCAGGTGCCACAACGTCCGGCTTTGTCCGGCCATCGCGGGTGGGACCAGCCGAGGCAAAACGCGCAGGCCGAGCGCCCACCCGGCCTTGCTGCGCGGCGCCGACTACGATTGAGTGGTAGCCCGAAGCGATCGACCCGATGGTGCAGGTCTGATCGGCCTCGCCGGGGGCCAATCGGGACTGACGGCGCGGGCCAGAGCCGTCCCGCTCGATCCAGACGTCATAGCGCCCGTCGGTTACGACATCCGCGCTGATTTCCACTGTCCAGCGCCCGCCGGGTGCATTCGCGTAGACAAAAATATCGCAGTGATGATCACCCGAGTTCGGCTCAAGCGCGCGATGATAAACCCGTGCAATTTCGCGCCCAAATACGTCGCGAAGGCTGCGTGTGTCACCCAAGGGGACCGTAATCGCCTCTTGTCCTGGCGGCCGCAGACTTACACGCATCCGGTCGCGCGCCGAATAAAAAATCTCCATCTCATTGTCGGTTGGGTCGTGACGGGAAATATCCCACCCGATCCAGCGCATATGGCCCGGAGGCAGCACTCCTGCGGCATGACAATTGGCCAGGAAATAATTGCCTGCAGATTGCACAATAGCTGCATCGTCCCGCTCAGTGACAAAGGCATCAAGTGCACGTTCCACCAGGCTGGTGCCGTTCTTTGCTCCTCCCTGTCGACCGAGGCTCATGTTAATGACGCAACCTCTCCCCCGGCTCAGGCGACGAATGAAATCCACCGCTTCGATGATCCGCGCAGAATTTCCAAGATCTGAAAGCCCGCCCAGACGCGCCGCCGAGAGATGTACGAACACCAGATCAGCCTCTGGGGCCAATCCGCCTTCACCATCTGAACGCGGCGAACCGCCAGCAATATCCGCAACGTGCGTTCCATGCGCGCCCCGCCCCCGATCCGCGTCACCGGGATGGTAGTCAAGGCGTTCATAGGGCCGAGACGTTGTAAGTGCTCGGTCGATCTCTCGCCGGGTAATGACGCGACCGTATCCGTATGGCTTCGGCTGCACGCCGCGCGACGGTTCACGTTGATCCCACAATGCCAGTACCCGACTTTGACCTGCGGCGTCTCGAAAGGCCGGATGAGCAATATCAAACCCCCAATCGATCACTCCAAGCACAACACCTTGCCCACGGTGGCGCGGGTGGGCCTGACGGGTGGGCGCGCGCGTACGCGAAAACACCTCAGGCGTTGGAGGTGTCTCTCGACTTTGCCCAAAGACACGCGCTGCTTTCAGTGATTTTACCGATGGGTGCGACCAAACTTGGAAAATGTCGCCGCGCCTGAGCCGAACCGTCAGAATGTCGCCGAACCGTGTCACCGGTCTGACCCATTTCTCTGGCACTTTGGCTCCAGGGTGCAGGCGGAGGATCGCCTCGACGCTGTCGCGCCGCCGCCCGCTGCCCAGAAGTTCACGCAGCGCCGGGTCCATGGCTAGGGTTCCTCGAGGATCTGCTGTGCTTCGTTGCGCCAGCTCTTGGCCTGAGTGGGCGCATCGATATCCCGATCCAATGCCTCGACAGCGGCATCGTCCATGCCTGCGAGATGGCGCAAGTCTTTGACACCATGTTCCCGAAGCCGTTTGGCAATTTTCGGGCCTATCCCTTTAATCGTCGTCAACTGATGCTCTGACGCTCGCAAACTCTTTAATGCGTCATGAAGTGCAGTTTCGTGGGCTTTCAGGCCCGCGCTTAGTTCTTCGATCTGATCGACCGAAACACCAAGAGTCTTTGCAATCTCGTCGCGGCTCATCTCGGGCACCGCCAAAATGGCGCGGGCCACCTGGTCAACATCATCGTTTTCGATCTTGTGCTGACGAAAAAGCTGCATCACCCGCGCGAAGGCCTCTCGCGCACGAAAAGCGGTGGCCACTGCCTCGATCGTCGCGCGCGGCCTGGGCAATTTTCCCGAGCTAAAGAACCGACCTTTTGGAAGCGGTTTGGGCACTGGCGGCGACGATTTCAAAGGCCCGCCGAAGTCACCAGGTTTCAGGGGCTTGTGCCGTGCAACCGGTTTAACATCCTCCAGACGTATCAACTGACACCCGCACATGGCCGGTCCTCCTGCGTAAAAGAAAGACAGGGCGACAGCGCCGCCCTGTCTGAAAGCATTTGATAATCAATCAGGATCGGGATTGGATAAATCTCCGGGGCCACCAGCAGGTGGGTTTTGAGGATCGTCGTCGTCTGGATCTCCAACACCGTCAGGCCGTTTGTCGGGATCCAGCGCCACTGTTTCAGCGAGCCGCTGAACAAGCGCATCTACCTGAGCTGGCGTGACCGCTGTGCCACCGGGCATCTGCTCAAGCAGCCTCACGCCATTCTCCAATGCCTTGTACCATTTGGAAGCCTCTCCAAGGGCGGTGTCGCGCGCCTTGGTCACTTCGGCGTGGCTTTCTGCGATACGCTGGAGCCCCATGACACCGAGCACCCCATCACGGGAGGCCAGAAATGCCTCGGTCGTTAGATCCGGGATCAGATCGCGTGTGGCTACGATATTCAGTAGTGCTTTCTGTCGCATTTGTTCACCCCCTTAGTTCCGGCCCAAGAGAAGGGCGTACATCAGCGTGTCATCCCCGCCGCCTGACTTGCCAAACGCGCCGGAAGCCAGGATCGGCAACAGGATGTCCTGCTTCTTGAACGTGATCTCGGCATCGATCTCCTGACCAGCAAGAGCCCCTGCCGCTGCACCCGAAAGCTTGATCTTTTCGGCCTTTGGTGCACCACCTAACAGCCCCAAGAGGCTGGAAGTCTGGGCTTGCCGCTCAAGTGTCTTGACCGACTTGCGCAGCGACGAAACCTTGCCGTCTAAGTTCTTCGTGGCAGACGCTATTCGCTTGGATAGAGCGTTGTGGTTCGCCTTTCGCTCCTTCATGGCGGCTGCAAACCGTTTGTTGGTAGAAGCGATCAGCTTGTTTACCTCTGCCGATGTGGCAAAGCTCTTGCCAAAGCGCACCCGCATGCGGCGGCCATTTCGCCCACGCATTGTGGTCGAGCGTGACCCCTTGACCTTGCCCATGCGACGCCGGCGGCTGAACCTGCGAAATCGCGGGCGACGGAAGGAGCGACGGCGGCGGCGACGGCGGCGACGGCGTTCAGGAAAGTCCTCGCCGTCGCTTTCGAAGTCATCAGCCATGTCCAGCATGTCGGTGTCTTCATCATCGTCGTCGTCGAACTCGAACATTTCGTCATCGTCGTCGAAATCTTCATCATCGTCGTCGTCGAACTCGAACATTTCGTCATCATCGTCGAAATCTTCATCATCATCGTCGTCGAACTCCGCGACTTGGCTCTGAGCGAGCGCAAATCGCAAAAGATCGTCCTGTTCCATCAATCCTGATGAGCTCATGGGTCAGACCTTTCCTTCTGTTGAATGACCGTGGCGTCTATGGTCAATGGATGCGCCACCTTGTCGGAGACGTGAGGCGAAGGACGCCGCCTCGCACGCCGTCTGGGACGGCGGCGACGGTTTCCTTGGTCCACCATCACTTCGAGAACCGGGACAATCAAAGCCCTGAAACAATCAGGGTCGGGTAGGAATGTGCCGGGGCTTCCGGCACCTTGCCCGCCACAGTCTTCGCAGTCTTCGCTGTCGCCCCAACATGACGGGCACGCGCCTAAGGCACAGGCCAGCATGTCGAGCTGTGCACTCATGCTTTCGATCACCTTCTCGGATCGGGCAGCCTCTTCGCGCCAAGCATCAAGATCAATAGCTGCAGGCGTTTCGTGAGGCTGTTCTGCCTGAGCAGCCCCGGTGAGATGCGCCAGAATCTCTGCCTGGTCGATCTCACCCGAACTCGTCAGCGCCTTTAGCAGTATTTCGTTGAGCGCGGTCATGTGTTGCACCGGCAAATGGCTTCACCGGTCTCGGGGCAGGGGCCGGCACGCTCGCCGGCGTCCTCGTCAATTCCAATCATTTCCACCAAAAGCGCAAATGCATCTGCAGCGCTTTCGAAATCCTCCGCTTCGAAATCTGCGGAAAAATCATCAAGGTCGATTCCAGCGGCTTCTGCTTCGCTTAGCGCCTCGGTCAACCCTTCAATAAGCCCTGCGATTGCAACGGGTCCAGACATCGTCTCGCCCGAACGGCCTACGACTTCGCGCGAGCGCCCGCCAATGAGGCCCGCCAAAATCGACTGAATCTGTGGATTTCGTAGAATGGCTCCTGCCTGCTGACCGATCGATGCCAACCCTGCTCTGCGGCGTCCGCGTCTTCTGGGACGTGCGCGACGGACTCGACCACGCGCAGGTCTGCGCGTCATCACCGAACGCCCACGCCGCGAAGGCCGTCTGCGCCCACGTCTGGACCGCCCACGCGATCCGAGCTGCCCGGCAAGTGCGCCTACGCCCTGACCAAGCAATCCACCAACAGCACCGCCGATCGGGCCGCCGATCGCTGTGCCAACCACCGGGGCGACGGTGCGTACGACTGGTGCCGCAACCTTGAGCGCCTTGCGCCCGAACCGGGCCAGGCCCCGCCAAAAGCTCTCCAGTTCTTCGGGGCTCATGCCTTCGGTCATCTGAAAAAGAAACTCGTTGACCTCAGTGTCGTGGGCATCAGCAATCTCGGCAAAAGCCTCGCGCGCGACATCTTCCGGCGAGAAGCCTGCGTCGAAAATCGCGCCCCACTCGGCGTCGCTTTCCATTTCCTCCGGGAACGCGCTATCAGCATCGATAAACTCTGGCGCGAACTCTTCGTCAAAGAAGTCTTCAAAATCGTCTTCAGCCGGTGCATTCCAAAACCGGTTTCGTGCATCGCGGGACATGTTGATCACCCTTGCTCTCTTGCGCAGCATTTGCCGTTCTTCCCAGACATTGCATGGCGCAATCACAGGCCAATCACGACGCAATCAAGCAAACGATCACAAAAGGAGGTTTGAGAAAAAACCTTAGTGGGAGCGAAGGAGCTGGGCGGAAAAAAGGACACGGCCGCTGGCACAGGCATTCAGAGCAGGTAGATCAGCCTTTTCGGGACTGGCCTGCATCGCCTCAACACTGGCGACTTCGGGACGACGTTGTTTAGTTTGTGAGTGGGGGGCGATATCTCGCAGCAAAAGAGGCTTGGAAAGTATGCTAGGGCAGTTTCACTCGTCCAAGCGGTCTAACTCGTCTGTCAACGCTGACAACTCTAGCCGTAACTCGCTCACCAACCCGTGGAGCGCATCAACGCGCCGCAAGGCCGCTCTGATGCGCGGATCAGTTGCCGGCTCAAACCTGAAACCTGGCCTGGGCACCGGTAGATCTGCCGATTGAAGCTTTTGCGCCAAAGCCACCGTATCCGGTGACGGGACGACACCAAGCTCATCGCTCAGAACGGTTTTGAGTATGTTGAAATGCTGGATCGCGTTGCCATTCTGGCCAGACATCATGTCAATCTTCATCAGCCAGCGCGTCGCGGCCTCGTCATAGGGATTGTCGCGCTGGAACTTCTCTGCGACCCATCGAGCCTCTGCCAGTCGATTGGTTTCCAACGCGGCCTCGATCGTCTTTTTCAGAAACCTGAATATCCGCGCCTGCGTCTCGTGGCGCAACTCTTCTACCCATTCAGCTTCCACCCCTTCTGCAAAACGCCCGATCTGGATTTCACCTGCAAGAAGACTCTCAAGCGCAGTGTTCCCGCCCTGGGCCAGCATGTCGATATCAACGATATAGCCGGCATCATTGCGCAAAGTCAGTGTTCGAGGTGTTGAATCAATAAGCGCAGAAGGGTCAGTACCTGCCGTTTCCACTACTTTCTTCAGGCGCCAGACCTCGGTGTTCAACGCGCGCCGTGCTTTGTCTGGATCCTTGTCAGGCCAGATCCAGGACATCACCTGACGGCGCTCAACCGGATGCCCCGGGCGGTTCCCCAAGGCCGCAATCAGCTCTTTCGAGCGGATACTGGTAATTGGTAGGTTTTCACCACCTTGAGCTTGTATCTCTACGCGGCCGAGAACACGAACCATGCCAGACATGACAATACTCTACTTCTTATTGCCTCCGGACCTATCAACGAGGCGAAAAACCGGTGAGAGCGAAGCCATATCCAAAGGTCAAATGTCCCATTGGTTCCGGCACTCAATCTGATGCTGGTTGGGAACTGGGCTTCAAAAAACCAAGTAAAGCAAAGCTGAACGATGTTTGCGGATCGTCGTCAAAATGAGTGCAACGTTTACGGAAGCCTCAGCCCTCGATAGTCCGGACTGTTGGAAATTTTTTTATGAGACCAGTCGGAGATGGATGGGTTCCCGACACCTGCAGACCTCATTCAATTATTGTAGTCATCCCTACCGTAAAGTTTGTGCGATATCAATTTTGCAATCTGACTTCAGCGATAACTCACTCATTTCAGATACTGATCTTGTTAAGGAAACTCGAAATTCCGCAACTCGGTTTCACCAGCTTTTGTTTCAAAAACTGTTACATTCCAACCGCGCTCTTTTCCTACGGTCGCGGCCCAAAGAAATAAGTCTCAGCCGGTTGCAGACAGCCATTACCCATTGTCGTCGATCTTGAGCAGTACAGCGTGACTAACTTTCCAATCATATTGGTCAAAAGGCCGACCTTGGCATTCTCAATGCCATCTCTGTATTTCTGTCCAACAAGTAAGCCGCTTTTTGATCCGTATAGCTAAACGATTCAAAGCAGACTTTCGTTGTACCGCGATCAACGTGCGTGTTTGTGCCAATTTCTGCGACGTGTCCCAACTTGCGGAACTTACCTATGTCGGACCGGCATAACGATACGTAGTGCCCAAAACTCACTTGTTTGCGCTTAGCAACTCACTGGCTTTTTCTCCGATCATAATCGCTGGCGCATTGGTATTGCCGCTGACGATTTCCGGCATGATTGAGCAATCGGCGACGCGCAGATTTTCGATCCCTTTGACCTTCAGGTTTGGGTCCACAACAGAGCTTTCCGAGGTGCCCATCGCGCAGGTGCCTGTCGGGTGATAAATTGAGACAGAATTCGAGCGCGCCCAATTTAGAGTGCCTTCATAGTCATCGCGCGATAGATCCGAGGTTGGTCGGAACTCTTCAGAAATCTTAGAAGCCAGTGGATTATGCCGGGCGATGTCCCGCGCGATGTTCACGCCGTCGACGATCGTTGTGCAATCAGTTTCCGTCGACAAATAGTTTGGAATGATCTTGACGTAACTGGCCGGATCGGGGCCATCCAGACGCAGTTCTCCGCGGCTTTCCGGCCTCAGCTGACAGACGGACATTGTGAAGGCTGAAAACGGGTGCACGCCCTCTCCGGGGCTGTCGGCAGACCAGGGTTGAACGTGGAATTGAATGTCAGGAGTCTGAACTTCGGGGCGGGTTTTCAGAAATCCGGTGGCCAGGCTGGCCGCCATTGTCATAGGTCCGGCCCGGAATAGTGCGTATTTCAGCGCGATCCGCGCCTGATTGAACAGGCTACGCACTTCATCATTCAGCGTTGGCTCGTTGCATTTGAAAACCAGGCGTGCCTGCAAGTGATCCTGCAGCCCTTTGCCGACGCCGGGTAGCGAGTGAACGGGTTCAATGCCGTTGGCCTTCAGATGATCTGGATCTCCGATGCCTGATAACATCAAAATCTGAGGTGAGTTGATGGCACCACCGGACAAGATGATTTCGCGGCGCACTTTGATCAACTTCACTTCACCCGACCGGTCGCGATAAAGAAGTCCGGTTGCTTTTTTTCCGTCCAGTTCGACCTTGGTCACCAATGCTCGGGTAATGATGTTCAGGTTCGGCCTGTTCCTGATCGGTTTGAGGTATGCAACGGCGGCACTGCAACGACGACCATTACGAGTGGTCAGTTGAAAGTAGCCAACGCCTTCCTGATCGGCCCCGTTGTAGTCAGGATTAAACGGGTAACCCGCCTCTTGGGCGGCGGCGACCCAGGCGTCACAGATTGGTCGCCGAATGCGCATGTTGGATACCGACAGCGGGCCGCCCGTACCGTGAAACGCGTCTTCGCCGCGTTCCTGATCCTCGCTGCGTTTGAACAGAGGCAAGACGTCATCCCATCCCCAGCCAACGTTGCCCATCTGACGCCAGCGGTCATAGTCCTCTTTCTGACCGCGAACATATAAAAGCCCGTTCAACGAGGATGATCCACCAAGGACCTTTCCGCGCGGCCAATCGATCGAGCGTCCATTCAAACCCGGATCTGGTTCAGTGCGGTAACACCAATCCAATGAAGGGTTATGCATGGTTTTGAAGTATCCAACCGGTATGTGAATCCACGGGTTGGTGTCAGGTCCGCCAGCTTCCAACAATGCCACTGTTGTGCTGGGGTCAGCGCTTAGCCGATTGGCAATGACACAGCCCGAAGAGCCTGCTCCGACGACTGCATAATCCACCTCCATGACGGTCTCCTCCCAAGGTAACTGAAAAAAACACTATGCAAATTGCTGGAACTATACTAGCATTTTTTGATACAAAACGTCTCAATAATTGCGATCAGGGAGGTAAGCAATGGAGATCGGTAAGAAACTAAGCGGTGTCTCACGGCGGGATTTTTTCCGTGTAGCCGGGCGCTATGGCATGAGTTCAACGCTGCTGGCAGCGGGTGGCTTTGGCGGCGCAATGAGTTTGGCCAATTTGGCGCAAGCTGCAGAATCAACTTATGAAAAAAGGTTCTCGAAAGAACCCAAGCACACGCTGAAATTCGGTGCATCAGGTTTCAATACGCGCAACCTGCTGATCGAACGGGCAGGGGCCATCGAATTCGCCCGAGATCTGGAAGAACGCACAGACGGTGAGATTCGGATCGAGTTCATTGGCGACAACCAGATCTGCGGACAGCTGAGTTGTGTTGAGAAGACGCAGCAGGGAATCGTCGACATCTATGCGGCGTCGACCCAGAACTCTGCGGGCGGTGCGCCATATCTGAACGTGCTGGACTATGCCTATATGTTCCCCAGCAGGGCGGCCCAATATCATTTCTTCTACAGTCCCGAAAGCCAGCGCATTCTGCGAGACCCCCTCGAAAAGCGCCACGGGCTGAAGTTCCTGTTCACCCATTGTGAACTGCGCGGCCTGCAAATGGGCTCGACCTTCTCTGACAAACCTACAGTCACCAAACTGGAAGAACTGTTCGGGACAAAGAACCGTGTGACAGGGACACAGCTAGGCCGGATCGCCATGCAGCTACTGAACCTGAATCCGGTACCGGTGGCGTGGGAAGAAACCCTGGATGCCCTAAAAACCGGCCTGATTGACGGGGCGGAGACCTGGGCATCAGCCGTTGCATACGCGAACATGGCTCCGGTCGTTTCCCAATCTGTGAACCTCAAGTTCTTCTGCGGAACCGAACACACGTCGATGTCAGCCAAGGTGTTCGACGGACTAGGTGGAGAGCTGCAGGACGCCGTTATGGAATCGTCCTATTTCACACAGGCCCTTATTCAGGGTGCGAACGAAGCTGCACTGCTGAACACGGTCGGTTTCTCGGATCCGCAGCTGCCCAACACGATCTTTGCCGAAAACGGTGTTCGTGCGGCGTTCCTGGCTGACGATCAGATCAAGCTGGCCGAAGAGATGTGCGCGCCGAACTTCAATCCTGAACCATGGGCGCAGTGGCGTGAGCGACTGAACAAATGGGCAGGTGGCATCGACACCTATCAGGAAATCTACGACATCGCGCGCGAAATTCCGGCAGACACACTGCCCGAAAACGTTGAGCCCCGCCGTTGGTGGAAAGGCGCGGCCTGATCTAACATTTCGAACCGGCCCCTCGTGGGCCGGTTTCTCTAAACACCGACTGGGAGGACGGGGTTCATGTCATTTTGGGCAGATATCGGGGCAATTTTCAGCGCCTTGCTCACTCGCGATTCATTCGAAATCCAATCCGCATTGGAATCTGACGCCGCCTGGGTTGTCGGCACTGTTGCCGCTGCGCTCGGCGGTTTTCTCGTGATGCTGATCTATCGCAAAGTGCCCTTTGTTGAACGCCACTTCGAACGGTCGATCATGGTCTATTCCTATCTGGCCATTGCGTTGATCATCTTCTGGGGTGTGATTGATCGCTTTGTCTTCAACGATCAGGAACCCTGGTCCACCACCATTCCTCCGCTTCTGTTCATGATAATGGCCTGGTTTGGTGCGTCCTATAATGTCCGCTTGCGCACGCATCTTAGCTTCAGCGAGTTTCGCACCGCGATGCCACGCGGCGGTCAACTGGCGTGTTTGTTTTTGGATGCCATTTTGTGGTTCATCTTTGCAGTAATCGTCATCGTGACCACAACACGCCTCGTGGCGCTGTCGGCCTCGAACTTCCAGATCGTGCTTGGGACAGACAACATCATGCAGTGGTGGTTTCTGTTGGCCGCGCCCGTGTCCTTCTTTCTGATGGTTGGCCGAGTGTTTCAAAACCTTGCTGACGACTTGCACAACTGGAAAACCGGAGAGCCGCTGATCAAGCAGGCCGTGATAGGGGCAGACTGATGACAGACGGAACTTTAGTTACACTTATTTCGCTGGGCGTGACGTTTCTGTTCATGTTGGGCGTACCGGTACTGCTTGTCATCGGATACTGGGTGATCGGATGCTCATTCGTTCTGGGCCTGACACTCGACAACATGGGTGCAGAGCTGCTGAACGTGTTCAACAAAGGCTTCGCCCTGTTGGCGATGCCGCTGTTCATCCTGACCGGGGACCTAATCAACAAGTCGGGGATCGCGCGGCGGCTGAGTGATTTTGCCTATTCCTGTTTAGGCTGGATACGCGGCGGGCTGGCTATGGCATCGCTTGGGGCATGTGGATTGTTTGCGGCGATTTCCGGGTCGAACTCTGCAACGACCGCAACCATCGGTTCAATGCTGCACCCTGAGATGGTTAAAGGCGGCTACGACGAACGCTTTAGCGCGGCCACGGCGGCGGCGGGCGGTACGGTCGGGATCATCATCCCGCCATCCATCATCTTTATCGTCTACGGGTTCTTGATGAACCTTCCTATTTCCGAGCTGTTTGTCGCCGGTATCCTGCCTGGCGCGCTGATGGTCTTTGGCATGCAGTTTGCATGCTGGATCATTTGCCGGATCAACGGCTGGGGCCACTTGATCCCGCTGCAACTGAACCGGATCCTAAAAACCGCCTTTGGCGCCTGGCTTGGGTTCTTTGCCATCGGGCTTGTGCTTTGGGGCATTTATACTGGCAAATTCTCCCCCACCGAGGCTGCGGGCGTCACAGTTGGCTTCTGTGTGATCGCCGGATTGGTCAGTTATCCGATCAACAGAATAATGGGTGCGCGCGACGATGTTTCACCCACCGAAAAGAGCTTTGCTGAAATGTTCGTCGTAGAAGGGTTTACGATCCCTGAGATACCTTCGATCGTGATCCGTTCGGCCCAGATCACCGGCATTCTGGCCCCTCTGATTGCGATCTCGGTTGTCATGCAACAGATCTTGTCGTTGCTTGGCGCACAACAAACGATCGGAGATTTCGTGACTTCGATGGGGGGATATTACGCGGTTCTGTTCACATCGATGGTCATTGTCTTCTTCTCAGGCATGGTGCTGGAAAGCTTGCCCGTGACGATTATCCTTGCGCCGATCCTCGCACCAATTGCTGCGTCGGTGGGTGTGGACCCGATCCACTTTTCGGTGATCTTCCTTGTGGGTGCATCGATTGGGTTTATCACGCCGCCTTATGGTCTGAACCTCTATGTTGCGTCAGGTGTGACAGGCGTGCCGTACTTCCGGTTGCTGCGCTACACCGTTCCGTACCTTGTGGCTCTGCTCTCTGTATGGATTTTGGTTTCTCTGGTGCCTGATCTGGCCTTGATACTTCTGCCAAACAACTAGAGTTTAGCGGAATGGCAAACGCAGATACACGAGAGAAAGAAACCCAAATCCCGACGAACCTGCGTTTGCTATTTCTCCTTGAAGAGGTTGCAAGGCGCGGTGTCGCAGTCAAACCGTCAGACCTGATTGAATCATTGGGTCTGGCAAAACCAACGGTCCATCGGTTGCTGCAAACGGCCGAGGCCGAAGGGTTCCTTCAACGAGACCTCGATGGCCGATCGTATGGACCCGGACCACGGTTGCGAGAGCTTTCGGTAAACACGGTGTCATCGGAGCATCTTCGAACTGCTCGTCTCGCGATCCTTCGGGGCGTCGCCGACGAAATTGGCGAAACCTGCAACCTCGCCATCCCGGATCGGGAAGGAATGATTTATCTGGACCGGGTGGAAACGGAATGGCCCTTGAGGATTCAATTGCCGATTGGCACTCAGGTTCCGTTTCATTGCACTGCCAGCGGAAAGATGTACCTGTCCACGCTTCGTCAAAACACGCTGGATGGGTTTCTTTCCGCCCGTAAGCTGAACCCGAACACCCAAAAAACAATAACTGACCCAGAAGCATTGCGCGCAGAAATCTTGGGTATCGCCCAAAAAGGATACTCAACGGACGACGAGGAATTCATGCCCGGGATGACCGCAATAGCTGTCCCCGTCCTGGATAAACACAATCGGCTTGTGGCAACATTGTCTGTTCACGCGCCAACCCAGCGTCACGAAATGCAAAGTTTAGTGCAGTTTCTGTCGCTCTTGCAGTTTGGAGCAAGCAAATTATCGGGATTGCTTTCGTCATAGAAAAGCGTCGGGATTTAAGCTGCCCTTTGAAGCGACACAAATCTGATCGTTTCTTCTGCCAATTACCCTTTGGGAGATTTCGGCCCTCGGCCAAGCAACGATCTACCGTTATTGCCCCGGATGTTTGAACACGTTGAGGTCCGCTGCGACAGCCAGCAATCAATCTACGAAAAACTGTCTAGCCGCCTGTTTCTTGGCATATATAATGTCATCCTCGGTTGGTGAGTGAAACTCCGGCTATCACCAGCGCACCGCCCACCAGCATGGAAACCTCAACCGGTTCGCGCAAGATAGCCGCCCCAAGGGCTACCCCGAAGACGGGGACGAGATTGGTGAATACTGCCGTACGCTCAGGTCCAAGCGAGTGTACCCCCCGATAGTACCAAACAAATGGCACGACTGTTCCACCAATGGCCAGATAGATGATGGCCAAAGTGCAGGTGAACGTGGGCAATTGCGACAGTTGCACGGGACCGGCGAGCGGCAACCCCAATACCAGAAACACAAACCCAATTAGTGCAGCCCAGGTGGTTGCCGCCAGTGGCGAGAGGCTTCCTAAGGCTTTGCGTCCAAGAAGCGTATAGCCCACCCAACTACCCACCGCTGCCAGCATGAACAATTCTCCCTGCCCAAAACTCTGCCGGACGTCAGTCATCAGTCCGGCAACGTCCCCTCCGCTAATCACGATCACGGCCCCGGCTAGTGCCACACAAATCCCGGCAACTTGCGCAATCGGTAGGAGCCGTCGCGTAATCAGCCCCCCGGCTAGAGCCACGGCTATCGGATTGAAGGCAACAAACAGTGCCGTTCGCGAAGCTGGCATCTCAGCTAGAGCGGCAAAGAAGAACAGGTTGTAAAGGCAGACGCCGGACAGTCCCAGAAGCCCCATCAACACGCTCTGCCGCCAGGTGAGGCGGGGCAAACCACCTTCCGCTTTCCAGACAAGATAAAGCAATACCAGAGACGCCAGGCCAAACCGAGCAGTTGCCGCGACCAGAGGGGGCATTTCACCCGAAACGACGCGGCCGGCAACAAATGTGCCGCCCCACAGGAAGGCCACCATTGAGAGCCGGACGTAAAGCAAAGCGCTCTGCGACGCTATGGGATATGACAGGGCTTGGGACATGGAAACACCTAAAACATCGGATTGCCCATGCCGAATTTCAGTTATACTATGTTATAGTCAAATGAGTATTTACTTATGACTTTTGGCCAGCTTGATATTTTTGTCACTCTTGCCGAAACGCGCGGGTTTACGGCTGCTGCATTGCGACTTGGGATAAGTCAGCCCGCAGTGTCTCATGCCCTCAAGAGTCTTGAGGATGAGCTTGGCATCACGCTTTTTAATCGCACCGTCTCCCCAATCGAACTGACCCCGTTGGGCGAACGACTTCTATCCCGCGCACGCGAAATTCTTGGGCTAGCCGACGCTATGCATCAGGAGGCCTCGGAATATCGTGGAGTGCAGACCGGCAGACTGCGCATTGGGTCTTTTGGTGCAACGTCATCATTGCAGATATTGCCGCGCCTTCTCGAAGCATTTCATGCTGCCCATCCCGGTATCGAAGTACTGATTGAAGAAGCCGCTGACGATGAGATTATCCGTTGGATCGAAGACCGGCGCATTGATCTTGGTTTTGTCGTGTTACCAGATGAACGCTTCCGGACCTGGCCTGTGGCACAGGACCAGTTTGTCGCCTTGGTTGCTGCTGATAATACTTTGGCCAAGCAATCCTCAATCCGATTGGAGCAACTGTGCGAAATGCCATTCATCATGCCGGGTTCTGGTTCTGCCCGGATCATCCGTCGTCTGTTCACGCAGTCCCGTCTTAGCCCAAATGTGCGGTATCGGACATCGCAGATGCTAAGTACTTTGACCATGGTGGCACGCAATCAAGGCGTCTCGGTCGTGGCCGAGATGGCCTTGCCGCCAACGAACGGAAAAGAGGGCTGGGTCAGCAAACCGCTCAATTCAGTCAGGACACGAAAGATTGGGCTAGCGATGCATCCGCACGCAACACCATCCCCTGCGGCGGTCGCTTTTGTTGAGGTCGTAAAAGAAAGTAGAGACGATCTTTGACGACGTGTGCAAGGGAAAGAAGCGACATCTCGATTTGAACTTTTGATTCAATTCGAACATAAGAAAACACCTCTTGAACTAGAGGATTGCCCAGCACAGCGGACATCGGTGTTCCTCATTGTTGACTATCGAATGTCTGCTGTGAGCCCAAACTTGCCGCTGGAGGATAGGTTGCGAACGTCTGCTTTGCCCTCTCTCTCACTGAACTCGGGCTACGGTTGTGGTTTTGAGCACCGGGTTTCGAAAGGGAGTTACGCTACATTCGGCTTTCAACGCGAACCTGTGTTGCTAAAACTGTGACAAGCTTCTCGAAAACGGAGTTTTCAACTTTGTCAGAGAAGCCTTCCAATCATAATTAGCCTGCAACTCTGCATTGACTTGACGGGCGGGTTAATCAGCGGAAGCTGGCCTACAGAATACCAAGTATGAGGATGAGGTTTCGTGTTTTTTCTGTCTTATAAGTTGAATCTCAACCTCAGCCCGAACACCAGAGGATCATCATCGGTGAAGCCGGGATTGTTCAGATACTGGACATCTGCCGTAAGCGCGAGGTTGTCGGAAATATCTAAGCGATAAAACGCTTCGACGGTGGTTTGCGTGTCAAGGTTTTGATCGGATGGGTCGGCGACCGTCACGCCAAACCCGAT
The DNA here is from genome assembly GCF_059609805.1 of Ruegeria sp. YTSC004. Taxonomy (NCBI): domain Bacteria; kingdom Pseudomonadati; phylum Pseudomonadota; class Alphaproteobacteria; order Rhodobacterales; family Roseobacteraceae; genus Ruegeria; species Ruegeria sp. YTSC004. The sequence continues at coordinate 278,910 of NZ_JBXWMJ010000005.1, forward strand.
CAAGTCGTCATAAAACCCGGGGCGCCACATGACCCCGGCGTTGACCGCACGTCTGGCAATCGGGGCATCGCCGTCGGACCAGCCAAGGCGACCGAACAGCATAATGCTTTCGTCAAGGGTCACATTGCCTGACAGCATCGCTCCGAGACTGCTGGGCACACCAGCGTCATCTCTGTCATCCACATGGAATACACCGAGATGAACATTGGTGAGGTATCGCTGGTCTCTGGCAGGCGTCCAGCCGATCTCACCGTAGGTGAAAAACTCCGAACCGCCGGGAAACCAGTCTACATCCGTCAATGATCCATTGGCATCGCTGACCAAGCCAAGCGCATAGATCTGATCTGTAAAGTAACCTCCGCCAGCAACGCCAAAGCCAGGATCGGGAATGGGAAGGACTGGACTGAACAGAATTGAAAAATTCGAAAAAGTCGTGCGCGGGTTCACGTAGCCAAGGATATCGGAATAGTCGCCGGGGTCAATGCGACCGGCCACGAAGCCTCCGTTGATCCCGGACAGGGCCTGCGACCAATACGCGACCGACAGTGTAGAGTCCGTGTCGCTGAATGTCGTTGCCGTGACACCGAGATACCCAATTTCGCCCGCGAGACTGCCCGGCGCGATATCCGTGCCCAAACGATGACGGTTTTCGAGGATAAAGACGAAACTGCCTGCATTGTCGGTCCCACGATTCAGCAATTCCCAGTTGCCAATGATCCGCGCCTGCCCCGAAGCGGCCTCGTCGGTGCCACTCAGGCTGTCTGAAGACTTCTGGTAGAGCGCTTGGTAGTCGAAGGACAAATTCAACCCAGTGCGTTTGGCAAAAGCCTCGCGCGACTGTTCGAGGGGATCGAAAAACCGATCCAGCCCCGGCAATCTGGAATCCTCAAGACGCCGGAGCCTGTCCTGCTCTAATTGCGCCTGAGCCGACGCTGGCCCCCCAAGCGATGCGGTGGCAGCCGCCTCCAACTGCCGTACCGTGCTGTTTTCTTGGGCTGACGCGCCCGAAGCGATGGCACCGGCAAATAAGAAAGCAACTATTTTGATGTGCTTCTTGGTCATACTCGTCCTTCGTTTAGGGTGGCAGCGGGTCATTCACGAATCAACCGGCCCGTGCGCGGCATATTTTCAAAGCGACCTACTCTCCCCAATTCGCTTCATAAAGGCGCATCAGATTGCCACCCATCAATCCGCGGATTTCGCTCTCGCTCCAACCGTGCTGTTCCTCCAGAACTCGGGAAACCGCCCATGCGTCGGCGGGCGGGGCCATCTGAGTTGGCAGACCATATCCCTGTTCCGGCGGGTACTTTTCGGGATTCCCAATAATTGGACCAAGTGCGACGGCATAGTTCTCGACATAATCGACGCCGAAGCAGGTTGCCTGTTTTCCGACAAGTTGACCGATGTAGTTGATATGCTTGGCAATGGCCTCCGGCGTAGCCTGAACTTGCCCATTCAGAAAGCCACCAAGGAAATTCACGCATACAACGCCACCGGTAGCAGCGACGGCTCGGATTGCTTCATCCGATACATTTCGAAGGTTCTCGTACAACGCGTACGAGTTGCTATGCGAAATCATCATCGGCTTGGTGGTAAGCTCTGCTGCTTCTATGCAAGTTTCCCATGAAGAGTGTGAGCAATCGACGATCATGCCAACACGGTTCATCTCGGCGACCACAGCTGCGCCCAGCTCGGTAACGCCCATGTCACTCGCCAAGGGGTCATTGTCGACCATACCAGCAGAATAGGGGCCGGTTTGATTGTACGAAAAATTCATCTGGCGGATTCCGAGATCCCAATAGCGCTGAACGTTCGCGATATCCTCGTCGAGCATATCCATGCTTTGCGAGTTCAGCATCACAGCAACAACGCCTGCCTCCTTGGCATCAATCAAATCCTGAACTGTCGTCGCCAGCGTGAAACGGTCAGAGTTTTCGTCAATCCACGCCTTCATGACATCAATCCGTTCGAGAACGGCGAGAGCACCTTCGGAGCCGTTGGATATCGTTGTGCTGAACGCAGCGTATCCATACTCCTCGTAATGATTGGCAAGGCTCTCCCAATCCTTGAGCAGGAAGTCGATACTCTCGAACCCGGGCGAGCCGACCGCAAGCGCATCGATCATTAGGGCGTCGACATACCGCTCCCGATATGCCAAATCGCCCTGCCTCGCCTCATCCCCGCGGGGATCAGCCATTTCCACAAGTTTCTCGATACGCGCGGCGATTTCCTCTTCGCTTGGCGGTGCTTGTGCAAAAACCGGACCGCTCAAAACCACCGCTGCAAGAGCAAGTTTGGTAACCTTTTTCATGCTTTCATCTCCTTTTTCACGACCCGTTACTTCAGATCATCCTGCGCTTTGATCTCAGGTACGCGGGACAACGCTTCGGCCATGTCCGCGCTGCTCATCAGTTCGATCATCTGGTAGTCATCGAGCAGCCCATCCCCAAGACGGCTGACGTAAAACGCCTGAATGAACGTGGGATCGTCAGGTAGCGAAACGGTGATGTGGTTTTTCCCGTTTCCGAGGCCCCAGTAGTAACTGAGAAGCTCCCCGCCAAGCGCCTCAATTCCACCTTTGACGCTAGCTGCGCGATCACCTGGATTTGCGATCTGCATTTCCCACGCGGCACTGTTGGACGTGCCGATGAAGAGAAATGTGCGCATGTTTTGGCTGTCTTCTGCATTGACCAATGTGGCGTATCCCGCCAGAAGAGCGCCCAGCATAAGATGTTTCATTGTGCGTCCTTTCAATGCTGAGCCTGCGGCGAGACGAAACAGGCTACTGTTTGGATGCTCGCGCCAAAAAAGGCGCGATCCGGCGCAGGCATAGGCAGAGTACAAAAAACCTCTGCTTATCACTCCAGCGTGTTCTTGTAGATCACGCCGTCTTTCATGATCATTCGAATGCTTGGGACATCCTGCCCGCGTGGCGGCGCATCAAACCATGTGTCCACCGCGCCGATGGCCGAGATGTCTTCAAGTGGGTTCCCGTCTACGATCAGAATGTCGGCGTAGGCGCCTTCTTCGATCACACCAAGCTTGCCTTCAGGGTAAGGGTTTCCTCGCCCGGTCAGCGCCGCCAGTTCGCCACCATTTGAGGTCATCATCTGCAATGCCCAGAGGTTGCCAAACTCACGCGCGACAAACGCCTTCGTAAAATCCATTGACTGGCGATAAGGGACACCCGTGAGAAGCACGTAATCGGAATCGAACACCATCTTCGGCTTGTATTTTTTTACAAGATCCATCAGCTGCTTGCTGTTTTCCCGCAACCACAGAAACTTCGCCGTCGGCGGGAAAGTCGGGTCCTGATGCATCGGGTGTTCCAGAGCTTCGGGCGCAAGCGCAGTCAGGTTGGGCGAAAAGAACGCCTCTTTTTCGACCAGCTTCTGCATCGTCGGTTCGGTAATGGTCAGGCCGTGGTCTACCACTTTGACACCAAGATCGAGCGCACGGGACAGGTCGCTGTCCATAAATACGTGCATAGCGACGTATGAGTCCATATCGCCTGCAACCTCTACTGCAGCAGAAATCTCTTCGTTTGTGAAAGCAGACTGATATATCGGGTCCTTGATCGATGTCACGCCACCGCTGACCATGATCTTGAGATAGTTTGCCCCTAAAGCAAAATTCCTCCTCGCACCCTGAAGCACCTCGGCGGGCCCGTCCACCAATCTGGTGATCTCCAGTCGCTCAAGATTGCTCTCGTTCTTGCGCTGACCAGCGATACCCCAGTCGCCGTGTCCGCCCGTTTGGCTAAGGCATGCGCCGGAGGAATAAATTCTTGGGCCGGGAAGTGATCCTTCATCAATAACCGCTCTCAGCCCACCATGAGCGCCGCACATATCGCGAACCGTTGTAAAGCCCATCGCCAACATTTCCTGCGCGAATGCGGCAGCACGTGCGCCAATCTCTTCCCATGTGGTGTCCTGAAGCCCCGGGATAGTCCCGTTCTTGTACATGTTCACATGCACATGGCTGTCGATAAGTCCAGGCATGAGCGTACGACCGTCTCCGTCAATGACGGTCACATCCACTTCTTTGGTCTCGATGCCGCGTTCCGTTTGAACGGTGAAGGAGTAGCCGTCGATGCCGCCGACTGGATCAGGCAACCGCTTGGATCCCCCGGTGCGCACATCGACTTCCCACTTCCCGCCCTCAGGAATGTCAGCGTCAATCTTGTGAATCTTGTTGCCTACCACGAGCACGTCGACGTCCTTGAGTCCGTCATTCACTCCATCAAAAACCATCACATTCTTGAAAAGTGTAACAGGGGGGATGTCACCTGTGGCCTCTTGTGCAAAAGCCGCGCTTGTTGTGAGAGCCAGTGCGCTCGCCATCATTGTAGATTTGCCGAGGTATTTCATAGGCTTCCTTTCCCTTCCGCTATCGGGGTGCGCGGGGTGCCGAGGTTAATTCACCCCGCGCGACACTCAATCGAGTGTATTCTTGTAAATCACGCCGTTTTTCATGATGATTTTCAGATTGGCGTCCGGCTCGGCCAGCAGCAGGATGTCCTCCAGCGGGTTGCCATCGACCAGCAGAAGATCGGCATAGGCACCTTCCTCGACCACGCCGAGGGGGCCGTCTTGATACGGGTTGTTCAAGCCGGTCAGTTGGTTCATGCGGGCGCCGTTCGACGTTGCGATGCGCAGAATGTCATATGCGCTGAAACCCGCTTCGTGCAGATATCCGATTTCGTCGTTCATCTTCTTGTCCTGCTCAAGCGTCTGATCCCAGTTGTTCACAAGGTCTGTGCCCAGTGTGTAGAGATCAATCATGCCCGGCGTCGTCTGGATCACTTCGATCATATTGGCCGCAGCATCCCGCACACTTTTCCATTTCACGAAGGACGCTGGCGTGTAAAAGGCTTCAGCTTGTTCGGTGGTCACCGAGTAGACCGGGGCCACCGCCGTCGCGAACATGATCTGCTTTTCGACCATGATCTCGGCAGCCTCCTTGGTTAGGAACGGGATGTGTTCAATCGTCTTGGCACCATTGTCGATGCAGTTGCGGATCGCCTGTTCGGTGAACACATGGCAGGTGACATAGGTGCCCCACTGCGCGGCCGTTTTGACCGCCATCTGAATCTCGTCAGCCTGATACTGAAGTGAGTGCAGCGGATCGAACTCTGACGTAACCCCGCCGCTGACCATGATCTTGATCTGGGTTGCCCCGCGACGCAGGTTTTCACGCACAGCCATTCGGATTTGCTCAGGTCCGTCGGCGATAAAGCTCATGTCCGTTTCGACCCAATGCGACGGCCCCTGACCCGACAATGTGGGATGCCGGTCGTTTAGTTTGCGGAAATCAGCATGGCCGGATGTCTGGGTGATAAACGCTTCCGAGGAATAGATACGTGGGCCCGGAAACATTCCGGTGTCAATTATGCGGGCGATGGATTTGGCCGGTCCTCCAAGGTCGCGCACGGTTGTGAACCCGTTCATGAGAATGCGCTGGGACCGGATCGTGGCGACGCCGCCAAGATGAAAGGGCGTGATATTCTGGCGTAACCCGTCGCTGAGCGGATTGAATACTGTAAGATGCACGTGCTGGTCATGCATACCCGGCATCAACGTGCGCCCACCGCCGTCGATGATCTGGACATTCGCTACAGCCAGAGGCTCGGTCGAAACTTCGGCAATCAGGTTGTCAACCACCAGAACATTGGCATTTTCGATCCGCTCTTCGTTCACGCCGTCAAAGACATGCACGTTGGTGAAGAGGATCGGAAAGCTTTCCTCTTGAGCAAATGAATATGTTGCGACCGCTGAAAGAAAAGTGGCGACCGTTAAACTTTTGAACATTTTGGAGTTCCTTCGTGGCAATGCACTGCTCTGCACGATTGTATCTTTGCGTGTGGCGCTCAGACTGTCATTAGCATTGTGGTTGAAATGCATAAAAAAATGCTCGAAAATGCGAATGAAAAAATTGAACTGTGAGTGTTCGGGTCGACAAATGAAACTCCCAACTGTTGAATGCTCGATGGCGCAACCTTTTGTGTCCCTTGCCCTCAGCCATGGCCTTGAAGTTGACAAATTTCTTGAGCCATCCGGCCTCAGTCTGAAGGACGTGCAGCGCGGCGAAGCGTTCATGGCAGGGCAGCATTGGTACGATCTGATCGACAATTTCGCGAAGGCATTGAGTAACCCGCATTTGGGGTTTGACGTCGGTGCGAATGCGGCTCTCAAGACATTGCCCAACCTGTCGATCCTTGAAACTCAAAGCGCGTCGCTCGGTGACCTTTTGATATCGCTAGTTGTGGACGTGGGCAGGATTTCGTCCATGGCGACCTACAATCTCGAGACCGACGGTCATGTCGCCAGGTTAGATGCAAAACGCACATTCAAGCCATCTTCTCCACCTGGCCAAGTCGACGGCTATTATCTGGGATTTATGGTTCGACTAGTTCGATCCGTCTGCGGTCCCGACTGGGATTCCAAAAAGCTACATTTCTGGGTTTGCAAACCTGATTGCATACCTGATTGGCAGAAAAAGGAGATTTCGGTACGCCAGACCAATCGCTTGGGCGCTCGCATCGAGTTTCCAGCGAACTGGTTGCTGCTTCGGTCCGGGGGTGGGCAAAGCCAGAATCTCCCGGAGAACGTCACAGGCGCCGACGACTTTCTTCAGCAAACCCGCGATTTGCTTGAACTGCATCTCGACAAGCAACCTGCCACCCTAAACTGGTTTGCCGAGTTGTATTCGCAAAGCCCCGACCGTTTGAAACGCACCTTCCGAGCCAATGGTACAAGCTTCAAAGCAGAACTGGAAAGATGTCGGGCGAAGCGAGCGAAGACATTGCTTGTAAACAGCCAACTTTCGATAAAAGAAATTGGTGAAAGTGTTGGGCTTCTGGACCAACCCAGTTTTCACAGGAGTTTCAAGCGATGGACCGGGATGACTCCGAATGAATTCAAGAAACGCAATCAGATATGCAACTCTGACTGATCGTTAAGCTAAAGATTACCGCTCCAAGATTCATAAGCGACGACGCAAGTCCCAACTTACTGCAGGCGTTGGCTCGCTTCGGATATCCGGCGTTTTTCCGTGGGACTTCAACGCCGCGAAAAGCGTAAAGACTCGGCCATACCGACTCAACAGGCTTCTCACGGGCGTTTCGGATATGGGCTGATACGGCCCCCGCAGCTTTCAAACGATCCAACAAATACGCTAAGCCCGCGAACGAAGCGCACTTCTGGAAAGCGGTCATTGATCAAATGGTGGCTTTGTCCTGCACAGCAGACTTTGAGCGTTTTTCGCCAAATGACCGATATGCGGACAGACCTGCCGTTAAGTTTTTCGCTCTCAATGACCGCTTCATGTGCTTTGCACCCGCAGCGAAAAGCACGTCGGGCTAAAGTGGCCTTTCGCTGCGAGGGCGATGGGCAACTATCGAGCCACCGAAGCCGACGTTCGCCTTTTTATTCATAGCTTGGGAAATTCCCACTAGGGTAGTCCAAACCCACCTCTATAGTTTGGGCGAGGTCATTGCACGCCTTGGTTTGATCGCGTGCAGATCGCGTCTGCTCAAACACCGGCAGGGTTCTCTACGTCGCGCCCCAAGGCTGCAAGATCAGAATATCGATCTCCGATACGATGATGTGGACGTCCTCGGGTCGCGGCCCCCAATGCGACGACAAGTTCATTCACATCAGGTGCGTCATAGATGGAAAACTGAACGGTCAGATAATGCGAGCGCCGACCCGTATCATGTTTGTCCATCAACGGGATCTGGATCTGGGTGTTTGCCGGTCCGCGCGTGTTAGTGAAACCAAGATAGCTTTTGGCATCAACGGCCTCGCGGTAGAAATTGCCAAACTGCAAAGTGTGGATCAGCGCCGAAGCGTGCTCCACTTCGCAGCTGGTTCCGGCGATGCAGGCTTTTCCGTAGGCCTCTATTGCGTCGCCCGAACCTGCCAATGTAATCAGGCGATCGGTCAGTATTTTGCCCAGAACGGGAGCCATGCGCTGGATCTCTGGCTGCAGGTCTTCGACGAACCCACGCCCCGCCCAGGGGTTTTCCACTACGGCTGCCACTCCGATCATGCGCAAGACAGGGTCAGAGGCACGTCCGCCTTCGGTATGGATGTCTTCGTCAAATGTAATGACTTTGCGCAGTTCGGGTATCATGGGAATTCTCCTGTCAGATGTGATATTTGTGATTTCCGGACAGTCTGTGCACAACGCCTTCGACTTCGGTTCCCTGATATATGCCGAAGGTGCCATGCCGGTGCTCTTGCGCGTATCTGCGCAAGAGAGAACGCTCGGCATCGTCGGACACCCGCGACAGTGGCAAGATATCAAGGGAGAAAAACGTCAACCCGGTATCGGCATCGCCCTGCACGCGCGCGTGATAGACGATGCGTTGCGCACCCGTTTCCGTGACCTGATAGACAGCATAAAGTTGCGTCAATTCTGCCTTCATCAATTCATCGCCCAGAGCCTTGAGTAAGGCCTGTGTCGAGGACGCGGATGGCAGCGTCACACTTCCGTCAGCCTCTTCTTTCAGCAGCAACCCGCCTTCGTGTGCCAAAACAGCCGCGATTGTCACATCACCTTTGGTTGCTGCTTCGGTCACCGCACGGTCCAACCCAAGATCAAAGTATGCGCCCTTGTAGTACCCCAGAGGATCCCCATCGGATGTCTCGAAGTCGAGCACACAACCAATAAGGATCAGATGATCCCCTGCATCCACCAGCCTATGTTGCGCGCAGCCAAAGCTGGCAAGGGCACCATCGATAACGGGCATGTCTTGCGCATTGGGATGCCATTTGACGCTGTTGAACTTCTCTGGCGACTGCGAGGCAAAGAGGCCCGAAACCTCCTTTTGATCATCTGCCAGAATGTTGACCGTGAAATGATCACAGGTTGCGAATGTGTCGCAGGAAAGTGCAGCCTTGCCGATGCAGACCAGCAAGAGTGGTGGGTCGAGCGAGACAGAAGAGAAGGAATTTGCCGTAAAGCCACGCGGCGTGCCGTCAGACTGGCGGGTCGTGACAACCGTGACCCCCGTGGCGAAACGCCCAAAGGCGTCGCGCAGGGTGCGCTTGGTTTCCGGTGCCATGGGTGATGAGGTTGGCGTCAGGGTCTCAAGCACGTCATTGTCCGCCCCCAGAGCGGGTGGCGGGTTCAATGTCCCATGCCCGTGCGCGCCAAAGCGCAGCGGGTTGGCGGCAACCGTCCAGGGCCTCGTTTCAGCATCCGGGCCGTGCACCTGTGTGAGCATTTTACGAGCCTCGATATGGGGGTCGCGGGCAATGTCCTGAATGGTGTTTAATGGGCCAAAGGGAACCTCACCGCCCAGTGTTTTGGTCAGCTCAGCTTTGCTCAGCTTTGAGAACCAGCCTGAGACCAGGCGGTCAACCTCACCCGCGTGGGCAGCCCGTGCGCTGCGCGAGGCAAACCGGGGATCAGTACCAAGGGCAGGCTTCCCCATCAGCTCAGTCAAACGGCGCCAAAACGCATCGTCGACGATGCCAAGCGCCACGTGCCCGTCCGCTGCCGGGTACAATCCGAACGGGCTGAGAAAGGGGTGCCCGTTGCCTTCGGGCCCCGGCACCTTGTCGGTGTAATCATGAAGGTAGACCATGCGCTCGCACAAAGAGATCATGGCGTCGTACATGGCCACGTCGACGAACTGTCCTTTGCCGGTTGCTTCCGCCTCGCGCAAGGCGGCCATGATGCCAAAAGCCATCATCATGCCGGTGAAGATGTCGCCGACGCCGGGGCCGGTCTTGGTGGGGCTGTCGGCGTTCGGCCCGGTGATGGACATCAATCCGCCCATAGCTTGCGCTACCACGTCATAGGACGGCCAGTGCGCATATGGGCTTGTCCCTGTGCGCGGATCGCCAAATCCTCTGATTGCCGCATAGACGATTCTTGGGTTCAGCTCGGCGAGTGTTTCATAAGAAAGGCCCAGGCGATCCATCACGCCGGGCCGAAAGTTTTCGACAATGACATCCGCAGTGGCGGCAAGCGCGCGAAACTGGTTCTTTCCCCCATCTGATTTCAGGTCCAGTTGGATGCTCTTCTTGCCGCGGTTCAAACTGACGAAGTAACCGGCCCAGTTGTGATCGGGATCATCGTCGCGGAATGGGCCATTGCCACGGCTCGTATCGCCCGTACCCGCTTCGATCTTGATCACCTCTGCACCGTGATCCGCAAGGTGCATGGTGCAGTAAGGGCCGGATAACATGCGGCTCAGATCCAGCACGCGCAGACCTTTCAGGATTTGTGTGCTCATATGGCCATTTCCAGACCATCAAGAAAGCCGCGCAGGGGGGCGTTCACGGCGTCGGGGTTTTCGGCCAGCGCCATGTGACGGAGACCCGAAAGGATAACAGCCTTTGATTGCTCAATCTCTGCGGCTATGGCGCGGGTCATTTCGGGGCCGTTGCCATAGTCTTCGTCGCCGGTGATCACCAGTACAGGACAGCTGATGGGCGGCGTTGGGGCCACGATTTCGTCGATGCCATCCGCCAATACACGATAGATCGTGTGATAAATGCTAATGTCGTTTGCCTTTACCCAGCCGCGCACGGTGTCCATCATTGCCGGGTTGGCCTGTCGGAAATTTGCCGTAAACCAGCGTTCCAACGCGGCCTCCACAGTGGCTTGTGGTCCGTCTCGGCGGGCTTGATCGACACGTTTTAGAATAGCAGCCTGAGCCGCATCGGTGCGTTTGTGGGGTGAGTGCAGGATTGCCAGTGCGTCCGCCCTGGCCGGACGGTCCTGCGCAAACCGACGCGCGATCATGCCGCCAAGGGAAAACCCCACCAAGGTCGCTGAGCGGACATCACAGTGATCCAGTAGGGCCGCCAGTTGATCCGAAAACAGCGATAGACTCGGCCTCGCGGGCGGCGGTGTACTTTGTCCATGTCCGAAAAGGTCATAGTGCAGCACGCGGTATTGATCACTCAGCGCGGGGGTCGTCCACTGCCAACAGTCATGGTTCAGACCCAGGCCGTGGATCATCACCACGACCGGCCCAACCCCAGGCCCAGCCCAGCTGTAGGCAGTACCATCAGGCGCCTTAAGCATCGTCTAACGGGCGGTAGGCGACCACCTCGACCTCTACCCGGACATCGACCAGCAGATCGCTGACCACCGCCGACCGAGTGGGCGGTTCTATTGGAAAGTACTCCCCGTAGACCGCATTGAAACCGGGAAAGTCGCTGCGATCCCGCAACCAAACCATCGCTTTGATCACATCATCGCGGGTGCAGTCCGCCAGCGCCAGCGTGGCGGTGATGTCATCCAGCACGGCGCGGGTTTGCTCCTTTACCGTGCCGGTGGTCATAGGCGCGCCATCTTTCATGGGGATTTGCCCGGTCAGATACACAAAATCACCCGCCCGTATGGCACGCGACAGGGACAAGACCCGCCCGCCAATTTCAAGCGGGCCGCCAATCACTTGCTTTTTCTTCGCCATAAATACGGCCTCCCTTGCGGCAAGCCTGCCTTGATCCATCAAAAGCGCTTTCAGATTTTTCGACAACCTTTGTCGTAATTTCGTGCACATGTGACGCAAAAGCGGAGATGAATGAGAGGGTAACAGAGGGGGGATGCAGGCCATGGGTGAAATCACCAACTACCAAATGCTGATCGACGGACAGTGGTGTGATGCAGAGGACGGCGGCACCTTTGACAGCGTGAACCCCGCTGATGGCAACGTCTGGAGCCGTGTGCCCGAAGCGACCGAGGCTGACGTGAACCGTGCAGTTGAGGCCGCACATGCCGCATTCACAACCGGACCCTGGGCAGGCATGACGCCGACGCAACGGGGCAAGTGCCTGCGCAAGCTGGGCGATCTGCTGGCGGAACATTCAGAAGCATTGGGGCGCACGGAATCCATTGATACCGGCAAGATGCTAAAGGAGACCCGCTGGCAGGCGACGTATATCGCCGAGTTCTTTCACTTCTTTGCAGGCTGTGCCGACAAGGTCAGCGGCGAAACACTGCCCATCGACAAACCCGACATGTTCGTCTTCACGAGGCGTGAACCCCTTGGGGTGGTGGCTGCCGTGGTGCCGTGGAATTCGCAACTGTTTCTGGTGGCCGTCAAGATTGGCCCGGCGCTTGCGGCTGGCAATACCGTCGTGCTGAAAGCCTCTGAACATGCCAGTGCGGCGATGCTGGAGTTTGGTAAGCTGATTGAAGAGGCGGGCATTCCCCCCGGCGTCGTCAACATCATCACCGGCCATGGGGAGCCCTGCGGCCGTGCGCTCACAGGTCATCCGCTCGTGGCCCGTGTGTCCTTTACCGGAGGGCCAAATGCCGCGCGGCATGTGCTGGAGAACGTCAAACGAAATTTTGCCGAAGTGTCGTTGGAATTGGGGGGCAAATCCCCGTTCATCGTCTTTGACGATGCCAATATCGAAAGCGCTGTAAACGCCTCTATCGCGGGCATCTTTGGCGCCACGGGGCAAAGCTGTGTGGCTGGGTCACGGCTTTACCTGCACGAAGACATTGCCGATCAATTCCTTGAGCAGATGACCGCGCTGGCCCGCCAGATCGTGATTGGGGACCCGCTGGCGGATGAGACCCAGATGGGGCCATTGTGCACCACCGGACAGTTAGAGCATATCCAACGAGAAGTGGCGCATGCCCAAACAGAAGGCGGCAAAGTGCTGGTCGGCGGCAAGCAGCCAAAGGGGATGTCTGGCCTGTTCTATGAACCCACGATCATCGAAGTCCCTCGTCAGGATCTGCGCATTGTCGACACTGAATTGTTTGGCCCGGTTCTGTCGGTGCAGCGGTTCAAAACCGAGGAAGAGGTGCTCGCATTGGCCAATGATAGCGAACATGGGCTGGCAGCAGGTATCTTTACCCGCGACAGCGCGCGCTCCCTGCGCATGGCGGGGGCAGTGCGTGCCGGTATCGTCTGGGTGAACACCTATCGGGTGGTGTCTCCGATTGCGGAGTTCGGGGGCAACAAAGGATCGGGATATGGCCGCGAAAGCGGGTTCCAGGCGATCTACGACTATACCCGCCCAAAGACGATCTGGATGAACACGTCTGATGAACCGATGGCCAATCCGTTTGTAATGCGTTGAGGGAGAGAACAATGAAATTCCAACTTGCCGTGAACATGGAGCGGATCGACGACAATCTGGACATGCAGGATGTCGCCCGTCACACGCTGGAGATGGTGCAGATCGCCGAAGAGGGTGGGTTTGATATCGTCTGGGCCGCCGAGCACCACGCGTTGGAAATGACCATCGCGCCAAACCCTTTCCAGATCCTTACTTGGTGGGCTGCCGAAACCAGCCGCATCCGTCTGGGCACGGCCGTTGCGACGGCGGCCTATTGGCACCCGATCAACCTGGCGGGCGAAGCGGCGTTCACCGATCTGATCACCGGCGGGCGGTTGGAATTCGGCATCGGTTCGGGGGCCTATCAGCGCGAGTTTGACCGAATGAGACCGGGGCTCAAGCAATCTGATGCCTGGCGTTACATGCAGGAAATGCTGCCTGCGGTGCGTGAGCTTTGGAAGGGCGACTACGAACACAACGGGGAATACTGGCAATTCCCGACCTCGACCTCAGTGCCAAAGCCGCTTCAGAAGGAGGTGCCGGTCTGGGTCTCTGCGCGCTCACCCATCACCTATGACTACGCTATGCGGGAAAGGTGCCATGTGAACTGCTGGCCGTTCACACGTCCCTTTGCAGAGGCCGAACTCTACAAGAAACAACTGGATGAGGCGATTGAAAAGGCCGACAACGGCTGGGTGCCACGCTTCGCCTTGATGCGCCATTCATGCGTTTATGACAACGCAGCCGATGGTGAAAACGCGATGCGGGCGATCCGCCGCCTGCTGAGCCAGTTCGAAAACCTGTTTCGCAATCTGGGCGATGTGAAGGACGGCTTCCCCGCCTCCATCCCGCTGGATGAACTGGAGGGACGGGAACAATACGACCCCGTGATGTTGGAGGAGAACTTGATGTTCGGTTCTCCCGACCGGGTCATCGAAAAGCTGAAGCGCTATCAGGCGCTGGGTGTGAATGAGTACATCTATTACGCCTCCATGGGGCTCGATCACGCTTCACAACAGAAATCCCTGCGCATGTTCGTCAACGAAGTAATGCCAGAATTCAAAGAGGGATAAGCAGATGTCAGACGGCGTTAAGGTTCACCGCGAGGGTCATGTTCTGGAAGTCACGCTGGAGCGCGGCAAGGTGAATGCCATTGATGTGCCCACGTCACAGGCGCTGGCTGCAGCCTTTCAGGAGCTGCACGAAGACAAGGATCTGCGCTGCGCGATCCTGACCGGTGGTGGAGAGAAGATATTCTCGGCTGGGTGGGACCTAAAGGCGCTCAATGACGGAGAGATGCAGCTCGATAATTGGTGGGAGACCGATGACTACGGCTTTGGCGGCTTCACCGGGCTCACTGAAAACTGGGCGCTGAACAAGCCCGTAATTGCTGCGATCAATGGGTTGGCCATTGGTGGCGGGTTCGAGATGGCGTTGGGGTGCGACCTGCTGATCGCCGCCGATCACGTGGAATTCGGGCTGCCGGAAATGCCCCTAGGCATCGTGCCGGACGCGGGCGCGCTGCAACGATTGCCGCGCCGCATTCCGCACAACATTGCGATGGAGATGTTCTTGCTGGGCCGCCGCATGACCGCGCAGGAAGCAGCGCACTATGGGCTGGTCAACAAGGTGGTGCCGAAAGAGCAGTTGATGGATGCTGCGCGCGAATGGGCGGCTTCGATTGCCTGGTCGGCACCGCTTGCGATGCAATCCGTCAAAGAGGTGCAGCGCGAAATCGAATGCGTGCCACTGGAGCAGGCGTTTCACAAGATGCGCACGGACCCGATGCCGATCTATCGCAAGATGCTCAAATCAGATGATGCTGCCGAAGGGGTGGCGGCTTTCGTGGAAAAGCGCGAACCCAACTTCAAAGGTGAATGATGTATCCTGATCCTATCAGCGTCACCCGCATCACCAGCATTGGCGCGGGCCCAATTGGCGGCGGCTGGGCGGCGCATTTTCTGGCCCGTGGCTATGATGTGACGGCCTATCTGCATGACACCAGTGAAACTGAAGCATTCCATTCGATCCTCAACACCGCCTGGGGCAGTCTGACGGATCTGGGGCTGGCTGAGGGCGCGTCTTTGGACCGTCTCCGCATTGTCACCGACCTTGAACAGGCGCTGGAGGGTGCGCAGTTCGTGCAGGAAAGTGCACCGGAGCGGTTGGAGATCAAACAATCGCTTTACGCACAGATGGGAGAGGTGCTGCCGCCTGACGTTGTCATCGGCTCCTCAACCTCCGGTCTGACAATGAGCGAGATCCAAGCCAAATGCGCGACCCCTGAACGCTGCGTGATCGGACACCCGTTCAATCCGCCCTACCTGCTGCCGCTGGTCGAGATTGTGGGCGGTGACAAAACTGCGCCGGATGCCGTGGTATGGGCCGGGAAGTTTTACGAAATTGCGGGCAAAGCGCCGCTGTTGATGAAAAAAGAAATCCCCGGCTTCGTCGCGACGCGCCTGCAAGAAGCGCTCTGGCGCGAGGCCTTGCACATGGTTGCCAATGGCGAGGCGACGCCGGAAGACATCGACATTGCCTTGATGAATGGGCCTGCGCCGCGCATGGTGTCCCAAGGTCAGTGTATGGCCTTTCACGTGGCCTGTGGCGCGGGCGGCATGGCGACCAATCTGGATCAGTTTGGCCCCGCGCTAAAGCTGCCCTGGACTCGGCTGGAGGCACCAGAACTCACCCGAGAGCTGCGTGGCCGCATGGTCGATGGTTGCAATGACATCGCCGGAGATCGCCACTTTGAGGATATGGCCGCGCAGCGCGATCGAGAGATTGTCGCAGTGTTGCGCGCGTTGCGCGAGGCGCGGTTGGATTAGGGACGGCCCGGAATCTCCTTAAGCGTTGAAAGGAAATCTGACAGGGAACCGGGCCAACTCGGCGCCGGTTCATTTGCAGGCCATGCCTCTCGGTATTCCGAAGGGCGGCGACCAAAGAATTTGCCAAAGGAATAGGCAAAATGGGACAGGGTGTTGAACCCTGACGCGGTGGCAATCTCGCGCACGCTGAGATCGGTGGAGATCAGCAGCAACCGCGCATTCTGCAACCGTCGCAACAAACCGAACTGCACCACAGTGCAACCGACGTGTTTCTTGAATTTCCGCTCTAGCTGTCGCTGCGAGACATCCAGCTTATCAGCGATCTCCGGCACGCTGAGCGGTTCTTCTATGTTCCCTTCGATCAGCGTCATCGCCTCACGCACCAGCGGCAGCATGGTCTCCGTGCTGCGCCCCATGGTGGACCGCTGTGACGCACCCGCGTTGCGGATCGGGTGATGCAACATTTGATCGGCAATTTCGCCCGAAAAGCCACTGCCATGGGTGCGCTCGATCAAACGAAGCATTAGATCCACGCCCGCGAGCCCACCCGAGCAGGTCATGATCTTGCCCTCGATGGTGAACAGGCATTCCTGCACATCCACCCGGTTAAAGCTTTCGCGAAAACCGCTGAGCCAGGACCAGTGGATCGTCGCCGGCTTTCCGTCCAACAGACCCGCCCGCGCGACAATATAGCAGCCAAGCTCAACCCCGCAGATACTGCTCCCCGCCCGCGCGCGCTTGCGCAGCCAAGCGGTAAGCGCGCGGTTATCGTAATGCTCCGTCCCCCAGCTGCCCAAAACAAAAATGTAATCCGCTGGCGGCAGGTTGTCCTGCTCTGCTGAAACGCGGGTTGTCATGCCATTGCTGGCCACGATTTCAGTGCCGTCAAAGGACACGATGTCCCAAGAAAACAGGGGCTCTGCCGAAAGATAATTCGCGATCCGCATCGTTTCGGTCATGGTGATCAATGTGGTTATGTTGAACCGTGGGACCACCACAAAAATGGCATGATGCACAGCGCGGGGCGTCTGCTGGGTCATGTCGATTTGCATGAGCTAAAGTCCAGATTGCATAGTGCGATTTTTCGCCAGCATAGCCGAAAGACTGTCGGATAATCGACATCTTTCTTACCCTTTCCCGCGTCAAGCTGAAAAAAATAGGGGGTTTGCCAGATGAACTATGAGGTTGTCCTGACTTGCGCCGTGACTGGCGCGGGCGATACCACGGGCAAAAGTCCGCATGTGCCCGTCACGCCGAAAGAGATCGCTAATGCGGCGATTGAGGCGGCCAAGGCAGGGGCCTCCGCCGCGCATATTCACGCGCGTGATCCCGAGACGGGCCAAGGCTCACGCGACCCGAAGCTTTTCAAGGAAATCGTGGACCGGGTGCGCGACAGTGACACCGATGTGGTGATCAATGTGACCGCCGGGATGGGCGGCGACTGGATCTCGGACCCGGCCAACCCAGCGATGCCGGGCCCCGGCACGGACATGATCGGCCCCGAGGAACGGCTCGCTCACATCAAGGAATGCTTGCCCGATATATGTTCACTGGATTGCGGGACACTGAATTTCTCTGACACGGACATGATCTATATCTCTACCCCGCCAACACTGCGGCGTATGGCGGCATTGGTGCAGGAATGGGGGGTGAAGCCGGAACTGGAAGTCTTTGACCTTGGCCATATCCGCTTCGCCAAGGCGATGGTGGATGAGGGGCTGATTGATGCGCCTCCCATGTTCCAGCTTTGTCTGGGCATTCCCTGGGGCGCGGATCAGACCGTCGAAACCATGGCTGCCATGAAAGCGCAACTGCCTGCCGGGGCCAGCTGGGCCAGCTTCGGGATTGGACGCGGTCAAATGCCCATGGCAGCGGCCTCTGTCGCGTTGGGTGGCAATGTGCGCGTAGGGCTGGAGGACAACATCTATTTGGAGCGCGGGGTTCTGGCGACCAACGGCCAGCTTGTCACCCGTGCCCGCGAGATCATTGAGCGCATGGGGGGGCGTGTGCTGACCCCGCAAGAGGCGCGCAACAAGCTGAAGTTGAGAGGCGCGGATGGCTGACCTCGCCGATACAGGCAGTTTGCAGGTGCGTAATGTCTCGAAACTGTTCGGGACATTACGGGCAGTCAACAACATCAGTCTGGATATTCAGAAAGGTGAGTTTCTGACTCTGCTGGGCCCCTCGGGGTCGGGCAAGACCACGCTGTTGATGATGATCGCGGGGTTCCTCGATATCTCTGAAGGGGACATTGCGCTGGATGGGTCCTCCATCGCGCAAACCCCCGCGGAAAAACGCAATTTTGGCATGGTATTTCAGGGCTACGCGCTGTTCCCCCATATGAGCGTGCGAGACAACATCGGATACGCCTTGAGTGTGCGCAAACGTCCCACGTCAGAGATTAGGGCGCGGGTCGACGAGATGCTGGAATTGGTTCAGCTGCAGGATTTCGCGGATCGCAAGCCGGGGCAGCTGTCCGGCGGGCAGCAACAGCGCGTCGCGCTGGCACGTGCGCTGTGTTTTGCGCCACCGGTGTTGCTGTTGGACGAACCGCTTGGCGCGCTTGACAAGAAACTGCGGGTCGAGGTGCAGGAGCAACTCAAGGATATTCACCGCCGAGTTGGCACGACCTTCATCTACGTCACCCATGATCAGGAAGAAGCGCTGTCCATGTCGGACCGCATCGTGATCATGCGCGACGGGGCGATTGAACAGATTGGTACGCCTCAGGAGCTCTATGAGCGGCCAGTGAACCAGTTCACGGCCAGTTTCTTGGGCAAATCCAACTTCATTCAGCAAGACGGCAAAACTTACGCCCTGCGTCCCGAAAAAATCGACCTGCGCAAAGGCGCGGGCCATGCGGAGGCACAGACGAGTGGGGTGGTGCGCTCTATTACCTACTTTGGTTCAATGCAGCGCGTCATCGTGGATGCCAGCGATGGTACCGAAATCGAAGTGGACATCGATGTCTGGCGCAACAGCGAAGCCTTGAACGAAGGCGATACCGTGGACCTGTTGTGGAAAGACGAAGCTGCTGTGGAATTACAAACGGGCTAAAGCCCCAAAAACGTGTGCCGCCAAAAGGTGCCATTGAGCAAAAGTCCGGGAACTCCCGAACCCAATAGGAGGATGAAAATGCACGATAGACAATTCAAGAAAGAGATGCTGCAAGACAGCGCGCAGGCCTACAAGAAAGGCCGCATGGATCGCCGCACGTTCCTGGCGCTTTGTGGTGCCTCGGGCGTGGCGATGAGCGCCGTGATGGCAGGTGATGCCGAAGCCGCTGCTGATCACGTGGTGATGTGGAACTGGGGTGGCCAGTCTGAAGAATGCCACGGCTCCGCCATTGGCGATGCCTTCACCGCCAAGACTGGCAAGGGACTGAAATTTGACACCTCCGGCCCTCTGGAAGGCAAGATCAAGGAAATGGTCGACAGCGGCAATGTCACTGCCGACGTTGCGGACGCAGACCTTTTCAATGCCGTGTCCCTTGGGCCAACAGGCCATCTGGAACCAATTGATTACTCTGTTGTTTCCAAGGAAAAGACCCTGCCAGGCTATGCGCTGGAATATGGGGTTTCGATCATCCTTTATGGCTATGCCTTTGTCTATGACACCGAAGCCTATGGCGATAATCCCCCGCAGAACTGGGCGGATTTCTTTGATACCGCCAAATTCCCGGGCATGCGCTCGCTGTACAAATGGGCCAATGGCTCGCTCGAAGCAGCACTTATGGCGGATGGCGTTGCGGGCGATGCGCTTTACCCGTTGGACATGGATCGCGCCCTCGCCAAGATCAAATCGATCAAGGACAACAGCCTTTACTGGGGCTCAGGGTCCGAGGCGCATTCCATGGTAGTGAATGGCGAAGTCTCGCTCGGCATGGTCTGGCAGAACCGGGGACGTAACATCGAAAATGACACCGATGGGCGCTACAAGCT
The DNA here is from genome assembly GCF_059609805.1 of Ruegeria sp. YTSC004. NCBI lineage: Bacteria > Pseudomonadati > Pseudomonadota > Alphaproteobacteria > Rhodobacterales > Roseobacteraceae > Ruegeria > Ruegeria sp. YTSC004. The sequence goes on from NZ_JBXWMJ010000005.1 coordinate 298,719, forward strand.
GGTGAACAATCAGGCCATGGCGATGCCGGGGGCCTATATCGTGCCCAAGGGCAACCCCGCAGGTGCGGCCGTAATGGACTTCATCGCCACAGCGCAAGAGGTGCCTGCACAGCTGGCGCTGCTTGATTGCCTTGGTATGACGCCCTCTAACCCCGAAGCCTTCGGCCAGATCCCCGAAGATCAGCAGCCTTATGCGATCACCTCGGCAATGAACATCGACAAAATCGTTTATAACGATCCCGACTGGTGGGGGAAAAACGGCGGTGATGCGGTGAACGCCTTCCTTGAGGCGATCAGCTAAACACGCCTGATAGCCGCCCGTGTCTTCCTGCGGGCGGCCATCGATTTGGCCCAGGACATTTCATGCAAGCCTTCACCCGACATATCCACCCCGGCTGGCTGATCATCGCACCTTTGATGCTGATGGTCATAGCGCTCTATCTGGGGCCGATCCTGAACATCCTGTGGCTCAGCGTCACGGACCCGGAACCTGGATTGAGTAATTACGCCAAACTGGCGGAAAGCGATGCGCTGATCCGCATTGTCTGGACTACGGTGCGCATCTGCATCATCACCACGATGTTCAGTGTCACGCTGGGCTATTCCATCGCCTATGCCATGGTGCACTGCCACCAACGCCAGAAGAACTATATGCTGACGTTGCTTCTTGTGTCCTTTTGGATTTCCATCCTTGTGCGCACTTTTAGCTGGCTGATGCTGCTGGGGCGCAAAGGGTTGGTGAACGGTACGCTGGAAAACATTGGACTGATTGCCGAGCCCATCGCCTTTATGCGCAATGAGTTGGGCGTGCTGATCGGCATGGTGCATTACATGATCCCCTATGCGGTACTGCCACTGCTGGTCTCGATGCAATCGCTTGATACGCGTGTGATGGATGCCTCGCGCAATCTGGGCGCCAGCAGCACGCAGACCTTCTGGCGCATTTACCTGCCACTGACCCTGCCAGGGTTGGTGGCTTCGACCCTGCTGGTCTTCATCCTGAGCCTTGGGTTTTACGTCACCCCTGCCGTATTAGGCGGTGGCAAAGTGCTCATGGTGGCAGAGTACATTTCTGTGCAATTGCTGGTCACCCTGAAGTGGGGCACAGCCGCGATGCTGGCGGCAATCATGCTGACGGGCGTTCTGGCGATGCTGTGGATCATGTCGCGTTTCATGAAGCTCAGCACCGTGTTTGGGGGGGCTGCACGATGACATCAGGTCTGTTCTCCAAGTTCAACCGCGTGGGCGCATGGGTTTTGTTGCTGTTTCTGGTGACGCCCGCGCTGATCGCCATTCCCGTATCACTGACGCCAAAGCGTTTTCTGTCTATGCCAAAGGGCGAATTGTCCCTGCGCCATTTTCAAAAGCTGTTCACTTCCGAGGAATGGCTGTCGAGCTTTTTCCAAAGTGGCGTGATCGCAGTCTCGACCTCACTGCTGGCAACATTCCTTGGCACGCTCTGTGCCATTGGCCTGTGGCGGGTATCCTCAAAGTATTCCGAGCTGATGCGCGCCTTCCTGCTGCTGCCGCTGATCATCCCGCAGATCATTTCTGCCATGGCGTTCTATCGACTGTGGATCCCGCTTGGCCTGTTGGACAGCTACGCCGGGCTGATCCTCGCGCATACGATCTTGGCAGCCCCCATGGTGCTGATCACAGTCAGCGCCTCGCTGGCGACCTTTGATCCCAAATTGGAACAAGCCTCCAAGAACCTTGGTGCTTCGAACTGGACCACAATGCGCCTGGTGATCCTGCCCTCAATCAAACCGGGGGTCTTTGCCGGAGCGCTTTTTGCCTTCATTCTCAGCTGGGATGAAATTGTCGTGACGCTGTTCATCTCCAAATACACCGTCTACACCCTGCCGCGCCGCATGTGGAACGGCATCCGCGAAAACACCGATCCGACGGTAGCCGCCGCCGCTGTGGTGTTGATCGCCATCACGCTTATTGCCTTCGTGATCTTTTCGATCATGTCCCGTCGTAACGACAAGTCCGAAGCCCCATAAAGGAGGCGCCTTATGAACATGGAAGCCAGTGTTGAAACCGACCTGCTGATCAGCACCGTCCGCCGCTTTGTGGAAACAGAAATGTATCCACACGAGGAGGAAGTGGACCAGATGGGCTATGTCCCCGAAGAGATTGGCCGTCAGATTGAGGCGAAGGCCCAGGAGTTGGGACTGTTTGCCTGCAACTTGCCCGAAGAGGTCGGGGGCGGAGGCCTTGGTTACGGGCCTATGTCCTTGATTGAACGCGAGTACGGCAAGACCAGCCATGCCCTGCAAAGCTGGGCTGCGCGTCCCACGGAACTGCTCATGGCTTGCGAGGGCGATCAGCGCGAACGTTACCTTTTCCCCGCGGTGCGCGGTGAAAAACGAGAGTTGTTCGCCCTGACGGAACCGGACGCGGGGTCGGACGTAATGGGTATGAAAACCAACGCCCGGCGGGATGGAGATGACTGGATCCTGAATGGTTCAAAGCATTTCATCTCTGGCCCCTGTATGCCCGATTTTGCGATCGTTTTTGCTGCGACGGGTGCTGACGAAACGCCACGTGGACCGCGCAAACGGGTGACGGCCTTTTTGGTGGACGTTGGCACACCGGGCTTTGACTGCCGCGAAGGCACCAAATGTGTCAGCTATCGCGGCTACAAGACGTTTGAACTGCACTTCGATAATGTGCGCCTTGGTCCGGGGCAGGTGCTGGGGGAAGAAGGGCGTGGTCTTGAACTCTCTGGCAAATGGCTGGGCATGGGGCGCATCTGGGTGGGGGCGACCTGTTGTGGCAAGGCGGAGCGCATACTGGAGATGGCCACCGAATGGGCCGCGTCCCGAAAGCAGTTTGGCAAACCCATCGGGGCGTTTCAGGCCACCGGTTTCCGGCTTGCAGATGGCGCTATTGGATTGCGCGCAGCCGACCTAATGGTCAAAGACGCCGTGGCGCGTGCCGAACAGGGCGTGATGAGCGATGCGGATGCGGCGATGATCAAGGTCTTTTGTTCAGAAATGCTGGGCAAGATCGCCGATGATGCGGTGCAGATCTACGGTGGCATGGGGCTGATGGAGGAAATGCCGATCCAACGCTTCTGGCGCGACAGCCGACTTGAGCGGATCTGGGACGGCACCTCTGAAATTCAACGCCACATCATCACACGCTCCATCCTGCGGCCCCTGGGTGCATGACCCCAAAGAGACGCGCCAACTTTGAGCGGCTTCTCAAGCCGCGCTCCATCGCTTTTATCGGCGGGCGGGATGCGACCATTGCCGTAAGAGAGGCGCGCAGGCGTGGGTTTGCAGGGCAAATGTGGGCGGTGAACCCCAGGCGAACAGATCTGAAGGGGGTGCCTTGCGTGCCCTGTATCGCTGATCTGCCTGAAGCGCCTGATGCTGTCTATCTGGCCATTCCCGCAGGTGGTATTGTCGCCGCATTGGGCGAATTGGCTGAGATGGGCGTCGGTGGCGTGGTCTGTTTTTCTGCAGGATTCAAGGAAACCGGCGATGCGGCGGCAGAACAGGCGCTGATCGAGGCAACCGGTGACATGGCCCTCATCGGTCCCAATTGTTACGGTTTGATCAACTACATCGACAACGCAGCACTTTGGTCTTTCGAACACGGTGGCTGGTCACCCGGTTACGGTGCAGCGATTGTCACCCAATCGGGCATGTTTTCCTCTGACATCACCATGTCTGCGCGCTCCTTGCCACTGGCATATATGGTATCGGCAGGCAATCAGGCGGTTCTGGGGTTAGAGGACTTTCTTGACGCCTTCGCTGATGACCCGGCAGTGCGTGCTATCGGGCTGCATATTGAGGGCCTTCAAGATATTCCCGCCTTTGAACGCGCCGCCCTGAAAGCCATTGAGCGAGGCGTGGCTGTGGTTGCGCTCAAGACAGGCAGCTCTTCAATCGGCGCAGCTCTGACTGTCAGTCACACGGGATCGCTGTCGGGGTCAGACGCGCTCTATGAGGCGTTGTTTGCGCGCACGGGCGTGATCAGTGTCACCAGCCCCGCGCAGTTTCTGGAAACGCTGAAGTACCTTTGTGTGGTCGGCGCGCCCAAGGGGCCAAGCGTTGCGGGTTTCACCTGTTCGGGGGGCGGCGCGACGATGCTGGCCGATCACGCGGAAAAGATCGGGCTCACGTTCTCGGCTGTCCGCGCAACGGAGCATGCGGCCCTGGTGGATCTGCTGCCAGACATCGCAACAGTGTCAAACCCGCTGGATTACACCACACCGATCTGGGGGCAGGCCGAATTGACCTATCCGGTCTTCGTCAAAGCGATGGACGCCGTAGGGGCCGAAGCGGCAGTTCTGGTGCAGGACTATCCTGCAGAAGGGCTAGATGCCTCCAAGATCTATTACCAAAACGATGCCAGCGCCTTTGCACAGGCTGCCTGCGATCGCGGAATCCCGGCAGCGATTTGTGCGACCCTGCCGGAGAATCTGGACAAGGTCACCCGCCGTTATCTGATCTCGATCGGAGTCGCGCCGATGCAGGGCATTCACGAAACGCTCAACGCCATGCAAAGCGCCAGCATTTGGGCCGCGCGACGTAATCGCATTCTGGCGACAAGGCCGGAGCCACTGATTGCCGGAACCCCGCCTGGCTCACTCGGCATGCTGACTGAGGACGCGGGCAAGGCCTGGCTTGCAGAGCGCGGTTTCACGGTCCCTTCGGGCCGGACAACGACGGCTCAAAAAGCCGAGGTGGCCGCAAAAAAGATCGGCTATCCGGTCGCGCTCAAGATGATGTCTACCCGGCTGGCCCACAAGAGTGAGGCAGGCGCGGTTGCTCTGGGCATTGCCGATGGCGCCGCGTTAAAGCAAGCACTTGATCAAATGAACACGGCTGTCACTGCCTATGATAAGCAGGCCGTGAGCGATAGCTACCTGATTGAGGCCATGTCGCCCACGCCTGTTGCAGAGATGATTGTCACCTTGCGCAATGACCCGCAGTTTGGCGCAGCACTGGTGCTGGGCAGTGGCGGAGTTTTGACCGAACTGGTTGGGGATGCCACAACGGTCCTTCTGCCCTCCACGCAGGACGATATCGCCAGTGCTCTGAAATCGCTCAAGATTTTTCACCTGTTGGAAGGCTTTCGAGGCCGTCCACGCGCCGATATAAACAAGGTGGTCACCGTGCTGAACGACCTTTGTGATGCTTTCCTGCAGGCCCGCGAAAAGGTCAGCGAAATTGAGATCAATCCGATGTTTGTCTATGCTGACCACGTTGTCGCCGTCGACGCGTTGATCCACGAGAATTGCACATGAGCAGGTTGAAGGTAGCCCCCAACCCCGATCTGACCGTGGGGCCAGACAACAAGCAGCGTTGGAATCAGCCTGCCCACCGCCGCCATGGATTTCACAACGCGCACCGCCTGTTCCGACGCACCCTGATGGTGCGTTCGCGAAATGTGTTGATGCTCGAAGAGGCCCACCAGGACCTGACAGCAACCGTGCCCGCGTTGGCGGACCTTCTGGCACATCCCGCCTTCTCTGCGTTTTGCTGCCTACGGGACGGGCAGGTGATCATGGAACAGGCCGCACCAGATTTTGGGACAGACCGACCGCATTCGATCCAATCCATTACAAAACTGCACATTCACCTGATTATGGGACAGTTGATCGGCCAAGGGTTCGTCTCGCCTGACGCAAAGGTTGCACAGTATTTGCCCGATATTGGATCTGGCTACCGCGAGGTTAACGTTCAGGCTCTCCTGGATATGGCAGTCAGCAATGATTTTACCGAAGACTATGATGACCCGCATGCGGATTGCTATGATGAAGAGATTGCCCTGGGCTGGCGCCTACCCACCGAGGATCAGGAGGAAATCTCGCTCAAGGACTTTGCTTCCAGAATTAGGGGGTTCAGAGAGACAGAGGCGCGAACAGTAGCGGAGTACAAGTCGGCCAACACAGATGTGCTGACATTGATCGCAGCGCAGGTTTGCCCCGTCCCACTTACAGCACAAATTGAACGGATTGCAGATGCCGTTGGTTACGAGGGCGCCTTTCACATCAGCCTGAGCAAAGATGGTTTCCCTGCCTTTTCCGGTGGGGGTTGCCTGAGTGCTCGGGATCTCGCACGGTTTGGCCTATTTCTTGCGCGCGGCGGTCTTGATCTGTCTGGAAACGCATGTGCCAATGCAAATTTCCTCCGCCAAAGCCTGACCCGCTCAGCACCATCTCTGACACCGCCAAAAGAATGGCTGCGCTACTCCAACCATATCATGACCGACGGACGGGTGGTTGCGCATGCCGGTTACGGTGGCCAGTTCCTGATGGTGGACACGGTCACTGGCACGTCATGCGCGTTCCTGAGCGTTCTCGAAAACGACGCCGGGTATGATGACACCTTCATGAGCAACGTCGCGCAGGTTCTGCGACACGTCTGCTGCGCCGAAACCGCATAGGATTCAGGTATAGTAGCAAATGTCTCGCGCCATCTTTTCCAAGTTCGCCCGTTATCATAAATGACATCTGGAAGAACACTTTTCCTGACGCAGCGCGTGTGTATCCTTCTGTTTTCAGGCTACCTCTTGCGAAGCTCTGAGATTCATGAACGAACGACCGGTTCGTTGAAATCAGAAATTTTTTGGGCATCACAAATGAATGCCCGGTAATGTGCCGCCTTGATTGGAGCCAATGTCGGCTTTCCGCGATTCCAAGCCATTGGTGCGAGGTGCAGCATCCGGTATTCTTGGGCTCACACCAGCCGTTCGCTGCGGCCTGTTTCGAAGAACGCTTTGTCCGCAGAGCAGGAGCGGCACATAAAATAACAGAAAGGACCGCAATGAAACTCGTCCAGCTTTGTCCCCCGGATCACATCGCGGTCCACATTGCAAACTTGAGGCATCTGAATAAGTGAGACTATGTCGGATACTTAAATCTCGTTATAGCCAAGCCTCGAAAGCGCACTGGCGACAGCAGGTTCTGTCGGGTTCAAACTTCCTTCGCGCGCCCATTTTTTGATACATATTTCCATTTCCTTGGGCCTAACATATTCACTATCTTTAGCTAGAATTATTAAGGCGGCTTCACGAGGTGTAAGTCCCATCGCCTCAAAGACTCCCATTGCGTAGAGTTGGTCATCTCTTTCACTTACAACCGAAGATACATTCATGGCTGAGAGCGCCATGTCTACACCGATTTCATAAACCATTTTGCGACAAAACCCTTTTAATCCAGTGATATGAAGTACAATGGAGTTGGTGCTCGAAGCTTTGTTAAGGATTGCGCGAACGTTATCTATTCTTAATCAGTAGGCACTTCGCGATGGAGCGACTAGAGGGGCGGCCGTTCGATATTCATCAGCCTTTCACGATTGTATGAATGGAACGACTGACGAAACCGCACCGCCTGAAAGAGCGCGGCAAATCGTACTCGCAGGAGCACTAAAATTGGAGTGGGAATGCGTCGTCGGGCCCATGGGCGAAGATGCGCAAGGCGCGTTCTATCAAAGCGTACTCAAAAGCGTAAGCGACAAGACGAAAGGCCGGTATTGACGTATCAATCACCTAGTATATGAGTGCGTAGTAATAGCTCGTGCGGTTCACTGAGTAAGTCGCGACGAATGGCATAGTACCACCAAAGGTAGGAGTCATCGTTTCGATTTGTTCGTGCTCATCACGCAACCATTTTATCCTTTAGTAGCCGTCGAAGTATTTTACCGGAGGCGGACTTCGGAATCTCCTCAACGACATGCATAAGATGTATTTGTTTGTAGTGGGCAAGCCGATCACTTAAGTAGTCCTGCACTTCTTCTAGACTTGGCGCAGCCTGGCCCGGTGGAGGAACGATGAAGGCCATAGGCAACTCGCCCGCCTCGTCATTGGGTATACCAATTACTGCAGCATCGACGATAGCCGGATGAGAGACTAGCTCCGCTTCTAACTCGGCAGGCGCAACCTGAAATCCCTTAAATTTGATCAATTCCTTAAGGCGATCAGTAATGAAGAGGTAGTCCTCTTCGTCAAAGTGCGCGATATCGCCAGTTCTGAGCCAGCCGTCTTCGACGATGGCCTCTTTACTGGCATTTGGGTTGTTGAGGTATCCTTTCATAACTTGAGGTCCGCGCACCCAGAGTTCGCCGTCCTGTCCCAGAGGCAGGTCCTCGTGGGTTTCGGGATCAACAATCCGGCTTTCGGTGTTTGGTAGCGCTACGCCGGACGCGCCGGGTTTGCCCTTCCCGAATGGGGATACATGGCTAACGGGTGAGAGTTCTGTCATGCCATAACCTTGCGTGACGTTGGTTCCAAGCCGCTTGGCCATCGCTTCTGCCACATCGGCACCCAGTGGTGCTGCCGCGGAATTGACCTGTTCTAAATGAGAAAGGTCAAACTTATCGACAATTGGATGCATTGCCAGCGCCAGCGCCACAGGCGGCACGATCCAGAGTCTCGGAGTTTGATACTCGGTGACCAGATTTAGATACATCTCAATGTCAAAGCGTGGCATGGTGATCAACCCACCACCCGCGGCGAGGTAAATGTTCTGCAAAACTTGTAAGCCATAGATGTGAAAGAACGGAAGGAAAGCGACCGTCAATTCGCCCATTGTGACATCGGCCAAACGCAGGGTTTGGTCAATGTTGACTACCAAGTTGCGGTGGGTCAGCATCACGCCCTTCGGCAGGCCGGTTGTACCAGAGGAGTAGGGCAGCGTAACCACATGCGTACTTACATCAACTGGTGCCTGTTCCCCAATAGGCGTGCCAACTACCTCGGAAAGCGGGATCATTCCTTCAGGGGCGTCACCCATAATAACGATTTCTTTGACGGAAGTGCCTGATATAGCCTCCCTTGCAGTGTCAGCGAACGCAGCGATAGTGACCAAGACGTCGGCTTTAGCATCAATAAGCTGGTGGTTAACTTCATGAGCGGTGTAGGTTGGGTTGATTGTTGTTACAGTTCCGCCTGCCCAGGCTGAAGCATGATAAACGATACAGAATTCCGGAATATTCGGAGCCATCAAAGCGACGATTTTGTCTGCGCCCCATCCACGTGCCTCAAGTCCACCAGCTATAGCTTTGACGTCGCTCACGAACTGTGCGCCGGTCACTGCACGCCCAGATGGACCGTCGATTAATATCTTCTTCTCTGGATCGATTCCCTCGAAAACGCGCTGAGTAACCGTTTTTTCAGTTAGAGCGATATCCGGATAGGCGCTTTTGTGGATGGTCATGAATCTGGTCCTCCGAGCCGATATTGCACCCAAAGGAGTTTACACCCAAATGCTGTGGAGCATACCTCAGTATTTAACTGAGATCTGGTTGGGCTCGGTTTGCAATCCTTGTGTTTTGGTCAGTTAGCTGACCAGTGCTCGCGTCAGTTTTGGCGTTTCTTGACACGGGTTCATTTCCGTCTCTGAGCTGACATCCGACAAAATCACTCAGAAGTCTGCTTTGAGCCCAGAACTGATCTTTGTCGGAGGCCTCCAGGACTGTATGATCCCCGAACTATATCTGGGAGTGAGTTGATGCCAGCGATGATTTCCTTTCGCTCTGTAGTTGACCCGTCTGACTGTGATTCTCTCGGTCACATGAACGTGTCCCGTTACTTTGCTGCCTGCTCAGACGGTGTTTTTGCCATCCAATCGGAAATGGGACTGACGGCAAATGATATGCGAGACGGTCGACGACTTTCATTTGCCGTCGTCAACGCACAAAGCGACTTTCGTGCCGAACTGTCTGCAGGTGATGCGATAAGGTTGGAGACATCTGTCATCGAGATTGGCTCCAAGTCTATGACATTTAGACATCAGCTTATCAGGTCAGAAGGAGAAACCATCGCTTTCTAGACAGTTTTCAAATGTGTTCTATTGAGCCTAGAGACCCGGAGAGCTGCTGAGATTCCAGACGAGGTCCGTTTAACAGCGGCACATTGGTTGGAACCAGAGACATAAACTTCTGAACCATCGGCACTACCGAACTTTGCATCCTTTGCTGGACTCGCATCACGTACGGTTGGGTTTTCTCAAAGCTCCGGTTCGGAGCCCCAAGCCAACCCATTTGGTCACACATCGAGCCCGTTGGCCCTGCCGAAGTCAGTATAGAATGACGTACTGGTCAACTTTGCGACGGTTTCCCCATCAATCGTTTCAGGGTCCCGAGCAACTTTGCTTATACCTGTCCCCTCAACTAGGCGGTTCACCAAGTTGAACACACCACAAACCTGTACCGCATCAAACAACGCACTCTCCGACCACCCGGCTTCATAGACTGCCCGTGCGTCCGCCTCGGTCATACGGGAAGGCGATAGCGTGAGCTTTTTTACAAAAGCCAGGACGGGCTTGAATCGTTGATCGACGGGCGCTGAATGAAGGTTTTCCATCAGCGCTTCAACCAGTTTTGGATCAATGCCGTAGGCGTGGGCAAATACAGTATGCGCATCGTGACAATAGGAGCAGGCATTCAACCCGGAAACGTATGCAGCAATTAACTCTCGTTCGGAGGCGGAAAGCTCACTCGCTCCTCGCATCACAAGGCTCTCGTACTGGCACCAGAGTGAAAGTTTGTCCGGAAACATTTGAAAGACGCTGCCAAGCGTTGCGTCCTCGGGAAGGGATGGAAATAGCCTCTTCAATTGATGACCTCTAAAAACAATGATGCCTAGGCGTACGTGTTGCCCGGATGGCCGCATGGATTTAAGTCTAACAGTATTCGCTTGATCGACAAATGACTGCTTAGTCCGGAGGCTGTGTGAAAACTCTGACCGTTCGGCGAAACATGCCGAAAACTCCTTTTATGTGCATTCTCTCGCGCTTATGAGAGACCATTCGCACAGGCGCTGAAAACGAGCGCGACGAGAGAGTTCGTGGGCCCGAGTTTTCACACAGCCTCTCCGCATAGCGGACATCGGCCCTCCTTATTGTTGACTACTTGACGACATTGCTCAGATCCATGCCGGCGCCTTTGATTACGGCTTCCAGATTGTCCAGGGCCAAGGCGATCTGC